>DASRFK010000106.1:0-85530 GCA_035651635.1 Verrucomicrobiia bacterium | reverse complement strand
ATTCAGAATAAGTAGAACGGAGCGGCCCGGGCGCATACGGGGGTGTAAACCCCAGCCTCGCGAGCTACGGGGCGGCGGCGCGGGCGGGCGTGTCAAGGTACTCTCGAATAGTTTGCAAGAGCACTTCCGGCGGGCACGGCTTGGCTAAAAAGCGACTGTCGGTTTGGCGGACAAATTCAGTGTCCTGACCCAACACATCGCCACTATAGCCGCTGGTGAAGATGACCTTGAGACCTGAGTTGGCCCGGCGGAGCTGTTCGGCCAGTTCGCGGCCGGTCATGCCTCCAGGCATGATGATATCCGTCAGCAATAAATCTATCTTGAAGGATAGCGTTCGGCATAACTCCAACGCCGCTTGTCCGGAGGCGGCCTCGTGAACGTGGTAGCCGAATTTGACCAGAAACCGGCGCGTGAGCAGCCGCACAGCGTCTTCATCTTCGACGAGCAATATGGTCTCGGTCCCACCCCGCGGCTGCGCGGGTTTCTGAGCTTTGCCTGGCGAAGAGACCCCTTCGACCAAGGCCGGCAGAAACAGTTTAAAGTTAGAGCCCTCCCCCACAGCCGTGGAAACCTCGACCCATCCCTGGTGCTGCTTGATGATGCCGTAGACGGTTGCCAGGCCGAGGCCCGTGCCTTTGCCAACTTCTTTGGTGGTAAAGAAAGGCTCGAAAATATGAGGTAAATGTTCCGACGAAATGCCGGTGCCCGAATCGGTGACGGTTACGGTAACAAAACGTCCCGGCCGGCCTTCGTCATGCAGGCGAGCCTGAGCCGAATCGAGCTCAATCGCCTCGGTTAAGATCGTTAACTGGCCGCCGCGAGGCATGGCATCGCGGGCATTGACGGCCAGGTTCATCAAGGCTTGTTCGAGCATACCGGAATCGGCCTGCACCAGGGGCAGAGCCGGATCGCAGCGGCAATGCAGTTCGATATGTTCCCCGATGATGCGGCGAAGCATTTTGCTGGTGCTTTTGACGGTGTCATTAAGGTTCAGCGGCTGGGATTGCATGACCTGCTTGCGGCTGAAGGCCAGCAGTTGGCGTGTCAATTTGGCGGCGCGGTCGGCGGCGGCAACCGTCTGCTGCAGGCACTCGATGGCCGAGGGTTGGAATTGCGCCGGATTCATCAGCACCAGTTCGGTATTGCCGCGGATCACGGTCAGCAGGTTGTTGAAATCGTGGGCCACTCCCCCGGCGAGTTGCCCGATGGCTTCGAGCTTCTGAGACTGACGCAGCTGTTCCCGTGTCGCATGCAACGCCTCCTCAGTTTGGATGCGGTCCAAGGCGCCGCCACAATGATCTGCCAGCGCCTGTAGCGTGGCGAGGCTTTCCTGGTTGTACGCGGCGGGAGTGTAGCTCTGAATGGAAAGCACACCGATCACCGCGCCCTTGTTGCGGACCGGGACCGCCAGGATTGAAGCCGAGGGCCGGGACGCGTCGCCGAAGGGAACCGCGCCCGGTTCCATTTGGTCCGGCCGGGTTTTGAGAATCAGCTGCCCGCCTCGTTCGATAACCTTTCGGGCGAGCCCCGAAGGGGCGCGGCCTTGGGTGGGCTGACAGGCCGTGCGTTTTCCTTCGATCAGGTCGGCATAAAGAACGGGGGACAATGTTCCATCGCTGCCGGAATACAGGTCGAGCATACAGGCGTCCCAACCGAACAATTGGTCGGCGACTCCGACGATGATCTCCGCGGCGGCGTGCGCGGTGTTGGTTGCGCTGAGCCTTTGGCCCAGCAGCGAGAAGGCCTCGATCCGGGCTTCCGCGCGTTTTCGTTCGGCAATCTCCTGGCGCAGTTCACGGTTGGAGCAGTGCAATTGCTCGGTGCGCTGCCGCACAATATCATCCAGCGCCTCGACTTGCCGCTGGGCCTGGCGCTTTAGGTCCCATTTCTTGGTGAGAGCATGGGTCAGCTGCAAGACCTCGATGTTGTCGAATGGTTTCTTGAGAATGACCAGATTATCGGTGGTTCCGAACCGCTGGGCAATTTCCGCCCAGGAGTAGTCGGAGTAGGCGGTCGAGATGACGATCTGCAAATCCGGATCAACTGCCCAAAGACGAGCGCTGGTTTCGATCCCGTCCCATCCGGGCGGCATGCGAATATCAACGAAGGCCAGGCAATAGGGTTTGCCTTCGGCCATGGCATCCTGGAGGAGCTTGAGCGCTTCCTGGCCCTGGTAAGCGGAATCGAGCTGGAAGGTCCCACGGGTTGTGGAGACTTTGCAGGACCCGAACAACTCGGCCTCGGCCTGGTCCAGCGTGGCGGTATCGCCCGAGGCGAGGATTTTGCGAAAATCCCCGTGAATGGCCACCGTGTCGTCCACGATTAAAAGCCGATGCTGGCGGTTCGGCGGATGCTGCTCGACCGCGGGTTTGAGACCAACACCTTTGAGGACGCCAGAGTTGGGAGCGGCCAGAGAGTTGGCAACGGCTGCGGGCATGTCAGCCATCAGCTGTCGACCTCCTGGGCCTGGACATGGATCGGCTCCTTAATTCCCTGGAGTTGGTCGAAGTTGCGGAGTTTTTCCAAAACCATCTGGGTGATCTTCGTGCCGGCGCAAACAATCAACATCCCGTCTCGAGTCTCAATGTTCGCACGCAGGACATCCCCGATCGTTAGTTCCTTCAGAGTAATGGCTTTGGTCACTATCCCTACCGGAGTCGGCGCCGATAAATAAATGTCAAAGCACACGAAGGTGCGATCGAGCACCTGCGGGTCGTACTGACCCGACCGGCCCTGCATCAGTTCGAGCGCCTTTGGCTTGGACAGCCCGGCAGCTTCGAGTTCTCCCAGGTCGGCTAACACCCTCAAAATTCGCGCTCCAATCGGGATCTGATCACCAGCGATGGGATCGTTGGGAAAGCCGGAGCCGTCAAAGTTCTTGTTCTGGTACAAAACGATGCGGGCGACCGGCTCCAGGCGGGGGATGTTGGCAAGCAAATTGGCGCCGATTTCCGGAATGCGCGCCAGCACATCCTTTTCGGCGGGAGTCAGCTTTTGGCCTTGGCGCATCTTTTCGAGGAGTTTGGGAGGCACCGTCACGTAGCCGATTTGGGAGAGCATCGCCGCCAACTCTAGTTCCCAAGCGTGGGCCATTTTCAGTGACCGGGCAAAAGCCGCCATGTAATCGCGCAATTGCTCGCCTCGGCCGAAGGAAAGCGGCTCGACCGCGGCGAGGATGCCCGTGAGCATGTTAACGCTGCCATGGAGTGTCTTTTCGAGCAGTTCCCGTTCGGCCGTGATCAGCTGGTACTGTCGAATGGCGCTGTCGAGCGCCCCGGCAATCACTTCGGGCGAGCAGGGCTTATTGAGAAATTGATAAATGTGGCCCTGATTGACGGCGTCGGCCGCGGTCTTTTGGTCGGCATTGCCTGTGAGCATGAGCCGGACGGAATCGGGGGCGTGTTTTTTTGCCTGGACGAGAAACTCGATGCCGTTCATCGAGGGCATTTGCATATCGGCGACAATGACAGCGAAGGGACCGCGCTGGGCGAGCAGTTCGAGGGCGCGTTGACCGCTGGTGGCCGCCTCAATGCTGTAGCGTTTGCGCAGACTACGCTGGTAGGCCTCCAGCACATTGGGTTCGTCGTCTACGAAGAGGATTTTTTCGTTCATACTTTCAAGGGCTGAGTTGCAGGTTCGCCTCGGCTGCGGCGTGCCACTGTTCCAGATTCCCATCCAGGCCGAGGTCGCCAAGGTATTCCAGGTCGCAGGCATCCGCTGCCGGAGGGCCGCCGGTCTGCGCATTAACGAGAGCATTGGCGGCGTGCACTGCGGTCAGGGGGCTGAACTTCCGGTGCGAACACTTGCCAGGCTGGTGGTGCAGCGCCACCGCCTCGACTACAGGAATCGGCAAGCCCCAAAGACCCAAAAGGTATCCCGCCACTTCCGCATGGTTCGCCCCGAAGACGTCCTGCTCGGCGGCGACCGAAGGGAGGCCGGCCGATTGGCCGCCGGCCAGCAGGCGATCGAACTGCTCCGGGAAGTTGGACGCCAAAACCAGCTTGCCCGTGTCATGAAGCAAGCCGGCCACAAAAGCCTCGTCCATGATCTTGGTCCCGGCTTGTTGAATCCGCGCGATTTCTTTGGCGAGGCCCGCCGTACACTGGCTGTGAGTCCACAAAGTATCGATTGAAAATCCGCCCGGCCGGCGTCGAGCGAATTCTGAGAACGCATGTATCGAGAGGACCAGCGCCTTGATGGTGTCGAGGCCCAGGTAGGTGACCGCCTCGGTGGCGCTGGAAATCTGCCGACCGAGGCCGAAAAAAGCGGAGTTGACCAACTTGAGAATCTTGGCGGTCATCGCCATGTCCTTGGTCACAATTTCTCCGACAGCTTCAATACTGGTGTCGGGATCCTTGAGGCTTTCCACCAGTTCGACATAGAGCGAAGGCATGCTGGGCAACCGATCCAGCCGCGCAACCAGTTGGCGCAGGCCTTGATCGCCCAAAGACGCTTCCAGGTCACTGGCGCGCCTAATCGCGCCCTTGAGTTCCTCGGGCAGGCAGGGTTTGCTCAAGTACTGGTGAGTCGAGCCAACACATTTGAACACGAGGTCCTGATCGGCATGGCCTGATAAAATCAAGCGGACGGTTTTGGGAGAACGCTTGAGCACTTCGGCCAGCAATTCCGCGCCATTCATTCCGGGCATGCGCATGTCCGAGATGACGACATCAAAGGAGTTGCTGGCCATCAGTTCCAAGGCGCGAGCGCCGCTGTCGACAAATTCCATCTCCCACTCCGTCCGCATGGGGCGCAGCATTCTTTGCAAGCCTTCCAGCACTAGTAGCTCGTCGTCCACAAAGAGGATGCGTTTCTTCATGGCCGGGGCTTTTGCGCCACTGCTCCTTCGAGCAATGGCAACCGAACGATAAAGGTGGTTCCCTGGCCCACTTCGCTCTCGAACCCAATCGTCCCGCCGTGTTTGTCCACTACCACCGAACGCGAAATCGCCAGGCCCTGGCCGGTGCCTTTTCCGACTCCTTTAGTGGTGAAGAAGGGCTCGAAGATCCGGCCGCGGATCTTCTCCGGAATACCGGCGCCGGTATCGCGCACCCGGATTTCCACCAGGTCGCCGCAGCGTTTGGTGCTGACGCGAAGGGTGCCTTTGCCTTTGCTGCCATCCCCGACCACATCGGCGATGGCGTGGGTGGCATTGATGATGAGGTTCAAAACCACCTGGTTGAGCTCGCCCGCGAGACACGGGACCGGGGGCAGAGAAGGGTCGAATTCCATCACCACGTCCGCCACATACTTCCATTCGTTGCGCGCCACGGTGATCGTGCTCTCGATGGCGTGATTGAGGTTCACCGCGCTTTTTTGGCCTGTGCCCGGGTGCGAGAATTCCTTCATGGCGCGGACAATCGTCGCGACGCGTTCGACACCTTCGAGCGACTGTTGAATCGCTTTGGGAACCTCGGCCAGCACGTAATCCAGGTCGGCAGCTTGTCGGGCCGCATCGAGTTCCGCGATGAGCTGCGGGGTGACGGCCTGGTTGCGGCCGGCTTCGAGCAGTCTGTGATGCTGCTCGATGAGTTTGGACAGGTCCTGAAAAGCGTCCCGCACGAATCGGGTGTTATCGCCGATGTACTGCGTCGGGGTGTTTATCTCATGGGCGATGCCGGCGGCGAGTTGGCCGATGGCTTCGAGCTTTTGGGCGTGGCGCAACTGCACTTCGATGGCGTTGCGCTCGCTCTCGATGTATTTGCGCTCGGTGATATCCTCGACGGTGCCGACGAAACCCAGCAGCGTGCCATCGATCGAGAACATCGGCGAGGTGACCATTTGGCCCCACCGCAATTCGCCCGAGGGGCTAAGTAGCCGGATTTGGTTGGACCATTCCCGGCCTCCACTGGCAGCGGCTTTCCAGGCGGCCAGCGTCGCTTCCCGTTCTTCGGGATGAATTGCCTGGCTCCAGCCCAGCCCGAGGTTTTCCTCGCTCGAGCGACCGGAAATTTCGTTCCAGCGCGGGTTAGTGTAGGAACAGCGGCCGGCGGGATCGGTTTCAAAAATGCCGAAGGGGGAAAAATTACAGAGCTTGCGGAAGCGTTCCTCACTACGCCGCAATTGTTGCGTTCTGGCCTCGACCGCTTGTTCCAATCCGTCGATTTTCAGTTTCGCGCATTGGAGCAAACGCCACTTTTCGGTCAGGGCATTGGCCAGTTGCAGGACCTCGACGTTATCGAAGGGTTTTTTAAGAATCACGAGGCGGTCGGACCGGCCGACCTTCGCGATGAGATCCTCCCAGGCATAATCGGAGTAGGCAGTGCAGATCACTACCTGCAGATCCGGATACACTTCCCACAGTTTGCCGGTGGTTTCAACCCCGTCCCACCCGGGCGGCATGCGTACGTCCACGAAGGCCATCGCGTACGGACGAGCGGCGGCAACCGCCCGCTTGACGCGCTCCAGCCCTTCCTGGCCTTGATAGGCGGATTCCAAATCGAATCCATCCTGGTTGCTTTTATTGCTATTCTCGCCAAAAATCGCCTGGCTGATGACGTCGAACTCACCAGCGCCCTCGTCAACGGCAGTCAGGATCTTGCGGAAATCTTCATGAATGGCCGGGTTGTCGTCAATGACGAGGATCCGCCGATTGCGAATCGTGTCAGGCGTATTCATGGACAAAGTCGCGACTTCCCGCGTTCCTAGTGCTCATCGCCTTCCTATCGGCAACTGGGATAAATACTTAAGAGGAAAATGCCCTTGTAGGCCCGGGGAAAGCAACAGACCGATACGATATTACCGAAAACTCTATGCTACAATGGGGGAGCCTCGAAGATTTTTTCGATGGGCAGTTTGAAGATCTGAGCCAGCCTGAAGGCAAGTGGCAGGCTCGGATCGTATCGCTCGGTTTCAATGGCGTTTACGGTTTGGCGGGAAACGCCCAGCTTTTCCGCCAGGTCAGCTTGCGACCATTGTTTGCCGGCCCGCAATTCGCGCAGACGGTTTTTCATCGGAACCGACGGTTGCAGGTGGCGTTACCGAGAACGTAGAAAAACAAGACCGTCGCAAACGTGCCTTCCCAACCCAAGCCGTGTTGCAATCTGGTTGAATTGAGCACACCGGCACTTTCCAACAAACCCAGCGCAGTCGCTATGAAAACAGTGCCAGTCGTCGCGAAGAGGCAGGCCTCGAGTTGAATTCGCCGCTGCAACTCGTCCATCCCGCCAATCCATCGCGCGATGCTCCGCACGTAAAGCAGACTTGGCAGGAGCGGCGTCACGGCGACGATTGCTTGCAACAAGGTACTCCAGTCGTGGTGATGTCGCAGAAGCCACCGAGCCAGGAACGCCACCGCCACGGCGACGAAAGCCCAGGCATTTAATCGCAAATCGGCTTGGAATGAGTAGTGGTGCCCGGGTCGGACTGCTTCGGGGAAAACTGGATTTGTCATGGCGCTACTGTAAAGCATGCTTGTCATGTGTCAAGCATGCTTTACAGTAAGAAAATTCCGGCACACCCTTCGGGGTGCCCAGATGGAGAATTGGGACATCTCCGAAGTCCTAGCGGCATTGGGCCGGAGGCCGCCTCAAAGGGCATCATGAGTCGAATAGTCGAATCATGGTTTGTTCGGACCGAGGCGTTGCCCCTTCAGGGCACCATGAAGTTTATCACGCCCTAACCCAGGCCATCCCTGGCGGCCTCAGGCCCGGGCTATGTTCGGTCGACCCTTCGGGCCGGGAGACGTCTCGCGTGCCGTTGAGCGTTTGCCGGCTGGCAGTGTGCTCGGGTCCAGGGCAGGCCGGGGGCCCGCGGCTACGCAGCGAAGGACGAGGTTATCCGCGCAGTGCGCGGGAACGCCAGAGAAAGAAGACGGCGGGGTAAACGGCGAGTTCCATGATCGTGGAGGTGACAACACCGCCGACCATGGGAGTAGCGATGCGTTTCATGACATCGGCGCCAGTACCGTGACTCCAAAGAATTGGAGTGAGGCCGGCAATGATAACACAGGCAGTCATAGCTTTGGGCCGAACACGTTTGACGGCGCCATGGTAAATGGCATCGCGCAACTCCGCGCGAGTGCGCATTCGGCCTTTCGTGGCCCAGTCGTCATAAGCAAGATCCAGGTAGAGTAACATGACCACGCCCGTCTCGGCATCCAGACCCGCGAGGGCAATCAAGCCGACCCAGACGGCAACGCTCAGGTTGTAGTTGAGCAGGTAAAGGATCCAAAAAGCGCCGACGAGCGAAAAAGGGACCGCGAGCAGCACGATGGCGGTTTTGATGGCGGAGCGGGTGTTGAGATAGATGATTAGAATGACGATCAGAAGCGTTAAGGGCACGACGATCATCAATCGTTGTTGCGCCCGCAGCATGTATTCGTATTGGCCGCTCCAGAAGATGTTGTAGCCGCTCGGCAGGTGGATGCGTCCCTCAGACACAGCCTGATTGACCGCCCGCATGGCGGTCTGAACGTAGCGACCGATATCCTGGCCTTTGACATCGACATAAATCCACGCGTTAGGAACGGCCGCTTCGCTCTTAATCCCCATCGGCGCGTGCACGACCTGGATGCGCGCCAATTGGCCCAGGGGCACTTGGGCGCCGGTGGGAGCCGGCACGATAATTTCGCGTAAGGCTTCGAGGTTTTCACGGAAATCCCGGCTGTAGCGAAGATTGATCGCGTAACGTTCCAAACCTTCCACGGTCGTCGTCAGCGGCATGCCGCCCAGGGCGACTTCCAAGACATCCTGAACGGCGCCGATGGTCAGGCCATAGCGGGCGATCTGGTCGCGATCGATGTGGAACTCAATGTAGTTGCCGCCCATGGTCCGTTCGGCAAAAGCACTGGAGGTATTGGGCACTCTTTTGACGATCGCCTCGATCTCTGAAGCGATGCGTTCCAGCACCTCCAGGTCGGGACCCGCCACTTTAATGCCTACCGGCGTTTTGATTCCGGTGGCGAGCATGTCGATCCGGGTCTTGATCGGCATGGTCCAGGCGTTGTTTAAACCGGGAAACTGGACGGCGGCATTCATTGCATCGGCCAATTCATCCGGGGTTCGCTTGCGATGAGCCGTGACCTGCCCGGCCTCATTCTTGATCTCCACTTGAGGCCATTCGGCTTCATCCTTGAGCATGATTGTGGTCTCGAACATGTCCATGGGCGCGGGGTCGGTAGCCGTCTCGGCGCGGCCGGCTTTGCCGAACACGTTGCGAACTTCGGGAAACTGCCGGATGATTTTGTCCGTTTGTTGCAGGATTTCGCGGGCTTTCGTGGGAGAAATGCCGGGAAAGGTCGTGGGCATGTAAAGCAAATCGCCTTCGTACAACGGAGGCATGAATTCAGAGCCAATGTTCTGATACGGGAAGAGCCGGCCGGCTTTCACAGCCAAGGCCTTGGCTTGGCCGGTTGGGAGCCGATCGGCTACGAGGTAATTCCACGGAAAGAACACCCAAATGACGATGGTTGCCGCGAGCATCACCACCGCCCAACGCCAGCGGATGACGAAATCGATCACCGGGTGATAGAGCCAGATGAGGAAACGATTGATTGGGTTCTTTTCCTCGGGCGGCACTTTGCCGCGAATAAAAAATCCCATAAGAATGGGGGCCAGCGTCACCGAGAGCAGGGCGGCGGCGGCCATCGAATAGGTCTTGGTAAAAGCCAGGGGTTTGAACATGCGGCCTTCCTGGGACTCCAGGGTAAACACCGGGATGAAGGACACGGTAATGACCAGGAGTGAGTAAAAGAGGGTCGGCCCGACTTCGATCGAGGCGTCGCGGATGATCGCCCAATGCTCCTTTTTACCACGGTCCTGCTCGAGGTGCTTATGGGCGTTTTCAATCATGATGATCACCGCATCGACCATCGCCCCGATGGCGATGGCGATGCCGCCCAGCGACATGATATTTGAACTGATCCCCTGGGCGTACATGACCACAAAAGAAATCAGGACGGCCAGCGGCAGGATGAGAATGGCCACAAAGGCGCTGCGCAGGTGCAGCAGGAACAGAAGGCAAACCAGGGCTACCACGATGCTTTCTTCGACCAGCTTGTGTTCGAGTGTTTTGACCGCGCGTTGAATGAGTGCCGTGCGATCGTAGGCAATTGTATAAGTAACATCGGACGGCAGGCCTTTGATGGCCTGGTCGAGCCTTTTTTTGACTTCGAGGATCACCTGCCGCGCATTGGCGCCGTAGCGCACGACGACGATTCCGCCGACGGTTTCGCCTTCACCGTTGAGTTCGGCAATGCCGCGGCGCATGTCGGGTCCGAGCTGGATGTTGGCCACGTCGCCCAGCAGAATGGGAACGCCGCTTGCTCCCACTCCCACGGCGACTTTCCTGAGATCCTCCAGGCCTTGGATATAGCCCCGCACGCGCAACACGAATTCCTTTTCGGCCAGCTCGATCGAGCGGCCGCCGACTTCGCCATTGCTGCGCTGGATGGCGGTGCCCACCTCGGCGATGGAGAGGTTGTAAGCGCGTAACCGCGCGGGGTCGACGGTGACCTGGTACTGTTTAACAAAACCGCCGACCGAAGCGACTTCCGACACGCCATTGACTGAAGCGAGTTGGTACTTGAGATACCAGTCCTGCATCGAGCGGAGTTCGGCCAGATCGCGATTGGTGGAATTGAGCGAGTACATGAATGCCCAGCCGACCCCGGTCGCATCCGGACCCAGCGTAGGCGTGACGTTTTTTGGCAACTGCGAGCCCAGGCTGTTTAGATATTCGAGCACGCGGCTCCGGGCCCAATAGGGATCGGTGCCATCCTCGAAAATCACGTACACGAAAGAGAAGCCGAAAAACGAGTAGCCGCGCACCACTTTGTTCCTGGGAACCGAGAGCATCTTGGTAGTGATGGGATAGGTAACCTGGTCCTGAACGATCTGCGGTGCCTGGCCCGGCCATTCGGTATAGATGATCACCTGAACATCGGAGAGGTCCGGGATCGCATCGAGCGGAATATTGCGCAGAGCGAAAACGCCGGCCACAACCAGGGTGATCGTCGTGACCAGCACGATGAACTTGTTACGCAGCGAGAAATCGATCAGGCTTTTAAGCATGGAACTCCCGCGGCGATTACGGCTTGGCCGTGTGTTTGCGGCGCCAGTTTTCCTCCGCTACCGGTCCGTGATTGACCTTGCCCGTTTCGACCAATTCCATCCCACATTTGGGACATTCTCCTGGCTTGTCGGAGACAACATCGGCATGTTCGGCCATTGGGCAAGTGTAGAGCTTTTCCGGCGGGCCCTTGGAGACGCCGGGCATGGTCATGCCGCGCGTCGGCGTAAGCCTTGGGCGTGACATCACCGGGATGAGAGTCATGCCGCATTTGGGACATTTGCCGGGTTTATCCTGGCGCACGTCGCTGTGCTCGGGCATTGGGCACGTGTAATACTCAACCTGTCCGCCGGGCTGAATGCGGGCCAGCATCTGGCGGGTGACCGGGACCAGGGTCATGCCGCAGAGTGGACAATTGCCGGCGTGGTTATACTCGAGTGAAACGTGCTCGGGCATCGGGCAGATGTAAACGACCTCTTGTCCGGCGGTGTTTGTGCCGCCAGCAGCGGCCGAAGACATCTCCAGAGAGCCGGCGGGGGGCGTCATTTCACCGGGGCGCATCATCTTTTGGATGGCCTCACGCAACTGGCTCTCGGAATCGAGCATGAACTGGCCGGAGGTGACCACCCGGTCACCCTCTTTAAGGCCGCTCAAGACCTGGTAGAAATTGCCCTCGGTCCGCGCGCCAATCTCGAGCGCGCGTGGCTCGAAGTGGCCGTCCTCCAGCGCCACAAAAACCGTGTTCTTTTCGCCGCTGCGCAGCACGGCCATGTCCGGCACCAGGAGCGCCGAGGGCGAGATTTCGGTCGCGATTTCGACAGTGGCATACATGCCAGGCTTGAGGAAATAACCGGGGTTATGAAACTCCATGCGGACTTTGGCCGTACGGGTCTTTTCGTCGACAATGGGGTAAATATAAGTGACGCGGCCGCGGAACTTGGGATCGGGCAACGAAGCCAGGGTCACGGTAGCTTCCTGGCCGAGTTTAATGAACGGGAGATCCTGCTCGTAAACCTGCGCCTGGATCCAGACCGAGGCCAAATCGGCCAGCCGGTAGAGTTTCTGGCCAGGCTCTACCATTTGCCCTTCGACGACCATTTTCTCGACCACGATGCCGTCGCGCGGCGCGTTCATGCGCAAGGTCTTCTTGGGCTCGCGCGTGTGTTCCAGTTCGGCAATTTGATCTTCAGAGATGTCCCAGTACCGCAGTTTGGTTCGCGCCGCGGTCTTGCGCAGCTCGGAAGCGATGTTTTCGTGGTTGATGCCCGAACCCAGAGTGAGCAGGTACTCGGTTTGGGCCAGGTACAATTCCGGAGAATAAATCTCAAATAGGGGATCGCCCCGATGCATTTGCTGGCCGGTGGAATCCACATAAAGCTTCTCGACCCAACCGCGGAATTTGGTGCTGACCTCCGCCAGCGCGGTTTCATCAAAATCGATGGCGCCGACCGTGCGCACCGTTCGGCGAACCGGCCCCCGCCGAACCAGGGCAGTGCGAATGTCCATTTTCTGAATTGTCGTCGAGTCGACTGCAATCGCTTCGGAATTGGTCGCACCGGCCTCACCTTCGTAAACCGGAACCATGTCCATGCCCATGCTGTCCTTGGCAGGTTTGGGGCTGGTTTCGCCCGGGTTCATCGTGGATTTGTAATAGGCGATTTGGCGCTGGCTGACGCCGCCGGCTAGATTGGCGTTGGTTGTTCCAGCCGGCTGTTTGCGGATGGGAGTCAGCTTCATGCCGCAAATCGGACAGTTGCCTGGTTTGTTCTGAATGACCTGCGGATGCATCCCGCAGGTGTAGAGCTGCTCCGCTTGTGTTTGGTCCCCGGAACCGCAACCGGTGAACAGGAGGAAGGTAGGAAGGATCAAAAGGGAGAGGATCAGCAGCGGGATAGTGAACGGTTCATCGAGCGCTTCCACGGCCTTCTCGCCCCGCATCGAGACCATGAACCTCCCCGTAGCGGCGTCTCGGCAGAGCGCCGCCAATCCTCGTAACCATTTCCAGCGGCGTTCTGTCGAGTCGCCACTACGGAACGACGGTTGTTGGAAAACCTCACATCTCGGATTTCCCATCCTCGGTCGCCCTGAATCTGTGGAGAGATTCATGGAGACCCCCTTTGCTCATAAATCTTGGTCATATCGTGACAGCCTCACTTCATCTGGCCTTGACCACTCTTTTTCGGCGGCGAAGAGCCACCCGGGAGCATGCCACCACTGCTTGCGCCCATCGAAGAAACGGCCGCACCCATCCCGCCCGCTTTGCTCCCAATGGTGGGTGTTCCGGTCGGCGGCATGCCCTCGATGATGAGCGACAATTCCACGAGCGCCAACTCACGTTGAGTGTGCGCCTCGACTTCATCCAAACTGAACCGCAGCAGGGTTTGCTCGGCGTCGGTCAGGTTGAAGAAATCGATTTGGCCGGCGACATACCCCGAGCGGGCGACTTCCAAAGACTGCTGCTGTTTAGGCACCAGTTGGTTTTGAAGCAGCTCCAAATTGCGCGTGGCTTCGCGAAACTGAAACGAACGCTGTGCGAAGTCAATCGCGAGATTGATCTGCTCGGCGGTCAGGCGCGCTTCGCCAGCCCTTTTGTTGGCCTGGGCCTCCGCGACCTGCGCGGCGAGCTTATCGCGCCAGATTGGCAGGCTCACAGTACCCCACGGACGATACAGCACCGGGTTCATCTTCACGTCGGCCATGACTCCGATGCTGGCGTCAGGCATGCGCGCCCGGTACGCCTGCTGGATGGCGGCTTCGGCCGAATGCAGGTCGGCTTCCATCCCTTTGAGACGGGTGTTTTGCTCCAAGGCGATTTGAAAGAGTTCCTCGGAGGTGACATCCAATGAGGTCGATTCGAACCGCTGTGGCAAAGGCGGAGCCGGCTCAAGGGCTCGCAGCCCCAAGGCGGCTTTGAATTCCGCTAGTAGTGGTCCCCGCGAATCCTCCAGATTTGCCAACTCTGTGCGGAGGCGGTCCTGCTCTATTTGCGCCCGCAGCACGTCCTGCAGCGTGACTTTCCCGACTTGGTTTTGGTTCAGGGCGAGCTTCTCCAGTTCGCTGAGCAGGTTCAACGTGTCGCGTTCGACGCGAATTTTCTCGTCGAGAAAATACAAGCGATAATAGGCGCGCTTCACCTCGTAGGCACTTTCGAGCGAAGCCGTCTTGAACGCGAAATATTTGGCCTGGCTGTCAGCGGCCGCCACCGCTCCTGCGGCTCGCAACTTTCCTGCCCCCGGAAAACTCATCATTAGTCCAGGCATCAGCGAGGTGACCACATCCTGGATATCCATTTGGAAGGTAATTTGGGGATCGGGCAAGGAACGTTGGATGGTGATGCGCTCCACTGACGCCATCCACTCGTAATAGGCCGCCTCAACCTTGGGCTGGTTCAGCAGCGCATATTTCAGGTACTCGCCCAAGTTCGAGTTGGTCGTTAACACAGGCAGCACCGGGCGCGAACCGTTCGGGCGATACGATTCAGTGACAGTCCGTACCTGCTGCCGGGCTTCACGCTCGCCATTGAGCGATGGTCCTTTGCATCCGGCAAGCAACAGAATGGTTGACCCAAGAAATATTGAGCCGACACAGATGCCGCGCTGCCGCTGAATGCCAGGTGTCATGTCGGGCAACGCCTGCTCGGCGCCTCCCTTGTTGTTAATACGCCACGGGCAGTTCCGCCCCTCAACTTATTACGCAACCGCAGACGGCACTGTGCGCTGTTCCGCCAGCCGGCTTGGCCAAGAATTAGAACTTGAGCGCTGGTCCAACGATTTCCATGCCATGGTCCGCCCAGAGCTGCTTCAGGGCGGTTTCCTGGTTCTTTGGTATTGCCTTCCCGATCTTGCTCATCTGCTTAAAAAAAGCCTCGATGCTGCCCGCCGGCTGAAACAGGACCAGCATCTGCCCCTCCGCTTCACCGGTCCTGGCGAACGCATGGGGTATTTTGCGCGGCGCAAGCGCCGAATCGCCCGGTCCAAGATTAAGGGTGTCCTCGCCCACCTGAACAATGAACTCGCCTCGCATAACATAAAACCATTCGTCCTGAAAGTGGTGGCGGTGGAGGGCCGGGCCACCCTTCGACTCGCGAACGGTGTCATAGATGCAAAGGTCACCTCCCGTGTCCCGCCCCGAGACCTTTAGATCGAAGCGCCCGCCCATGATCAGTAATTCCTCTTCATAACGGTCCTTTTGCGCGCCAACCCGAACACCTCTTCCTGCGCGCTCAGCCGTGGCCGGCTTGGTCTCGTCGGCTCGCGCCGCCATCGCCAGGGCGGTACTCGCTATGGAAAGTTTTAAAAAGGTTCTTCGTTTCATGCGGAGTGTCGTGCAAATCGCCAGGTGGCAAAAAAAAGTTCAAGCGCGCCGGGCCAGGAGGCCGTCAGGCACAGGTATGCTCAACCGGGCATCGGCCTTCGAGGATTTGTTACGCACGCGGCGCCTCGTCGATTTTCACGACGTTGATTAACAGACTCGCCCCCAGAGCTGCAAGCCCCGGCTGTAATCATGTTTAAAGTTGAAGATCACCGACCGCGCTGGAACCGCCTTTTGGCAGCCAATCCGCGCCGGAAAATCTCCTCTGACTGTCAATCTTTGGTTTAGGATGGCCAACATCCGGTTAGCCGCAATCGACGGGTCAACTTATTGTGAGCATCGTGAATCCGCCGCGATCCGAATCTAAAAGCGCTGAGGGCCGAGCCTGGAGGTGCTGGACGAACGAAGAGCTTCATAAACTCTTTAAGGATTATTTTAACCGCCAGCCGGGAATCTGTCCGGTCTGCGCCTCACAAGTCAGCATGATGATGGACCACAAAAACGGCGCGGCAATACTCTCCCTCCGCTGCCGAGGCTGTGGAAATTCGTCGACCGTGTTCAGTTAAGGGGGATACGTTGTAATGAAGCCAAAAACGCTGCAGCGCAACCCATTATAGAGTCGTACACTGACGCCCGAAGCCCAGCTTGGCCCCGCGCAGTGGTAGCCGGCAACGAAAACGAGTCAACTGGTCCGAGCTGCTGGCCTCGGACCCGAAGAGATCGCCACTGCTGGTTATCTGTGACCGCCCCCACCGCCATGGCCGCCACCGAAACCGCCTCCATGGCCCCCACCAAATCCGCCGGCATGACCGCCGCCGAAGCCGCCGAAATGGCCGCCGCTGAATCCACCAGATCGCATGGCAAAAGACCCGCTACGTCCGGCGAAAGAGGCGGTGCGTACACCGGTGAATGGGCCGCCAAAACCATGGGCTCCACCCCGAACAGGGCCCCAGGCCCCACCACGGTTCCCAATCGATCCATGCGCGAAGCTATGGCCGCCGTAATATCCACGGCCATAATAGCCACGCCCGTAATACCCATGATAGCGGTGCCCGTAATAGCCAAAATAAAACGGCGAGTAGAAGGACGAGTAGAAGCCCCATGGATACCCATAGCTATACCAATAATTGTAAGGATACCCATAATACGGGTATCCGGCGTAATAAGGATATCCGTACCCGTAATCCGCGTAATAAGGATAGGGCTCTTGCACACCCGTGTCGGCGTAGCCCCCGGCGTATGGCGAGGCACTTGCCGGTGGGGTTAACGGGGCGCCCGCTTGCGCGGCTTGCGCGATTTGAGTCCGCACTTCAGCGCCGTGTTGAATTAACAGAGTGATAACTTCGTCGGGTGCGCCACGCCGCTTTAAGGCGATAATCTCATTGGCGCTCAGGTTGTACACCGTCTGCGAGTTTTTGATATAGGCTTCAACGGTGGAAACATCGACCTTGGCGTCGAGCATCTTCAACACATCGCGAACTCCGGGCGAGAACCGGACCTGTAATTCCGCAGGCGCGGTCGCAGGAGTCGAAGGCGCATCCGATTGTGCGCGAGCGAACATGGGCAACGCAAACGCCAGCCCGAACGAAACGGCCAGCAGAACTTTCCTCCCGATACAGCAGCTCAGATTCTTCATAAACTTCTCCATTTGATGGAGTTTGTACTAGTACCATTGCGCTTTCGCCGCGGTTGTCAAGCCCTGATCCCGTTCACATGCCCATGATTTGGTAACCGCAGTCGACGTAAAGGACCTGCCCGGTGATGGCCGCGGCGCCATCGCCGGCCAGGAAAACACCGGTGGCGCCCAATTCATCGGGTAAAACGTTGCGTTTTAAAGGGGCGCGGGCCTCGTAATGCTTGAGCATTTCGGTAAAACCGGAGATGCCGCGCGCTGCCAGGGTATTGACCGGACCTGCGCTAATGCAGTTCACGCGGATCTTTTTGGGGCCAAGATCGTAGGCCAGATAGCGGGTGCTGGCTTCCAGCGAAGCTTTGGCCACACCCATCACATTGTAGTGAGGCACGACTTTTTCAGCGCCGTAGTAGGTCATGGCCAGGACGCTGCCTCCCTCGATCATTAGCGGTGTGGCCCCACGCGTTAGGGCCACCAAAGAGTAGGCGCTCACATCATGGGCGACCCGGAATGCTTCCCGGCTCGTGTTCACAAACTGGCCTTCCAGCGCGTCTTTTGGCGCAAAGGCGACCGAATGCAGCAGCAAATGCAATTTGCCGAACTTCTGGCCCACCGCAGCGAAAACGGCCGCGATTTGTTCATCGTTGGTCACGTCACACGGCAGAATCGGGGTTTCCGCTCCAAAGGCGCCGGCCAATTCCTCGACATTTTCTTTGAGCCGCTCGCCCTGATACGTGAAGGCGAGGCGAGCGCCGGCCTTATGCCATGCCTGAGCGATGGCCCAGGCGATCGAGCGTTTGTTAGCGACACCAAAAACGATTCCGAATTTGCCGTTGAGTGACATGGTAGTTGTACCTGGCTTTTCCAGGATTTTGGTTAGCGCTTACCAGTAGGCCAAAGAGCCGGGTCAAGCAAGTGGAGAAACCTGTGCCTGGGCGGGGATTGGCGGGGGTGGCGCATCCTGATACCACCAGCGCGGTGGGGACGGCGCGCGCTGCGCGTCCGCGCCGCGTTAGCGGCGCACCGAGTGAGACTGTTCTGCACCCGCTCTGGTTCTGTTCCGCCCGCTGTACGGGCGGGGACATCGCAGCGCGATGTCATCTACCAAACGGTGGTTGTGTTCAAATGCGCCTCTTTTGATTCATTTAATTCATCTCTTGTTGCATTGATTAAGGGCTAAGGGCATTTTCGCGGCGATCATATGAGCTCCTTCCCTCGCCACAGATCCTCGTTAGCGCTCGCGGTGGCCACGCTGCTAACCAACTTCCAACCGCTCGACGCACAGCCCGGCCCGTCCTCTTTTGAGATTCCAGCCAGCAACGACGGATTGCCGGGCCAGGGGCCGATCCGGCGATACGACTGGTTTCGAAAGCTGTGGGCGGAACGGCGCGGCACCTGGGCTCGACACGTCCAGCAGGATCAGAACAGCGTGGTTTTTCTCGGTGATTCAATCACCCAAGGCTGGGGCGATAACATGGGCGGCCGATTTGCTGGATTGAAAGTTGCCAATCGGGGCATCAGCGGGGACACGACTCGCGGAGTCCTCATTCGGTTAGACGAGGACGTCATAGCGTTGCACCCCCGTGCCGTAGTGCTCCTGATCGGCACCAACGATTTGGAGGAAGGGGCGGATCCCGACACGATCGCGGCCAATCTCAAACTGATTCTCGCCAAACTCGAACAGTCGAACCCCAATTTACCCGTCGTTCTCTGTCAGGTCTTTCCGAGTTCGGAATCCAAAAAGCGGCCCTCAGACAAAATAAAAAGGGTAAATCAGCTTTACGGCGCAGTGGTGAAAGGCGATCGCCAGGTGACGTTGATCGAAACGTGGACTCTGTTCGCCAATGCCCATGGGGATGCCAAGCCGGAGGAGTTCCCGGATTTGCTCCATCCGAACCAGGCGGGCTATGCCAAGTGGGCTGCGGCTATCCACCCGATTTTCGCCACGCTCGGGCTGATCGAGACCGAACCGGACGAGTTCACGCCGGAACCAGGTTTCAAAAGCCTGTTCAATGGACATGACCTGACCGGCTGGGGCTATCGTCCCACATCCGAGGAGGACATCCAGTCGGCGAAAAAATGGCAAGCCAGTGACCCGAACGCCGCAGCGTGGCCCATCGTCACCAACCCGGTGACCTTCGATGGAAAGCGCCAGAGCGATGACGGGCGTTATGTGGCGCAAAACGGACGACTGGTGGTCACCACTCCCGCCGAAGGGCGCAAAATTCAAGCGCTGTGGACCACGCGCGAGTTTCCGCAGGATTTTGTTTTAAAACTGGAGTTCCGCGCGACTCCCAACGCGGATAGCGGGGTCTTTGTGCGCGGCCCACAGCTTCAGTGCCGGGATTACCTGCTGGCGGGTCCTTACAAAGACCTGCAGCATTACAAAGCGCAGGATTGGAACGAACTCATTATCGACGTCAAAGGAACGGAGGCGCGTTGCACGTGCAATGGCGAGTTGCTTGAGAATTCCTTTAAGCTGCCTAAAACCGGCCCCATCGGCTTGGAAGGCGACCGCGGGCAAATGGAATATCGGCGAATTCAAATCAAAGAATAGCACCCGCCGAAAGTTCAGCGGCTCGCCTGCCGGGCGATTTGTTGAACGCTCGTTCGCGAGACCCTTTCGGCACATACCGGTCGAGTTCATCCCGTCACCGGCGAGAGGTTTGCATTTCTTCGTATTGTTTGACGGCCTGCACAGCGCGCGGGTCGCCCTTGGCCGCAAGGTCGTAGACCTCGGCACCAAAGCCTGCCTTTGCCTGGATTACTTACCTCCTCGTTAAACTTAAGTGTTTTGAGGTACTCAACATGTCCATCCACCACTCCAACAGTCGTTCCAATCGAATGCAGCTTCGTAATTCCCTCGTCCGGGCTGCTGGAACCGTCATTGAAATCGCCCGGGTTGGTTTCCAGGGCTTGCCACAGAATGATGCTGTCTGCCCGGAAGCTCGAGCTTTTGTAAGAACTCGGGGAAATGTTGCCGAAGCTGCAGACCGCTCCGTTCATGAGGTAACTGGAAAGCTTTTGGCTTCGCAGCTTCCACTTGGGCACATTGGTGCGATCGAGTGGGCACCGGTACACGCCCCACGTCCTGATATAATCCCACAGCAACCCGCCTAGATATGCAGACTTCGGGTCAGTATTATAGGGTGCCTGGGTCAGATCGGGAACTGAACCTTTGCTGGCGTCATAGAGCCAGCCGCGGCGGAGCCAAGGTGAATTCCAGTTGGGTTCGGGCAGGTAATCCTTGGAATCGATCGAGTACATGTTCACCGCGAGATTGATCTGCTTGAGATCCCCTTCACACTGGCTGCGAATCGCCTTGTCTTTGGATTTGCTCAGCGCCGGCAGCAGCATGCCGGCGAGGATGGCAATGATGGCGATGACCACCAGCAGTTCGATTAACGTGAAGGCGCGCAGAGCCGAGGTTGCCCTGCCCGTTCCGTGGAAGAAAGGTGGTTGGGTTTTCATGGGTCGCGTGAGCGATTGAGTGAAGGGCCTTGGCTTATCAAACCAAAGTTTGGTCCATAAGCAATCTAAAAAAATCCAAGAATCTCCTTCGCCATGCTGCGCCTGCTGGCTTGACAACTGGGCTAAATCACAACATAAAACCCCCGAAGAGACCAATGATTTTGACCGCCTTCGGTCCGACGCTTGGTCGAGGAAAAGGCTAAACGGAGCGCTTTATGGCAAACGCGGAGATGGATAATTACAATAAGGCAGTTGAAAAGCTGTGCACCGACTGCGCGGCCGAGGTGGGTAAACAGATTTCCAGCTGCAGGACTGTCGTCAGCACGCGCATGGGCAAACTGGCCGCCGATATAGAGAAACTGAAGGTTCCAAATTCGGCCGGGAAAGACTTGGAGGACATTCCGGATCTGGTTAACAGCGCCCTGAAGCGAGGCGGCTCCCGCTTTGCCAGCGTTGCGACCTTCGGGGTCAGGGTAGAGGTGCAGGGGAACAAGGTGTCGGTACCGGCTGCCGGAATCAGCGGTCCGCTGGCCGGCGTCGTGTAACCGTTAGGTTTATACGGACAACCAAGAGGGTCTTAATCCCGACGGGATCGCGCCCTCCAGCCCCATCGGCGAGCTCGGGTAAAAGCGCCCTGTGTGTATTCTCCCCACTCTGAATCCTCCTCGTCCTCTTGCTCTTCCTCGTCCTCTTCTTGCCCTTTTGAGAGGACAGGTTCGTTCAGATTTCGAGTTTAGGACTTGCAGAGGCCAGGCCACTGCGCGCTGGGTTGCCCAGGGCGATGCGGCCGATGCGGTCGGCCTTGACTGGGTTGTTTGTCCGGACGATATTGGGTCGTTCCGCACGGGGGCGTACTGGTTTCGACTTAGCAGGTACGCCAGAGGCGGCATGCCGAGGACGGTTCGTTGGCCTCGTTAAAACCTCGAACCAAAAGTTAATTGCTAACCAAGAATTAGCCCTCGCGGCCTAAATTGCCGCGACGTTCGCCAGTGGACACCTGCTACGCTGGACGAACGCCATAGCAGGTTAGGTTGTTTACGGCGTCTGCGCGTAAACAACCGAAACTCTTATCCTGCGGACTAGGCTGAGCGGCTCGGTGTCAGGCCGTTATCGCTCGGAAGAAAATATCTCCTGACTAAGCATGTAGTCGCGGCTGGTAGATTTGCCAAGGACGCGGGTTCAACTCCCGCCGCCTCCAGTCTTCGTTCGGAGCGCAGCGCAGAACGAAGACTGCCGCGCCGGAGCCCTCCGAGGGCGTAGGCGGGCCGCGCTATCGAATCGGTCGAGCATTTCGAACTACGACTCGGCAACTCAGGGTAATCAAAAAGAGGAAAGGCCAGAAGACAGTTTGAATTTCGATCGGAGGCGGCGTATCAATCGAACAATGCCGGAATGATAGTGACCAGTTCTGCCGATATCCACACCTCGATCAGCCAGGGATGGTAGGGATGGTTTGTGGCGAGTGCTTCAACTTGACACCATTAACGCCTGGCGTTATTAATCCCAAAGTGATCGTCAGTTTCGCGTCAGCGGAAACAGAGCGGATTTTTCGGGCAGAAGTGTCCCGTCGGTTCCCGCCAGGAATACAGCGCAATGCCAGACGCAAACTGTTGGCGTTGCATGCGGCCACAGAGCTTCGGGACATGGCCGTGCCGCCGGGCAATCGCCTCGAGGCCCTTAAAGGTAAGCGAAAGGGACAATACAGTATCCGCGTCAAGGACCAGTGGCGGATTTGTTTCCGCTGGCGCGATGGGAACGCCCATGAAGTCGAAGTAGTGGATTATCACTGATTATGAAAAGCAAACTGTTAAGCAACATCACTCCGGGTGAAATTCTCGAAGAGGAATTCCTCAAGCCGATGGTGATTACACAGTATCGGCTGGCAAAGGACATCGGGGTGCCCCCGCGCCGCATAAATGAGATCGTTAAGGGCGACCGCGCCATCACCGCTGACACCGCATTGCGACTTGGGCGCTATTTTCGAATGTCTCCGGAGTTCTGGTTGAATCTTCAATCGCACTACGACCTGGAAAAAGAACAGGAACGACTGGCCGGACGCCTCGATAAAGAAGTTAAAGTTTTGGCCGCCGCGTGAAGGGGGCGGGACCTCCTACCGGAGGACGGGACAGGACGGGACAAAAGAGTTTCATTCAGATGCGGCTTGTGCATACGAGTCAAAGACACGACATGCAAGATTGCTCGTGGTTACGCGGGTCCGTGCACTGTCGCCAACCATCGACTGCCTTCAACTCCCGCCGCCTCCAGTCTTCATTCGGAGCGCAGCGCAGACTGGGTCGGCTTCGTCAATGGCTTGCGGGCCTTTCCAGCTCGGGTTTTGGAGGCTGGCGCTCCGCTGGGGCGGGGTGGGGGCGCAGGTGTTCGGCCGGTCCGTGCGAACCCCGATGCGCCAGTACGCGTCGCGCCACTGCCAGCGCGCACAGAGCCGCGCCGAGCAGAATTACCGTCATGTACCCATCAGAAACGATTTCGGTCATCTCAGTTCAAACGCTTGAGGCGGCGCTATTGCCCGGCTGCGGGTTCCAGAACAGGCCCGGGTTTAAGGAGAGTTCGCATTCAGGATTCTCATACCTAAGCACGATCGCCAAGGTGTGCAGGGGATATTGTGAAGCCTCCTGGCCGGCTCGCTCGAGCACCTGGAAATCCATGGCCGCGTTGGGATCCGCCACCCAGGCGTGTTCCATTCCGTAATAAAGACGAGCTTGCTCGTCTTTTAATAAAACTTTCATAGGTTGTCAGGTTCATTCAGCTCTGGGGCGCCGCGTTCGTCGGTTCGGGTTCCAAGAACGAACAGAACTGCGGTCAGCCCACACGCTCCGGCTTCAGCGGAAGATTGTTTCGACTTCCTCCAGCTGAATTACTTCGAGTACACAACAAGGCTCCGACAATCAGGTACCTGCGAGGTTACCTGAACCTAATTGGCGTGTGTCCTATATAAGTAACATCGAGGCCGTCTGAATGCAAGATCTAATAACGAACGAGTGAAGCGCCTGGCCGTGGCTTTGGACCTGCCGAACCGAACATCGGGGGGGGTAGTTTTCATGCCTTGTGCAGTTGAGATTTAACGAGGGGTCAGGGCAATGGCGCCGTATAAACGATGGAACTGGACGACAAAAACATGGCCGTCGGAGAGCGAAATTCGTATGTTTTTCAAGGCGGAGACCTGAGGTATTGCCGCCAGTCAAAGCGATGAAAGCGCAACCATCGAACGAAAGCGATCAAGCCCTGAGCCGGGTCTTACACGAATGGAAGGTTCAAACGCCCTTGCCCCCCCGATTCGAGGAAGGGGTCTGGCTCGGAATTGCACGGCGCCAGGCGCGGAGGCCTGCCTGGAGGCTGATATGGGAGCGGCTTGGGGCGGCGATTGCGCGCCCCGCCCTGGCCACCAGCTACCTGGCGGTGCTGCTGCTGGCCGGTTTGGTTGTTGGGTACTGGCAGGCCCGGGCCGCCAATGCGCGCGCCGAGGCGCAATTGAGCGCGCGCTATGTTCAAGTGGTGGACCCGTATCAGATGCTTCACCATTAACACATGAAACGATCGGTGCTCATTCTGATTGGAGGGCTGGTTTTGGGCGCGCTCGCTTACGCGGGCATGTATCGGGCCGGAACCGCGGACTCATGCTGCCGGTCCGACGACAGCAAAGCGCCGGAGTTGGCATGGCTGAAGCAGGAGTTTCACTTAACCGAACCAGAGTTCACCCGGGTTTCCCAGCTGCACGAGCAATACCTGGCGGGTTGCGCCGAACGTTGTCACCAAATCGATTTAAAGAACCAGGAGCTGGCGAATTTGCTGGCGCAAACGAACAATGTCACGCCACAGATTCAGCAGGCGCTTGCCGATGCCGCGCAGTTGCGCGCACAATGCCAAAGCAAGATGCTGCAACATTTTTACGAAGTGAGCCGCACGATGCCGGCGGAGCAGGGCAAGCGTTATCTGGACTGGGTGCAGAGCAGGACCTTGCTCGGCGATACGCATTCGAGCATGCACCATTGATTGGGTGCAAGCATGCAAGGCGGCACCGATGAACAAGACCGTGAGGACATGGCGCGATTGGCGGCCGGCCACGACGCGGCGCTGAGCGCGCTAATGGAGCGCCATGGCGCGCGGCTCTTTCACTACCTGTTGCGCCAGATCAACAACGAGACCGACGCGGCTGATTTGGCGCAGGAAAGCTTCGTGCGGGTTTATCAGAATGCGGCGCGCTTCCGTCCCAATCACCGTTTTTCAACCTGGCTCTACACGATTGCGACCAATCTGCTGCGGGACCGGTTCCGCTGGCATAAGCGTCATCCCCAAGTGTCGTTGGAAGCCGAGACGGAGAGCGGCGCGTCTTTAAAGGATGGCCTAACCGATACGGCCGCTTCACCGAGCGAAGAGGCGGAAAGCAGCGAACGCGCCGAAGAGGTGCGACGGGCGGTGCAAGGACTGCCAGTTGAATTGCGCACGCCGCTGATTTTGTTCGAATATGAGGGTCTAAGCCACGCGGAGATTGGCGCGGTGCTCAATTGTTCTGCCAAAGCCGTCGAGGTGCGTCTGTACCGCGCACGGGGGCAACTACGCAAGCAGTTGCAGAAAACGTTGCAAGTTTGTTAATGAGCGCGGCCGGTCTGATTCTGCGGCTACTCGGGGAAAATTTTTCAACTGATACTCGGTTATAGAAGACTGTAGGCCGAGGTGGTGGGGTACCAGTGCAGACGGTAGGATCCGGCGCTGGAAAGGCTCAATCGTAGCCGAAGGCGAGGCGGTAACGTTCCAGGGCTGGCTGGACAGGCTCGAGATATTTTGCGTAGGCACGCCAACGCCCGACCGAGCGCGAATAAACCGGTTGCGTGACGTCCTGGTAGGTTGGCGAATAGAGCTGCTTGCGCTTGCTCTTTTCGTAAAACCTGGCCTGTTGTTCATGCCACGCAAGACCGAGGAACCCGGTGACCCTGGTTCCTTCCTTCTCCACGCCGGCAATCACATCTTCATAACGAGTCTCAATCCAGGCAAAGCCTTCCCATCCCCTTACCATGAGCCAAATGTCCATCAGATCGGCGTAATGTTTGGCCAGACGTTCGAGACTCAAAAAATTCACGTTGGTTGTGTTGAGAGGGATGTTCTGGAAATAACAACTCAGGAGAACGTCGCGCGGATCGCGCAAGGCGATTAGCACTCGCAACTCGGGAAAGACCCGCAGCCAGAGTGGCAGCCGGCCAGTGGGAGATGGATTTTTGTCGACCCACACTTTGCCGGCCGCAGCGGGCCCTAATTCAACCGACAAGGCCTGTAGGTAAAGCTGGCGCAAGGCGTTCAGGCGTCCCGCCGAGAGTACCTTGGAACGGTGAAACTCCGGCTGAAGCAGCTTGAGAAAGGCGGGCGGTTCGTCCAGTGCGGCTACGGCCGGGTGCGCATCAAGGACTTGCTCAAGCAGAGTCGTGCCGCTGCGCGGATGGCCTCCCAGGAACGCCAGCGAAACCTTTGGCTGACGCACCTGTTCGGGAAAGGAAACGGCCCAGGTGCGCAAGATGGTTTTTGGCAAGTTCCTGGTAAAGGCGCGCGCTGATGCGGCAGCCTGGTCGTAGGCTTTGATTAATAGTTGAGTGTCGGTCAGGGTGCGGACGATTCTTTTGGCCTCGGTGAGCGAGTTCATGGCCTCATCGTATCGCTCGGTGCGATCGAGGATGTTGGCCAGTTCGTAACGAGCGGCATAGCGAACGAACGGGTGTTTGGGTTCGGACGCCAGGAGATCGCGCAATTCGCGCTCGGCCTGGTCCAAGCTGTTTTCCCGGCGATCGAGGACGGCATTGAAGTAGCGGGCCTGCTCGTCATGGGGATCGATTTTCAGGCATTGCCCGACCGCCGAGCGCGCCTCTTCAAGGCAGTGGTTCTGCTCGGCAAGAACCGCCAGACTTATCCGGGGATTGATGCCCCGCGGATCTGCGGCGGCGGCTTTCGAAAAGCAATCCCGGGCCCGGTCCGGCTGACGCAAGCTCTGGTACTGGTGACCAATTAACCCGGTCAGTTCCGAGTTGCCCGGAGCTAGTTCGAGGGCTCGCGTCCAGGCCCGGTCGGCCAGGTCCATTTGCTGAAGCCCGCTGGCAGCGTTTCCGCACTCAAACCAAAGAACGGCGTCGCCTGGCCGCTGGTGGAGCAGCCTTTGATACAGCGGCAACGCTTCCGCGAACCGGTTGGAGAGAAGGAATTGACGGGCTTTGTCGAGTCTTGGTTGGAGGTCGGCAGACATGGGAGGCGGCGATTTCGGCAGTGGGGTCTCGATAAAAAAATGAGGCCGTTATAAACGACAAATCAAAATTGTCTTTGACATCATTACTACCATGGTCTGACACTCGATGCGAACAGGAAACCCAAGGATGCTTCCGCAAGATTAGCTGTCGGGCCGAGGCATTCCTTTAGAACCAAATGATTGCTATGAAGAAAAAACGCTTTGAAGATAAAAACGGGGCGCGGAAGCACGCGGCTTGCACGGTTTCGGCGGCGGCGCTGATGCTTGGCGTAAGCCAGGCCGCAACGGTAGGATTCAATTTTCAGACACACTACTGCGGCACGGAATCCTACAGCGGCAGTGTGGTCACGGCGCCGGCTTTTGGCATCGGGACCAACGATTGGGAGAGCCTCACGCAAATGGACACGGGTTATAGCTCCTGTGCCGGAATGAATTTCAGCCTCACCGAGACGATCAACACGACGAGCTCCACCAACGGCTTAAATCCCCTGCCGAGCGGGTCACTGACTTTGAACTGGTCCGGCATTGCGGCCAATGTGAGCGGATTTGGCGGGTACACGCGGTCCGGGCCACATTACACGTTTGGCGGGAACGGATATAAACCGGGCAATGAACAGGTTTATTGGGGTTTTATCCGCGACGGAGTCAATTTTGGGCCCGGCAGTTCAGGCGGAGACAATTCTCAACCCGGTTACAGCATCGACATCACGGGACTGAAAAGCGTCTTTACGAATTCGTCTTTCGCGGTTGAATTGATCGCATCGAGCGATTCGCTGCAATACTTAACCAACGCCTTCATCATTGATGCAACGGCCAATACCACGCAGTCGGTCGTTTATCCCAGTATTCCCCCGGTGGCCGATGCTGGGGATACGAGCTGGGTCCGAGGGATTGGCGGCGGGATGAGCACGTCCAGCGGCGCGTTAAACACAGACCACCTCAAGATCATCGGCAATCGCGCGGGCCATGCTGGCAACAAGACCACGGGTTACAATTTTGCAAGCACCATTTCCGGTTTCATCATCACCGATAAGCCCGTCATCACTATGTCGCCTCAACCGGTGGTGGTTTCACCCGGGGACACGATCACCTGGAGCGGTTATGCCTGTGGCGTTCCGCCGCTATCCTATCAATGGCGGAAGGACGGCGCCCCGATTGCCGGCGCGACCAATAGTTCGTTCACCATCAGCAAAGTGGCGGCAGCGGATCTCGCAACCTACGACCTGAAGGTATCCAATGCTTATGGAAGTGCGTTCAGCAGCACCGTTTCGGTGGACAGCCTCGCGGTTGTGGCCGGAAAGAACTACACGCTGGACAGCAAACCTTCCGGCACGCCTGAGGATGGACTGGTTTTGGGCGCCAACTGGCTGGCCACTCTCGCTGATTCCGGCGGCGTCACGCGAACCGGAGTGATGAGTTTTAACGCCACGAACCGGAATCAAATTATCGTCTCGGGCTCCACCAACTTTGACGCCGCCACCGGAACCATTATGTTCTGGATGAAATCTCCCGGATTGAGCAACAGCGCGGGCAAGCCCGCCACCCTGTTGGATCGGCGCAATGGCAATGGCTTGTACTTCGTGCAGAACGCCGACGGAACAATTGAGGTGACCACCTCTCAAAGCGCTCAGGATTTGACGTCCATCAACCTCTCGGATGACAAATGGCACCAGGTCGCGTTGACCTACGATCAAAGCGGTAGCGGCCAGGCCAATCTCTATGTCGACGGACAATTGGTTGCCTCAGGCCCAAACGCCAAGGCGTGGTCCTGGCAAACAGGCCAGGAAATCGAACTCGGGCTCTCGCATGATACCAATTCCTGGCAGGCTTTCAGTGGGTCACTGGACGACGTGCGGATTTATAACCGTGTGCTAAGCGACACCGAGATCAGCAGCGCATTTGGCGGCGCAATCGTCGACGCCAATGCGTTAACCCTGCGACTAAACTTCGACGCCGCTCCGGGTGCGGGCGTGACCTTAAAGTGGCAAACCCCGGACGCCATCCTGCAGTCCGCCGATAGTGTCACTGGTCCGTATACAGATGTACCCGGGGCCGTTTCACCCCGGCCGACGGCAGAAAGGAACACCGTGAAGTTCTACCGGTACCGGGGCCACGTTCCGGCAAACCTGGTGAGCAACCCGTATCTCATGTAAGCGGTGCTGCCGGATTGAGTTCGAATTCAGGGCGCGTTCGGGTCTTAGTTAAGCCTCGGACGCGCCTTTCGTTTGGCCACCCCCACATTCACGCCTTGGTGGCCGACGGCCTATTCCCGCGTGGCCCATCGGCGCACCCGTCCACGCCGGTAGACCTGTCCCTCCGGCGCGCCAGGCCGACCTCGAGGACCTCGCCCAGTACATCCGGCGCAACCCTTTCTCCCTCGCAAAAATGACCATCGAGTCGCTGGGAGACATTGTCTGTGCGGGAAGTTGAATGCCAGGTGAGCCTGGCTTTCCACCCTTTCCACCATCCCTTCTTGCATGAATGCTCGCTTCAGGCTTAAGCTCTCCACAATGAAAGAGCCTTTCATCAACGCCGAGGAAAGGATCGACAAGATTGTCGGGCGCCGCAGCCGAACGCCAGATGCTTCCGGAGCGGTATGCAGCTACAGTCTCTGGCTGTGGAGTTACATCGTTCCTTAGGGCACCGCTGGGCTTCCAAAGGTGTTTACCGTTTCAAGACGCATGAGGAGGCCGACGAATGGATGAACCGAATGCTGGTCCGCAGCCAGACCCAAAGGACTTAGAGCCGCGCCCGCCTCGGGAAGCGGATCTTGTCAATCTTTGTCGCGAACTCAACACCCGCGGAGCACGCTACCTTGTAGTCGGTGGTTTTGCAGTTATAACCGCCGGCCTGCCGCGAGTGACTGGTGACATTGACCCGCTCGGCGCAGCTGATCGCGACAACGAAGCCAAAGTCTTTTCAGCCCTCTCCACGCTGCTGGACAACGCCGTCCGTGAATTGCAGCCCGCGAACTCCAGCGATACAATGTCATCCGCGTAGCGGACGAGATCATGGTTGACCTGAAGCGTTCGGACGGAGGCATCGAATACGAGGAAGCTGCACGGGATGCCGTCGTGCGGGACATCCAAGGTGTGCCCGTTCCTTTCGCATCCCCGCGCATGCTGTGGCGCATGAAGGTGGTCACGCACCGCGAGAAGGATGCCGGTGACTTGGCGTTCCTCCGCTACTGGTTCAAGGAGCGCGGCGAGGAACCACCGGAATAGCACCTATTTAGAGAATTAAAGAAAGGCACGGACGGAATCTGAGCTAAGAGCGTGTTTTGGAATTCGGTTTGGAGTCCCGCCTTTAGGCCGTTTCGGCGCTGGACCGCCTAAAGGCGGGACTCCAAACCAGGCGCCCCGCGACCCGGCCGGTTTTTGAAACACGCTCTAAGCCTGCGACGAGCCGTACCCGCCCTTGACCGGGGTAAGGCCAGTGTGGCCGCGCTGGAGTGCCTGAAGCCAAAGACCCGCCTAAAACGAGAGCTTGAGCTGACGTGGGGAGCTGCGGTTGGTAAAGCGCACCCAGGCCAAGTGGTACTCGGCGGAGTATTGAGCGGGTTGGAGCTCCGAGCCCTCCAGAGTAACAGTTCGTGGAGGACCAGCGGAGCACCGGATCAGCACGACCGCAGGGGTACCCTCAACTCCTTCTACCGCTATGGAAAGCGAGGTTTGGCTCTGTTCTTGCACGAGTGCTTTGCAGGCAGCGGCGGCCACGCCAGGTCCACCGAGTTTCAGGCGGTCGAGATCCAGCAAGAAAAGGCGCGACCCGGGCTCGAGCGGGACGCTGGTATTTACGGCAAGCTCCGGGTCAAACAGGTTCACGAAGCGCCCCGGCAAGCGGGCCAGCGAGTCGCTGATCGATTCATCCAGGCCGGCTGCGATAAGATACGGGCCGCGCCGCAGGACGAGGTGATTGGTCTCGATCCATTTGATGCCTGCTCCCGTCAAGGTGGCTTGCACCGCTCGAACCAACGCGAGTTCGTTTTCGCCGCCGGCGGTCATCGCCACTGGATTGCGCCGCAGCCACACAACCGAGCCTTTGCCCACACGGGCCGGCTCAGATTCTTGAGAGAGGGTGCGTTCGTTCAGTTGCAGTTCCTCGAAAAGGTGCAATCTGGGAGTAGTGAAGTTCAGGCCGCTGCTGTTCCACCATTCGGACACATGATTGAAAGGATCCGCATCGTCATCCACGATAACCAGCACGCCGCCAGACCGGACCCAGCTGGCCAACGCGCGGTGGACCTGCGGTTGGAGTGGTTTCATACCGTGATAGGTCAGGAGCAGAGCATGAAAGCGATCGAGATAGCCGCTCAAAGTAACATTCTCGAGCTGGACGGGCGTGATCGGCAGGCCGCGTTTAAGGAAGGGAAGTGCCAGCCCATAAACATTTCCTAAATGCGGATCGCTGGGATCGGGCGGCCCGCGCTCGAACATGAGTGAATCGCTAACCAGTAGGCCAAGGCCAGCGGTGCCACAGTCCCACTCGACTTGAGCCTGGTCCAGATCGTTGAGCGCATTCATGACGGTCTGGAGTTCGGTTGCGTAGTCGGGTGGAATGCCGCGTCGTTGGGCTGCCGGCAAGCGCCGCGGGTATTTGCCTGTAAAAATGCGTTCCGGCCAGGGAGCAACCTCAAACCGCCAGACGTCGGGCTGGAGCAACGAAGCGACCAGGGTGGATTCCCAGTTGCGGCGATAATCGGCCCAATCGTGGTCGGGATTGTCTTCGATGGGATCATTGAGGTACCACACGCGGCGGCCGGTCGAGCGCACGAGGTTTTGCATGGCGCCGTATTCGAGAAAGGCAGTTTCAAAAGTGCGCTCCTTCAACTTGCCAGCATACACGTTGGGTGTGCGCGCGGTGCCCGTCCAAACCTGGGCGATGTAACCATCGCAGCCGTTGAGCTGCGAAAGGCTCGATTCGGGGCTGACGATTTTCCAGTGAGCGTAGTTGAGCAGGCTGTGAGTCGGCACATAACAGCGGACCTGACGGCCAGTTCGCTGGTTGGACTCCTTAACGTAAGCAAAGACCTGCTGCAGGGCGCGGCGATAGAGAAAGTACTTCAGCTTCGAGGCGCGCCACTGGGCATCGACGGAACTATCGGGTGGCTGCCAGTCCTGGTGATAAAAAGCGAGCCATTCGCGCTTGAACCCTTCCGAATAGCCGCTGCGGACCCAAAATTCAGGTTCCTCGAGATGAATGGCTTCGGCGCCGGCATCCAGCGCGCGCTGCACGCCGCGGCACAGGAATTTTCCGTAGTTCGTGCCCGGACACATGTAAAACACATCGCCGCCATGCCCGACTTTATTTCCTTGCCGATCGGTTTGGGCCTCGTCCTCGTGATTGATACCGTCGAATCTCCCATACAGATAGTCCTGGTATTGGCCCCAGGACACACCCGTCATGACGTGAATGCGATAGCCGCGGTCGCGCCAGGAATCGATGCGCCGCGGGAGCCCTTCGTCGATGCCATACACGATTGCTACGTCCGAACGCAGGTTGCCGGCCGGGCTCCAGGCCTGTCCGGTTTGAAAACAGGTGCGTTCCAGAGTCTGGCGCGGATCGGCGGGAAAAGGTGGAGGGAGCTCGGCGGCTGGCAGGCTCAGAGCGAGCAAGGCCGCAGCAAGACTAATTCGCGGCATCAGGAGATGTGCTGACGATCGAGAACATCGCGAATGGCGGAATGGACCTCGCGGTTGGAGCGCCAATCGATGACGATCAGGCTGCGGGAGCGCACGAGCAACTGTTCGAGATCTTCCAAGGGCTGGTTAAAGACTGTTTCGAGAGCCAGCGAGGGCGCGTCGCCGTAATCTTTGCAGTAACTGTCCGGGCCGATCCCAGGGAAAAAGCGAACGACCGCGGCCAGGGTATGATACCAGAGTTCAGCCGGGAGAAGCTCGAAAGCGGCGGCCGGCTCGAGGTCCTCCTGAACCAGCCGGTTTGGCGCCAGAGATTTGGCAAAGTGCGGTTCCTGGGCCATCAGCCCGGCAACGCGAGCGGGTAAAGCAATCTCGGGCTTATGTTCGGAGCCGAGGCGCCGAGCCAGGCTGAGAACGCCGTCCAAGGCCACGGGCAAGGTATTCTGGAGATTGACCAGGAGTGTGCGAACGGCCAGGACCCCCAGGGCATAGAGGTCGCAGGGCGTGCTCAGCAAGGGGACTACCTCGAACGGTGCGCGTGGGAAGGCCACGCCTTCGGCGGCTCGAAGAGCGGCCACGATTTCCGGGGCCAAACTCTGGGCGACCGTGCGGAAACGGGCTTCACCCTGGGAAAGGCCCTCGTCGGTGTACAAGTGGCCGTACAAGTCAACGCGTCCGATGGGCAGCGGCAGCCGGATCCACAGCAAGTCATGGGGGGAGACGTTGAGTCCTTGAGATGCTACGAGGGTTCCTTCCAGGAGCGTTCGCCCCTGGTCGGGCGGCAGGACGGTTCGGATGCGGACGCTTCCACTGCCCTGCACCGCTGCATTCAGATTGTCCGGCCGGTACACCGAAGCACCGCCCGGGCGGGCGCGGATAAAATAACGCAAATCGCTGGATGGCACCGGCAAGGCAAAAGCTTCCGGCGGTTTGCCCAATTGGCATTCGGCGGTCCAGAGAAAAGGGAGTTTGCCGCCGAGATCCTGAAGAATGACGTTGAAGCTTTCAGCGGACAAGTTGAGGAAGGGTAACTGTTCGCGAGCGACAAAGTTGCGGATGGCGCTGAGGGCCTCGACAAATAGGCGCAGCTTAAGGTGAAAAGTTTCAACAAACCGACCCGCGCGCCCCTGGCCGCCGAGGAATAAATGGGAGCCGCTTTGCTGCATCTGGGCCGCATCGCCCAGCGTTTTATACGCGCCGTCGAAAGTGACGGTTCGTTTTCCGTGTTCCAGACCTTTCCAAGCCTTGCCACCGAGCACATCGACATAATCTTCATACGAAAGCGGGGCATGGCTCCGAGCCATGAGCAACCCGCCCTGCGGGTTAAAAGGAATGCTGGCCGGGGAGCCTTTCAGGATATCGGCGAGCTGACGGGTGGCGTTATTTGTGGGCGCACCCGCCACGACCGGAACGAAGCCGTCGTCTTTCGAGCCGGGCCGGTACAAGTAGCGAAAAAGGGAAGTCCCGTAGGCCGGGAGCGCCGCGGCTCGCAGGGCAGCGTCATCCTGGCAGAGTTCCCAGTGCTGGTCGCCGATGGTTGGGTGCACAGGGAAACCTTTGGTTGTATCCAGCCAAGTGGGCAGCGGATGTCTGCTTTCCCAGCCCGTACGGAGGACATTGCCAGGGTTGAGGGCGGCAAAACTCCGGGCCATACCCGCCCAGCGATCATCCAGACCCTTGTTCGAGAACGATTCGTGGACCGCTGGCAGGCTCGATTCAAGCCCATCCACATTTTGGACCCAGATCTCGGCCCATTCGCGCAGGTGCCCTTCGGCATCGGTCAGACAACCCAAATAGACCATTGCATCGGGCAAATCGCGCAGGAGGATCAGCGGACCGGCCGGGTCGGGCGCCAGTTTTGCCAACGCGCATAACCTGATGGTGGCGCCAAGTTCCGATTCCTGGATCGGAATGGCGCAATATCCTTCCGGCACGCCAGTGCTCGGAGTGGCCGAAGTGGCGGTTGGCATGCAGTCTTTCTCCCTGTTTTGGACCGGTTTGGCAAACAAAAATGCCATTTCACACTCCATTGTGAAGGAGGTTTGACAAGCTGCCCTTTTGTGGGATATAAACGAGCATTACCCAGTGAAAGGTCAACGATTGGCAAATGTCGGGCGCACGGAGGGGTTTTGCGGCTGGCGGAGTAACCGTTTCCAGCGCCCGGCTTGAAGGAAAATCCATATGATCGATCCCAAAGCGTGGAAGGCCGTCTCGGCCAAATACAAAATCAAAGATAATGGCCTGGACAAAGCACTCACCGGTTACAACAACCTCGACGAGGATGCGCATGACGATCGTCTAAAGGCGGTCAGCGCCATCGGCCAACTGGCCAATGCCCTTAAAAAGGCGAAGGAAGTGCTGACCTCTCCCGAAGCCGTGAAGTTTCTGGCGACGCTCAGCGGCGCCGCCGACAAGGAAAAGGGCGAAGTTCTCAAGCGCAAACAGGCGGCTGAAAAAAATGCCGCCGCCGCGGCTAAAGCGCAGGATGAAAAGAAGCGAAGTCAGGATGCCGCCGATGATTCGAATGCCAAGGACGAGAAGCAGGAAGGCGGTTTCAAAGCGCTCACCCTTTCAATGTTGCAGAAGGTGAAGGGAGCCAAGCCGGACGCGCCGTACCAATATTTGCTCTGCGAGGCAAAACCGTTGCCCTTCGTGCTGATTGCCAAGCAGATCAATGCCAGCCATCGCAAAATGCTCGAAAAACTCAGCGGCGGCAGCAAGCGATTCCTCAAACCGGGGGCGGTGACTTTCGAGGACGGCCACTACTGCTTTGAATCGGAAAAGGACATTCCCGGCGCAGCGCGCCGAGTGCAAGGCTTCTTCAAAAACCTGACCGGCAAGAAATTTCCGGTGATGTTCGGTAGCCAGAAGGCCTCCGACGAAGAAGAAGGAGCGGCGAAAGAGGGCGCTGAAGGGTCCAAAGGCAAAGGCGCGGAAACAGCCGCTGGAGCGGCTGGAGCGGTTGGAGCGGAGGCCGGGGCCGCTGGAGCAACGGCGCCCGCAGCTTCAAAAGGCGGGTTCTCGATTAGCGCCTCGGTTGGACAGGGCGGGAAGAACAAGCAGGAAGACGTTCAAGCAGTTCAAACTGCTTTGAACGCAAAGGCCAAAGCGGGATTAACCGTGGACGGCAAATGCGGGGCGAAAACGATCGCGGCAATCAAAGCGTTTCAACAGACGCTGGGCAAGTTCAAGCCGGATGGCCTGATTGAAGTCGGACGCGGCACCGCTCGGGCATTGGCTGGCAGCGCTCCAATGGGTCCTCCTCCCACTCCGCCCAAGCCGGTGCCACCGCCCAGCTTCGGCAAAGGAGTGCTGGACAAGGCGCCGGACGTCTGGCACACGACCCGCGGCGTTCTGGAAACTAATATCGGCGAACTCAAGAAAGCGGTTCGCTCTGAATATGCCTCGGAACATCCGACCTTGCTTAAGGACATTGAGAACAACCTGAAAAAACTTGATGGAATCCTGGACAAGCTTGACACCAAGCTGGCGGATTCCCTTGCCAAAGCGAATGCCGCCCCCAATGCCGCCGCACGCCAGAGCGCCCTGGCCGAATGCAAGGCAATGGTGACCAAACACATCATGTACGTTAAGTCCGAGCCGTTGATTGCGCACATAGACAACAATCCATTTGGAGTGCAGACGAACTGCAAGCGGGTGCTGACCGATTGCCTGACGAACGTGGCCGAAGCCATCAGCGCGAGGGCCAAAGCCGCCTGAGTTCATCCCAATTATTGAAATGCACCTGGGGCTGTGGGAGGCGTTTTGTCGCTTTCGGGCGCATTAGAACCATGAACCTGGGCGTAGCAGCCTCTTGGCATAGCGCCGCTGGAAATGGTTTCGAGGATCGGTGGCGCTCTGCGGAGCCGCCGCTACGGAACGACGGTTCCTGGAAAGCCTTCTTTTGCGCATGCAGATGTATTGCGACCATGAACCCAAACTGCGCTGCGAAAGCTCCTCCCTCTCCTGGGGGAGAGGGCCGGGGTGAGGGCGGTTTTTTTCCGCTCGGTTCATCGAGAGGCTGGTATGTCGGCGGGTGACAGTTCCTCGAACCTTTCGCCTCAGGATCAGTGGCTGAACACACTGGGTGTGTCGCAGGATAGTTTCGCGGCCGCAGGAAATTCCAGTGCGGGCGCCAGTTCCGGCGGAGCGACCAGCATCAGTTCCAGCGGTTCAGCCGCCAGCTCGGGACCATCCACGAGCTCGACTGCCTCGACCCAATCGGCAAGTTCGGTCCCCGCCACAACGAGGTCCTCGAACAGCTCTCAAACCTCAGCCAGTTCAGCCGGCTCAACACGGTCGGCCAGCTCGCGGGGTTCCAGCACCTCTCATCGCTCCAGCAGTTCCGGGGCCTCGCGGGGCTCGGCGAGTTCTGCGACGAAGTCAAGCTCCAGCCAGGCTCAATCATCCAGCAGTTCAGCCGGTTCGGCGAGCTCAGCGAGTTCTGGTGGTTCCACCAGTTCGAGCAGTTCGGCGGTTGATCCCAAGGCGCAAGGCATCGCCGATCGTATCATTCGCAAGCTTAAGGCGGATACGGATTTGGGCTCGGAGATCTCGACGTTGGGCGGGATGGACATGAAGCCGTTGCTGGATGTGGTGCAAGCGCTCAAGAAGGCCGGCAAACTCGAAGACTTCGCCGATCACGTGACTAGCGAGAACCGCCGCGTGGGCGCGGCCATCCTGACAATTCGGCCGGAGCTGGATGTGCAGTGGGAGCAATTGGTCGCCAAACTCGATGAGGACGATCAAAAGGCTATTCTGGCTCGAGTGCCCGCGGATGTGCGCAAACGTTTTGGCAAGGGCGGCGCCTCGGGGGGTGGCGGTTCCAAAGACGATGATCCAACCGTCGAACCGGGCGGAGTGATTGCGGTCGGTCCAGCCGGAGCGGAAGTTCAGGCGAAACTAACCTTTCACTCGAGTCTGGCGGGCAATTTGGGTGAAACCGAATTCACCATTCACATCGGACAAAACGGCAAACTGAGCCAGTTCGAGGTGGACGTCACGGCGATCAAGAAAAAACTTGAAAAGATGAAGGCGCTGGTGCCGATGCTCGATTTGGAGGGCACACTCAGCCTCAATTCAACCGTCGACCTGGATCAAAAAGGGACTAAGGTGATCTTCGGTCAGGTGCAGGCGCAGGTGAAAGGTGAGATTGAGATGCACTTCCAAGACATCAAGATTTTGAAGACCGTTGCGTTCAAACTGACGGCGACCGCCGGCACCGGCGGATTCAGCATCACCGGTTCGATCGAGATCAAAATACCGAGCCTTTGAGCGGAATGTTCAAAGCGGCTGGATAGCGAACCGATCCAGCACCGAGCCCAAATCGCCGTCCGCCCGATCGATCCGCAAAGCCAGGACGCCCGCCAGGACGCGTTCGTGTAAATGTTTGGGTTGCAGTCGCAGCGGGTGATCTCCTAAAGCGACCACCGGGACGCCCAAAATCGCCGCCTCATACAGGCAAGTCGAGGTAATGCCGACCACCACTCCGGAACGCGAAGCGGCTTCGAGGAATTCGCCGCCGCTTTTGACTCTGGCGCGTCCGAACGAACGTTTGGCGGTCGAACGTGGATGCGGGCGGGCGATAATTCGACCGGTTGGATACATGCATTCGACGTCGGCAATGAATTCTTCCATGTTGCGGTAGGGAGAAAAATAGAGGATCTGAGTGTCATTCTCGATTTGCAGAACCGCGAGAACATCTTTGGTTGGCCGGAGTGGGTAGCGCTGGCGCAACTCGGCGCGAACGCGCTGCAGGCGTTTCAGGTCATCCTTGTTCACCCAGGACAGGTCGCGGGCCAAAATCGAGTCGGCACAGAATCCGCAGGGATCGACCAAAAAGGTTTTGGATTGCGGCAGAATGCCCCATTCGAGGTAGCAGACGGGTATACCCCGACGGCGACAGAGGCGGGTGGCCAGGGGTGTTCCGTGTTGCAGTCCATTCCAAATCACCGCCATCGATGCATGTTTGATGACCGAGGCGGTTTTGAACATGTCGTTCTTGAGGCCTTCCCAGCGATAAGAATAGCCGCGCGACTCGGCGTATCTTTGGACCACGCTTGTTTCTTCGTCGTTGTTGTAACCGAAATGAACGATGTGTTTCACGTGCCCCTGGTCCATTGCGGCGGCTGCGACCGGTGCTGAGTTCGCCTGAGGGCCCGGCGCTCTGGATCGCAGTTGGACAGCATGGTTGCTCGGATTTTGGTGTGGTACTGTTAATGAATTTCGGCGCGGAAGATGTCAAGCTGCATCGCAGACGAGGCCGAGGCACCGCGGGCATTGACACAGGTAATCTCGCTCCATATACAGTACTGCTGAAACCCTTTGAAACTGTGAATACGCGAACGCGACGGGCGGCCAGCTCGTGTCTCAGCTCGCAGAGTTGTGGGAGCCGACTGTGAACTCCGATGGAGCAAATCGCCGCTCCCGTTCAACTGGCCCGGCGGCCGCTTTGCAGATCCCCTCTCAAGCACTGCAGTATACCGACCCTCGCGATGCGCTCACGCGGTGCCGCCTCGATGTCGTGCTTAAGTACCTGTTTTTTCGCAGCCTCACGGGCGCGGGAGATCGGGGGGAATGGGAAAACTTGTACCGGCGACACATAGCGGACCGCACGAAAGGGATCGAGCCCCGCGACCGATTTCAAAAGCTAGAGTCGCAAAAACGTTCGGTCGATGATTACGTGAAGGCGTGCGAAGAGTTGTTGCGGAGCTTTCAATCGGCGGGTTTTGATCCCGAGCACCCGGTCCCGCTCTCCTCCGAGAATAAGCTGTTGAACGGCGCGCATCGGATGGCGTGCGCGCTGGCAACGCAGCAACCGATCCTGGTCGCTCCCGGCCAACTGGGGTCCAGTCGGCCCTGGGGATTTCAGTGGTTTCTGGACCGGAACTATCCCCCCGAGGTGCTCGCGGCTTTGTTGTATCAGTACGCGCACCTGACCAGGAAGGCGATCGGCGTGATGATCCTATGGGGTCCGACCGCAGGAGAATGGACTCGGATGATGGATTGTTTTAAAGAGCAAGCCGGGCTGGTTGGCTGGCTCGATATTGATTTTGAAAACAATCCAGCCGCTTTCGAATCCGCCGTTCGCGACGTCTACGCTTTGCAGTGGGTGGCGGAGGAGGATGCTACTATTCGAAGAAAAACCATCCTGTTGAACCAGGCGAGGCGCGTGTTTCGGGTGGTGCTGCTGGAGGCGCTTCCGAATGTCGCCGCTGCCTTTCCCAGAGTCCTGGCCGCCCTCCGCTCCCAGGTCCGATCGAGGGTGAGCCATTTAATCCCCGAGGAGGCCTACTGCACGTGTCATGCTTCCTTGAAACCAGCGGAGACCCGTTACCTGATTGAGTTGTTGCTGGGCGCTGGCAGCCGAAAACACCTGTCGCTTCGTTGCCAGGGCCACCCTCGCAAGGAATTCTGCCAATGGCTGCTGCAATTGCCGGGTGAACTGGCGCGGCACGGCTTGAGGCGCCAGGACATTTGCATCGTCGGCAGCAGTCCGCTTGAAGTGGTCGGGCTGCGCCAGGCCACCGATATCGATATCACGCTCAGTTCGCGAGCTCGGCAGCGGTTTGGAGCTGGAATCACGCATTTGACGGATTGGCTCGACATCGTCACGCGGAATTACGCGCGCTCGACGGGTCACCCGCCGATTTCGGATGATCAGCTCATTGGCAACCCACAGAACCACTTTTGGTTTCGCGGATGGAAATTTGCCGACCTCGATATTGTTTTCAGGCGAAAGGCGTACCAGCGGCGGCCAAAAGACCTGGCCGACCTCAAGCTGGCGGAAGCCTTTCTGACAACTCGCGGCTTGAAAGGCCCGTGGGCCGGCCCGGGATCGAGGACCGAACTGATCACGTACCTGGTCCAGCGCGAAAAAGAACTCGCTGGCTCGCGCCTCTAAGAGCGCGTTTTAAAAATACCAACTTGGGCGTGGGCGTATGCGTTTGGAGTCCCGCCTTTAGACGGTCCGGCGCCAAAATCGCTTTGGGGCGGGACTCCAAATCCATTCTAAAAACATGCTCTAAAAGGAGCCTATATTTTTCCTGTCTCTTAGGCTTGCAACTTAGCACACTAAGCTGGTGCCTTTGCTGTTGGTGTATGTGCGGCCGTGGCGACCGATTGCCGAAGACGGTTGGCTTGCCTTTGCCCGGCCGGTTGTTCTCAGGCGAATACTGATGGTTTCGTTGATTCTCGCAGCTTCTTCGCTCCTGGGAACGGCCGCGGATTGGCAGAATGGGCAAGGTTACCGCAGCCGCGAATTACCGGTCGCTAAAAACGGTAAACCGGGTTTCGTTCTGTTGAACGCCGAGCAGACCGGGATCACCTTCTCGAATATCGTCCCGCCCGAAATGCACCTGACCAATCATGTGCTGCTCGACGGTTCTGGCGTGGCCGCGGGGGATGTGGATGGCGACGGGTTGTGCGACTTGTACTTCTGCGCCGCAAATGGCACCAACCGGCTTTATCGTAACCTGGGAGGTTTTCATTTTGAGGACATAACGGAACAGGCTGGAGTAGCTTGCGCCGGCCTGCGCTCCACCGGCGCGGCTTTGGTGGATCTGAATGGCGACGGCGCCCTGGACCTGGTGGTCAATACCACCGGCAATGGGACCTTGATTTTCTATAACGACGGCCATGGTCATTTCCGCCAGGCGCCCGGAGTGCTCAATCCTGGCAAAGGGGGCAAATCGCTGGCCATCGCCGACGTGGACGGCGACGGTTATCTCGACGTTTACGTGGTCAATAACCGGGTCTCCTCCTTGTTGGACGTGCCCAATGCGCGCGTGACTTTCAGAACCGTCAACGGCAAACAAGAAGTGGCCACCTTCAATGGCCGGCCCACAAGTGAACCGGATCTGGCGGATCGCTTCACGATGGGGCCAATGGGCGACTTCCAGGAGAACGGTGAGCCGGACGTGCTTTATCGCAATGTCGCCGGCACGAACTTTGTTGCCGTTTCCTTCACTGATGGACACTTCCTGGACGAAGCCGGCCATCCTCTGACCAAAGCGCCGCTGGACTGGGGGTTGTCAGCGATGTTTCGAGACATTAACGGCGATGGCTTGCCGGATTTATACGTGTGCAACGATTTTCAGTCACCGGACCGATTTTGGATTAACCTGGGCGGCGGAAAGTTCCAACTCCTGCCTCGCACCGCTCAGCGCAAGAGCAGCATGTCCTCGATGGCAGTCGATTTTGCCGATATCAACCGCGACGGCTTTGACGATTTTCTCGTGTTGGACATGATGAGCCGCGAGCATTCGGAGCGGATGCGATTTCTTTCCATGCTCAGCGAGCAAAGCGTTCCGGCGGGCATGTCCGCCGGCCGTCCGCAATACGAACTCAACACTTTGTTTCTCAACCGCGGCGACACGACTTTTGCCGAGATCGCCCAACTGAGCGGGTTGGAAGCCGCCGAATGGGCCTGGTCCTGTGCGTTCCTGGACGTGGACCTGGATGGGTGGGAAGACCTGCTGGTAGGCAATGGCATCGAACGGACCGGACGCGATCTCGACGTGATCGCACAGATGAAACAACTCCGGCACGGCCGCCAGCTTTCCGATGCGGAAGTTTTCGACGCTCGCAAACAGTTTCCCAAACAGGCCAATGGCAATCTGGCTTTTCGCAATCGGGGCGACCTGACCTTCGAAGAAGTGAGCAAATCCTGGGGTTTTAATTATAAAGGCACCACTCCCACTATGGCGTTGGCCGATTTGGACAACGACGGAGACCTCGAGGTCGTACTGAATCCGCTCAACGGTCCGGCGTTGATTTACCGGAACGAGACCACCGCCCCTCGCGTGGCGGTCCGCCTGAAGGGCCTGGCACCAAACACCCGCGGGATTGGCGCGCATATTGGTGTCGGCGGCGGCCCGGTGCCATTTCAATCACAGGAGATGATTTGCGGCGGTCGCTATCTTTCCAGCGACGACTCCATGCGAACCTTCGCGGCGGGCACTTCGGCAAATCTGACGATTGAAGTGGCGTGGCGCTCGGGCCGGCGCAGCCTGATCAGTAATGCATTGCCTAATCGGCTGTATGAGATTGACGAAGCCGCCGCGGAACTTTTGCCGCCGGGAGCCGCGCAAAAACTGTTTGGGTGCGCGGCCAAACCGGCCAAATCCACTGCGAAGGTGGCCCCAATCTTTGAGGACGTAAGTAGTCTGCTCCGGCACGGTCATCGCGATACGCCCTTTCCGGATTTTGCGCGTCAGCCGCTGATACCGAATAAACTGAGCCAACTTGGGCCAGGCGTGGCCTGGATCGACCTGGATGGTGACGGACGTGACGACCTGGTGATTGGCGGCGGACGCGGCGGACAGCTTGGTGTATTTATGAATCGCGGTGCCGATGGGTTCAAACGAGCAAACGCGCCGGCATTTGACGAGATTCTCCAGCGCGATCAGACCAGCATCATCGGCTGGCATCCGGAAACCAATCAAACCAGGATTCTGACCGGTTACGGTAACTACGAGGATGGCGAGGCGATTGGGCCGGGCGTGCGCGACTATGATGTTGGGCAAAAGAGCGTCGACGACAACCTCACAACCCTCGAATCGAGCACCGGGCCGCTCGCGCTGGGAGATCTGCGCGGAACCGGGCAGTTGGAACTGTTCGTGGGCGGCCGCGCGATTGGTGGCCGTTACCCGGAGCCCGCATCCTCCCGCCTGTTTCGGTTTCAGAACGGCAAATGGGAACTGGACGAGAACAACCCAGCGCTATTCGACAAAGTCGGCCTGGTGAGCGGCGCGGTCTTCAGCGATTTGGATGGGGATGGTTTACCGGAACTGGTGCTGGCTTGTGAATGGGGAGCGATCCGCGTATTCCGCAATGAAGGCGGCCAGCTCAAGCCGTGGGACGTGCCATTGACCTGGCCCACGAATGCTTCGGGGCCAAGCCATCCACAGCGCATGAGCCAGCTGACCGGTTGGTGGAACAGTATTGCGGTAGGTGATTTTAACGGAGACGGCCGGATGGATTTGGTCATCGGCAATTGGGGCCGTAACACGAAATATCAATCTCTGCGTTCGCGGCCTTTGCTCATGTATTACGGCGATTTAGCCGGTGACGGCAGCGTCCAAATGATTGAAGCCCATTACGAACCGCCGCTGGACAAAACCGTTCCCTTGCGCCAGCTGGATGACTTGTCCAAAGGCCTGCCCTTCCTTCGGGGCCGGTTCGCTTCCAATAAGGCTTATAGCACAGCGTCGGTCGACGAGGTCCTGGGCGACCGGTTCGCTTCCGCAAAAAAGCTCGAAGCGGCCTGCCTGGACTCAATTGTTTTGATTAACCAAGGAGATCACTTCGAAGTCCGGCCTTTGCCGGTCGAAGCCCAAATGTCGCCGGTGTTCGGCATTTGTGTTGGTGATTTCGATGGAGACGGCAATGAAGATATTTTTTTAGCTCAGAATTTTTTCGAGCCTCAGCCAGAAACACCGCGCTACGACGCCGGGCGCGGACTGTTGCTCAAAGGCGATGGCACGGGCGCGTTCCGATCGGTGCCGGGCCAGGAAAGCGGGCTGATGATCTACGGTGACCAGCGCGGAGCCGCCGCAGGTGATTTTGACGGGGATGGAAGGCTGGACCTGGCGGTCGCGCAAAACTCGGCTGAAACCAAGCTCTACCGAAACACAAGGGCCCGTCCGGGCTTACGCGTGAAACTTAAAGGGCGCGCGGGAAATCCGGATGCCTTTGGCGCGGTTGTGCGACTCAAGGCGGGCGGGCGCTGGGGTCCCGCGCGCGAAGTGCACGCCGGCAGCGGTTATTGGTCACAAGATAGCCTCGTTCAGGTGCTGAGTGCTTCGCAGGCGGCAACCGAAATCATCGTGCGCTGGCCCGGTGGAACCGCCACAACTAATACGGTTCCGGCGCAAGCGAGTGAGGTTCAGATCCAATTTGATAAGGCTCTTCGAGTGGTGAGGTGAAATCGGTTAAACAGGCCAAACAAGTCCCGGCACGCGCTACGGCGCCTGAGCCGCGCAGGGCTGACACGCCACCACCGGCGAGACCAAACCAGCTATGGCTTAAATCGCAAGCATTACTTCCAGCCGCAGCCTTTTTCCTGTTGTATATTTTTTGCCTCGCCAGTTGGATCAATGTCGGCCTGATCTACCACGGCGGCGGCCAGGTCCAGGATTTCCCCAGCTTTTATTGGGGTTGGGATTTTCTGCGCGAGTTCGGCACCCGGCCCGGAGGAGCCGCGGAATACGGCTCAGCCTTTTTAGCCCAAGCGCTTTACTCTGCAACCTTCGGTGCTTTGGTGCTGACGCTCCAGGCGGCGGTCGTCTATGCCTGCCTGGCGGCCATTCTGCGAATGGCCGGTGCCGGAAAGTTCCGTAGTGTCGGCTTCGTACCCGCACTACTGTTTCTGGCGGTTTACTGCAAATATCGTCACTATTCGACAGCGATCACCAGCTTTGCTGCGGGGATGCTGGTAGCTTGGGTCTGGTGGCGTTTCGGCCATGGCAAGGATTGGTGGCGCCTGGCATTCGCCCTGGCTCTGGTGGCGTTGCTTTATCCCGTCGCTCCCAGCGGATTGTTTGTCCTGGTGCCGACGGTTCTGGCCGGCGAGGCGCGTTTCTGGAAAGCCCACCCGGCGACAAAATCCTGCATTAGGCCCATGAATCCGATGGCTGCCCACGATCCTCTCTCCGGCTCGCCTTCCTCATCTGCGGTCGCCCCGAATCTGCGGGGAAGTTCTTGGATGGGCATCAAGTTGTTGGGCTGGGCCGTGGTTGCCGGTCTGGTCCCCTGGGCCGAAGGCGCCGCTCTGTTCGGGTTCTCTCCTGGTGAGGCTTATGCCCAAATACTCCCGCAGCCATGGGATCCCGTTGTTCTTAAGCTCCCGGGGATTTCGTTTCTGTTTGCCTTGTATTGCCTGCCATCGTTGCTTTGCCTCGCCGTGATAGTCTGGAGGCTGTTTTTCAGGGCACGCCGAAAGCCGATCCAACCCGGTGAAGCTATTCCAGCTCAACCCTCCGAATCCGGCAACGAGCGGTCGGTCCGCTCAAACGACCGATGGAAATGGGAAACAGGTCTATCAATCGTGATGCCGCTGCTGGTGGTTTGGCTCACCTTGAACCCTCGCATCAAGGCCTTGATGGAGGTGGACTTTTTCGCCTGGCAAGGGCGGTGGTCCGATGTTTTGAAAGCGGCCCAGGCTAATCCGAGGTACCCATTGGTAGGCTGCGCGGTCGTTCAGGCTAGTTATCACCTGGGTAACCTGACCGGACGATTACCCAACGTCGTTTCCGCCGGGGAACTGCTGCTCTCCGATGACAAACAGCCGTCTCACTGGAAACAGAGCGATATCTATTATGACCTAGGCTATCTGAATATGGCTTTGCATCATCTGACCGAGGCGGTGGAATTCTACGGTGAACGCCCGCCGTTGCTTCGGCGCCTGGCATTGGTAAACCTGGCGCTGACTAACCTGAGCACGGCGCGGGTGTACCTGGGGACACTAGCCAAGGCGCCCTTTCAGAATGGATGGGCCTGCGACTACCTCGAGCTCTTGAAAATAGATCCGACCCTGGATCGGGATCCGGAAATAACCCGGTTGCGAAGGCTGATGGTTAAACAGGATTCGGTGGTCGCACTGGCTCCGGACCAACAACTGCTGATGCTGTTAGGGGCCAATCGCCAGAACCGGATGGCTTTCGAGTACCTGATGACCTACTATCTATTGACCAAAAACCTTGAAGGATTCGTCCGCCAACTTCCACGTCTCAGAGATTTTCCCGACCTGTCGATTTCGCCGATGTGGGATGAGGCCCTGGAACTTGCCGGCCGGCTGGCAGGGCGAGCGGTGCGTGTGCCAGGCCATACCATCAACCGTGAAGCTACAACTCGCGTCGAGACGGTGACTCGCCTGGTGCAACAGTACGGGGACAAAGCGGAACAAGCGCGCCCAAAACTAGCCGCTGAATATGGGCAAACCTACACATTCTATTGGTGGTTTCATGAATAGCTTCGACATTTTAGGGCCCCTTGGCGCCCGGCCAAGCCGGGCATGTCAGGGACGCATTGCAAGACACCGTTCCTGCCGCGGAAGTTTTTCCGGTTATCAGGTAACGGCTTGGTCTGTGCTCACAGTAGTGGCCCTTTTAAGCTATGGGAGGGCGAGCGCTGATTCAGCAAACGTGGTCAACACCACAGCGGTCGACGAAATGCCCCGGATCAAACCGGATTACGCCCAGATCACGATCCCGCCAAACATTGCCCCATTGAACTTCGAGGTCCAGGAACCCGGCGCGAGTTTTCTGGTTCGTTTGCAGGGCAACTCCGGTGAACCGATTGAGATTTCGTCCGGGAATCCCAAGATCCTGATTCCAGAGAAAGCCTGGCGAAGGCTGCTACAACAGAATCGAGGGGAACAAGTGCGAATCGATGTCTCTGCCGAGCAAGGCGATCACCAGTGGAAGCGCTACGCGACCATTACCAATTCCATTGCCGCCGAGGAAATCGATCCGGTGATGATTTATAGGAAGATCCATCCAGCGCACAGCACCTGGAGGAGCATGGGTCTGTATCAACGCGACCTGAGCAGCTTTGACGAAAAGCCTTTCCTCGAGAACAGCCGTTTCGCCAACGATTGCTGCCATTGCCACATGTTGCGCAACAACGATCCCAACGCCGCGACCATCGTGATTCGCAGTTCCCATTACCAGAACAGCCTGCTGGTGATTAGCAACGGCGTTGCCGAAGCGATCCGGGGTTCGGTCGGTTTCATTGCCTGGCATCCTAAAGGGTCGGTGCTGGCTTCCTCGTTCAGCAAACCGCGCTTGATGCTCCACACCGCCCGCAATGACATGCGGGACATTGCCGAACTTGAAGGATGGATCGGCTATTTCCAACTCGGCTCCGATACCGTCAAAAAGGTCCCGGGCTTGTCAGATAACGACCACCTGCGCACCTTTCCTTTCTGGTCGCCCGACGGACGGTATCTGTATTACTGCTGCGCGCCCAACCCGTGGACCAACATGGCCCTGGTTACGGCGACCTCTCACACCCTGGCCAAGTATGACCTGATGCGCTTGTCCTATGATCTCGAGCACGATCGCTGGGGTGAACCCGAGTTAATCCTGGCCGCCGCCGAGCTCGGGTCTAGTGTGGCCCAGCCACGCATGAGCCCGGATGGACACTGGATCTTTTTTTGCGCCATCCCCTATGGGTGCTGGCCTACTTACGATCCCACCAGTGACATCTACGGCATCGACCTGATCGCCGGCCAGGCCGCGGGCAAGTACACTCCACGCAAATTGGAATTGAACTCGAGCGAATGCGAGTCGTGGTTGAGCTGGTCCTCCAACAGCCGCTGGGTGGTGTTCAGCAGCAAACGTATCAGCCCGCTGTTCAATCGCCCCCATATTGCCTATGTGGCCGCCGATGGAAAGTGCGGCAAACCCTTTATCCTGCCGCAAGAGGATCCTGAATTCTACGATTCGCTGCTGAAAACCTTTACCATCCCCACTCTGGCTAAAGGGCCCATCACCGTCCCGGAATCCGAACTGGTGTACGCCATCAAACATTCCGCGCGGCGTCCGTTAAAGATGCCCACTGCCCAAGTTGAGAATCCCGCCCAGCACTGAGTTAATTGGCTTGCGGCCAAACCGAGAAAATCCGTCCGTGCTGCGGGCTCTGCCATCAAGAAACGAATATGAGGATCAATAAACTTTTCGTCCGGCCCGCTCTCGTAGTGGCCATTGGCTCGATGTTCGCTGCCGACGCGGCTAGCCATTTTTCCATCGGGTACCAACGTCATTCTAACCTGGCCGACCAACGCCACCGGCTTCATTGTGCAATCCGCCACAAATCTGAGCCCAACGGCCATCTGGACCACTAATTTCCCGGCTCCCGTCGTGGTCAGTGGACTCAACACATTGACCAATCCTGTCCTCGGTGCTCCGCGGTTCTTCCGACTGAGTCAGTGACCCCGGCTTCAGAGCCGAAATGACCGTACCAACGGTCCGGAGGTGGAAGTATTTCGGCAATTGAGCCACGGATTCGCCCGCGCTCAGTTGAATATGTGCTTGTGCGGACCCTGTTCCGTCCCGCCTCACAGATCTTGCGCGCAGGCGCTTTCCGGCTTGCTCTGACCCCGGGAACATGCGAGGGTCACTATCACTCAGACTTCTACAATGATTTACTCTAGCTTTTGCGCGGCCCGCGCCTCGAGCACAGGGATTGAGCCCTGGCGGCCTCGGTCGAGCATGGCCGGTCCAGCGATGCTTTCTTCCGCTGCCACCCGGCAAACGGAAGGATTAACTGATGAATCGCGCGGTGGGTCCGCGTGGTTAAAGCCAGGTCATCAGCCGAAACAACGGGGAACTCATATGAACAATCGAGAAGCGGATGAACAGAGCAACCTGACGCGCCGCGATTTTGGCAAGCTAACGATGGCGGTCTTCGGAGGCGTCCTGCTAGGCACGGCCCTGGCTGGACAGGCAGCCGAGAGCGACGGCAAACACGATCCGGAGCTGCTGATGCAGGACAAACACGTTTGTCGCGGGCTGAATACCTGCAAAGGCAAAGGCAAGGGGGGCGACAACTCCTGCGCGGGGACGGGCAAATGCGCGATCGCCGAGGCTCATTCCTGCAAAGGAGACAACGCCTGCAAAGGCCAGGGCGGTTGCGGCGAGTATGCCGGCCAGAATTCCTGCAAAGGGCAGGGCAGTTGCGAAGTGCCGTTGACCGAGAAAACGTGGAAAAAGGCACGCAAATCTTTCGAGGCGCAGATGAAGAAAGCCGGCAAGACCGTCGGAGAAGCGCCCAAAAAGGCTTGAGATCGGCCCGAGACGTCAGCATGTCTGACCCGCGCCTGGGCTACCCTCATCTTGGACTCGGAGTGGGCCTTCGAACGGTCCACTTCGACTATATTTTGGAGCATCAGCCGCCGGTGGACTGGTTCGAGATTATCTCCGAAAACTTCATGGACTCGCGCGGGCGGCCGCGCCATGTCCTGACCCAGATTGCCGAGCGTTACCCGGTGGTAATGCATGGGGTGTCGCTCTCGATCGGCAGCACCGACCCACTCGATTTCGAGTATCTCAAAAAGCTCAAAGGACTGGCCTGCGAGATCCAGCCGCGCTGGATCTCCGACCATGTCTGTTGGACAGGTGTGGCGGGCCGAAATACGCACGACCTGTTGCCGATGCCGTTGACCGAGGCCTCGCTCAAACACGTGGTGGAGCGGATCCGGGTCCTGCAGGATTACCTGGAGCGACCCTTCGTCCTGGAAAATCCCAGCACCTACGTCGGGTTCACAGGATCGACTCTGAGTGAATGGGAATTTCTCGCGCGTATGGCTCAAGAAGCGGACTGCGGTTTACTGCTGGATGTCAATAACGTGTATGTGTCGAGCGTAAATCATGATTTCGATCCCGAGGAATTCATCCGCTCGGTGCCCCACGAGCGGGTGGTGCAATTTCATTTGGCGGGCCATACGAACTTACAAACCCACCTGATTGACACTCACGATGGGGAAGTCATTGACCCGGTGTGGAAACTCTACCGGCTGGCGCACGAGTTGACGGGCGGAGTTTCGACCTTGCTGGAGTGGGATGCCAAAATCCCGCCATTCCCGGTATTGCATGCCGAAGTGCTGAAAGCCCGGCGGCACATTGGCCAGGAGCTTGCCGATGTGGCCATGGGCGGCTCCGGAACAGTTCCTGAGTCCATCAGTCAGGGCCGGGAATCCCCGGCCACGAGCCGCGACAGGCTCTCCGGTGTGCCTCATCCGTTGCACCATCTGGCCGCCGCGGTCGAGTGAGCACGCCCGATTCTAAACACGACGCGCCGGAGTTGGGCCCACTCCAGCGCTGGTTCCAGGCGGTAATCACCCACGGCGACGGCGTCGAAGCGGGAGCGGCCGCGGACGAAGCTCAAAAGTTGCTCGGGTTCAAAACCGGCGAGCTGGATTCCGTAATCACAAGGTCACGCGCGCTCACAGCGGCCGAACGGCTCGCCATCTACGCCAATGCCTACCATACGCGGCTGCTGGAATGCCTGGGCGAAGTCTTCCCGATGCTCAAACGCGCGCTGGGCGAGGATGGCTTTAACAGTCTTGCGTTCGGTTACCTCCAGGAATACCCGTCGCGGAGCTATACACTTAACGAGCTTGGGCGACATTTTGAGGGGTACTTGGAACAAACGCGGCCGGCTCTTCCCGATTCTGCCAGCGAATCCGTGGAGACGCAGGCCCCGCCTGATGAGGCATCGTTAAGTCAGGATTGGCCGGGATTCCTCATCGACCTGGCGCGGCTCGAATGGGCCATTTACGAAGTATTCGATGGCGAAGGCGTCGAAGGCAAAGCGTTGCTCGCGGCTGACCAGGTCCTGAGCATTCCCCCTGCGCGCTGGGCTGAAGCGCGGCTCAAACCGGTGGTTTGCTTGCGTCTGGTGGCAACACAATTCCCGGTCAACGATTACTACACCGCTCTGCGGCGCGCCAGCGCGGACGACGCGATTGCCCTTCCCGCGGCCGCGCCGTCTTTTGTGGCATTAACTCGCCGCAACTTCATCGTTCGCCGTTACAATTTATCCCGGCCGGAGTTCGAGCTGCTCAAAGCTTTTAAGTCCGGCCGATCAGTTGGTGAAGCCCTGGACGCGGTCCTTTCATTGCCCGAAGTGGATCTCGGAACTTTGCCCGAAACTCTGAAGCTCTGGTTCCGGAATTGGACCGCTGAAGGTTTCTTTGAAACCATCCAATTCGACGGCTGACCCGGCTTCCTGCCACACAAGCGGCTGAGTCCACGGCCTCAGCTGGAATAGCCAAAGGCTTTGCGGTAATGCGCCAACCGCGACTGGAGCGGTTCCAAGGCTTGCTCGTAATGCCGCCAGCGCCCTACCGCGCGCGTGTGCACCGGCTGTGCGGCGTCGCTGAAGGTGGGGGCGAAGAGCACTTTTTTTCGAGCGGCTTGTTCGTGCCGCGCCTGGTCCGAATGCCAGGCCAGCCCGCAGAATTCCGTGACGCGGCGCGCTTCGATTTCTGTGTTCCGGACCAGATCTTCATAACGTGATTCCAGCCATTCAAACCCGCCCAGTTCACGCATCCGCAGCCACACATCCATCAGATCAGCATAATGGCGGACCGTCCGCTCGAGGCTCAAAAAATTTGCGTTGGTCGGGGTCAACATCAGGTTTTGAAAGAAACAGCTGATAATCACATCGCGCGGATCCCGCAAAGCAACGATGATGCGCGTTTCAGGCAAAACCCTCAGCCATAGGTGCAGGGCGGCGGTCGGTGAAGGGTTCTTGTCGAGTAAAACCCGCGCGTCAGTTTGTCCGTTCACTTCTCGAAGGAGACTCTTGAAGTAACGCTCTCGCATGCGCTCGCGCTGGAGCGGTTCGAGGTTGTGCAGTTCGTTCAAGCCAAGGGGCCGGACCGCCTGCATTGGCGCCAGCCGATGCCAAATCTCTTGAACAAAGGCTTCCGACTCATCCAAGGCCAGAATGTCCGGGTGAGCGCCAAGGATTTGTTCGAGCAGAGTCGTACCGCTGCGTGGGTGGCCGCCGAGCAGCACGAGCGCTGGAGGAGTCGTGGGGACGGGCGTTTGTTCGCGCCACCGCCGTACGACCTCGGGAGTAAGGGCGGCCAGGAGTCCCCTCCGGTACCGATCCGCGCGCTCGTAGTCCTGTTCCATTTTAGCCACATTCGCGGACGCGCGGAGAAGCGCTTTGGATTCGAGCAACCAGCGCAGGGCTTCTTCGTATTGTCCAAGTTCATCGAGCACCACGCCCAGCAGGTGCCGGCTGGAGATCCGCACATTTGGATCCGGAGCGTCGCGTTTGAGCAGGTCGCGCAGGATCACTTCGGCTTCGGAGTCCCGCTTAAGGCGATGAAGGAGCAAGGCCTTGAGACAGAGCGCTTGGGGGTTATGCGGATGACTTAGCAGGCACTTCTCGATTGATTGGGACGCGTCTTCCAGGCGCCGCTCCCGCTCATACCATGCCGCCAGGCTTAAGCGGGCATAAACTGAACCCGGATCGGCTTTGACCGCCCCTTCAAAGGAATCGCGGGCCAGCGCCGGACGTCGAAGGCGGTGGAACTGCTGGCCAAGCAAGACCTGGAACTGTGAATCGCCAGCCACCAGTTGTCGGGCGCTTAAAAAAGCATCTTCCGCCAGTTTGAACTCCAAGTCTCCCAGCGCCGCCAGACCGAGCTCAAACCATAACTGGGCGACGCCCGGAAAGCGCCGCACCAACTCGCGATAGATGCCCAGCGCGGTGGCATAGCGCTCGCTGACCACGTGTTGCTGAGCTTTCTGCCAGCGAGCGAACTCGCGCGGGGTGCGTTGCAGTTTGACGAGATCACTTGGCATTCAACCACTAGATAAGCGGAAGCGGCCAACCGGCACAAGAGTTGTTACGTCAAACAAGCTTCATGGTACCGGCTAATACCCCAGTGCAAAATCATGCCGGTGAATTATGTTGTTATAGGGTAGCGGAAGACATTTGTGGTTGTTTTTCCGCGCACGACTTACTGAGACACTGCTACAGAGAGTCGGCCTTAGGTCCACGCCAACGCGTGGGCCGCCTTTTGTACAGGAGCGCCCCGCGAGCTCATTTGAAGGCTTGACGGGCAGCCTTCGGTTTATTAGATTTCGCGCCGATGTTGAACATTCGACAAGTCGTGCTGCTGCTGGTCGTCGTAAGCGACCGGGCCGTTGGCGCTTGTCGAGAATAACCCGAATTTCGACAAACACCCACGGCTGGCAACAGTCGTGGGTTTTTTATTACCCGCGGCAGCCGGCGCCGAAACGCAACAACAGCTATGAACAAAGCAACCGCAACGATCAAAAAAACCGCTCCTAAACGGTCCGAAATTGGCCCCAGCATGACCGGAAGCGAAATCCTCGTCGCCTGCCTCGAACGCGAAGGGGTGGATACGATTTTTGCCTACCCCGGAGGCGCGAGCATGGAGATTCACCAGGCACTCACGCGTTCGAAGATCCGCACGGTTTTACCCCGGCACGAGCAGGGGGGGGCCTTTGCGGCGGATGGGTACGGGCGCGCGACGGGGCGGGCGGGGGTTTGCATGGCTACCAGCGGCCCGGGCGCGACGAACCTGGTGACCGGGATTGCCGATGCTTACATGGATTCGGTCCCCTTGGTGGCCATCACGGGCCAAGTGCCTCAGGCGATGATCGGCAAGGGCGCGTTCCAGGAAACGGATATCTATGGGATGACTTTGCCGGTGGTGAAGCACAGCTATCTGATCACCGACATCAACGAGATTCCTCGGATCGTGAAAGAAGCCTTTTACATTGCCCAGACCGGGCGACCAGGCCCGGTGTTGATTGACGTGCCCAAGAACATTCAGCAAGCTCGTACGCAACCGGTGTTCCCCAAGGAGCTCACTGTGCGCGGCTACAATCCAAACCGCCAGGCCAGCGATCTTGAGCTCAATGAAATCATCGGGCTGATTGAGAAGTCGGAGCGGCCGGTGCTGTATGTTGGAGGGGGCATTATCACCGCCAACGCCAGCGACGAATTGCGGCGCTTCGCCAAAGCCGCGGGAATTCCTGTGACCACAACGATCATGGGTTGCGGCGCCTTTCCCGAGACGGATGCGTTATCATTGCGCTGGCTGGGGATGCATGGAGCGGCTTACGCCAATTGGGCAGTCAATGGTGAATACGAACATCGCAAAAGCCGCAACGATCCGATGCGCCAGATCGCTCCCGGTGCCGATTTGCTCCTGGCCTTCGGCGTGCGGTTCGATGACCGCGTGACCGGCAAGGTGGACAAGTTCTGCGAACACGGAACGATCGTTCACCTCGATATCGATCCGTCCGAAATTAATAAAAACAAACCAGCCAACCTGCCGGTCGTCAGCGACGTAAAATACGCCCTTGGGCGTCTGGGGGAAATGGTCAAGGATCGGCCCATTCAAAAGGACTTCAGCGCGTGGCATGAGCAAATCGCCGCGTGGAAACTCAAGGCGCCCTTTGGCTACACGGTGACCGAGGAGGTGATTGAGTCGCAACATATGCGCGATCATCTGCAAGGCCGCGAGCGGGAAGTGATTTTGCCGCAAATGGCGATCGAGATGCTCTATGAACTGAGCAAAGGAGAGGCCATTATCACGACGGGCGTGGGCCAGCACCAGATGTGGTCCGGGCAGTTCTACAAATTCAAATATCCGCGCCAATTTCTCACCAGCGCCGGCCTGGGCGCCATGGGCTACGGCTACCCGGCCGCTTTAGGAGCCAAGGTGGCCTGCCCGGATCGGCAGGTGGTCGACATCGATGGAGATGGCTCGTTTTTAATGAATGTCCAGGAATTGGCCACGGCACATATTGAAAAAATCGCCGCCAAAGCGATTATCCTGAATAACCAGCACCTGGGAATGGTCGTGCAGTGGGAGGATCGTTTTTACAAAGGCAATCGCGGCCATACGTACCTGGGTGACCCGGACAATCGCCAAAACATTTATCCTGATTACGTGGCGGTATGCCATAGCTTCAATGTGAAGTGCGAACGGGTCATGTACCAGAAAGATCTGCGCGGCGCGCTGCAACGGATGCTCGACGCCGACGAACCTTACGTGCTCGATGTGATTGTCCCGTACACGGAGCATGTGTTGCCTTTTATTCCAGCCGGGCACACGGTTGCGGACATGATTTGGCACCCTTAGAACCTGTTTTAGAATTCGGTTTGGAATCCCGGCTTCAGGCGGTTTTGGCGCCCGGCCGTCTAAAGGCGGGACTCCGAACCTCAAACGCCCACGCCCAAGTCGGTATTGTTAACACACGCTCTTAAGGCGGGTGCACAGCGAAGTTTATTTGGGGACGGTTGTACACTGGCGCAGCCAGACGAGGTCCTTGTTTCCCGGAGAGGGATCGTTGTGCGCATGGTAGTTCGAGGAAAGCGCCGCGATGGTTCGCGGGTCGCGCCAGCCATGTCGTTCGACATGGGCATCGGCAAATGACATCACTGCGCCCGCATTGTGAGAACTGCTTGGGAAAAGGAGGAATACGTCGTCTCGCATTTGAACGCCAAAATAAGGCCAGCAAATGCTTTTCGGGTGGACATCCGTAAAGATAAAAACTCCGGCATTTCGGGTTATTTGCGATTGCTTTTCGAACACCGTGTAATTCACCTCCAACCGGTTGTCCCAATGTCCTATCCAGCCGAGATAGGCATTCATAGAGTAGCTGCGCAGCCGCGGGAACGGTTTGCCGGCAAATTCAATGGTGCCTGGATCGGCCGGGCAGACATAGACTTGAAAGGAGTGAAGGTATTCCGCAAAGAGAGCGTATTTGGGATCCAGGAGGTACGCCGAGTTGGTGTTGGCTTCCGGATAAACGAAGGCGCCCTGGATCCAAAGCCTGTGCCTGGTGCTGGGAGGATCATTCTGACCCACCGAGGCGAGCAAATCATGGTTGTCCCCGGCGTACATGGTCCAGACTTCGGCGAGTTGCTTCTGGTTGTTGATGCAAGAAACCCTCTTGGCGGTCGCTTTTGCCCGGCTGAGAGAAGGCAGTAGCAGAGCAGCCAGAATGGCGATGATAGCAATGACCACCAAAAGCTCTATCAAGGTGAACGCATCGCGCACTAAGGATCCATGAGGTCCGCGAGCAGGTGGATTTCGCGTTTCGATCATGAAGACACCGCTTTCCAAACAATGGCGGCCGATGTTCTGATGCTCGGTCTCGGTTTCTCTAAGAGCGTGTTTCAAAATTCGATTTGGAGTCCCGCCTTTAGGCGGCCCGGCGCCAAAACCGCCTGAAGGCGGGACTCCAAACCCAGGTGCCCACGCCCAAGCCGAGGTTTTAAAACACGATCTAATCGCTGGATCGGCCTAACCCTAGCATCATTCAGCCTCCAAGGCGAGCCATCTTACAGCGTGAAAGGAGCTTTGCGGGCGATGCGGGTCGCCGCGGGGTTCCAAAAACGAGTGCCGAAGTGACAGCGACTTAAAGATCATCGCGCGTTGTCCCGAACTGAGGTCGCAAGGCTTTAGAGTTGGGCCGCGACGGACATCGTATTTGGTTGCCAAAAATGCGTCTGCAAATTCAATCGAGTGAATCGGGCTTCCTGAAACAGCTTTCGGCGGCGCTTGTGGCGACGCCTCTTTCTGCTAGTCTGCTGCGCCAATGCACAAGTATTTCGTATGGACCTGGCTGTTGCTGGCGCTGCCGGCAATCGCGGCGGAGCGCAAATTTGACTTCGGCGAGTTCCACGAAGGTCAAACTCCGCCAGGGTTCCGCAGCGCCGTCACCGGAAAAGGCAAACCCGGGGAATGGAAGATTATCCTCGAAGACGTTCCACCCCTGCTAGCCCCCCTCAGTTCACAGGCGCCACCGCCGGTTACCAAGCACCCCGTCCTGGCCCAGCTTGCCCAGGACCCGACGGATGAGCATTTTCCGCTGCTGATTTATGAGGATGAGAAGTTTGGTGACTTCACCTTCACCACCCGCTTTAAGACCGTGCGCGGTGTGATCGAGCAGATGGCGGGAATCGCTTTTCACGTCCAAAACGAATCAAACTATTACGTGGTTCGCGCCAGTTCTCTGGGAAACACGTTCCGCTTCTACAAAGTGCTCGATGGGCAGCGCGGACCACCGGTTGGGCCGGAGGTGACGATCCCCGCCGGGGTGTGGCACGAATTGGGTGTGGAATGCACTGGCAACCAGATTCGCTGCCTGCTGGACGGCAAGCAACTCATCTCGGTCACGGACAAGGCGAACGCCTTAACCAGCGGCAAAATTGCATTCTGGACCAAGTCCGATTCCGTCACTTATTTCTGCGATACGAAAGTTACCTTTGTGCCGTTCGAAGGCTCCGCACAAAAGATCGTGCGCGATGTGCTGCACAAATACCCACGCCTGGTAACGGTGAAAATATATGTGCCGGGGAAGAAGCCCGGCCAGACTCGCCTGATCGCCAGCGGCGACGAGTCTGAATTGGGCCAGGCCGGCGCTAAAACCGAACAGGAAGTCATTGGGCGCGGGGAAACCTATTTCGGCAAAGAAAACGATGTCATTTCAGTAATTATGCCGCTGCGCGATCGAAATGGAGACGCCATGGCGGCTGTCCGTGTGGTGCTGAAGTCCTTTCCGGGTCAAACCGAGGAAAATGCCATCCTCCGCGCGGCACCGATCGTCAAAGAGATTCAGGCCCGGGCGCAGGGCTTGGATGACCTGCTGGACTGAGCCCGCCGCTCTTTAGCCCGGGTTCAACTGCAAAATAGGCGAACCATTTCAGGATAACGCGTCCAACCGGGCTTTATTTTTGCACGAGGTTTCAGAGGCCCGGCTTGGTGACGCTGAGTTGCCCAACGGGAGGCGCGTTGGTTGAGGGCTGCGGGGGTTCGGTGGAATCGCCCAGGTTTGGCCGTGGCACATCTTCGGGGGTGATTCGACGCGATCCGCCCACCACGGTAATGTTGCCATCAGGATCGGCCCGAAGGCGCGGACGCGAATCGATATAATCGTAAGTGCGTCGCGCAGTAACTTCTCCGTCCACGTTGCACATGGTATAGTTGTAGGAAGACGGTCCGTCCTGGTACAGAACGTGCAGATTGCTGAACCGATCGACCTGGTGCTCGGGCCGACCGAAAGAAATCATCGGGCCAACCGCAAACACCCGGATTGGTTTGCCGTAGGGATCGGTGATGCGCAGGTACAGCCGAATCTGGCCGCGCAGATAATTTGCCTGTTGCAGAATATAGCGGCGGATTTCGGGTTCCGAGTTGGTTGCGCCAGGAGGTTTCGGTACTCCAACCTCCTGCTCCCAAAGTTTGGCGCCTTGAATAATATCGAAAGATTTCGGTGGGCTGGTCAGTTCGCGGTTCCAACCTTTGATGCGGACGGTGGCCACGATCTGGTAAGTTCCTTGCTGGGAGATCAGGAAGTACGGCGCGAGGTCCACGCGCTTGATGGCGACCTTCGAGGAGGGCAAAACAAACACACCGGTCACCGGCGCCTCCCCAAGTTTGGGCACCACCACCCCGCCCTCACGCGATTCCAGAGCGAAAGTAAGCCAATCCTCTTCAGCGCCGAGCTGCAAGTCCTGTCCGGACAGGTTGGTAATGCGCACGGCAACCTTCAACGGTTCGCCGGCCAGAAACTGCTGCTGCTCCTGGGTGACCTCGACGGTGACTTGCCCGGCGGCGTAGGCCAGGGAGGACAACAAAACGCAGGAACACGCCCAAAAGCCGGAAATCGTCATTGGACCACTTTAAGCCGCTGTCCTGCGGTGGCAAGGCGCAAAAAGGGACCTGGCAGCTTTGATATCATTTAGGCAAAAGAACGAGGGCAAAACTTGTGGGTAATGACCAGTCGCCTCAGCGCGGAGTACTCAGGCCGGAGCCTAATTGAAACTGTTTGAAACAGTTGCCGTCGGCTTCCCCACCGAGCTGAAGCCACGGTGTTAATCAAAAGGGAGGCAGGGCAGAATTCTGAAGCTGACGCCACGGGGAATCTCGTTTCCTCAGGCGAGGCTTTCGACTATAACGGCGGCCGCATGTTGAAAGGTTTGATCGATTGGTATTTGGCCAGGCTAGGCACGGGTGGATATCCTCTCATCGGCCTGTTGATGGCGATTGAGAGCTCGATCGTGCCGTTGCCGAGCGAGCTGATTATCCCACCGGCGGCCCATCTGGCCTACACTCACCAGACCGCGCTGGGAATACCCGGCATCATCTTAGCCGGGACATTCGGATCGTGGCTGGGCGCAACAGTGATGTATTGGGCTTCACGATTAGCCGGGCGCCCACTAGCGCTTCGCTACGGCCGGTACGTTCTAATTTCCCGGCAAAAAATAGAAGGTGCGGAACGCTGGGCAGCGCACTACGGCTCGATGGGAGTGTTTATCTCGCGATTATTGCCGGTAGTTCGCCACTTGATCGGCATCCCCGCCGGCATAGTGCGCCTCGATTATCGACTTTACTCGCTCTATACCATCCTCGGCTCGGCGGCCTGGTGCGGAGTGTTGTGCTACGTGGGAATCAAGATGGGACAGGACCAGGAACTAATGAAGGGTCAGGCGCACCGCATTTCAATGTGGCTGGGCGGCGCCATGCTGGTGCTGGGCGCAATGTATTACCTGTTCGTTTATCGACAGATGAAGGTGCCCAAGCCGGGAAGCAGGATCTGAAGTCTGCGCCGTTCTTACGGTTCGCGGCGATCGAATGACTCAGTAATCAAGCTTGTTTCATGCGTCCGACGTGTGCGCAGCCGCCAAAACCAAATCGCAGTTCCAATCGCAAGCAGCGAAACCAGACCCATGAAGATCAGGGTCGCCCGGTATAGGGATTTGTTGACTGGAACCGACGTGGCTACTTGCACCGGTTCGCGGTTGGAGACGGCTGGCGTGACAAGCGCCGGTGTATCTTTGTGCTCCGAGGCTTCCGACGGTTGCTGGGCCGCGGGGGAAAGAGTGACCAAACCCGGCGGCGCGGAGGTCGTCGGGCGTGAATCAGCGACTGAGGGGGCCTGAACCTGGCTGGAACCGCGCTGGCCAGGAGATGAATCGGGCAAAGGCCCGCGAGTATTAGGTGTAGTGCTGGCGGTTACTGCGGGGCTTGCTGACGCGGGCTCAGCCGGCGCTGTGTTAGCAGGGAGGATCGGGGCAGGTTGAGCCGGAGGCAGAGTCTGAGTACTTGGGAGCGGGTTCGTCGGCGAAAGAGTAGCGGTCACTTGGGGTTTTGGCGCACCTGGATCGGCTGGCGCGGGCGCGGGCGCGCGTTTTTTGCCCGAAATGATTAAAGGCGGTACACTCGAAGTGACCGGCTTTTGCGACGGCGCGATCATCGGCTGAGCAGAAGGGACTGGCGTGAGCAACTCTTTTGGCAGGGCAGGCAATTCGGCCGGCCAGGGCGAAGGGTTCATGGCGCATTCCACGAACGTTCCGGATTGGGCTCGCAAAGCGATGATAAAAGGAGTGCCGGCGTCCTGAGGTTGCAAGCGCCAGGTCCGGAAGAATTCGTTGATGCGCTGGTCAAAACGCGTGCCATGGATATCCGCCTCGCCCGAACACACCAACAGCACAGTGATGAACTGCGAGTTCCGGGCTAAACCCTCGACCGCGGGGACAACCTTGTCGAACCGCGCGTGTTTCTCAAATTTCTGAGCCTTCAGAAACCCGACAATGCGGTCGGTAATGGCCGCTTGCGAATCGGGCGACCATTGTTGAAGAGGCAGCAGACCCGTATGAAGATCCTCGTCAAAAGTCCATACGCCGAGAGTATCGCCGCGCCGGGCCTGTCCAGCCACGGCCGAATTGAGCAACTCCCGCACAGCCAGAGCCATCACGTCGGCGCGCCGCTGCATGGCCCGGGAGGTCTCGACCACCAGCAGGTAACGGTTCTTAGGGTAGATGAGGGCCGGGCTGTTCGTTTGGCCCGCTGCGAGTAAGGGGAGCGCCGCCAGGCAAACACATCCCGCCGCGCGGGCCAAATTCAGAAGGGTGCTCGGTAACGATGGACTGTTCACGCAATTCTCAGCGCCGGTTGCGAAACCGATGCTGCTCTCGCCGGTTATGATCTTTAATGTCGTCCGCCAGTGCAGCCAAGGTATTTTCGACCTCGCGTATGAAATTGATGCAACTGGAGGCCAGGCCGCCCAAGCTGAGAACTGTTTCGCGCTCGGCCCCATCGTCAGTTACCGCCAAGACCTCTCCATAAGGAGCAAACCGGTACGCCGCGCGCTCGATCAGGTCGTCCGCTGTCTGGCCTGAATGGGAGAACAGCACTTCAATTCCAGGGTCTCCCTCTGGACCCCGGCGCTTGCCCTTGGGCATGGCACCATCGAAAAAGATGGTAATTGGGGTTGAAATTGCATCTTGGTACTGGGTCAGGCGGCGGACAAGTTCGTCCCGGGCGGCCGCAGAAAAGCGCGGTGCGCCCCGGGCCAATTCAGGCCAGCGATGCAGAAGGCTGTAGCCATCCACTAGAATACGAACCAGCGCCATAAATCAGCATAGACCGGCCGAGACGCCGGGAAAAGGCAAACCTTATCGGGCTTGTCCGGCGTGCGGCCATTCTGACTGCAGAAAGATCCCACAGCCAACTGACGGCCGCGTCTTGTTTAACCCGCTTGGGAGCGTGCTTTAAAAAACCTGCCTTGCGGTGAGCGCCTGGGCTTGGAGTCCCGCCTTTAGGCGGTTTCGGCGCCGGGCCGCCTAAAGGCAGCCTAAAGGCGGGACTCCAAACCGAATTGAAAGAGTGGGGATTCGCCGCGTCGGGAACACGACGAGAAAACATCAAAGGCTTTTTATCCCAGGAATTTCTCGTCCAACACGGCGCGCTGATTGATGTGGCGGGGCGCAAGCTTTGGCTTCGCCAGCCCAAGCCGCCCGCGCAGCCGCATTGAACTGCGGAGCCCTCCTTCTTTTCTGCCGATCAACACGGAATGACCGACAGGTTTAGTCACACCCGTGACGGGCGCTTGCCTGGTTAAGTATCCGAGCTTAGGTTAGGAGCGGAGGTAAGAGTTTATGCTACGCAAGACGCGAGACCTTAAGGGAGCGAGATTGGCGGCCACGGACGGCGAGATTGGGCATTTGAAAGATTTGTATTTTGATGAACGGAGTTGGACCGTTCGTTACCTGGTTGCCGATACGGGCACGTGGCTGCCGAACCGGCAAGTATTGCTTTCGCCTTTCGCGGTGTCACAGATCGAAACCGAGCCGCACTCGAGCGTGGGGATAAGGCTGACTCGCAAGCAGATTGAGAACAGTCCGCCGATTGAAGAGCATCGACCGGTGTCGCGCCAGTATGAGCTCGAATACATGCAGTATTACGGGTGGCCGGATTACTGGCCGGGACCTTTGTTGTGGGGACCGGTGGAGGCGCCCTGGGCGTATCTGCCCGCGAACCTGCAAAGTTACCCGCGCCGCAAAGGGATCGAGCAAGGCGAGGATTGTCACCTCCGAAGCGTTCAGGATGTCAGTGGATTTTCGGGTTACCAGATTCAGGCACTGGATCAACTCTTTGGGCACGTGGAATATTTTATTTTGGATGACGCGAACTGGGCCATCCGGTACCTGGTCTGCGATACACGCGCGTGGTTGCCCGGGAAACACTTCCTCCTGGCTCCGCAATGGACGGCTTGGGTGAGTTGGTCAGAATCGAGAGTCTACGTGGACCTGGACCGCGAGACGATCCGCCATGCGCCGGAGTACGACCCGCGGATGGACATCACGCGCGAGTACGAACAAAAGCTGTTTGCCCATTACAATCGCAAACCTTATTGGCGGTCCCAGCACGAGTTGGTTTCGGGGGCGTGAGCGCAGCGGGGCTAGGTGAGTGAATTACGCACAATGACGGGACCGGGCACACCTCAATGGGCCCTCATTCCGTAAGTAGGTGTATAGGTGAGATGCTGCGCTGATGACACCACTGGCTTTCGACCGGAACTCCAGGTCCCCTCGGCTGTCCTCAGGAATCTGTGGTGTCGTACAAGTTCTTCCCTGGACCTTTGGGTGGGCCTTGCCAAGCGGAGTCGGGCTACCTACTTTTCAATTATGAGTGCAACGACCGGAAACCAGCGCCGCTTTTGGGAAATCCTCCTCGGCTACGGTTTGTCCATTGGTTTTGCCCGGGCCGCGATGCTGCCCGCGGTTCCCAGTGCCATGGAGCCGGTGACAAATACCTATCACGGCGTTGCGGTCGTTGATAATTACCAATGGCTGGAGGACTTCTCGGCGCCGCCGGTACGCGAATGGATCAAAGCCCAAAACGACCGGACGCGAGCTTACTTCAGTCAATTGCCGTACCACGACGGAATAGCGGAGCAACTGGCTCAAATTCGCGGGGAGGAATCGGCCCGGTATTTTGGGCTTAGCTGGAAACGCGGCCGGACTTTTGCCCTGCGTTTTAAACCGCCCGCGCAGCAGCCGGTTCTGGTCCGGCTCTCCTCGCTAGAGCCACCGGCGCTTTCCCGTCCGGTGGTGGATCCCAATACGCTGAACACAAACGGCACGACAGCCATTGATTGGTATGTTCCCTCGCTCGACGGCAGGTTGGTGGCGGTCTCTCTCTCGGAAGGAGGGAGCGAGCAAGGGACTTTGCGCTTTTTCGAGGTGGACACCGGCAAAGAGCTGGAAGACGAAATCCCGCGGGTGCAATACCCAACGGGCGGCGGCAGCGCGGCGTGGAACGCGGACGGCACGGGAGTTTACTACACGCGTTATCCGCACGAGGGTGAGCGGCCGGAACAAGATCTGAATTTTTATCAGCAAGCGTGGTTTCATCGGCTCGGCACGCCTGTTTCCGACGACAAGTTGGAAATCGGAAAGGATTTTCCGCGCATTGCCGAAATCGAATTGGACACCAGCGAAGACGGCCAATGGCTGCTGGCGTCGGTGGCGAATGGGGACGGCGGCGATTTCGCGCATTATGTGCGCGATGGCACCGGCAAGTGGACGCAAATCACGCGCTTTGAAGACGGAATCAAGGCAGTCAAGATCGGGCGCGACGGGGCTCTGTATCTGCTTTCCCATCACGGCGCGCCAAAGGGCAAAGTACTGCGATTGCCGCTGAACTCGCTGGGCGAGGGCGCGACCGCACCAGCGACGCTTCTGGCCAGCGCCAATCTGGTAGTTCCGGAAGACGCCGGTGTGGTTCAGGAATTGGCGCCCTCCGACCATGAGCTCTATGTCAATGATCTGGTTGGCGGGCCGTCCGCGCTGGCTTACTTCAGCGGGCGGAACGCCAGCCCAACCGAGATCCCCGTTTTGCCGATTTCGGCGGTGTCAGGACTCGAATCGTGGCATGGGGATAACCTGCTATTTGGGAATGTCAGCTACCTGGCGCCATTCGCCTGGTTCACGTTCGATCCGGCAGACAAGGCGGGGCCCAAACGCACCGCCCTGTACATGACTTCCCCGGTATCATTTGAGGACATGGAGGTGGTACGAGAGTTCGCGACGTCCAAAGACGGGACGAAAGTCCCCCTGAATATTTTGCGCAAGAAGGGCCTGGAGTTGAATGGTAAAAATCCGACGATCCTGTATGGATACGGCGGCTACGGCGTGAGTATGACGCCGGCGTTTGATTCGACGCGCCGGATCTGGTTTGACGCCGGAGGCGTGTATGTGATCGCGAATCTACGGGGTGGAAGCGAATTCGGTGAAGCCTGGCACAAAGCAGGCAACCTAATCTACAAACAGCACGTCTTCGACGATTTTATTGCCGCGGCGGAGTACTTGATCCAGCACAAGTATACCAATCCCGCCAAGCTGGCCGTGGAAGGCGCCAGCAACGGCGGCCTGCTGATGGGCGCGTTCTTGACCCAGCGGCCCGATTTGGCGCGGGCGGTCGTTAGCCGGGTTGGAATCTACGACATGTTACGAATCGAGTTGGATCCCAACGGCCAATTCAACGTCACGGAGTTCGGTACCGTTAAAAATCCCGACCAGTTCCGCGCCCTTTACGCGTACTCGCCGTATCATCGGGTGCGGAATGGCGTGAAATATCCGGCAGTATTGTTTGCCACGGGGGACAATGATGGCCGGGTCAACCCGGCGCAATCGCGCAAAATGACGGCGCGTCTGCAGGCGGCAACGGCGTCGGATCGGCCGATCCTTTTCCGGAGCACCGCCAGCGCCGGGCACGGCATCGGCACGGCACTGAAGGTGCGGATCGCCGAACAGGCCGACATTCTGTCGTTCCTGTTTGATCAGTTGGGCATTGACGGGAGCCGCTGGACCTTTAAATAACCCAACGGCGCCGCGGCTCGATCGCCGTACCGATGAACTCTCCGCAACATGTTTCCGAGAAGGTTTCCGCGCTCGACTCCTACAAATTATTCCGTGAGCGACTCGAGCACGAAGATAACCTGATCGTGCAGCGGCTTTCGTGGTTGGTGGCATCCCAGTCGTTTTTATTTACTGCCTATGCGATCACCACCAACGGGCTGACGAGCCTCGATCCCAAAATCAGCGGCCGATATCTTGAGCAAGCCACCTTATTGTTTCGCTTGATTCCGACAGTGGCCATCTGCGTGGCGGTCCTGATTGACATCAGCATTCTAGCAGCACTGCGCGCCATGCGACAGATTCGCCGTTTATACCAGGCCAAAGCGATCTCGCCGGAGCTGCCGCCCATCCAAACGGCCGCAAGCACCCGGTTGCTGGGATTGTCGGCGCCGCTGCTGCTGCCGCTGCTTTTCATTTCCGTGTGGTTGGTGCTGCTGCTGAACGGCCCTCGCTCGAGATAGCGGCCATTCAGCGGTGATTGGGACGGCGTTCCATCGGCTTTTCGGTGGGGATCATGATGTTGCAAGAGACCGGCCGCGGGCCAAGAGATCCTGAAAAAGTTCTTTCCTTAACAAAGTTTCATATTGTACGCTGGGCGCAGTTAAACCAACTGAACCCTAATGCTCGGAGTCAAGACAGCCGCGTTGCCTTCCAGCCTGCGCCGCACCAATCAGCGCACGGTCATTTCGCTGTTGTTGCGCCTCGGCATGGCATCGCGGGCGGACCTGGCAAAAGCGGCTGGCATCAGCCAACCCACGGCGGGCAAGATCACCACCGAGCTGTTGCGGTTGGGGATCCTGCAAGAGGCGGGTTCGGCGGCCGACAGCGCTGGCGGCCCCGACGGGGGAACCAGGCTGGGCCGGCCGGGACAACTTCTGCGTCTGAACGCGCGGCGGCCCCGCTTTTTGGCGATCGAGCTGGGAGTATCTGAAACGTGCCTTTCGGCCCTGCCGGTAGCAGTGGAACTCGAGGACCGCTGGGGTTCGTGTTTTCCGACCCCAAAATCACCGGACGCCTGGCTGGACATGCTGAAAAGTGTGGCGCAGGACTGGAGACCTGACCAGCTCTGGGGTGTGCTGGTGAGCGTGCCGGGAATTGTTGATGAACAGGCCGGCAAGGTGCTTTTCTCGCCCAACCTGCATTGGCTGGAGCGAATCAACCTGCCGCAGCTGTTGCATGCCGCATGGGGATTACCGGTGTTGCTGGTGCAAGAGATCCGCGCGCTGGCTTTGGGCCATTTGACCGCCGAGCCTGACGGTGAGGATTTCCTCCTGCTCGATTTTGGCCAGGGCGTCGGAGGCGCGGTCGTAATGGAGAGCGAGCTGTTTTCTCCCCGGATTCCGCTTAGCGGGGAATTGGGCCATACACCCGTGGCGGGCAACCAGCGTCGTTGCGGGTGCGGGGCTGTAGGTTGTGTGGAAACGCTGGTATCGGAAGGGGGCCTTCTTGAGAGCTTCGCAGCCGCCAACGGTCGAGGTCGGACAGGGGCGCGCGCGTCGTGGCCGGCGTTTCGGTTGCACGTCAATGAAGCCGGGCTGGAGCCGTGGCTCGAGGACACGCTCGAAGACACCGCCCGGATCGTCGCCGGTGCCATCAATGTGCTCGGCGTGCGGCGGTTGGTGATTACCGGGCGGCTGGCTGAGATCCCCGCGTGTATCTCGCACTTTACTGATGCGGTAAGGAAAGGAGCGATTTGGGGCCGGTTTGGAGAGGTCCTCTGTCAAACCGCACAGCATCATCGCGCGGCCGGCCTGGTGGCCGCCGGGCTGGACCGGTTGGTTTTGCCAACCGACGAAGAAGCCGGTGCGATCTCTGCGGCGCGTTATGCTCAAACGACCGCATGAAAATAAAGCCTAAATAAAGCCTTTTAGCTGCCAATATCCGCTCCACTCCGCGGCGGAAGAAACCTTAACTACCACCATACGAAATTGTGACAACTCTAGGAATCATCATCGGTAATCGCGGGTTCTTTCCCGCGCATCTTTGCGAATCCGGCCGACGCGAGATCCTGCGCGTCTTCGAGGAGGAAGGCCTTAAGCCGATTACCTTGCCGATCGAAGCGACGAAGTTCGGGGCAGTCGAGTCGCTCGTGGACGCGCAGAAATGCGCCGACTTGTTCAAAGCGCATCGGGATGAGATCGCGGGAGTGCTCGTGACTCTGCCTAACTTTGGTGACGAGCGCGCCATTGCCAATAGCCTGCGCTGGGCCGGCCTGGACGTGCCCGTTTTGATTCACGCTTTTAACGACGATGGCAAAAAAATGACCATCCGTGATCGGCGCGATAGTTTTTGCGGCAAGATGTCCGTGTGCAACAATCTCAAACAATACGGCATTCGTTACTCATTAACCAGCCGGCACACGATGGACCCTGGCAGTCCCGAGTTTCGGGCGGATCTGCGGAGCTTCGTCGGGACGTGCAATGTGGTTCGGAAGCTCAAAAACGCGCGGATTGGCGCCCTGGGCGCGCGGCCGGCCGCCTTCAATACGGTGCGGTACAGTGAAAAACTGCTCGAAGCCAGCGGCATCTCGATCGAGACGCTCGACCTGACCGAAGCCCTTGGGTGGGCGCGGGCCATGAAGGACGAGGATAAAGAGCTCCAGGAAAAGCTCGGCGCGATCAAGGGCTACACAAACGTGAGCGGGATCCCCAAAGAAAGCCTGATGCGCATGGCCAAACTGGGAGTGGCAATCGACCGTTGGGTGCGAGACAAACAGCTGTCGGCTACGGCCATTCAATGCTGGACCGCGCTGGAAGAATTTTATGGAGTGGTGCCCTGCACGCTGATGAGCATGATGTCCAATAACCTGATGCCCAGCGCCTGCGAAACCGACGTGGCGGGCCTCGTCGGGATGTACATCCTCCAGGCCGCCTCGGGGCAACCCGCCGCCCTGCTCGATTGGAACAATAATTTCAACGGCGACCCCAACAAAGGCGTCGTGTTTCATTGCTCAAACTTGCCCAAGGCGTTCTTTGTCGAGCAAAAGATGGATTATCAGGAGATCATCGCCGGCACGGTTGGCAAGGAAAACACTTACGGCACAATCGTCGGCCGAATCAGTCCCGGACCGTTCACATACTGCCGGATTTCCACGGATGATTTTGGCGGCCGGGTCGGTGGCTACCTTGGTGAAGGCCGCTTTACTCCCGATACACTCGACACGTTCGGCGGGTACGGAGTCATCGAGGTGCCCGCTTTCCAGAAGTTGCTCCAGTTCATTTGCCGCAGCGGATACGAGCACCATGTTGCAGCGACCAAGGTGCCGGTGGCGGCGGCGATCCACGACGCCCTTACCACTTATTTAGGTTGGAACATCTACCATCATCAACTGAATTCCTGAATCATCTCGCGCCATGAGCGCCAAGTACACCATTGGACTGGATTACGGGACAAATTCCGTCCGCACGGTCATCGTCAATACGGCCAGTGGCCGGGAAGTGGCCGCCGCGGTCTGGAATTATTCACAAGGCACCGACGGCGTGATTCTCTCTCGGGACCCCAACCTGGCGCGACAGCATCCGGCCGATTATGTCACCGGCGCCGAGCTTTCGATCAAACGAGCTTTGGCGCTGGCGAAGAAAACCGTCAAAGGGTTTAACCCGGGACACATCATTGGCGTCGGCGTCGACACCACGGGCAGCACTCCGATTCCGGTCGATGAAAAGGGGCGGCCGCTTGGCTTGAACAAACGATTTGCCAGGAACCCGGCGGCGATGGCCTGGTTGTGGAAGGATCACACCGGCGTCGGCGAGGCGGCGGAAATCACCGAGCGCGCTCGCGAAATGCGTCCGCAGTACCTGGCCAAGTGCGGCGGCACTTATTCGAGCGAGTGGTTTTTCAGCAAGATCCTGCACTGTCTGCGGACCAGCCCGGAGGTTTTTGATGCGGCGTATTTGTGGGTCGAGTGCGCCGATTGGGTGCCCGCCATGCTCACCGGCACAGAATCGCCGGATAAACTTAGCGTTGGCATTTGCGCGGCGGGGCACAAAGCGATGTACAACGACGAGTGGGGCGGTTATCCCGATGCTGAATTTCTTTCCGCGCTGCATCCCAAAATGGGCGAGTTGCGGGCGCGCTTGCGTCCCAAGGCTTATTCGATTGACCGAGCCGTTGGGGGCTTAACCGCCGATTGGGCGCGCCGCACGGGTCTGCCGGAAAGGACACCAGTTGCTGTGGGCGCTTTTGACGCGCATCTGGGCGGAGTTGGTTCAGGGATCAAACCCGGCACCCTGGTTAAGATCATCGGGACCAGTACTTGCGACATGATGGTCGCTCCGCTCGGCGAGAAACTGCCCGACGTCCCGGGTCTATGCGGGATTGTGCCGGGCAGCATCCTGCCCGGATATTACGGGCTGGAGGCGGGTCAGTCGGCCGTCGGCGATATTTTCAACTGGTTCGTCAATTACCTGCAGCCGCGCGGAAAGAAAGGCACCCATGAAGCGCTCAGCTCTGAAGCGGCTCGCCTGGCGGCGGGCGAATCGGGGCTGCTCGCGCTGGATTGGAACAACGGCAACCGCACGATCCTGGTGGACCAACGCTTGACCGGTCTGTTGCTGGGACAAACGCTTTACACGACTCCCGCTGAAATCTACCGAGCGCTGGTGGAAGCCACGGCTTTCGGCGCGCTCACCATTATCAATCGATTCGAAGAATACGGCGTCAAGGTCGAACAGATTGTTAACTGCGGCGGGATTGCGGAGAAGAACCCCTTGGTGATGCAGATTTATGCCGATGTCACCGGCCGGCCGATCAAAATCTCGCGCTCGGGCCAGACCTGTGCGCTCGGCGCGGCCATTGCCGGGGCGGTGGCGGCAGGAAAGAAGGCGGGCGGGTTTGACAATTACGCCGAAGCACAGGCGGCGATGACCGGCCTGAGGCCCAAAGTATTTCAACCCTCCCCACAGGCTCACGCCGTTTATCAAAAGCTCTATGGCCTGTACCGCAAGCTGCATGACTCCTTTGGCACGCAGCAGCCGAATGGGTCCCTTTACCCGGTCATGAAGGAGCTAATCCAAATCCGCAACGAGGCCAGAACCTAAGATGCTCGGCGCGCTCAAACAACAGGTTTGCGAGGCAAACCTCGAGCTGGTCCGGAAAGGCCTGGTCATTGAGACCTGGGGTAATGCCAGTGGGATCGAGCGGAGCCAGCGCCTGGTGGTGATCAAACCGTCCGGCGTTCCCTATGACGTCATGCAGCCAAGGCACATGGTAGTAGTCGAGCTCGATTCCGGACGCATCGTGGAAGGCAAACTGAAACCGAGTTCCGATACAGATACCCACTTGGTGTTGTACCGGGCGTTCCAAGGAATCGGCGGTATTGTGCACACACACAGTCTGTGCGCGACCGCCTGGGCTCAAACCTGCCGCCCCGTCCCTGCTCTGGGCACAACCCATGCCGATTACTTCCACGGTCCCGTTCCTTGTACGCGATTTCTAAGGCCACCGGAGATCGAGTCCGATTACGAAACCAATACCGGAAAAGTGATCGTGGAAACCTTCGCTCGCCGCGACCCGTTATCCTGTCCGGCAGTGCTGATTGCCAGCCACGGTCCGTTTACCTGGGGTGAATCCGTCGCCCAGGCAGTGCACAACGCAGTCGTCCTGGAGCACGTCGTCCGGTTGGCCGGTGAGACCCTTAGATTTCAGGCTTCCTCCCGAGCAATGCAGCCGGCCCTGCTCAACAAACATTTCTTTCGCAAGCACGGCCCGGGCGCCTACTATGGGCAGCCGCCGGCCGCGAAACGGGCCCAAAGTTCCAACCACAAGTAAAACCCAGCACCAAACCAAAACCCTATGTCAAATTGTTGCTCTACGTCACTGAACCCGCAGCCATCGAACTGCCGTTCACAACAGCAGCACCTGAGATGGACCTGGCTGATCTGCCTTTCGCTTTTGTCCGCCGGCCTGGCCGGGTGCGCTTCAAAAACTCCTGCCGCCATGCAGATCTCGCGCAAGCCCTTTGGCCAGACGTCCGACGGCAAGGAGGTGTTCTTGTTTACACTGCGCAACACCAAAGGCGCCGAAGCGCTCATTTCAAACTATGGCGGATTGGTTACTTCGTTGAAGGTCCCGGATCGCGACGGCCATCTGGGCGATGTCGTGCTCGGGTTCGATAACCTGGCCGATTATATCAAGGGCAGCCCGTACTTCGGCGCGCTCATTGGCCGATACGGGAACCGGATTGCTCGTGGGAAATTCACCTTGGACGGCAAGCAATACACGCTGGCCACGAATAACTATCCGAACGCCCTGCACGGCGGGACCAAGGGCTTTGACAAAGTCGTTTGGGAACCCACCCTCCTGACCGGACCTGAAGGAGCAGCGCTCAAACTTACTTATTTGAGCAAAGATGGCGAGGAAGGTTACCCCGGCAATCTCTCGGTGACGGTGGTGTATACGCTGACCGATGAAAACGCATTAAAAATCGAGTATACCGCCACGACCGACCAGGACACCGTGGTCAACCTGACGCAGCATTCCTATTTCAACCTCGCGGGCAAGGATTCGATTCTGAATCACGTGGTCATGATTCCAGCCGATAAATTCACGCCGGTAGATAGCACTCTTATCCCAACGGGCGAATTACGGCCCGTGGAAGGAACGCCCTTCGACTTCCGCACCCCCACGCCGATCGGGGCCCGGATCAACCAGGACGATGAGCAGCTTAAGTTCGGCAAAGGCTACGACCACAACTGGATCATTAACAAACCGATGGGCCAGTACGGGTTGATGGCGCGCGTGACTGAACCCAGCACCGGCCGCGTGCTGGAGGTGTTCTCGACCGAGCCGAGCCTGCAGTTCTATTCGGGAAATTTCCTCGATGGCACCCTTAAAGGCAAAGGCGGGCGGGTATACGGGTTTCGTTCCGGGTTTTGCATGGAACCGCAACATTACCCGGATTCGCCCAACAAACCGGAATTCCCTTCTGTCGTTCTCAAGCCGGGCCAGACGTACCACAACACCATCGTTTTCAAGTTCTCCACCGGCTCTTAATTCAACCCTCCGTTCCAACCCCCAGGGTCGCATGGAATCGGCTTTGCGTTCGAGGATGCCGAATGGTGAGCGCGGTTGGCGCAAAGCCGCCGCTCTGTTCCCCAGCGCATCAGTCCCAATTTCGGCTTGAGTCTTCTTAGAGAACCCAACCACACTGACCACCACCACCCACCACCGATATGAATCCCTATACGACCTTGTTCGCTGCGGCCGGCCCCAAGTCGACTATGACGAGCCTGGATTGGCTGGCTATCGCCTTCTACTTCGGGATCCTCTTTTGCGTTGCCTGGTGGGTCGTTAAGCGGCGTAAGGACACCGCCACGGATTACTTCCTGGCCGGGCGCAATCTCAGTTGGTACATCATCGGGGCATCCATCTTTGCTTCGAACATTGGTTCGGAACATATTGTCGGCCTTGCTGGCTCAGGGGCCAAGGACGGTGTCGCCATGGCTCATTACGAGCTACATGCCTGGTGTTTGTTGGTTCTGGCCTGGGTGTTCGTACCGTTCTATGCGCGTTCGTTGGTGTTCACTATGCCCGAGTTTCTCGAACGCCGCTTTTCCACCCAGTCCCGGTACGTGTTGTCAATCGTCTCGTTGATCACGTTCATCATTTCCAAAATTGCGGTAGGCATTTTTGCCGGTGGGCTCGTGTTCAGCACGTTGTTGCCGGAATTGCAGATCGGACCTTTGGACAGCTTTTGGGTCGGCTCGATCCTGGTCATCGCGCTGACCGGTCTGTACACCGCTTTGGGCGGCATGCGGGCGGTAGCTTACAACGACGCCGTCCAGGTGTGCGTTCTCATTGGCGGATCCGCTTTGCTCACTTTCTATGGTCTTCGTGAATTGGGCGGATGGGCCAAGCTGCGCGAAATCTGCGGCTCGGACATGTTTAACCTGTGGAAGCCGTTGACGCCGCCTGGCATGGCCAGCACCTGGGCGCCCGTCAAAGAGCCCCACCGAATTGCCTGGTATTTCAATTCGAATTTCCCGTGGCTGGGCATGGCAATCTGCGCGCCGGTGATCGGGTTATGGTACTGGTGCACGGACCAATACATCGTCCAGCGCGCGCTCGGAGCTCCCAACGAGAAAGTGGCGCGCCAAGGCAGCATCTTTGCCGCCTTTTTGAAGCTCTTTCCCGTTTACCTGTTTATCATCCCCGGTCTGATTTGTTTTGCCCTGGCCAAGAGCCATACCAATCCAGGTCTAAACGAGGAATTTTTTGGGCCCAACGCTCGTGAGAATCCGTATCAGGTCGCGTTTCCGCTCATGGTCCAGCACCTCCTGCCGGCCGGGCTGAGAGGCATTGTCGTTGCCGGTCTGCTCTCCGCCCTCATGGGATCTTTGGCCGGTGTTTTTAACGCTTGCTCGACCCTATTCACCGTCGACATCTACAACAAGCTGCGTCCCGCCGCTTCGCAGCACGAGATTGTGCGGATGGGGCGGATTGCGACCACCACAATGGTTGTTATCGCTATGGCGTGGATCCCCGTGGTCCGACACGCCAAAGGCCTGTACGAGTACCTCCAGGCGGTGCAGGGATACTTGGCGCCGCCCATTTTCGTGGTGTTCTTCTTCGGAGTTTTCTGGAAACGGCTTAACGCCCAAGGCTGTCTTTGGGCCATGATTGTCGGGTTTATGGTTGGCCTATTCCGGATGGTGGTCGATACCCCGGTGACACTGCTCCAGGGTTATCACTACCCCGAGGGGTCATTTCTTTGGATAGTCAATAACATCAACTTCCAGTACTTCAGCATTCTCATCACCTTGGTTTCGGCCGTGGTCATGGTCGGGGTGAGCTATCTCACGCCGGAACCAAACGCGGCGCAGATTAAAAGCCTGACGTTTGACACCGTCACGGCTGAGGACAAAGCCAAGACTCGGGCCAGTTGGGGCGCCACCGAAGTGCTCGCCTCGCTGGTCGTGCTGGCCTTCATCCTGGGCGCCTACCTGTACTTCAGGGGATAACCTCTCGTTGTTCCCCAGATCGCGCTGACCGGCCTCCAATCTCTGTTGACCGGCAGAAAGCAGGAGGGCTTAGAGGGCTGCCGTTTTTTCGGCTTCCAGCCACGACCGACACTTTTAATCGCACCCACTGCAGGCGCTGAGTTGCATTCCGAGGGCAGCCGGGCAACAATTGTCCAGCCAACTTCCATGGCAGAGCGCACCAAAAATCGATGGTCCGGCCTCGGCAACAGCCGCTTATTGCTGATCGGCATCCTGGCCGCGCTCCTGGCGGCATGGGCTGGCTTCCATTCGCAAATCAACCGCGCTCTCGTCACGATGTTTTTTCTGCGCGCCGACAGCCCAACAGAAGAGACGTTCCTCGGGCTAATGGGGCAGTCGTCCAACCCTGCGGAGTTGCTGAAACGCTGCTGGGACACGGGTCGGATTCCTCATCGGCAACTGGTCGCTTCATACCTGAAAGCAAGCGCAGGCGACAACCCGGCCTGGTTTGCCCAGGCGGAGCCATTGGTGATCGCCGGCACGCTTGACCCGGATATGTCCGTGCGCGAGTTGGCGTTCGCCGCATTGGAGTCGCGCCACGATCCGCGTTTATTCGACCTGGCGCAGGCGCAACTCAAGGACCTCGATCCGATGATCCGCCAACTCGGCTTGCAATACCTGCAAAGAGCAAGTGCGGAGCGGGGCGTTCCCGCCTTAATGCCGTTGTTGGATGACCCCGATCTCCAGATCGTCACGCGCGCCGAAGCCGCTTTGATGCGCTGGACCGGGCAGGATTTTGGCGTCCGTGTCCGCCTGGCTATACATCGGGACGGCGCGCTGGCTGACGGCTCTTCCGCGCAGGCAGACGAACAGAAAATCAAAGCTGGTGTGACGCGCCGCAAACAGTGGTGGGCGCAGCACGCGACGGAGTTCGCCACGCACGAATCGACCCTCCCAAGCATTCCACGATCGGTTCCCGAAGTAGTGCGCGATTTTTCGTTGCCGACTCCTTCAGGAGACCGCGTCCGGCTGGCGAGCTTTCGCGGGCGTGTAATCGTCCTCAATTTTTGGGCGACCTGGTGCACCGCGTGCTTGGAAGAGATTCCGGACCTGGCCGCCTTACATGGAAAACTCGGTGATAAAATCGGGGTAATTGGCGTAGCGCTGGATGGGTTGCCCGCTGCGAGTTATCACAACCCAGTCCGCGAGGCGGAGGAGCACAGCGTCGGCAAATCGCTTCAGCAGATTCAACAGAAGGTGCGCCGCGCCATCGCGGCGCAGGGCATTAATTACACCGTGCTGCTGGATCCAACCGGCGCGGTCGGCGGCCGTTTTAATGGGGGAGAACTCCCCACCACTGTGATTATCGATGGCGCCGGGCGCGTGCGGCGTCGCTTTATCGGCGAGCGCAGCCTGGGCGTCTTTGAAGCCATGATCGCCGAGGCCGCCCAGCCTCTGCAATGAACAGGAACAAAGCGGCTGCTCTCGGCTCAAACGCGTCGATGATCTGGCAGGTCGACCCTGAGATGAGTGCTGCCGCCTGCCCCGGATTGGAACCCTTGAAATGAAGCGCCGTTTGCGCATCTTGCTGCCGCTGCTTGTGCTGGCCTGTGCCGCCATTGTTTATTTTGTCAGCGTCAACCGGCCAAAGGTCCTACGCTTGACCGGAGTCGTAACCAGCGACTCGGTGGTCGTGAGCTCAGAGGTGCAAGGCCGATTAGAGCACCTGGCTGTTCAGCAGGGAGACTCGGTGCACAAGGGCCAACTACTTGCCATGATCCAACCACAGGAATGGAAAGCGGATATGTCCTTTTACGCCAATGCCGAGCAGCAGTCGGCCGCCCAGGTCTCCCAAGCCGAAGCTGACCTGCGCTATCAGGAAGCCCTCACCACCAACCAAACCGCACAGGCGGAAGCAAATCTCGCCGCGACTCAGGCTCAAGTTGCTCAGGCCGACGCGGATCTCGAAAATGCGCGCCTGACTTTCGAGCGGCTCCAGGGCCTGTATCAGCATGGCGTCGAGTCCGCCCAGATCCATGACCAAGCTCGCACCGCGTTCGACGCCGCCAAAGCTCATGCCGATTCAGTCCGCAAGCAAGTTCAGGCAGCCCAATCGGCCGTGGCGCTCGCCCAGGCCACCGCGCAACAAGTGGCAGCGCGCCGCGCTATGCTTGAAGCTACTCGTCATCAATGGTCGGCCGCCAATGCCCAAAAAGAAAAGGCCCAGGTGCGCCTGGGTTACACGGAAATCCGGGCGCCGATCTCCGGCACTGTCGATGTGCGGGCCGCGCTTCAGGGCGAAGTTGTCACTCCCGGCCAGGCCATTGTTACACTGGTTGATCCGGATAACCTTTGGGTTCGCGTCGATCTCGAAGAAACTTATATCGACCGTATCCGGCTGGGGCAGCAGTACCAGGTTAGATTGCCGTCGGGGGCGCAGCGCACCGGCACTGTGTTCTACCGAGGGGTCGATGCCGATTATGCGACTCAGCGCGACGTCAACCGCACCAAACGAGATATCAAAACCTTCGAGGTTCGCCTGCGGGTCGATAACCAAGACCGTGCCCTCTCTCTTGGAATGACTGCCTACGTCGTGGTGCCGCTTTCCAAATGACCGTCTATGCCCGACGTAGAAGTGGAGAAACTCACCAAGTGCTTCGGCGATTTTTGTGCCGTAAACAGCCTGAGTTTCAATGTCGCGCATGGCGAGGTGTTCGGTTTGCTCGGTCCCAATGGGGCCGGCAAGTCCACCTTGATTCGCATGTTAACCACTTTGGTGCCGCCCACCTCTGGCTCCGCCCGCATCAACGGCTTCGACATTGTCACCTCCGCAAACCAGGTTCGCCAATGTATTGGCGTTATCCCCCAGGCCATGACCTCGGACCTGGACCTCAGCGCGGAAGAGAACATGACGATCTTTGCCAAGCTCTATGGGATCCCGCGCGAACGCCGCAAGCAAACCATCAAGGACCTGTTGGCGGCTGTCGACCTTTCTCAGTGGGCGGATAAGCCCGTGAAGATGTTCTCCGGAGGCATGCGCCGCCGCCTCGAGATTGCCCGCGGGCTGGTCCATGAACCCAAAATCTTTTTCCTCGATGAGCCCACTACCGGCCTGGATCCCGTTTCACGCGTGGCTGTTTGGGAAATGCTTTCCCGACTCAAACGCGAGCGTGACCTGACCATCCTGATGACCACGCATTACATGGATGAGGCCGACAAACTATGCGACCGGATTGCGATTGTGGATCATGGCAAACTCGTGGCCCTGGATTCACCGCTCAAACTCAAAGCCTCGATTCCCGGGAAGAATGTGCTCGAAGTCAGCTTTTCGGAAGTGCCGTCAGGTTGGTTGGAAGTGCTGAAGGGCCTGCCGGAGGTAGCCGAGGTCAAGGCGGTCGATCATATTTTCCGCATCTCGTCCCATAACGGGCCGCGCACGACCGTCGAGTTGGTGGAAGCCGCCCGCCGGGCCGGCGTGTCGGTGAGCTCGCTCTCAGTCCAGAGCACTACTTTGGACGACGTGTTCGTCCACTACACGGGCCACCAGTTGCGTGATGCCCTGCAAAGCGCCTCTTCGTACAGCAGCGCCTTTATGTACGACCGCAAATAACAACTGGCATGCACCGTATCCTCGCCATCATCGAGCGGGATCTTCGCCGGTTTCGCCGCAGCCCGACCTTGATTATTGTCTCGATGATCATGCCTTTGGTGCAGTTGGTCGTCCTCGGCTACGCCTTCGGCGGCAAGGTCAAACACCTGACCGTCGGGGTCGTCGATCAGGACCATGGGTTGCCGGCCATCAAGCTCAAGGAAATGTTCCAGGCTGTCGCCGCTAACGCCCGCACATTCGAAACTGTCGCTTATTCCGATCAGGGCGCGGCGCTGAGCGATCTGCGCCAGGGCAGGCTCAACGCCGTGCTCAACATACCGCCTCAGTTCTCGCGAAAGGTCCTCGCCGGCATCGGCCCGAAGTTGGCCCTGATCGAAGACAACACCGACCAGTTCGCGGCGGCCGCCCTGGAAGGCTCCTTCAACCAAATGCTCGGCCCTTACAACCAGAAACCGGTGGCCCCACGGTTGCCCTCGGGGGTGACTCTCTCGGTAGTCGAGATTTACCCGTATGTGCCGTACATCCAGTATCTCCTGCCGGGCACGATTGTGCTGGCAATTTTCGTCTCGGCCATGATTGGTGGCGGAATTATATTTATCGACGACAAAGCCCGCGGTTTGCATGAAGGCTACCTCGTGACCCCCATCCACAAACTCGAATTGATCCTCGGCTTTAATCTTTCCGGCGCCGCCAAAGCCGTTCTGGCCGGGTTGGTCCTGGTCACTTGCGGATCACTTATCGCCGGCATTCCCGACCCGTTAAACATTATGCGGCTGGCGCGCATGATGTTCTTGGTAGTTCTCACCGCCCTGGCGCTCATCAGCATGATGTTTCTGCTCATGGTGCGCGTCAGCGATCCGCTCGTGCCTCGTGCCATCTTTGGAGTTCTCAATACCGTCCTGTTCTTCCCCAGTGGTGCCGTCTATCCCATCAACGCCTTTCCACCCTGGATGAAGGCTATCGCCGTGGTGGATCCCTTCACGTATGCCGTCCATGGGTTCAAAGAATTAGTACTCAAGAATACTGGCCTGCTGGCCATCGTTCCTGACATGTCGTTCCTGGCCGGCTTTACCATTCTGGCCATGGCAGCCGCCACGATGCTATTCCGGCGCACACTCTAGCCGGAGCAATCTCAAACCAGTTCTACTCCCTGGGCTGGCATCGCGCATTGAGCCTTCCAAGATTGAGCACCCGCAGTCCATGATTGGGTCTCACGCGCACAGCATGACTTTGTCTTCAACGAAGCGTTGTGCACGCCAACGGCGCGCTTCATACCACCCAGGCCGCAGGCCTGGGAATCACCGCCAGAACCCAACCGAAGCGCCGAAGGCGCGACTCTTCTGCGAACCCACTCACGCGCACCCTGCGGCACATATAAAACTCTCTAATTGCACACGTCCAGAAAGCTCCCGGTTCAAACCTGGACCATATCGCGCACCAACGGGTAACCCCGACCACCCACGCGAGCCTCACCATCCAACTCAATCCGAAGCCGATGCGCCTTGGTTTGTTAAGCTCGACTCGCTTCAGGAGCGGTTCGCGCCAGACGGACTCCCAGGCCGATTCCAGCAAGACTTACGGCCAGGGCAGCCAGCCATCTCCTGTTTTTCATAACCCACATTTGCGGGCTGCGACTTCGGGCGCGTCTGTCGAAGTCGCCATGGGCTCCATAGTCCCTTCCTCGTTCACCATCTAGTGCTTCCCATAGGTTATGCGGCCGTTGAGGGTCCTGGGGCTCGTCGGTCTGCTGGCTGGAATATCCGTGGGAGCCCAGATAACGGTCGAGCATTCCGGGAACGAATTTATTTGCTTCGATCGCCTTTACGGCCGGGGCGCCGACGAAAAGCTCGCGGCGATGGTGATGTGCCGCCCAGTAGATTGCTTCGGCGGCGATTTCTGGTTGATAAATGGGCGGCACCGGTTGCGGCTTATGAGGCAGCCGGGTTTTGACCCAGGAGAACTGCGGCGTGTTGACGGCCGGTAATTGTACCATGGTCAGGTGAACCCGGCTTTTTTCGAGCAGGAGTTCACAACGCAAAGAATCGGTAAATCCGCGAATGGCGGCTTTGGCCCCGCAGTAAGCAGACTGCAAAGGGATGCTTCGATAGGCCAACGCTGAGCCAACCTGAACGATGGTGCCCTTGTCCCGAGGCGACATGCGCTTGAGCGCCACCATCGTTCCATGCACTGTTCCCAAATAGGTCACCTCGCTCACTCGGCGAAATTCGTCGAATGGAATCTCTTTAACTGGTGAAAAGACGGAAACCATCGCGGCATTTATCCACACATCGATCGGGCCGAAATGCTCCTCGATCTTTTGTGCCGCAGCCTCAACCTGGTTCGGATCCGCCACATCGGTCGGCAGGCATAATGCCTGCCCCCCGAGCTCCTTCGCATCCTTTTTGGCGCCTTCGAGGCCCCTGATTCCACGGGCCAGCAGGCCAATCCGGGCACCGCGTTTCGCGAAAGCCTGGACTGTGGCCCGCCCTACCCCTGCTGAGGCGCCGGTAATCGCGACTACTTCCGCTGGTGATCGGTGCATGGCGTATAGTCCTCTTGGAAAAAGCCTCCTGTGCAAAGCCTCGGGTTCAGAAGGCGCTTAGCCAAGTGGGGAGTATAGCCCGGGTGAATTTTCGCCCATCCCGGGCGAAATTAGGGGGTGGAGTCCGCTCAGTTCAATGCTCCAATCGACCCTTTGCTAAAAGCTCCCGCACCCGTGGTTCCCTATGCGCCTTTGAATAAACATGGGCTGGTGGGAGATCGGCGGACGGCAGCGCTAATCGCCGCCGATGGCACTTTGGATTGGCTCTGCCTGCCGGACTATGACGGGGCGATTGGTTTCGGCGCGCTGCTGGATTGGGCCAAAGGCGGGTATTGGAGGCTCGGCTCCTCAAACCGAGTCCTGGGCGAACAGCGATATATTCCTGAAACGTTCGTGCTGGAAACGCGATGGAGTTTGCCACAGGGCGAGTTGGTTCTGCGCGATGCCATGTTATGGCCCGAAACCAAACGCGCACCGGAGCAAGCGCACGTCCGCGCAATCGTGCGTTCGCTTCGCTGCATTGAAGGAAGCGTGCGCTGCAGATTCGATTTGCAGACGGCTCATAATTTCGAGCCGCCCCAATCCGGGTTCTCTCAGCACTCGTCGGGCTTTTCAATTCAACTTCCGGAGTTGAGCATTCGAGTCTGGGCCAGTGTGCCTTTGGAGCCGGATTTATCTCGACTGCATGGTGAAATCGAACTGCACAAGGACCAGGAACTGTGGACGGTCCTGGACGCTGGTGCGACCGGCCATGGGTGGTCGATTGAGTCCGCCAGGAACGCGCTGGACCAAACCGCGCGATACTGGCGCGACTGGCTTGAGAGATTCCATTCTCCAACCGGCGACGCTGGCAACCTGAAACGCACGGCGATGATTGTCCATCTGCTGACGCACTCACCCGGCGGGGCGGTCATCGCGGCTCCAACGACGTCCGTCCCGGAACGGCTCGGCGGCGATTGGAACGCTGATTACAGGTTTTCGTGGGTTCGTGATGCGTCGCTTGCGCTGGGCATCCTTGCGAAACTCGGCGCCTGGGAGGACACCGAGCGTTACCTGCAATGGATCGTTGAGCGGCAGTCTCGGTTCGGCCACCCGCTTCAGGTGCTCTACACGGTTCGCGGTGAAAAAAGACCAAAACAACGGGAGCTGAAGCAGGTTGCCGGATATCGCGCTTCCAAGCCGGTGCGGATCGGCAATCATGCCTACAAACAACAGCAGTTCGGGTCGCTTGCGTTTCTGGCCGATTGTAGCTGGGTTTTCCTGAACGAACGCGGCCCCTGGCGCGAGGAATATTGGCGGCTGATCCGCCGTTGTGCTGATTACGTTGTGAAGCATTGGACTCAACCGGATAATGGAATTTGGGAGCTCGCCGAACCGCAGCATTTTGTCCATAGCAAGGTCCTCTGTTGGGTCACATTGGATCGCGCGATCAGGATTGCGGAAAAGCTCCACAGCGCTTACGACCTCAGCGCCTGGCAAGCTGAGCGATCCAGAATCCGTGAGGACATCATGCAAAAAGGATGGAACGAACAGGTGGGTGCTTTTTGCCAGCGTTATGGAGCCCAAAATCTTGACGCTGCGGAACTGCTGATTTCGGTCATGGACTTTTTGCCCGGCGACCATCCGCGCGTGCTCTCGACCATCGATCGCATTGCCGAGCACCTCACCATCAATGGTTTGGTTTACCGGTTCGACCCAATGTCGACGCCGGGAGTGAAGAGCGTTGCCCTCGGCGAGATGGAGGGCGCCTTTCTTCCCTGCACTTTCTGGCTGGCATGCGCTTATGCAAAGGCTGGGCGCATTGAAAAAGCAAAGGCGATCCTGGATTCCGTAGAGCGCCTCACGGCTGGCACCGGTCTTTTTCCTGAGGCGGTGGACGCCCGGACGGGCCTGTTTCTTGGTAACACTCCGCTTCTTTTTTCCCATGCGGAATTTGTTCGAGCCAAACTCCAGATCGCTATTGCCAAAGAAGCCAAAGACGAGAGTCTTCTCAACGCAGCCTGAAACCTCTCCCTTCACCTGCGGAGCCTCAATGACACGCCCTGCAAAAAACTTCCTTCTTGTACCAATTATCAGTGCCATTCCGTTTGGAGTCCCGCCTTTAGGCGGCCCGGCGGCGAGATGCCGCCAGAACCCGCAGGCGAGAACGCCTGGGCTACGTAGCGCGGGCCTCTGGCCGGCGGGTTTTGGCGGCGTCTCGCCGCCGAAACCATCATTAAAACACGCGGTTAGACAGGCGGAAGAAGGTCGGCTGATTGGTCAGGCTGACTGTGATTGTGTTCAGGCCATTCGTTATTGTTGCCGGATTGTCGACGCTTATCCAAGCGGTATGGGCATCGAGGCTGGCGGCCGATTGTAATGTGAACGTTCCAGCACTTGCGGGCCACGAAATCAGGGCGGTCTGCCCGGATAAGCCGATCGCGAGTTCGGGAATGGCCAGGTTTATGTGCGAAAGGTCGAGGCGAAGAATGCCTTGGACCGTAGCGGCCAGCAGTTGACCCGACTGAGTCAGCGCCAGCGCCAAAATCTGCGAAGCCAAGCCGGTCAACCCCGAGTTTCCGGCGGTCCACGTATCGCCCCCATCCAAAGAGACAAAGTATCCGCTGCCGGTGCCGAGGTGGATTTGTTGTGAGTTAAACGGGTCGATTAGGATCGAATTTATGCGAGGCATCGGTGACGGCAGTCCGGTGTTGCTCGGAGACCAGGTAGCACCGCTATCGACGCTCTTGAGCACACCGCGCGAGGTCTGCGTAAAATCCACCACACCGGCATAGAGGGTGGTTGGATTGGACGGGGCAATCGCTAAAGAATACACGTAACCCGGCCCGGGGTTCACATCCGTCCAGTTGGTGCCGGAATCGGAACTGCGGACCAGGTTCGGCGTGCCGGTGCCCCCGGCATAGATTATCGACGAGTTGGTTGGATTGATGGCAATCGCGTAGGCGTCGATTTCAGCACCGAGCGGATTTGCCGGGTTCGGCAAATGAAACCAGGTATCGCCGCCATCATCCGAGCGGATCACGTAGGAGTCGCCTGGCAAATTGATATCCGGCAGGCGAAAATCGGCGGCATAAAGACGCGATGGATTGGTGGGATCGATTACCAGGACCTTGTTAAGTTCGCCGGGATGACCACCGTCCGGGACCACGGCAGTCCAGACGGCGCCCGAGTTGGTGCTGCGCAAAATTTGAGACGGCGCACCATTAAAAAAGTCGCGTGTCGCGTCATAAACCCGTGGTCCATCCACGGCCAGTGCGCGGCTGTCCAGGCCTTCGCTGCCGCCCGCCAGCGGTTGCCAATTGGCACCCCCATCGGTGGTCTGGTAGAGCAGGCGCCCGCCGGCGGCATACGCCGTTTGACCGTTGGTCACGCCGGAAGCAATTGCGAAATAATTCGTCAAGGGTGCATTGCCAGCGGTCCATAAAGGAATCGCTGACAGCGGAGAACTCCCGCCTTCGGTGGCTGCCTCGACGGCGCTGATCGAGCAGAAATAAATTCGATTGGTCAACCCGGTCAGGGTGAAGGGACTGGCGACGCCAGCGAACTTGCGGCCGCCGGGCAGCGAAGCGTAGTTCGTCTGAGCGAGGCTGGGGCTCTCTGCCACATAAAGATTATAAGAACTTGCCCCGATGACACTGTCCCAGCTGAACGTGATTTGTCCCGGCGCAGGCGCCGCCTGAAGCAACAACGGTGGCAGGGGTTGCTGAGTGTCGTTCGGATGAATGGCATTCATCAGGAAAACCTGGCGAGCGCCGCCGCCCTCACTGCTGTGCCCAATCCAGGCGACAAACCCATCCTGCAGCCAGGGAATGCAACAAGGCGTTCCGCTGACGCTGCCGAAATCAGTTCCGGGCGACAGATCCAGCGGGAAGGGTGCGATCCCAGGGCAGTACTGCAGCCGGCCAGCGGTGTCCTCCCAAAACGCCTCGCCGCGATCCAGTTGAAACGGGTGTTCCGAAAAATCACTGAACTGGGTTGAAAGCGCAGTGGCGGGAGTGCTCAGCGCGATGTTTCCATAAAGCATGATTACGGGATTGGTTGCGCCGGCATCGGTGTGCAGCCAGGCGATATGCCGCCCATCCGTCCGAGGAAACCGATTAGTTCCCGAAAGATCGGTCGTGATCCGAAGCGGCTGTGGAGCGGGTTGGGTGGTGTCGTACAGGAAAACCTGATCCAGGCCGCCGCCATTCTTAAGGTAGACGATGCGCCCTTCTGCAATATGTGGATTGCCGTCGATGTTCGTCTCGATCACCTGCAACTTTGAGCCGTCATAAAAATGCAGTTTTGCAATATTATTGGTATTATCCTGGAATGGCCATACGGCCTGGCCGCGGCTGGTGCTAATCCGACCCTGAGCACCCGGCACCTGCGCGTTGCCGGTAAGGTCCGTGCCCACACCGCTGAAGGGATCCACGCTAAACACGTGTTTGAAAGTGCCAGCCTGCAAAATCATGAACACGTAGCCATCCGCAACGGCAACGCCCTCCGCGTTCAGGCCATTGGCCGGGTCAATCGGATTGGTAGCGTTAACCGGCATAGCGGTAGCGCCGTCCACGCTAATCCATCCGCTGTCCGTACCGCGGCGCCAAACGCCGATCGTGCCGCCATTCGTCGCACCCGTTCCGAGAGTGAACACCACGTTATCGACGCCTCCGAGGGAATCGCGGCTTTGAACCAGATTGGTTTTCGTCCCGTTAAAAAAAACGACTGAATCATCCCCATCCACCCACAAAACCCTGCCATTGGCGGTGGCGCTGTTCCGGATTCCCCACGAATTGTCGTTGGTGTTGTTGGTGAGTTGCCGAACTGGTAGTCCGGCCACGCCAGAACTCTGGCAGAAAGTGATCGTGGCAAAGGTCAGGGTAATGAGCGGCTTCTTCATATGCGCGTGCAGGATGCCACTCCCTTGCAGGCCGGCCGAATGAACCACCACCCACCGCAAGCCGACGAACCGTAAAGCCAAAGGGAGTGTCAGATGACTATTATAGCACGCGGGGCGCTGGTCTCAAAGAGGACGTCTCAACTCTTATAACGGATCAGTATCGGCGGTTCGTTGAGGATTGAGCCTCGAGCATTTGTTATTGCTCATTGCTCCGGTTGGGGGGCTTTCGTCCGTCTTTCAACCACCGCCCTTTTGGATTTCCGTGGCGAGGGCCTGGACATCGTTGGCGATGGCGACGGCTTTCATTCGGGCAAGCCCATTGTCCTGGAAGATCGCCTGGATATCTTTGATGATTCCATCCAGCCTGGCTTGCGGATATTTCCCCGGATTCAGCACGGCGTCGAGTTCCTGCACAAAGCGCGCCCGGCTGGTGGCTGACAATGGCTTGTCGGCGCACGCAGCCGAGACATCGGCGGCCAGCTTAGCGGCGCTTTTCAAGGATGGCTTGGCGCCCTGAGCGCCAGCGACAATCTCCTG
>DASRFK010000105.1:0-3207 GCA_035651635.1 Verrucomicrobiia bacterium | reverse complement strand
TCATCGGGCTTATGCCCGTAGGCGCCCCAATGTCGCTTGTACTTGCCGGTATCGGCGTCGTAAACAATGACTCGCTTATTGCCGTAGCCATCGGCCACATATACTTCGTTGGCGGCTTTGTCGATGAAGGTCTTGGCAGGGCGGTTCAGGTTTTCGACATCGTTGCTGCCTTTGCTCATCTTCGGATGGCCGATCTGCATGAGAAATTTTCCGCTCTGTGTGAATTTCAACACTTGAGCGTTGCCCGCCCCATTGCCGCCGATCCAGACGTTGCCCTTGTAATCGACGGTGATTCCATGATTGGACGTGGGCCAATCGTAGCCCTCACCCGGACCGCCCCAGTGCCCGATGAGGTTGCCCGCCTGGTCGAATTCGAGAACCGGGGGAGCGGGCTGGCAGCAGGAAGCCGCCGGCGGATTCGCCGTGGCGTAAACTTCTTTGGGCTCAAGAGAAGCCCCGCGATGGATGATCCACACATGGTCCTGGGCATCCACCGATACCCCGATGGTCATGCCCAGCAGCCAATGATTTGGCAGCGGCTTGGGCCACAGCGGGTCTACTTCAAACATCGGCGCCTGCACACCGGCGGCCTGAACGGCAGCCCTCTTCTCCAGCACTCTATACGCCGCTGCGAGCACGATGAGCACTGTGAGAAAGCTTGCGCCAATGCAGCGGTTGCGCGTCATAATCTCCTGGCCTCCCGTCTCGTGATGTAAGCCGCCCGGTCCCGAGATCCTGATTCTGGACGTACGCTCCAGCCATCCGAAACGCAGCCAGTATACATCCATCCGGCCTGATGCAACCGCCCTTTTTTTGTTGCCCGCCGCCTCCAAACCGATTACCCTTTCGGAAAACGAGCATGATTTTCCGGTCTCAGCTAGACGCGCCGGAACTGGCCGGCGCGGCCAAGTACCGCGTCGGCGCGAAAGCGGGCAAGGCCGCAGGGCTGCGCCCGCTCGCCATCCTGGCAGCGGCTGTTGTGCTTGCCTGCCCGTTTTTCGTCACAGCCCACGACATCCCGGCTGACATCACCGTGCAGGCGTTCCTCAAGCCAGAGGGCGCTCGCCTGCGCGTTTTGCTTCGGGTTCCGCTCAAAGCGATGCGCGATGTCGAGTTCCCGCTGCGGGGGCCGGCTTACCTGGATTTGGGAAGGGTCGATGCTTACCTTCACGATGCGGCGACGGTTTGGATCGCGGACGCCATGGAGCTCTACGAAAACGAGGAGCGGCTGCCAAAGCCCGAAATCGTCAAGGCGCGCGTGTCGCTCGAATCCGACCGGTCGTTCGCTTCGTACGAGCAGGCCCTGGCGCATCTTTATGGGCCGAGGCTCCCGAACGCCATGGAAGTGCCCTGGGACCAGACGATGCTCGATGTGCTGTTCGAATATCCGATCCGTTCCGATCAATCCCGCTTTTCCATTTACCCGGGCTTTACGGGCCTGGCCTTGCGAGTGGTGACTGTGCTCCGGTTTCTACCGCCCAGCGGCGTTGTTCGGGCGTTCGAGTTTGCCGGCGACCCCGGGCTGGTGCGGCTCGATCCGAGGTGGCATCAGGCGGCGCTGCGGTTTGTGCGATTGGGATTTTTTCACATATTGGATGGCGCCGACCACCTTCTGTTTCTTTTCTGCCTGGTGATCCCGTTCCGCCGTTTCCGCTCGCTGATTCCAGTCGTGACGTCTTTCACTGTCGCCCATTCCATCACTCTGATCGCCTCGGCGTACAATCTCGCTCCCGCTGCCCTGTGGTTTCCACCTCTCATTGAGACGCTAATCGCTATGTCAATCGTGTACATGGCACTGGAGAACATCGTCGGCGGCGCGAGCGTGCAGCGCCGCTGGCTGGTGACCTTCGGATTTGGGCTGGTGCATGGGTTTGGCTTTTCCTTCGCTCTCCGCGAGACCATGCAGTTCGCCGGCTCGCACCTGCTGACCTCCCTGCTGTCGTTCAATATGGGCGTCGAGCTCGGACAACTCTTGGTGCTCGTGTTGCTCATTCCCACCCTGGAACTGCTATTCCGGTTCATTGTCGCCGAGCGAATGGGGACGATCATTCTTTCGGCGCTGGTAGCCCATACGGCCTGGCATTGGATGATCGACCGCTGGGAGCGCCTCCGCGAGTTCCCATTCCACTGGCCTGAGCCTAGCGCCGCCGCGCTCGCCGTTGGAATTCGCTGGCTGTTGCTGATTGTCCTCGCCGGGGGCCTCCTGTGGTTCGCTTTTGATTTGCTCCTTCCACGCCCCGGCCGGGCCGTCGGGAAGTCCGCGGAACGATAGGGTTGGAATTACCATCCGGAGTAGACCCGCCGGTTTAGCGAGCCCTTTAGGGACCGCCGAGGCTCTTAATAATACTAATTTTAATATAAACAATACTAAAATCAGTAACCGCATCCGGGCAGTGGGTACCCTCTTCCAGCCATCAGTTTGCTTTTTCAATGATTTATGAACAGAATGGAATGGCATCGCGATTGCGGCCGTATTTGCAGATTAATTTAATCATACAAATCGAATTGTTTTATAATTCCGACCAAGCAGCACACGCGGCAAGAGTTGAGAGAAGACCAGTTGAGAAAAAACGGAGGAAAAAATGCGCATTGCGATGAAATTGGCAGTTGTGGCGCTCGCCGCGCTCATCGGCTTTGTGCCAGTCTGCTTTAGCCAGTTAATTAGCGGCAACATAGTCGGAAGCGTCGTGGATGCCACAGGGGCTGTAGTGCCCGCCGCGAACGTTGAAGCAGAAAACATCGCTACGGGCATCAGAAGTACAACTACAACCGATGCCAACGGTTTGTACCGGTTCAACAACGTTCCGGCCGGGGAATATAACATCACCATCAAGAAGGCCGGCTTCGCGGATGCTACGTTGCGGAATCTGACCGTAGAGCTGAATAAGACAACCACAGCGAACGTGGTGATGCAGGTAGCCGCGGTGACAACCACCGTGGAAGTGGTCGAAGCGACCTCAGCGATCGACACGACGACCGTGCAGCTTCAGAACACCTTTCACAGCGATCAAATCGTGGACTTGCCGATCATCGAGCAGTCGGGCACCTCGTTTGGCGCTCTGAACCTGGCGTTGTTGGGAGCCGGCGTGGCAAGCAACGGCGGGATTGGCCAGGGCCAGGGGCCCTCGATCGGCGGCCAGCGCCCCATGAATAACAATTTCATGGTGGAAGGCATCGACAACAACAGCAAGACCGTCACCGGCCCGC
>DASRFK010000104.1:0-67805 GCA_035651635.1 Verrucomicrobiia bacterium | reverse complement strand
TCACCACCTTTGGCAGAATTCGGCCACTGCACACCAACGCCGTCATCTTTGCGTTTGTGGGCAACGGCATGTTCTGCGGCATCTACTATTCGCTGCAGCGATTGTGCAAGGCGCGGATGTTCAGTGACGCGTTGAGCTGGATCAACTTCTGGGGGTGGCAGGCGATTATCGTCAGCGCCGCCATCACCCTGCCGCTCGGCCTGACGACCAGCAAAGAATACGCCGAGTTGGAATGGCCGATCGACATCGCCATAGCGGTCATTTGGGTGGCCTTCACGATTAACCTGCTGGGCACAATCGTCAAGCGCCGCGAGAAGCATATGTATGTGGCGATTTGGTTCTATATCGCCACTGCAATCACGGTGGCCTTGCTGCATATCGTCAATTCGCTGGAAATGCCGGCCAGCGCTTTCAAGAGTTATTCCGTGTACGCCGGCGTGCAGGACGCCTTGGTCCAATGGTGGTACGGACATAACGCGGTCGCGTTCTTCCTGACCACGCCGTACCTGGGCTTGATGTATTATTTCCTGCCCAAAGCCGCCAACCGGCCGGTATTTTCCTATCGGCTCTCGATCATACATTTCTGGGGGCTGATTTTCATTTACATCTGGGCGGGACCGCACCATCTGCTCTACACCGCGTTGCCGGACTGGGCGCAATCGCTAGGAATGGTCTTTTCCGTGATGTTGGTGGCACCGTCCTGGGGTGGGATGCTGAATGGGTTGCTCACGTTGCGCGGCGCGTGGGACAAAGTGCGGGAGGACCCGATGCTCAAGTTCATGGTGGTGGCCATCACCGCGTACGGCATGGCGACGCTGGAAGGACCGACGCTGGCCATCAAAAGCGTCAACGCACTGTCGCACTACACCGACTGGACCATCGCCCATGTCCATACCGGCGCGCTTGGATGGAATGGGTTCCTTACGTTCTCGATGCTCTATTGGCTGTTCCCGCGTTTGTACAACACCAAGCTGTGGTCCACCAAGCTTGCGAACTATCATTTCTGGATCGGGCTGCTGGGCATGATGTTTTACGTCATTCCAATGTACACCAGCGGCATCACTCAGGGGTTGATGTGGAAACAATTCAATAAAGACGGCTTCCTGCAATATCCGAACTTTCTGGAAACTACGATTCGACTGATCCCGATGTACGAATTGCGCGCGATCGGCGGCACGCTCTACATCACCGGCATCATTCTCATGCTGGTGAACCTCTATCGCACGGCCAAAGCGGGGCAATTCATCGGCGACCAAGAAGCCCAAGCACCCGCCCTTAACCGCAGCCTGGAGCACGAATCGCCAAGGCTGGGCCATCGTTGGCTGGAAGGTGTGCCGGTAACCTTCACAGTCCTTGCGGCCTTGGCGGTGCTGGTTGGCGGTCTCATTGAAATCATCCCCATGTTCCTGATCCAGGAGAACGTCCCGACAATCGCCAGCGTGAAACCTTATACCCCGCTGGAGGTCCTGGGCCGGGATATCTATATCCGCGAAGGTTGCGTCGGCTGTCATTCACAAATGATCCGGCCGTTTCGTTCGGAAACGGAACGTTATGGCGAATACTCGAAGGCGGGCGAGTTCGTCTATGACCATCCTTTCCTGTGGGGCTCGAAGCGCACTGGACCGGATCTTCACCGGATTGGGGGCAAGTATCCCGATGCCTGGCATTATAATCACCTGGAGAATCCGCGTTCGACTTCGCCTGGCTCGATTATGCCCAATTACCCCTGGCTACTGAGCCAAAAGCTCGACACCGGCGTGGCGGTGGATCGACTGCGGGCGTTGCGCAAGGTCGGCGTGCCCTATACCGATCAGGAGATCCAGAACGCCGCCAAGAGCATTGCGGCGCAGTCGCAAAAGGTGGTCGCCAATCTGGCCGTGGGCTCGATCACGAATGCTCCGGCGGATCGGGAGATTGTGGCGGTCATTGCTTATCTGCAACGGCTCGGCACGGATATCAAAGCCATGCCGAGTGTCCCGACCAACGTCGTCGCCTCCGCACAACTAATCCGTTGATTTTATGATCCAAAATATTCTCAGACATTTGGGCGGCATTCAGCACTTCGGCATCGTGTCGTTGTGCCTGTTCTGCGCGGTGTTCGTTGGGGTGCTGATCTGGGCTTTCGCACAAAAGAAGACTCATCTCGAGTACATGGCGCGTGTAGCCTTGGACGTGGAGACAGAAACAGACCTAGCCCGAAAGGTTTCCCATGAATAATCCGAATCAAGCTAAAGACCCCTTATTGCTGGACCACGAATACGACGGAATTCAGGAACTCGATAATAAATTGCCACGCTGGTGGGTCTGGTTATTCAACCTGACCATCGTTTTCGCGGTGATCTATATGGTCTATTTCCATGTGCTTGGCAAAGGCAAGCTCATGGCGGCCCAGTACCAGCAGGAAATGCAGGTCGGCGCCCAGGTGAAGGCCCAGGCGATGTCGTCCTTCGAAAAGCGAATCGGGTCGCTGGAGCCCTCGAAAGATCCGGTCGTGCTGGCCCAGGGGCGGGAGACGTTCTCCAAACTCTGCGCGCCGTGCCATCGCGCCGATGCCGGCGGGCTGGTTGGACCCAACCTGTGCGATGACTACTGGATTCACGGCTCCAACTTCGTGGATAACCTGCAAACCATTTGGAATGGAGTGCCCGCCAAAGGAATGGTGACCTGGAAAGATACCTTGAACCCCAACACCATTTACGCCGTCGGGAGCTACATCTATACGTTACGAGGCTCGAACCCGAAAAATCCGAAGCCACCCGAAAACCAAACACCGGTTAAGACGGGACCGAGCGAGTTTGAGTAGGGAGGGCGGTGGCCAAGGCTCAAAGCCCGAAACCCGAAGGCCGAAGGCCGAAAGAAACCCGAAATCCGAAATCCGAATAAGATGCAGAACGTGAATCGGCATAGTAATCGTGTGATTTCAACTCATCAGGCGAGTCGGACACCAAGACGCTTTTTCAGAGCCCTTCGGACTTCGGCCTTCGGTTTTCGGCCTTCGGATTTCCGCCGCGGCAACCAAAAGGCCTCACCCGCATAATTCATGGTCTCGACGGAAAGAAAACCAACGCAACATCCCCCGGCGGCGGCGGTCGATTTTCGCAACCGGATTGCCACGGCGGAGCGGGACGGCCGGCGCAAATGGCTGTATCCAAAACGGCCGAAGGGGCGGTTCCATCGGGCCCGGGCGTGGGTAGCGGCCGTCCTGGTGGGAATCATGTTTGGCGGTCCTTTCGTTAAGATTAATGGCAACCCGCTGCTCATGATTAATGTAGTGGAGCGCAAGTTTTCCGTGCTCGGCGTGATTTTCTGGCCCCAGGACAATTTGATCTTCGCGCTGGGCTTCCTTTTGTTCCTGATGGGGATTGCGGTATTTACCGCCGCCTTTGGGCGCTTGTGGTGTGGTTGGACCTGCCCGCAGACGGTCATGATGGAGATGGTATTCCGCAAAATCGAATACTTCATCGAGGGCGACTCTTCCGCGCAGAAAGCCCTGGCCCGGGCTCCGTGGACGGCCGATAAGATCACCAGGAAAGTTGGGAAACACTTCATTTTTCTGGCGCTTTCGTTTGTGATCGGCAACACCCTGTTGGCCTACATCATCGGCATTGACGCGCTGAAGCTCATCGTAACCGACTCGCCGAGCCGGCATTTGACGGGGCTGATTTTTATGGGGATCTTCAGTTTGATCTTCTACGGACTCTTTGCCCGGTTTCGCGAACAGGCTTGCACCTTTATTTGCCCATACGGACGCTTCCAATCGACGTTGCTGGATGAAAACACGATTGTCGTCGCCTACGATTACAAACGCGGCGAACAGCGGGGGCGCTTCAGCCGAAGAGAATCCCTCGACCAGCGCACGGCGCGCGGCGCGGGTGATTGCGTCGATTGTTTCAATTGCGTTCGGGTATGTCCCACGGGCATCGATATTCGCAACGGGACGCAAATGGAATGCGTGAACTGCACGGCCTGCATCGATGCCTGTGACGAGGTGATGACCAAATTGGGCCGCCCGCGCGGCTTGATCCGATTCGCTTCGCTCAATGGCATCGAGAAAAACGAACCCATCCGGGTCACCCCGCGTATTGTGGGCTATTGCGGGATCCTGCTCGTGCTTGGCGTCGGATTGCTTACTCTGTTACTCACTCGTTCCGAAGTGGACGTGACGCTACTGCGGGCACCAGGAGCCCTTTTCCAACAAACCCCCGAAGGCAAGATCAGCAATCTCTATTTGCTCAAGCTCACGAATAAGACCCATGCCGATAAAGCCGTGGACCTCAAGTTAGACAATATTGCCGGCACACTGACGATCCTGGGTGGGCAACTAACACTGCCGGCGGAGAAGCAAACTGAGGCCTCCGTTCTGGTTGAGATCGCACCTGCCAATTTGAAGTCCGGCACCACGCCTTTGGTTGTTAAGGTTTATTCAGCCGGCCAACCAATCGACAAAATCAAAACCATTTTCATTGGTCCACGCCGATGAACACCAGCAGCAACAAAGTTTCTCCGGTTGGGAGTCCCCGCCTTAGCCAAGCCGATGCAGTTCAACCACGGATGGACGCGGATGAACACTGATAAAATGCGCGGATTGGCATCAACTGGGCTGCCTGAGCCAGCATCACCTTTAGGTGAACGGAGCAGCCTTTCGTTTATTACTTTCTGCGGCTGTGTGATCCGTGCGAATCAGTGTTCATCTGTGGTTTTCAACTGCAATGGTTTGGGCTTTAGCCCGCCACGTTTTCGTTTGTTTCGGAAAATTGCCAATTTTTTAATCCATGAACCATTCCAGTCGTTTTAATCTCTGGCCCGTCTCAATCATTTCATTTTTCAGCGTGGCCATCCTTGGCTGCGCCACGTTCATTACCTTTTGCAGCCGCCATCCGGCGGACCTCATCTCGCCCAATTACTATGAAGAGGAAGTCCGGTACCAAGGCCAGATCGATCGGCAGCAACAGACACAGGCCCAAGCGCCGCTCGCCTCAGTGAGCTATGACGAGGCGGCGCGGCGGATCACTCTTTCTGTGCCTGCAACGATGGCCGCCGCCAGGCCATCCGGCCAAATCCAGTTGTATCGGCCCTCGGCCATGAATCTGGATCGAACGCTGAAGCTGGACCTCACGCCAAGCGGTTCCCAATCGCTTGATGCCGCCGCACTGCTGCCGGGACTTTGGAAAGTGCGCGTCTCCTGGAGCGTTGGTGAGAAGAGGTACTTTATCGATCAGAAAGTCATTATTCCAGCAAGTTGAACCACACGGATGAACGTTGATACAATGGCAAGCCCGGCATCAGTTCGGCTCCTAATGCTGGCATCGCCTTTGGATAGGCGCTGCAGCTTTTGTGCGGGTCCACGCTTCCTCTTTCATCCGTGTGAATCAGTGTTCATCGGTGGTTTTCAACCGCTTTTTTTCCTAGAGGTCCGGAGGCACGCCCGGCAATGAATTTTTTTGCGGCCATATTTCTGGGTCTGGTCGGTAGCCTGCACTGCGCAGGCATGTGCGGGCCGCTGGCCTTGGCACTGCCCGCAACCGGGCGTACTCGGCTGGGATTTTTGTCCGGCCGACTGGCTTACAACCTGGGGCGCATCATCACTTATTGTTTGCTGGGGGTGATCTTCGGGCTCCTGGGCCGCACGCTGGTTTTAGCAGGCATTCAACGGTGGGTTTCAATCGCTCTGGGAGTGTTGCTGATAATCGGACTATTTTCATCGCGCAAACTCGCGGTCTGGCGGCCGGTCATCATCTTGGTTGAAAAATTGAAATTTAGAATGACCAACCTGCTGCGCCGCCGCTCTTTCGTGTCACTACTGAGCTTAGGAGTGCTGAACGGTTTTTTGCCGTGCGGCCTGGTCTACGTAGCCTGTGCTGGGGCCGTTGCCACCGGAGGCTTGGTTTCGGGCGTCGAGTACATGGCTGGTTTCGGGCTTGGGACGGTTCCCCTGATGCTCGGCATAGGCCTCTCAGGACATCTGTTTCCGATGGCTCTCCGGCTCCAGTTGCGGAAAGCCATTCCCGTCTCGGTATTCCTTTTGGCTTCCCTGTTGATTCTGCGGGGGCTTGGATTGGGTATTCCTTACGTGAGCCCGAATTTAGCCGGCGGGTCTTCCTGCTGCAATCGATAGAGGCAGCAAAGCGTAGGTCAGGATCTCAATGCCAAACGCCACTGGGCTTTGCGCATGAAGTTCTCAGCTCCAACGCCAACGGCGTTGCTCATAGCAGCCCAGGCCGAAGGCCTAGGAATGACTTTCGAGAAAGTGCTCGCTGGTCCCCTTGTCCGCCGCTATAACGCCCCGCATGTCTGGATATCGAATTGGGATTATTGGCGGCAGCGGGCTTTATCATATCGAAGGGTTAACGAATCAGCGATGGGTAAAGGTGAAGACCCCTTTCGGTCCGCCTTCCGACGAGCTCTTGACGGGGCGACTTGAAGGGCGCGACGTTGTTTTTCTACCACGGCATGGCCGGGGTCATCGAATTCTCCCCAGCGAATTAAATCACCGGGCCAATATCTGGGCGCTCAAGAAACTAGGTGTTGCGTGGATTATCAGTGTCAGTGCGGTGGGTTCGTTGCAAGCCAAGTATAAACCGTGTGACGTAGTGCTCTTCGATCAGTTTTTCGACCGTACCAAGGAATCGGTCGCGCATACGTTTTTTGGCAATGGGATTGTGGCTCACATAGCCTTCGCAGATCCCATTTGCGAAGAACTGCGGCAAATCCTGCTCAGGAGCACCCGAGCATTGAAAGCGAAAGCGCATGACGGAGGCACTTACGTGAATATGGAAGGCCCGGCGTTCAGCACGCGCGCCGAATCGATGTCGAATCATAAGCTCGGGTATGATGTGATTGGCATGACTAACCTCGGTGAAGCCAAATGCTCGCGCGAGGCGGAAATCGCCTACGCCGCCATGGCGATGGTCACCGATTACGACTGCTGGAAGACGGACGAGGCGCACGTGACGGTGGAAATGATTATCGAAAACCTAAATCGCAACGCCCGTGCTGCCAAAGAGATCATTCTGCACGCGGTGCCAAAGATCCCAATTGAGCCGACTTGGCCCTGCCATTCGGCTCTTAAGACGGCATTGCTGACGGATAAAAAGCTTTGGCCGGCAAGGACCAGGAAAAACCTCGAGCCGATTCTCGAGAAGTACTTCTGACAGTCCCCAAAAGGATGAGAAGTGGATGGGATGAGCGCGGAGAAAATTCGGTGGGGTATTCTGGGCACCGCTGATATTGCCAGGAAAAACTGCCCGGCTTCGCGTCAGATCCCACGCTGATTGCGGTTCGTGCCCCGCACCGCCTGAAGGCGGGACTCCAAACCCCGCACGCACAAAAATCCGTGTCTATCCCTGTTCGTCCGTGGTAATTCTTTTACAGCGATATGGAATACGAAGCGGTGATCGGGCTGGAGACGCATGTCCAGCTCAAGACGAAGTCAAAGATGTGGTGCGGCTGCGCCAACGAATTCGGCGCCCCTCCCAATACCCATGTCTGCCCGGTCTGCCTGGGCATGCCGGGCGTGTTGCCCGTCGCCAATGACGAGGCACTGCGCCTGACCGTGCTGACCGGATATCTCCTAAACTGCACCATTGCTCCCTACGCCAAATTCGATCGGAAGAATTATTTTTATCCGGACATGCCAAAAAACTATCAAATCACGCAATACGATCGGCCTTCGACGATGAGCGGCTATGTCGAGTTTGAGTTTCAGGGCGGCCTGGCCCGGGTCCGCATCACGCGCGCGCATTTGGAGGAAGACGTCGGAAAAAACTTTCATTTCGAGCGCAATAGCGGGGTTGATTTCAACCGGGCCGGCGTGCCCTTGATGGAAATTGTTTCCGAGCCAGATATCACCAGCGCAGACATGGCTTACGAGTATCTCAGCGCGCTTAAGGAGATCCTTATGTACGGCGGCGTGAGCGATTGCGACATGGAAAAAGGCATGGTCCGCTGCGATGTGAACGTGAGTGTTCGGCCGAAAGGAGAGCAGCAATTGGGCGCCAAGATCGAGATTAAGAACATGAACAGCTTCAGCGGCGTGCGCAAGGCGCTCGAGTATGAGATCCCCCGCCAAATCGGCGTGGTCTCGCGTGGGGGCAAGCTGCAACAATCGACCCGGCGTTGGGATGATGCCGCCGGCATCACCGAGGAGATGCGCACCAAAGAGCAGGCGCACGATTACCGCTATTTTCCGGAGCCGGACCTGATGCCGTTCCAACCCGGCGAGCAATGGCTCGAGGAAGTCTCGCGACGGGTGGTCGAACTGCCGCTGGCGCGCAAACATCGGTTCATGCGCGATTATCATTTGCCGGCTCCGGACGCGCAGACGTTCGTCTGGGATGTGCCGCTCGGTCGATACTTCGAATCGGTGGCAAAGCAGGCCAAAAATCCTAAGGCTGCGGCTAATTGGGTCATCAATAACTTGCGGGCAAAACTTACGGAGGCAAGCGTTGGCCTGGATAATCTGAAGTTCGCTCCGGCTGGAATCAACGAACTCGTCGAGTTGGTTGATTCGGGCAAGATCAGCTCAAGAATAGCCCAGGACGTTTTCAGCGAGATGTTTCAAACGGGCGATGCGCCTGGAAAAATCGTCGAGCGCAAGGGTTTGGCCCAGGTCAGCGATTCGTCCGCCCTCGAGGCCTTTTGCGACCAGGCCATTGCCGCCAATCCGGGTCCGGCGGCTGATTTCAAAGCAGGCAAAGCCGCCGCCCTGAATTTTCTCAAGGGCCAGGTAATGAAACTCAGTAAAGGAAAGGCCAACCCGGCGCTGGTCGGCGAGATCCTTGAACGAAAGCTAAAAGGGTAATCTGGCGCCTGGTGGTGATCGATCGTTGCTGCGGGCAGAATGCCCGCGGTCCGGCGCGCGGACATTGGATGTCCGCAGGGATGCGCGAAGCAACCAGGGCAACGAGAGTGCCTAGCGCCAGTTCGCGATCGATCGTCGCTGCGGGCAGAATGCCCGCGGTCCGGCGCGCGGACATCGGATGTCCGCAGGGATGCACGAAGCAACTCGGGCGCCGAGAGTGCCTAGCGCCAGTTCGCTATCGATCGCCGCTGCGGGCAGGATGCCCGCGCGCCGGCGCTCGGACATCGGATGTCCGCAGGGATGCACGAAGCAACTCGGGCGCCGAGAGTGCCTAGCGCCAGTTCGCTATCGGTCGTTGCTGCGGGCAGGATGCCCGCGCGCCGTACGCGCCGGACGCGCCGGACGCTTGCCTGTTGGCAACCGGCGGGTGCTCTGTTAGGTTGAGCCCACCATGGTCTTGACCAAAGAGGAATTGTTGAGTCTGGTTGAAGTGCGCAACCGCTCGCCGCATCAACTGTTGGGCTTGCATGAGCTCGGCAAGGGAAAGGGGCTCGTGGCCAGGGCGCTGGTTCCTGGCGCGGAAAAGGTCGAGGTCCAACCCGTGTTGGAAAAAGACAAGCCTACCATCCAACTCACCCGGATAATCAAGACCGATGTGTTCGAAGGAACGACTTCCGAGGCTGACAAAGTCTTCTCGTACGACCTGGTGATCACGGACAAGGCCGGCCAGGTGCGCCGCACGCGCGATCCCTATTCGTTCCTGCCGACCTTGGGAGAAGCCGACCTGTACCTCTTCGGCAAAGGCGACGAACGCCGGATTTATGACAAGCTCGGCGGCCACCTGCGCACCATTGACGGCGTGGCCGGAGCCAGCTTTGCGGTCTGGGCGCCCAATGCCCAACGCATTAGCGTGGTGGGGGATTTCAATGACTGGGACGGGCGAGCCCATCAAATGCGCTCGCTCGGGGCTTCCGGGGTGTGGGAGATTTTTATCCCGGGGGCCAGCGAGGGAGCCCATTACAAATTCGAAGTTCGGAATCTGCACGGGCACATCGTGCTCAAGACCGATCCGTACGGTTTCTTTTTCGAAACACCACCCAAGAATGCCGCGATTCTTTGGAATAACAAAAAATTTGAGTGGACTGACGAGCAGTGGCTAACCGAGCGCAGACAGCGGGACGCCTTACGCTCGCCGCTGAGCGTTTACGAAGTCCACCTCGGGTCCTGGCGCAAAAAATCAATGGGTGAATCGTTCGGCTATCGGGAACTGGCCGAGCCGCTGGTTGATTACTTGAAAAAGATGGGATTCACCCATGTGGAGTTTCTCCCCCTGGCGGAGCATGCGTTTTACCCGTCTTGGGGCTACCAGGTCACCGGTTTTTACGCGCCGACGAGCCGCTACGGCACACCGGAAGACTTTCAGTTCCTGGTCAATGCGCTCCACGCGGCCGGCATTGGTATTATCGTTGATTGGGTGCCGGCGCATTTTCCGCGCGACGATTGGGCGCTGGCCAGTTTTGATGGGACAGCCCTTTACGAGCATGAGGATCCTCGCAAAGGCGCGCACCAGGACTGGGGAACTTTGATCTTCAATTATGGCCGGCATGAGGTCAGCAATTTCCTGCTCGCTAACGCCTTATTCTGGTGCGAGCGGTTCCACATCGACGGCCTGCGCGTCGACGCAGTGGCTTCGATGCTCTACCTCGATTACTCCCGCAAACACGGTGAGTGGATCCCCAATCAGTATGGCGGCCGGGAGAACTTGGAAGCGATTGATTTCCTGAGGCGATTCAACCACATCACCTATACGGAGTTTCCCGGGGTGATGACCATCGCCGAAGAATCAACGGCCTGGCCGCAGGTGACACGTCCACCGTATCTGGGCGGGCTTGGATTTTCGTTCAAGTGGAACATGGGCTGGATGCACGACACGCTCAACTACTTCAGCCGTGACCCGGTATATCGCAAGCACCACCAAAATGACCTGACCTTCGCGATGCTTTACCATCACCATGAAAACTTCATCCTGCCGCTCTCGCATGATGAAGTCGTGCACGGCAAAGGCTCGCTCCTGGCCCGAATGCCGGGCGATGACTGGCGCCGGTTCGCCAATCTGCGGACTTTGCTGGGCTATCAATGGTGTTTCCCAGGCAAAATGCTCTTGTTCATGGGTTGCGAATTCGGCCAGAGCGGCGAATGGAATGCCAATGCCGAATTGGATTGGTGGCTGCTGAACGCGGGCCCTTATCACAAGGGAGTTCACCAGTTCGTGCAGGACCTGAATAAACTTTATGCGGCCGAGCCGGCACTCTGGCAGTCCGATTACGATCACAGCGGGTTTTACTGGATCGACGCTTCCGACCACGACAACAGCGTCCTCTCTTTCGTCCGCCAGGACGCCTCGTTCCGTAATCGAGTCGCGGTAATCCTGAATCTGACACCGGTGCCGCGTTACCGCTACCGGGTCGGGTTGCCCAAAGGCGGCAAATGGCGCGAGGTCTTGAACAGCGACGCCAAGGTTTACGGGGGCGGCAACGTGGGCAACCTGGGCGGAGTGGTCGCCACCGCGCACAAATGCCACGGCCAGCCGTTCTCGGCCGAAATGACCTTGCCTCCATTGAGCATCATTGCATTTAAATCCGAGGAAGCGGCTCAGGAGTAGATTCGAATCAGCGCAAGTGCGCGTCAAATTTCGGCGCGGCCAGCACCCGCGGATCCAGTTCAAACACAGCTTCCTTCCGGCGTAGTGTGAATTTCGTTTTTCCGGCCAGCGCGGCCAATTCCAACGCTTCTAATCCATCGAGATGATAGGCCGCGAAGCTGTAGCGGTAAAAATGCCACGACTGGGTCGAATAGCGCCAGGGGCGGAGGGCAATTTTCAAGGAGTGCTTTAGAACCGGCTGTAAGGCATCCCAATCCCAATCATCGCAGCGGAGCCGCTCCACCAAAACAAGAGACCTGAGCCGCTCGGCGGTTTTCTGATCCTGAATTCGGTTGGCCGGTTCGAGGGGATCCTCGTCGGTATGCAGCAAGAGGAACGGCGCGCGGAACGTAGCGTGGATAAACGTCTGGTTGGTTAAGGCCATCAGCGCGTCGAGCACCGTTGGATTGCCGTTGGTCAGTGCGGCCCTCGCTCGCCTGAAAAGGTAGAGTTCATCCGTCGCGCCGGGCATGAAGATGATGGCTTTAACAATCTCGTTGGGTTTGAAAGCACTCAGCAGAGTTTGCACGCAGTTGGTCCGGTTCAGTTCCGGCGTTGCGGCCGCAATCGGCATTGCGGCCAGCGCTTGTTGCCATGGCTCGCGCCGTTCGCTTAGGGCCGGCCACACGCTCAGTGGCACGAGAAGCGCCAGGAAAAAGAAGGTAGCCACAAAAGGGACTTGGGCACGACGCGCGACGCCAACTGGGGTTGCTGAATTCTTCACAAGGAAAGCTGCACGATTTTTTCCTGGATCTGGCTTTCCCAGCGCGCGAAGTAACTGAAGAGCCGGTACAACTCCTCCAGTCGACGGAGAAGGTCTAACCTGTCGCTCGCGGCAGGTTTTTCGATCCAGCGCCGGTCCAGTTCCTGGAGCTCCGCCAGGAGCTGTTGCTGTCCAGCACTGAGCTGCCGTTGCAGCGCATTTAATTTCTCCGTGTAGCCTTGTCCGGTTTCGAACAAGCGAACCTGGAGCAAAGGGGAGGAGGTTTTGGCTTTCTCGCCCAAAAGCGCATCGGTTTCTTTAAAAAGATTTCCGACCTGGAGAAAAAACGCGGTCAAGTCTGACGGGACCTGCTGAACCTGCTGCGGTTTTGCGCCGGTCTCAAGCTCGAGCAAATGCTGGAGACGTTCCTTTGGATGGCGGAGGTGGTTGTAGGCCTGGTTGAGCTCGGCATAGTGCCGCTGAGCTGTGCGTTTCTCCTCGTCTCCAGCCGTATGCACGCGGTCTGGATGACCCGTCGCGCTGCGTGCCAGGAATTTCTTCTTTAGTACTTCCGGGTCCAGCCAGGGACGGCGAGGCTCACCCAGGAGCGAGAAATAATCGATCATCGGTGGTCAATCCCGCAGAAATCTCTGCCTGCGCTGACTGATGCGGGGGCCTTCAGGCGCTGAAACTCTCACCACAGGAACAGCTCGTCGCCGCGTTCGGGTTCTTTACTTTGAAGCCGCCCTCGAGTGAATCGAGGTAATCGAGTTCGCTCCCGGTGACGTACAGCGCGCTTTTGGGATCGACCACCACCTTGACTCCGGCGGTTTCGACCAGGATATCACGATTCGCCGGCGCATCCTGTAAATCCATTTTATACTGCAACCCCGAGCAACCGCCCCCGACGACGGCTACGCGAAGCACGCCGGCTGGACGGCCTTGTTTGGCAAGCAAGGACCCGACTTTTGCGGCGGCGCTGGACGTCAGTTTAATCAACCGCTCATCCCCTACTCTGAAAGCCGGGGCGCCGGCGGGTTTGCTTATATTGTTGGCAATCATCTTTCAGTCAGACCGCAACGTATGCGTGAAGCCCCGCAGCGTCAATCATGGTCAACGGTATGAACGGTATGGGCGGGAAGGTGGTCGATTTTGAAGTGGGCCCGTAGCTCAGTTGGATAGAGCATGTGCCTCGTGATTACACTGACCGTTCTCGGGTTCGCGTCGAAGCGAAGGTGGAAAGACTTCCTTTGGGCGGGCCTCGGGGTTACTGTCGTCATGTGCCACCAGAACCGGACCGATCTTCGCAGAGCCGTACTCGAACAGACCCGGTCATTTTCGCAACCACGCATTGGAGCGTAGTGCTGGCAGCGGGTCAGAATTCAGCGCACGGCTCACAGGAAGCGCTGGAAAAGCTCTGCCGTACTTATTGGTTTCCCCTTTACGCGTTCGCCCGGCGGCAGGGAAACAGCCCGGAAGATGCGCAGGATTTGACACAGGACTTTTTTTCCCGGCTTCTCGCGAAGAACTACGTCGCGAAAGCCGACCCCGATCGCGGAAAGTTCCGCACTTTCCTGCTGCAATCGTTGAGAAATTTTCTAATCAACGAGTGGAAGCGGGAGGGCCGTTTGAAACGTGGTGGTGGGGTTGAGTTCCTTTCCATTGACACAAACATGGCGGAAAATCGCTATACGGCGGAGGCGCCTGAGGAAGCCAATGGGGACTCTGAGTATGAAAAGCGCTGGGCGGTTACGCTGGTCGAACTGGTTTTAACCGCTCTGCGTCAGGAGTTCAGCACGGAGGATAAAGCCAGACTTTTCGAGGAGCTGAAGGGTTTCATTTGGGGAGACAAAAACACTGCTTCGTACGCGGAGATTGCCGAACATCTGAACCTGAGCGAGGGAAATGTAAAGGTGGCGGTTCATCGGCTGCGCCAACGATTCCGGGAACTTCTGCGGGCGGAAGTCGCCAATACGGTCGCACGGCCGGAAGATATCGATGGTGAACTGCGGCATCTTATCAACATGCTGAAGTGAAAAATGAGACCTGAATAAGATCTCTATGCGACTTGTAACTTTCCGTCCGGAACGTTGTAGGAACGAGTGAACCTGGTTTCGATTACAAAGTGTCCCTTTCGAATTCATGCGCACGGTGTGGCGCCAAATTGCGCCCGCACCAGGCGGAGGGCCTTTGCACTCGCTGCCTGCTCGAAAGCGGTCTCGAGGTAGCGCTCGACCGTCCTTCCAGGGTTTCCAACTCGTCTCCAACAGCAGTTCCCGCAAGCGATTCCGGGCACTTCTCACCCAGCCCTGAGGCGGTTCGTTACTTCGGCGATTACGAACTGCTCGAAGAAATTGCCCGTGGCGGAATGGGCGTGGTTTATCGCGCGCGCCAAACCAGTCTCGAGCGCATTGTGGCGCTGAAAATGATTTTGGCCGGGCAGTTCGCGAGCAAGCAGATCATTCAACGATTCCGGGGTGAGGTTACGGCTGCCGCGCTGCTCCAGCATCCGAACATCGTCGCCATTCATGACGTTGGCATCCATGACGGCCAGCATTACTTCTCGATGGATTACGTCGACGGGCAGAACCTCTCTCAGCTCGTGGGCACCCGGCCGCTGCCACCGGCGAAAGCCGCGCGTTACATTAAGCTCGTTGCTGATGCCATTCACTACGCGCATCAGCAAGGCATCCTCCACCGTGATCTGAAGCCTTCGAATGTGCTGGTGGATGCGAGCGACCAACCGCGCATCACAGATTTTGGCCTGGCCAAGCGGCTTGATGGTGACTCCAGCATTACCATGACCGGCCAGATGCTGGGGTCGCCGAACTACATGCCGCCGGAGCAAGCCAGCGCTCAGCGCGGCAAGGTGGGCCGACACAGTGACGTTTATGGTCTTGGCGCCATTCTGTACCATCTGCTAACCGCCCGCCCGCCCTTCCAAGCCGAATCCTTTGAAAGCGTAATCAACCAGGTGCTCAATACCGAACCGGTCTCACCCCGCCTGCTTAATTCGAGTGTGCCTCCCGACCTCGAGACGATCTGCGTTAAATGCCTCCAAAAAGAACCGTCCGCCCGCTACCAGAGCGCACAGGAGTTGGCCGAGGAACTGGGCCGTTTCCTTCGTCACGAACCAATCCATGCCCGTCCGATCACGCGGGCCGAACGCGCGTGGCGTTGGTGCCGGCGCAAACCCGCGCTGGCGGGTCTAATCTTGGCCCTGCACCTGGTGCTCGCTCTCGGTCTGATAGGAGTTCTCTGGGAATGGCGACGCGCGACCGTTAGTGAATCACAGGCGGTTCGAAACCTCTATACCGCAGATATGAACCTGGCATACCAAGCCTGGAACGAAGGCAGCCTGCAACGTGCTCAAAAGTTGCTCTGGGCGTATTTGCCTCAGGCAGGCAAAGAGGACCTGCGCGGCTTCGAGTGGCGTTACCTTTCGAAACTGTGCCAGGACGAAAGTCGCGTCACCTTTACGAACGTCCATTTTGCCGGCCATAGTCACGGTCTGGCGCTGAGCGCCGATGGTCAGACGTTGATCGCCGCCAGCGGCGATTCACTCAAATGGTTGGACCCGCAGAAGCACCGCGAGATCCAGAGCATCAGCCTCGGCACGAACGCCATTAACGGACTATCCATGTCCGGAGACAAGCTGGGCCTGGTCGCGTACCACACGGATAAAATCAAAGCTCTCTCGCCTGCCGGCGAGGAGTTGTTGGGCGGCGGATTGGCCCCCGGGCTGGGCGGCGGGCCCTCCATTGATTCCGAGGGCGCCTTTGCCCTCTCATGGGACGGGACGATGCTCGCCGCCTCGGGCACTAATACTTCGCTCAGCACCGTCCGAATCTTCGCCGTGAAGACCGGCAAGCCGTTTGGCCCAGCATTCAACCTCGGCGAAAACGAGAATATTGAGAGTCTGGCGTTCAGCCCGGATTCGAGGTATTTAGTCTGTGGAACCCTTGGAACTAAGGTTCATATTCTCGAAGCACCGAGTCTCCAACCAGTCAACGTGCTTACGGGTCATGCGGCGAGTGTTGCTTTCCTGGCATTCGACCGTTCCGGAAGCAAACTCGCCTCCCGAGGCGGCGACGCTCATATCCATGTGCGGAGTTTCCCCGACGGTCGCCTGTTCGCTGACCTTCCGGACCTGGGCGGGGGGTTCGGTGATTTGGCATTCTCTCCCGATGGTCTGCTGCTGGCCAGTGGCCAAACCGATCACTCAATCCGGCTTTGGAATCTCGCCAGGTTGGAAATCCCCCCCACCTACTTGCATGGCCATATTGGTGCGGTGAGGTCGCTGTTGTTTTCCACGAATGGAAACGAGCTTTACACCGGAAGCGCCGACGGGACCGTGAAGGTGTTCGACGTCTCCTCGAAAGGAATCACCAATATCCTGCACCATCCGGATTGGACGGATGAAGTGTCCTTCTCGCCTGACGGCAAGCTTCTCGCTGTTGCCGACTTTAACGGCCGCATGGCAGTCTTGTGGGATGTGGCGAGGCAACGGCGGATTGCAAGCGTCGGTGAGCACTCGGGGCCCTGCCGTGGAGTGAGGTTTTCTCCGGATGGTAAGCTTATCGCTACCGCTGGAAGCGATGGAAACGTTCAAATCTCGGACGTTTCTACCGGTAAGAGAATCCATCTTTTTCGCATTCTGGCCGACGACGGTAAGGCCTCGATCGCATTTCATCCCTTCAAGCCCATTCTGGCAACCGCCCGTCACGATCTTCGCTTTTTTGATTTGCGGAACGGCCAGCAGATTGACCTTTTGCCGGCCGGCCCAACTAACGACGTGCAGAGTGTCGTCTTCTCCCCCGACGGTAATTGGCTGGCTCTAGGAATGGAAACCGGCCAGGTATTGATCTGGGATTTTGTCACCGAGCGCCTATCATGGCGTTTCCAGCAGCATTCGGCTTCGACTGGAATCAACGTGCTCTGTTTTTCTCATGACGGATTTTTCTTGGCTTCAGGAGGGAACGATGACCTGGTCGTGGTCTACGACCTGCGAAAAGGTACGTCCGCGCGACTGGAGGGCCACAGCGATGCGGTATTTGGATTGGCTTTCGCGCCAGATGACAAGACGCTCGTTTCGACGAGCTGGGATGGGAGCATCCGTTTTTGGTGTCTAGCGAACCACCGGGAGGCATTGAAGCTGACTCCTGGCGGCGGAGTGGACAATTCGGTGGCCTTCTCGCCGGACGGGAACCTCATGGCTACCTGCGGCTCCGATGGAACGGCCAGGCTCTGGCCCGCTGCTAAATTCAGCGAGACAACTGCCTCGGAGAAGGGCAAGAAACCATGAAAACGAAATACGCCTTTTGGCAGACCTCGAAGTTCGTAGCGGCGTCTCGGCAGAGCGCCGCTGATCATCTTGTGCCAGAGTGCGGCGCTCTGATGAGCGGCCGCTACAAACCGGCTTTTACACTCATCGAGCTATTGGTCGTCATCGCGATCATCGCGATCCTGGCGGGCTTAGTGCTGCCGGCCTTGTCAGGAGCCAAATCTAAAGGCCAATCGGCTGTGTGCCAAAGCAATCTGAGACAACTCATAATGGGATGGACGGCGTACGCGAACGACAATGACGATCGCGTGGCGGGAAGTATATCGGTTGACCTGGTGAATCAACCCGGCTCGTGGGTCCTGGGTAACACGAAACAAGATCGGACGACAATCAATATTATGTCAGGCGTGATATTCCCGTACACTCGGACTGTTGGCGTATATCATTGCCCGGCGGACCGCTCTACAGTCACCGGCCAGAAGAACCTGTTGCGCACGCGCAGTTACACGGAAAACAGCATGATAAATTCCTCTCAGGATGCCGACACTGGTGGTTGGGACCCCAGCCATTTCAAGAGCATGCCGCAAAAGCTGTCACAGATCGTCCGCCCGCCACCAACAGGAACTTTCGTCTTTATCGACGAGCACGAAGATAGCATCGATGATGGGCTCTGGAATACCCCTCCGAGAGGGCTGGTTGCCCCAGAGGTGCCCGTGCTGACGCTTGGCTGGACGCCGGGATGGGACAATCTTCCGGGGGTTCGCCACAATCAAGGCGCGAATATCGCATTTGCAGACGGCCACGTCGAACACCACAAATGGCTCTGGCCAAACCGGAAATGGATTCCGGACGAGGTTGTGTGTGAGAACCAATTGGATATCCAGGACATGATTTGGATGCTAATACGCTCGCCGGTTGAGCCGCCGTTCGACCAGTGAAGCGCGTCGGGTGTTCCAATTTTAGCATTCTGCATCCCAAAGGCCGGCGCACTCAAGAGAGAGTAAAAGTTCTGCTCGGTTCTCCTCGCCAGCAATCCTGCTAGAATTCAGACGAGTTCGTGTTTGTCTTCCCGAGTTCCATTGCCGCATGTGGAGCTATCCGGGCCGGTGACGGTTTGTAACCTCTCCGAGGCTTCGTTGTAGGAACTGGTGAACAGATAACCAGTCAGGCGCGAATGCCTGAAAATAAACAAAAAGAAACAAAGAAAGAACACACCGTATGACAAACATCTTAAACCAATCAACCCTGCAGCCACGCCTGACCAAAACCAGAGGCTTCATCCTCGCTTCTCTGATCGCCGGGGCGATGACCCTGCCGCTCTTCATGCCGGCGCAAAAAGCGCAGGCGGACAACGACCGCTCCGAGCGGGGCGGAAATCCTGATGCACTGGTGGGCACGTGGCTCGTCCAGGTCTCTCTCGACCCGGCTACGCTTCCACCGGGTTCGACCCTGAACTTCACGAGGCTCGATACCTATGCCCCCGGCGGCGTCGTTGTGGCATCGAATAATGGCCCTGGAGCTGGGGGTCCCCCCGGACAGGGAAATTGGCTCGCAACTGGCCGCCATCAGTTCGCAGCCACGGAGTTGCGCCTTGGGTTCGATGCAGCCAATGCCTATACCGGCATCAGCAAAATTCGCAGCAGCCTCACCGTCAACCAAGGCGGCGATGAATTCACTGCGACGATTCAGACGGATATCATTCTGCCAAATGGAATCGCCCTTCCCTTTCATCCCGCCGGAACTTCCCACGGCACCCGGGTGGCGATCGAACCGCTGAACTGAACGAGACGCCCAGGAGTCCGCTTGAATAGAATCACTGACCGTATGAAGAAACAATTCTCCGAACACATTCGATTCCTTTCCATCCTGTGCGGGGCCGCTTTGGCGGCGACACCACGCGCTCCGGCCCAGACGCCGCCTGGACTCAACCTGCAACTGTATGCGGGGCTGAGCATCACCGGCGCGGTGGGCACCGTTTACTCGATCGCGTACGGGACGGACCTGGCCCAAACGAACTCCTGGCGCTGCCTGGAGTTCCTGCAACCGCCGGCCAGCCCGTATCTCTGGGCGGACAAGTCCGCTCCGGCGACTGGCCAACGGTTTTACCGGGCGGTGGTGTTTGCCGCTCCCACGAACCTGGTGTTCATTCCGCCGGGCACCTTCATGATGGGCAGCCCGAGCAACGAAGTGGACCGGGAGCCATTTTACCCGATAATCGTGGAGGGTCCGCAGACGGCGGTGACGATCAGCAAGGGGTTTTGGATGGGGAAATATTTGGTCACGCAATTGGAGTATCTGGAAGTGATGGGCAACAACCCAAGTAGCTTCGTGGGCGCCATGAACCCGGTGGAAACAGTCAGTTGGTTCAACGCGACGAACTACTGCGGCAGGCTGACACAGAGCGAGCGGGCGGCAGGCCGAATTTCGACCAACAGTGTCTATCGCCTGCCGACGGAAGCGGAATGGGAGTATGCGTGCCGGGCCTGGACCTCGACGCGGTTCAGCTATGGAGATGACCCGGGCTACACTAATCTGACCCAATACGCATGGTTTGACGTCAACAGCGGCGCTACGACGCATCCGGTGGGGCAGAAGTTGCCGAACCCCTGGGGATTGTATGACATGCATGGGAATGTCGCCGAGTGGTGCCAGGACTGGTATGCGCCATATCCCGGTGGGATGGCCCTTGACCCGCAGGGGCCGGCGACAGGCTCGACCCATAGCGCCCGGGGTGGCCCCTGGTTCCGCACCGCCAGTAACTTTCGGTCAGCATGGCGCAACGCGGCCTCCCCAGACACAATGGGGGCCGCCGGCTTCCGGATTGTCTTGGTCCCAGGTAAGCCCTGAGCACAGCATACCTCGTAGCCCCTTCATGGCTTCGTTGTAGCTCGTTGGCATAATGGATTCAACTCGTCGCGAGTTCCTCGCTCGGGACTGCCAGGGATTGCTGAGTTCGATTGTTTCGCATGTCTCGCGCGTCGGAGAATTCTGTCTCGTAGAGATGTCCAGCTCGAACGCGATAAAAAATGGGCCGCGAAGGCGATCAGAACAGGATGAAGTCCGCACCTTCGTCCCACGATGAGAGACAGGGCGAAACAGCTTGCAAGTAATCTGGACGCATGCGAATTAAGGACCTGGCTGATGCACACGCAGTAGCGTATAGCAACTATCAAAACCGACATCAGCTTGTTTTATTTCTGTGCGCCCGTAGCTCAGTTGGATAGAGCATCTGCCTTCTAAGCAGAGGGTCCCGCGTTCGAGTCGCGGCGGGCGCGCCAGTCTTATACCACTTCTTATACCAGCAGTGGGGCGGGCGGCCGAAATCCATGCGTCAACAAAAATGTCGCACGACCAAAAAACAGGGGCCCGGATGCACGAAATAGTGGGATGCAGAAGAAGCAGTCCCGAAGAGCGAGCATCACGGTAGCATCACTCATACGATCCATTAGGCGGAATGGAGAATATATCCCGCGCCGTTGGCGGTTCCATCCGGATTTTCAAGTTACTCCAATTCAGCTCCCAGACATGTATTCATAAGCATCCTAATCCGCAGGCCTTTCGTCGGGTGGTTCTTCCATAAAACTGCCCAACCGATCGTGTGCTTTCAGCAAAGCTTCCACTTTTCGCCGTAACTCCGGGTCGCCCGCACAAGTGCGGTCCAGGAAGGCGTCGCGTTGTCGAACCGGTACCTTCAGAGCTTCAGTGAAGACAGCTACTTCCCGTTCCGAATCGTTCTTCATGAATGTACTTCGTCGCTTTCCGGTGCAATTTTCCGTAGGCGTGTTCTGGCCAGCGTCGCCCATAGTCTCTTCCTTCGATTTGGATGCTGGTCCACGCCTAGAAAAGCGAGATTTGCCAGCCAAACGGCCAAAGCAATTGAATAATAATGCCGATGAGGCTGCTGGGGCAGTACCCGCTGCCCGGGACTAGTTCGAAAGGAGGAGGAGCGGTTTGATCCTTCGGCGGACCGGGAGTTCACTCCCTTGGTCAATTGCGCAGGCTCATTTGAGAGAGGAGGTTCTCGAGAGGGAATCCGCTGGCAAAAAATAGATTTAGCCTTTTCAGGCGGAATTCTCGCTTTCGAGTGTACGGCCAGGAATAAAACGAATTAAGCGCGAAAGGAATTCAACATGAATACAACGCAAATGTCCGAAGAAAGCACCATGAAACAAAACGCGAAGCTGCTTTATACCGCCAAAGCCCACACCATCGGCGGTCGAGAAGGAGGCGCATCCCGCACGTCTGACGGGCGGCTCGACGTGAAGCTCACCATTCCTGGCACCCCGGGAAACGGTACCAATCCGGAGCAGTTATTTGCGGTGGGTTGGTCGGCTTGTTTCCTGAGTGCGATAAAGCACGTGGGCGCCCAAATGAAGGTGAGGATTCCGCCTGAATTGTCCGTTGATCCCGAAGTGGATCTCAATTTAAGCGACGACGGGTTCTTTCTGAAGGCTCGACTGAATGTCAGTCTGCCGGGTTTGGACCGAGCAGTCGCGCAATCAGTCTTGGACGCCGCGCACCAGACGTGTCCTTACTCCAAAGCCACACGGGGGAACATCGATGTCGCGGTCAACCTGGTCTAGACCTCTGAGCGAGGATGAGATGCTGCGTCTTGGAGCCATCTTTGAGAAGGTGAGTAATTGGCAGCCTTTCGCGATCGTGGATGACCGGCTGATCACCGGTCAGAACCCCGCCTCATCAACTTCCGCGGCCCGCACGTTGCTGAAGCAGCTCAAGGCCGAGATGGTGCCGGCTTAGCTCCTTTCAACTTGATTGGTTTTCCATATGAATTCTGCCGGCCATTTTGGACAAAGGAATCCCGGATCCCTGAGCTCGCCAGGGCGCGGGCCGGCATCAATGGCAAACGAGATGTGCCTCGGGGATTCGGGGTATGCCGATAATCTTCGCTACGCCAAGCTGAAGCTAAGTTACGGGTCAGGCGCGCTCCCCGCGCTGGGTTTTGGAACGCTGATTCCTGATCCTATCGCTACCAAGATTGCAACCAAGGCGGCGCTGGAGACGGGATTTCGCGCACTCGATACTGCGGAACGTTATCGAACGGAGAAAGAGGTCGGTGAAGCGATGAAGGAGGTGTTCAAGGCGGGGAAGATCAAGCGGGAGGATGTGTTTGTGGCCACGAAACTGTGGAACACAAATCATCGTCCTGAGCGCGTTAAACCTGCGTTCGAAGCCAGCCTGAGGAAACTCAGCCTGGACTATCTTGACCTTTATCTCATTCACACCCCGTTCGCCTTTCAACCGGGAGACGAGCAAGACCCGAGGGATCCCAACGGCCGGGTAATCTACGACACGGAAGTGAAGCTGCTAGATACCTGGGGAGCACTGGAGGCACTTGTAGAGGAGGGCAAATGCAAAGCCATTGGATTATCCGACGTTGGTCTTGAAACTGTGAAGGATGTCTTCGAAGCCGCAAGGGTCAAGCCGGCGGTCGTTCACGTTGAATCGCATCCATATCTCCCAGAATGGGAACTATTAGACTACTGCCGGACGAAAGGAATCGCGTTTCAAGCCTTTGCGCCATTAGGACACAGTAGCGATCCCAACTTGCTGACGGATCCTGTCATCACTGGTATTGCCAACAGGGTTCGCAAAACCCCGGCTCAAGTCGCACTGGCTTGGGCAATCCAGCGCGGGACGGCGCTCCTAACAACCTCAAGAAATCCAAATCGAATCAAGGAGAACTTTGACGTCTCCACGATTCCTGATGAGGCAATGAGGGAGATCAACGAAGCAATCAAGTTCCGGATGAGATTTAATGCCGTCGTGGAGACTGGGATTCCCGGGTTTATTCCCAGAGGGAAATAAATCGAGCGACTGTACACGTTTCAAAAGCCATGAACGCGAAAGCAAATGTTGGTTCGGAACCTGTGGCAATCGTGACAGGCGCGTCCAGCGGTATCGGACTCGGGATGACCAGGGCGCTGCTCGAGCACGGCTACCGTGTGGTTGCCAATTCCCGCACCATCAGCCAATCCAAAGAATTAAAGATGGAATACGTGGCGGACGGCATCCGGGCCAACACGATCTCTCTTGGAGTTGTTGCTACGCCTATGCATGCCAATGACGACCACGAAGCTTTGAAGAAGCTGAACCCGGCTCGGCGATTGGTTCAGGTCTCTGAGGTTGTGGACGCTTTGATGTATTTGCAGTCCGCGCTCATGGTAAACGGTGAGAACATTCGAATTGATGGAGGAGCACATGCCGGCGCCAAATGGTAGCAACTCCGTTGCAGCTGGTCCCGGGACACGCCTTCGCGAACTCGGAATCGTAATGCCCGCACCTCCGTCACCGCTGGGAGCTTACGTCGAGTCTTCGCGAGCCGGCAATTTGCTGTTCCTTAGTGGAACGCTGCCCATCGTGAATCGGCACCTCGCGATTTCCGGCCGTCTGGGTGAAAGACTCACAGTAAAAGAAGGGCAGGAAGCTGCGCGCATGGCCTCACTTAACGCCCTCGCGGCGGCAGAGGAACATCTCGGCAATCTGGACCGCCTCAAGAAGCTTGTAAAGCTAACCGTGCTCATGGCCACGACTGAGCAGTTCACCGAGCACGCTCAGGTCGCGGATGGGGCCTCAAATTTATTCGCCCAGGCCTTCGGAGCCGAATCCGGGCATGTCCGCCTGGTATATGGAGTGCAAAGCCTGCCACTTGGAGCCGCCGTCGTGGTGGATGTCATTTTTGAAATCAAGTCGAAGACCTGATCAACATCTAACACAGCAACAACAACAACACGTAACCCGAGAAAGAATATCCGTTATGCAAGAATTTAAAGCTTATGCCGCCTCTCGTCCTAATGGCCCCCTGGAACCGTTTAGTTTTGATCCCGGCCCGTTGGGGCCGGAGGAAGTAGAAATCAAGGTCAGCCATTGCGGGCTTTGCCACTCGGACCTCTCAATGCTGGGCAATGAATGGGGTATGTCGCAATACCCGTTTGTGCCTGGACATGAGGTGACCGGCACCATAGTCGCGTTAGGTGAGGCGGCCAAGGGGCTCAAGCTTGGCCAACGGGTAGGCCTTGGTTGGACGGCCCATAGTTGTCTCGCCTGCCACGAATGCGTTTCTGGCGAGCAACACCTTTGCGCCACCAATCAGGGAACCATTGTCGGACGCCATGGAGGCTTTGCAGACCGTGTACGGGCTCAATGGATTTGGGCGCGGCCCTTGCCGGACGCCTTGGACCTGGCTACAGCGGGACCGCTCCTGTGCGGCGGGATTACTGTGTTTGCGCCTTTCCTAACCCAGGCCGTGCGGCCCACTGCCCGCGTGGGAATCATTGGCATAGGCGGCTTGGGACACATGGCACTCCAATTCGCCAACAAATGGGGTTGCGAAGTTCATGCCTTCACCACCAGTGCCGGCAAGGAGACCGAAGCGCGAAAACTGGGTGCTCATTACGTGCACAATACAAAGGAGGACGGTGTGCTCAAAAAGCTTTCCAGAAGCCTGGATATGATCATTTCCACCATCAACGCACCTTTGGACATGGCTGCTTTCCTCGACACACTGGCACCCAAAGGTCGGTTTCATAACGTAGGCGCCGTCCTCAAGCCCTTTGAAGTCCCCGCGTTCAGTTTGATCACGGGCCAAAGGTCCTTATCCGGTTCACCGACAGGCAGCCCAACCGCTATCGATCACATGCTTGCCTTCAGCGCTCGTCACTCTGTAGCCCCGGTAGTGGAATTCTTCCCTATGTCAAAGGTGAACGACGCTTTGGAACGATTGCACTCGGGTAAAGCTCGTTATCGCATCGTGCTTATTAATGATTTTGCGAAGGCCCAAATTGCGAGCTCACGCCAGGAGAAGCAGCCAGAGCCCGTGCTGACGACCGCATGAATCCGGGCTCACAAGGGTTCGCAACATCGCCTTTAACTTAAGATCGAGCCCCGCCTGAAATACAAAAGGAAAGGACATATGAAAACATCGACCAGGAATGCTGTAGAAACACCGAAAATGTACCAAACAGAGAACGACATTTCCGAGCAGCGACGTTCGGAGCTTAGTGCGCTGATGAACCAACAACTTGCAAACGCAGTGGATCTTCAGACGCAAATGAAGCAAGCGCATTGGAACGTCAAAGGCCCCCATTTTATCGGGCTGCACGAACTGTTCGATCAAATAGATGAGGCGGTCGAGGGTTATGTGGATTTGATCGCCGAGCGCATCGTCCAACTGGGGGGCATCGCCGAGGGCACAGCGCGAGTCGCCGCTGAACGCTCTCGCCTCGAGGAGTACCCGCTTGATATCGCGGACGGGCACGCGCATGTCGAAGCGGTCGCCAAAGCCCTGTCCACCTTCGGGCACGAAGCTCGAAAAACGATCGATGAAGCGGACGAATTGGAAGACGCCGACACGGCTGACATTTTTACCGAAATTTCCCGCGGTATAGATAAATGGCTTTGGTTCGTCGAAGCCCATTCACAGGCGGACAAATGAGTGTCACCACGGAGATGTTATGAATCCCGCAACAAAAACCATTTCCTTGCGATCTCATGCGCAACACGCGGCGGAAGCCGCTGGAGCCGCCGGCGCGCAAGGGCGTTTTTGGGAAATGCATGACCTCTTGTATGAAAACCAGGGAGCGCTGGAAGATGAGGACCTCGCGGAATATGCGTCAATGCTTGACCTGGATACGGAGCGTCTCATGAAGGAGGTGCTGGATGGCATTTATACCGCCAAGATCCGGCAGGAACTTCGAAGTGGAGCACGCTTGGGCGTCAATGGAACACCATGTTTTTTCATTAACGGCGTGCGCTATGACGGAGCTCCCGGTGTCGAGGACCTCCTCGCAGCTTTGTCCGCTGAACCCGGCTGATCAACAAAACAAAAAAGACTAAAACTACGGAGGCTCGAATGAATACGGCTAAAATATCGTCTGAAATGAAAGTGTTGGAAACTGGTTGTGACCAGCAACGCGGGGAGACATCAACGACGGAAAAAGACCTAGGCGCAATGCCCGCCGTCTTCACCGTCAGCCAGCGCGCGGCGATCTGTTTCGCGGCCGGCGTGATTGGCGCACTGGCAGTGGTGCTTTTCAGCCAGATCCTGTTTGGCATAGGGCTTAGCCAGGCACTCGGGGTCAACGCCCCGGTTTCGATAAAATCGCCAGATGTATACCGGCCTCTATTCTGGGGCGGCTTGTGGGGCATCCTGTTTGGGCTGTTTACCAGGACCGCCTGGAACCGGTTGTACCTTTTTGGCTTTCTCTATGTGTTGGCCCCCTTGGCAGCGCTGTTTCTCTTTTTCCTGCCAATGGCCGGTGCCGGCTATTTCGGGCTGAATAAAGGCCCGACGTTTACACTGTATCTCCTGCTGGTCAATTTGCCGTTTGGGATCGTCACGGCTTTGACCGCGAGGGCGATCATTGGAAAGGCGCCATAACCTGAATAACCGGCAAGCCGGAGTGAACGCGACAGAACATAACGGCGTTAGGTGTACTGCCAGCTTATGTCCTCGCCATAACGGTTGTCCACGTTGGCTCTTTTCAAATGAAATTTCGTTTTAGTCAGTGAAAGGATTCGCACGAAGCACAAACGAAAGGCAGCATTCCATGAGCACGTTTAAGACCCAAGACGGAACCGAGATCTATTATAAGGACTGGGGCTCAGGCCAACCGGTCGTGTTTAGCCATGGATGGCCTCTGACGGCCGATGCATTCGAGGATCAGATGTTCTTCCTGGCTTCGCGCGGTTACCGATGCATCGCGCATGATCGTCGCGGACACGGGCGGTCCAGCCAACCCTGGCAAGGAAATGATATGGACACTTACGCCGACGATCTTGCGGCACTGGTCAACACGCTGGACCTAAAGGATGCCATTCATGTGGGGCACTCCACCGGCGGTGGGGAGGTCGCGCGTTACATCGGCCGACATGGCACGGTGCGAGTAGCCAAAGCAGTGCTGATTGGCGCGGTGCCGCCACTCATGCTCAAGACCAAGGCGAACCCAGGCGGGTTGCCGAAGGATGTTTTCGACCAAATTCGCAACGGAGTTCTGGCTGACCGATCACAGTTCTTCATGGATCTCACGATGCCTTTTTACGGCTATAACCGGCCGGATGCAAAGGTGTCCCAGGGGGTACGGGATTCGTTTTGGATGCAGGGAATGATGGCGGGGCTGCCCGCTTGCTATTTCTGCATCAAGGCGTTTTCTGAAACCGATCAAACTGAGGATCTCAAGAAGATCGATGTCCCAACGTTGATCTTGCACGGGGACGATGACCAGATCGTGCCGATTGCGGATTCCGCCATGCTTTCAGCCAACCTGGTCAGAAACGCCAAGCTCAAAGTTTACAAAGGCGCTCCGCACGGGATGTGCACCACACAGAAAGAGCAGGTGAATGAGGATCTTTTAGCCTTTATCAAGTCCTGATCGCGCTCGCTAGCACCGGAACTCGGTCCTCGCGGAACCTGTGTCAACGCGATCCGGCCTGGCATGGTCGAGACCGAAGGTGCACGCGCGATCGGCATTACTGAGAGCGATTTGCGTAAACACGTCGAGTCTCAAACAACATTTGGCCGCATTGGTCAGCCTCAGGATGTAGCCGGCGCTGCCGTTTTTCTCCCGTCGGATCCGGGTGAACACTGTTTCGCCAGGGACCATCCAAACAGATATGATCACCCGTTTGCTGGAATGGGAACCGACAAATCTTGGCTTTGCGGATTTTTTCTCCTGGTTATAACCTGCGACTATTAACCGCATCGAAATGTCACCCCTTCAAGCGAGATTTTCCTACCGCGATGATCGAGCGGGAGTTGTAGATGCGGAAGGGGCCCAGGCCGAATGAGAGTGCGATTTTATAGGCTGATTCGAGATCTTCACCTGTACTTAGGGCTTTTCATCAGTCCATTTGTGCTCGTGTTTGCCATCAGTGTGTTTTTTCTGGTGCACTCCTGGCTGCCGAGGATCGTTTCCGAAACTACCAGTACCCGCACCGTCTCAGCCTTGCCGCTTCCAGACGATCTGGCGACGCTCTCGGGGCGACCACTCATCGATGCGCTCAAGCCGACTCTGAAGAAGGCGGGCGTTCGTGGCGAGGTTGGATTCGTTCGGCATATGGTGAAAGAGGAAAAGCTTATTATACCCGTAACGATCCCTGGACGCGAGACGACCGTAAGTATCAGTCTTGCCAACCGTGAGGCGACCATCGTGACCCGTGAAGCAGGTTTGGCGAATGCCCTGGTGACGCTCCATAAATCTCCAGGTCAACACGGGCCGGATATCCGGATGAACTGGTTTTATATGAGGGCCTGGCGTTGGATGGCGGACGCAACCGTTTACCTGATTCTGTTTATCTCGGTGAGCGGCATTTATTTGTGGTATGTGCTGCGCGCTGAACGAAGGGTGGGAGTTGTTCTGCTTTTCGCGGGGGCATTATCGTTTTTTGCAATGGCGTATGCCCTCGTTCATTGAACCCAGAGGTGGTCCAGGCAAACCGCCCAATGTTCCTCGGTTCCAAGCCGGATTCGAGCGCTGGAATCGCAAGCTGCATTTCTACAGCGGATTGTTTCTGCTCTTCTTCATATGGCTGTTTGCCTTCAGCGGCCTCATCCTGAACCATCCGACCTGGAGCTTTACGGAATTCTGGAAGAACCGAAAGCAGACGAATTATGAGCGCGAGATTGCCGGCCCCGTGCTTGAGGTGAAGGGCGACCTAGCACAGGCGCGCCAAATCATGACACAACTTGCCATTCGGGGCGAGATCTTGTGGACGACCACAAGGACGGATCCCAATCAATTTGAGTTCCAAGTCAGGCGTCCGGGCCACTTCTTTTTCATCAAGGCCGATTTTGCACGGAAGCGAGTTACCGTGCAGCAAAGTGATGTGAATCTTTGGGGAGTGATCAAAGCGCTGCACGCGTTTACGGGCGTTCAAATGGACGACCCTCGCAACCAGCGCGATTGGGCACTGACTACTTTGTGGGCATTTTCGATAGATGCCATCGCAATCGGATTAATTTTCATGGTTCTGAGCAGCTTGTATATGTGGCTCGAGATTCCTCAGAAACGCCTTCCTGGCGCGGTTGTGCTTGGCCTTGGATCGCTCATTTGCGGCCTGTTTTGCGTTGGCTTGCGCTGGCTTTTCTGAGGCGCGCAGCCCATTTCCCCTAAATCCTCTGGCGCGTTCCGCTATTAGCTGGGCGCGCTCTGCTCGTGATGGGTCCTCATCGAAGTTATCTTCATTTGGGTGCGTTGTAGGTACCGGGGCTTTTGGGGGTAGCACGCCATTCTGGCTTCCGCTCTGGGTTTGCCTGTGCCAAAGCCCGGCGAACTCCGGCAGCGTCAAAATCTTCAGCGTAGACGGGAGTTCCGGGCTGTTGCCGCCAGGACTCATCCAGTCCCCCTGCATCGACGGCATCAAATCCCATGTCATTGACCAGGTCCATCACCACTTGCTTGGCTTTGGGATCATCGCCTGCAACAGGCAGAGCGATGCGGTCCTGGGTTCCCGCAGGTTTGCCCCGATTGGCCAAATGTTCGGCGTAAATATTGTTGAACACCTTAATGACCGGGCGCCCCAATTGTTGCTCCACCCAACGGCTTTCGACCAAGCCGTTCTCGATGCCCTCAATTTTCCCATCCCGTTGGCGCGGGTAATAGTTGCCGGTATCAACGACGATCAGATTTGGGGGAGCGTTCTTGAACAGGTCCCGCGGCAACTCCGGAATTTTGCCTTCGGGAATGGTCACCACAACTAGATCCCGTCCGTGGGGCACTTCAGAGACCTGCACGGGCCTGGCGCCAGTCTCCTTGGCCAGGTTGGTAAGGGTTTCGGGACCGCGCGAATTTGCGACCACCACATCGTGACCCAGACGGGTGAAATGCCGGGTCAGGGCCGAACCAATATTCCCAACTCCAATGATTCCAATTTTCATTTTTCCTTTCATGCCATTCTCCCTTCAGGTTCATTAATTGTTCAAACCTGGAGAACTTCGTTCAGGAAAACCCGATTCACAAGCCATGCGAGGAAAAGTTTGTTCCTATTGCATTCCAATAGGAGAAGCGATAGTTTCTCGTCCATGAATGACAAAGCTGAGGTTTGGCAAGGGACTTTGGCGTTGATGGTTTTGAAAACGCTCGAACGTGCCGGTTCGTTACACGGCTACGGGATCGCTCGCCAGATTGAGCGGACCAGTGCCGACTTATTGTCCGTCAACTACGGCACGCTCTACCCGGCTTTGCTCAAGTTGGAGCAGGAGGGCTACCTCACTTCGGAATGGGGGCTCTCGGAGAGGAATCGGAAGGCGAAGTATTACCAGTTAACTCGTGCCGGCCGAAAACAGATCCAGAAGCAAACCCAGGAATGGGAACAGATGACTGCCATTCTGGCCAGCTTCCTGAATCCAAAAGAAGGTCTGGCATGAGAAGGCTGCGCGGATGGATTGTGAGGTTGGGCGGCTTTTTTAACAAAGAGCGCAAGAATCGAGACCTCGATGATGAGATCGAGAGCCACCTACAGATGAGTATCGAAGATCATCTTGGATTGGGCATGACACCTGACGAGGCGCGCCGCCAGGCGATGATCCAATTCGGAGGGATCGAGTCCATGAAGGAGTTCTACCGAGACCAACGCGGCTTGCCCCTATTGGAAACATTGTTGCAGGACATCCGCTTCGGAGCGCGGCAATTGCGCAAGAACCCCGGGTTCGCTGCCGTGGCCGTGCTCACTCTCGCGCTGGGTATTGGCGCGAACACCGCCATTTTCAGCCTGGTGGACGCGGTACTCTTGCGTCCGCTAGCTTATCCCGACTCCGGCCAATTGGTTTGGTTGTGCGAGCGGGGGCCGGATTGGTCCGGAGGATCGCTATCATTTCCCAATTTCACCGATTGGAAGGATCAGCAATCGGCCTTTGAAAAATTTGGTGTTTACAGTGGAGAAAATTTTACACTCACTGGCGCAGGCGAGCCTGTCCGGCTCGCGGGGTCGCCGATGTCGGCAGAGGTGTTTGCGGCCTTGCGCACGCAACCGGAACTCGGGAGGGTTTTCCGCGAGGACGAAGACAAGCCCGGCGCCCCGCCGGTAGCTGTGATCAGCCACGCGCTTTGGCAGAATCGATTTGGCGGTCAGGCCGGAATTCTCAATAAAACCATCAGTCTCAATGGGAAACCTCGTACAATCTTGGGAGTCATGCCCGCGGGATTTGAGTTTCCCAGCAAAGTGGATGTGTGGGTACCGGTGGGGCCTTATTGCGCCGATTCCAGTTGGCAGAAGCGAGACAATCATCCGGGACTGTTCGGATTGGCCCGTCTCAAACGTGGAGTTACTCTCGAAAACGCGCGAGCCGATTTGGAGGTAGTGGCTGTTCGCCTGGAACAACAGTACCCGGAATCCAACAAGACCCGGCGTGTGCAGATCGACAGGTTGCTGGATAACCAGGTTGGAAACATCCGGCAGGCACTTTGGATTCTGCTCGGCGCGGTTAGTTTTGTGTTGGTGATTGCTTGCGCCAACGTGGCCAGCCTTTTGCTCGCGCGCGCGGCGGCCCGCGAGAAAGAAATGGCTGTGCGCGGGGCATTGGGAGCGGGCCGATGGCGAATTACGCGACAATTACTCGCGGAAAGCGGCTTGCTAGCCCTCCTGGGCGCAATAGTCGGCTTGCTTTTTGCCAAAGGCGTCCTCCGTGTCGTGACAGTGGTTGCCGGCGACAACATGCCACGCGTGGGCGAAGTCAGACTAGACCTGGGCGTGCTTCTGTTCTCGGGCCTGGTGGCGGTAGTCACCGGCATTTTATTCGGCCTGGCCCCAGCATGGCATGCGCGCCGGGTCGATTTGCGGGGCGCTCTTAAGGAAACCGGGCGTGGGACCACATCCGGTCGTGCGGGATTGCGGCAAGGGCTTGTGATCGCAGAAGTTGCCCTGACTTTCGTTCTCCTGGTCGGTGCCGGGTTGCTGCTCCTTAGCTTTCATCGACTTATGCAGGTCAATCCTGGTTTCGAAGTCGACCGCGTTTTGACGTTTCATATCAGCTTCCCCGAAGGCAAGTATCAAACGGTCGAGCAGGAGGTTCTTTTTTGCCAAGCTCTGCGCGAAAAATTGCGTGCCTTGCCAGGGGTGCGGGCCGCGAGCCTTGCCTCACAGAATTCAATTCCCCTGCATGAAGGCGGTTGGGATATGCGCTTCGTGATTGAAGGGAGGCCCGAGCCACCGCCTCATCTTCAACCCTCGCTGCAGTTTCATCTCGTTGCGCCCGATTATTTTCAGGCCATGGGCATTCCACTTCTTCAAGGACGCGATTTCACGGAACAGGACAATCGCGAGCATCTGAAGGGAACGTCATCGGGTAATGAGTGGGGAGCCGGACTCGACTCAATCATCATTGATGAAGAATTCGCCAAGCGCTATTGGCCCAACCAGAATCCACTCGGCCAGCGTGTCCGGATTCCCTGGGGAGAACGCGAGAAACAACCGGTCGCGACCATAGTGGGTGTGGTCGGACGCGTTAAGGAGAATCGCTTAAGCGAGCGAGGAGGGTTGGTGCAGGCGTATTTTCCCATATATCAGCAAACGGTTGGGAATATGGCTGTGGTGGTCAAAACAGCAAGTGACCCCGCCGCCCTGCTGGGCACGGTTCGCCAGCAGGTCTCTCAGTTGGACCCGGCCCTGCCCATTTTCGGGATATCGACGATGAAAGAAATGCGCGAGCATAACGTTGCGCCGGATACACTTAATCTGCTCTTGCTTGGGGGGTTTGCCGTTCTCGCGCTGGTTTTGGCCATCATCGGGCTTTATGGCCTGCTCTCATTCACCGTCACTCAGCGGGAAAGGGAGATCGGGGTGCGCGTGGCACTTGGCGCCCAACGATTCGCGGTTCTCAATCTCGTGGTGGGGCAAGGGATGCGCTTGGCCCTCATCGGCGCGTTCATCGGGCTTTTGGGATCACTTGCTTTGACCCGAATTCTAACCAGCGTGCTTTTCAAGGTCGCGCCTACTGATCCGTTAACAATTGTCACCGTAACGTTGACACTTTGCGTGGTGGCTTTGATGGCCTGCTATATCCCGGCTCGCCGCGCTACCAAGGTCAATCTGATGGTGGCGCTGCGAGTTGAATGAGCTACGGGTGATGCGAGGATCGGCTTTGGGTTTTGGATTGCCCGTGCTTGCCGCAATGGGATATATGGGTTGCAGACCCGTTTGTGCTCGGACCGTAAGAGGTACATGTTCCCCGGACTGTGGTGATGGGCTGGGTATTTGCGGCTTCTTGGCCGCGGCGGTAAACTTGCGGGCTGGGTATGGGCAGGGCTATGTGGACATCCAGGAAAGTTTGGTTTGGTGTAGGCGTGCTTTCGGCGCTGTCTTGCCGGGGCGCTGAACTGACGGCGACGAATAGTTCCTCCGACAAACCGTTCAAACTCGAGACGCCGGCTCCGAGCCTTTGGGAGGCCGGTATCGGCGAAGGCTTTCGCTCCTCGGCACAAAATGTTTCAATGATGGCCGGGGCGGTAACCGGTATCGCGCTTCTGGGCGGCGTTCAGGCTCACGACCTCGCGCTGACGAGCCTTTCCTACGGCCACATGCTAAGTCATACAGTAGGGGATGGCCGCTTTTACCGTGGAAATTGGGAATTGCGGGGAGAACTGTTCGGCGGGGTTGAATACTCGCCTTCTAGTGAGTGGGTGATTGGCCTGGCCCCGCACCTGCGGTACAACTTCGCCACCGGCACGCGATGGGTCCCCTACTTCGATGCGGGGGCAGGCGTGACGGCGACCTCGATTGGGCCACCGGACCTGAGCAACACCTTCGAGTTCAACTTGCAAGCCACAGTCGGGACGCAGTTCTTTTTGCGCGACAACCTAGCGCTGACCCTTGAGGCACGCTTTTTGCACATGTCTTGCGCCGGTATTTCCGACCCCAACCGCGGGGTTAACGGGGTGGTCGGACTGGTAGGGTTAAGCTTCTTGTTCTGAATAGTTGGCCTTCTAATCCAGTCGGATCTAGTGACAGGTGACGCAATCCAGCGTAGCTTGTTACCGGAAACCCGTATGAACTACCGGACTTACCTGACCTGGAACCTGGGAGTCAGTTTAAGCATGTTGTCCTTCACCGGCTTGCGGCTGCAAACCGTTGCGGAACCGGCAGGTGTAACTGGCGAGCCTGCCCCGATTTCTATCAACCAGACTGTGGCGGAGCCCAGGGAGGGGGCGGAGGCGCCGGACGCGGCCGCGGATAGTGACGCGCCGGCGACGCTGGTGTCGGCGGCAAAACCTTTGCCAACCACGATAAAACCGACCGGTCCGGTTGGCGAAGTTATCAAGCTAGCCAATTCAGGCGTGAACGAATCGGTGTTGCTGGCGTACGTGACCAATTCAGTTCACACGTTCAACCTGGGCGCGGAGGAGATCATTTACCTCAACGACATCGGCGTGCCGGGCGCAGTGGTTACGGCCATGATCCAACGGGATCAGGAATTGAAAGGCTCTTTCGCGGCCGCCACAGCTCCTCCTCCTCAGCCTGAGCCGGAGCAAATGCCAGCTCCGCCTGCGGAGCAAATGCCTCCGCCCGAGGGTCCTGGAGGCTATCCCGTGGAAGCGCCGTTAACGCCGGCAGAGGGTGGGTCCGGCGACATGTTTTACGATTCTCTGGCGCCCTATGGCAATTGGGTCGATGTGGAAGGCTACGGCCGCTGCTGGCAACCCACGGCGGTGGCGGTCAACTCCGGGTGGCAGCCATACTTCGATTGCGGTCACTGGGTCTACTCGGATTGTGGCTGGTACTGGTTATCAGATTATTCGTGGGGTTGGGCTCCGTTCCATTATGGTTCGTGGTTCCGTCATTCGCGGCTGGGCTGGTGCTGGGTGCCGGGCCATGTGTGGGGGCCGTCGTGGGTATGCTGGCGGTACACCGATCATCATTGCGGGTGGGCGCCGCTGCCGCCAGGAGCGCATTACGTCGCCGGCGTCGGACTAACATTCCACGGCCGCGGGGTGTGGGACCGGGACGACTTCGGTTTGCGGCCGAGTCATTATCATTTTGTCGATTGGAACCATTTTCAGGACCGGGAACTCGCAACGCACAGGTTGTCGCGACAGGAAGTGGCGCGTGTTTACGGAGAATCGACTGTAGCGACCCGGATCAGCGGCGACAGCCATCACGTGATTAACAACGGCTTGCCGCCCTCACGCGTTGCGGCCGCGACCCATCGCCCGATTCACACCGTAGCATTGCGCGAGTCGGCTGAGCCGGTCACTAGCGGCGGCCGGGCCGAGCGCTTCGAAGGGGGCGGCCAGACCTTGGCGATCTTTCGGCCGCGCCTGGAAGGTCGACCACACGTCGCAAACCAGCCAGCTGCTTTGAGGCCAGTTTCCAGATTTGCTCCGGCACCCGCCACACCCGCCATCGCAGCTCCGTGGTCATCCCGAAGCACACGCTCAGCAAATAGCCTGAGCCCGGTCGCGGATCGGAACGAGCCGGCGCAGCAAAGTTCTCCACTGATTCTGCGCGGTGCTCAACCTTCAGGGCTACGCGAGGCTGCTCCACCCAGTTCATTGGTGATCATTGGCGGCAGGAATCGAACCACGTCAGCCCCGTCGCAGCCATCGGCTCCTTCGGCGCCTTCAGCCCATCCAGCTCCATCGGCTTCGACGGCCGGTGAGTGGGCCAGGTCGATGGGCAGACCTGGGCAAGATGACGAGCAGGTCCCACAAAGAAGGCCGGCGGCGGATCAATATCAGAACCAACGGCCTGACTGGAGAGGAACAGTGTCGAGCTCGCCTCAACCGTCGTGGTTCCGGGGAAACGGTGCGGTGCCCGCAGCCGTTGGGGGCGCACGCAATGATATGACCGAAAGAAATTATCAGCCGGTGCAGCGCCCACCGGCGGCCGAAGTGCCACGGTATTCTCCCAGTTACACACCCCAACGCTCTTACTCGGCTCCGAGTTGGTCAGCCCCATCTCGGCCGAACTCGTATTCGCAACCCTCAGCTCCTGCGCCATCCGTGTCGGCCCGGCCCGCCGCTCCGGCCCCTTCTGCGCCATCCGCACCGTCGAGCTCACATTCCAGCTCGTCTTCGGGCCGAAATGGACGGTGAGGCCGTGACGAGAAGAATAGGGAAGTCAGTTACGAGGTTTTGCGGGACTGATTCTTAAGCCGGTACAGGTAGCGAATATCCGCACCCGAGAGTGTTGCGCCGCGTAGTTCTTGCGCCCGCGCGGTCTCCGCTTTTTCGGCTCGGATTTGGGCCAATTCGCCGGCATCCAGCCAGTAACCGCCACAGTTGGGGCACTGATCGACTTCGACTCGGCGCCTGGCGCTGAAAAAGTGCCGGTGCAGCCGGATTTGGGGGCAGCGGGGACATTCGCGTTTTCGTGAGGTGTCCACCACGATCGTTTCATCGCGTTTGATCTGGAGAAGAGGTTCTCCCGCCAACTCGTCCTCTTCGTCGACGCGTTGCAACTCGAAAGCGTCGAACCAAATCCCGCCACAACCACCCTGGCAGACATCCACCACCACGCTGCCGACTTGGGTTTGGCTCAACTCATTGAAGCAGGCCGGGCATTTCATAGGGGAACTTTAACACAAGGACCCGGTCACATCACTTGAAAATTGGCGGGAACTCCGAGACAGACCATCCCTGAGAGTCAGCCACCGGTACCGGAAAAGGGGCAGCCTGGCCCTTTTGCCTCCCGCTGCATGGGCACTTTACCATAATTGCTTCATGATCAGCAAAAAAAGGTTAACTCCTTCACTTTCTGCCGCCGCAGGTCTTCTGGCCCGGCACCCTCGGTTGCTGTGCTTAGTCAGTTCCGTGTTCTTTGGCTTAAGCACTACAGCACAACTTCAGGCGACAGCCTCCAACAGTGTGGCCCGGGTATGGGATGAACGCGCGCTGTCGGCAATTCGAACCGACACGCCGCATCCCCCCGCGCAGGCGCGGAATCTTTTCAGCCTGTCGGTATGTATGTACGATGCCTGGGCAGCGTACGATAGCAATGTGGTTGGCTTCATCTATCATAAGAAACACACCGCGGCGGATATCAACGCGGCGCGCAACGAGGCGATCAGCTACGCGGCATACCGCATTCTGAAGGAACGCCATTTTTACTCAAAAACGGCGGCAACGACCCTGGCGGCCGATGATGCTCAAATGTCGGCGCTGGGTTACGATACCAATAACGTCTCACGCGACACCTCGACCCCGGCAGGCCTGGGCAATTCCATCTATGACGCCGTGTCGGCATGGTTCAGCGACGACGGCTCACGGCAGACGAACGGAACCCAAGCCGCTCCTTACCCGGACTACCCGGTTTCGCAGGGCGGCTACGTTTATATCAATCCGCCACTGGCCACTGGCTTAGAGGGAATCACCGATGGGACCAATCACACGGTCGTCGATATTAATCACTGGCAACGTCTTCAGATCGTCAACGCCGTGGATCAGAACGGTTTTCCCCAAGGACCGATTCAAAACTACCTGGGCGCCCAATGGCTGACCGTGCGGCCGTTCGCCTTGAGCCGCATCGATACGACCAAGCCCTGGATAGATCCCGGCCCGCCGCCCTACTTCAATCGAGGCAACAACGAGGCGTTCGTTACCAACGTAGTGGAGATGATCCGGCGCAGCAGCCAATTAACGCCCGACGATGGCGTAACACTGGACATTTCACCGGCTGCATTCGGCAACAACACGCTCGGTTTAAATGATGGAACAGGACATGCCCTCAATCCTGTCACCTCGCTCCCATACACACCGAACCTTGTTCGTCGTGGGGATTTCGCGCGTGTCCTGGCCGAGTTTTGGGCTGATGGACCCAGCTCAGAAACGCCGCCTGGCCATTGGAATGTCATTGCCAACGGAGTGGCGGATAATCCGCTCACAGTCAAACGCATCGGGGGAGTCGGTCCAGTGGTGGATGACTTGGAATGGGATGTGAAGGTGTACTTCGCGATCAATGCCGCGGTGCACGACGCCGCCTGCGCTGCGTGGGGGCTTAAACGGTACTACGATGGCTGGCGGCCGTTGACGGCGGTGCGGTACCTGGGCGGAAACGGACAATCCAGTGACCCGAATTTGCCTTCCTATAGCACGAACGGCTTGCCGCTGATCACCAATTTGATCGAACTGGTTACGGCCGATTCGGTCGCATCCGGACGGCATGCGGGACTGACTCCTGGCAAAATTGCGGTTCTGGCGTGGCCCGGTCCTCCGGGCGATCCTGCCAACCAGCATAGCGGGGTGACTTGGATACACGCCGATAATTGGATTACGTATCAAAAAACCAATTTCGTCACCCCCGCCTTCCCGGGCTACATTTCCGGCCACAGCACTTTCAGCCGAGCTGCGGCCGAGGTGCTGGCCGGCATCACCGGCTCGCCGTACTTCCCGGGAGGGTTGGGAAGTTACACAGTAACGTCGCTCGCCTTTGAGCAAGGGCCGACCGCGCCGGTAATGCTTCAGTGGGCCAGCTACTTCGACGCGGCGGACCAAGCGGGAATTTCGCGAATTTGGGGTGGGATCCATCCACCGGTGGACGATTTCACCGGGCGTCGAGTCGGTTCGGAAGTGGGCCAGACGGTCTGGGCATTGGCCAAGCAATATTTTGACGGTTCAATCCTGCACGCGCCCATAACCTTGCAACTGGCCCAATCCACGGAGGCCACAACGCAAATCCAGTTCCGAGTGTCGAGAGGTCTCTATTATAAGCTCCAGTCGACCACGGATCTTAATGTGCCGTTCGCCGACGAGCCGGGCAGCGCGACGCTGGCATTGCATGACTGGCTGATGGCGACTAACCCAGTCTCGGCGCCGCATAAATTCTATCGCGCCGTTTGCTTGCTGGGGCAATAGACCGCAAACCGGGTCGCAATCCCCACAGATTCAGGGCGACCGCAGATACTTGAAAAGTAACTTGTGATGACCAGTGCAGGCCCTCTGCTCTTTTCATCCGCAGTTGCCCTGAATCTGCGGGAACCAGGGCCATCCGCACGGATTCAGGCAACCCCAGATACGCGAATCACGAATTACGATTAAGTCGTCTGCTCCTGTTTATTATCTGCGGTTGCCCCGAATCTGCGGGGATGAGTCTCTGCGGTTGCCGTTGGTACCACCAAACCAGCCGTCTGGCCCTTTTACATAGGGTTGGACGGCTGTTTTTATCATTATTTGGCTTATGAGCGCCAAAATGCGACCTGATACCTCATTCGAGGCCGTTGGCTCGAACTGCGCCGCCTTGGGAGGCTGTTACCAGGGGCGCGCTACACGCTGAGTTGCTGGAAATGACCCCTGTCGGAGACAACCATCCCGCACCGAGGAAGAAGTACGTGCGCGCCGTAGGTCCACGCCTGCGGATTTTGCTGTATGCGATTTTTGGCACGGTGGCGGTGCTGGCGGCGAATTCCATTTATCTGAGTGCCATCACATTCTTGGAATGGCTCAAGAGCGATTCGAACACCACCTACCAGAATTGGTTTTACATGGTCATGTTCGGGACGCACCTGGTGCTGGGCCTGCTGATTGTGCTGCCGGTGGTGATCTTCGGGGCTATTCACATCAAGAACGCGCATAACCGGCCGAACCGGCGCGCGGTCAAAGTCGGTTACCTTCTGTTTGCGACGAGCCTGGTTCTGATCATCACCGGTTTGTTGCTGACCCGAATCGATATCTTCCAATTCAAGAACCTCGGTTTGAAAGATCCGCGGCTGCGTTCGGTGGCGTACTGGGCCCACGTGCTGACGCCCATTCTAGCGGTATGGTTGTACATCCTGCATCGCCTGGCCGGGCCGCGGATCAAGTGGCAAATCGGATTGCGCTGGGGTGCGGCGATGGGCGTGGGTGTTTTGGCCATGGTCCTGCTCCATTCAGCGCATCCGAGGAAGAACCAAATCGGCTCGGTTGAAGGGAAGAAATATTTCCTGCCTTCGATGGCGCGCACGGCTTCAGGCAATTTCATTCCGGCGCGCACGCTGATGATGGACAAATATTGTCTGAACTGTCACCAGGACGCCTACAAAAGTTGGTTCCACAGCGCCCACCATTTCAGCTCCTTCAATAACAAGCCGTATCTCTTCAGTGTGCGGGAAACGCGCCAGGTCGCCTTGAAACGTGACGGCAATGTCAAAGCCGCCCGCTGGTGCGCGGGCTGCCATGATGTGGTCCCTTTTTTCAGCGGCGCATTCGACAATCCCAAGTTTGATGACGTGAACGACCCGACGGCGCTGTCCGGGATCACCTGCACCTCCTGTCATGCCATCACGCACGTTAACAGCACGATTGGCAATGCCGACTACACCATTGACGAGCCGATCCATTATCCGTTCGCCTATAGCACCAACCGCTTTCTGCATTACATCAACCAGCAATTGGTCAAAGCTAAGCCCGAGTTTCACAAAAAGACGTTCCTCAAACCTTTTATGCGGACGGCGGAGTTCTGCTCGACCTGTCACAAGGTGAGCATTCCGCAGGACTTGAATAAGTACAAGGAATTCCTGCGCGGCCAAAATCACTACGACACGTACTTGCTTAGCGGCGTTTCAGGCCATGGCGCGCGCAGTTTCTATTATCCGGAAAAGGCGGTGCAGAATTGCGCCGGCTGTCACATGCCGATCAAGGCGTCACAGGACTTTGGGGCGAACTTTTTCAACCCGACGAACGCTTCAACGCGCTACATCCACGACCATCTTTTCCCCGCGGCCAACACCGGCCTGGCGGCGATTCGCAATGAGCCGGATATTGTGAAGGTCGAAGAAGCGTATCTGAAAGACACGCTGCGCGTGGACATCTTCGGGATCAAAGAAGGAGGCACGATCGATGCCCCGCTTTTGGCGCCGTTGCGGCCCCGTATCCCGTCGCTCAAACCCGGGGAACATTACCTGCTCGAGGTGGTCTTGCGCACGCTCAAGCTTGGGCATCCGTTTACCCAGGGAACGGTGGATTCCAATGAGGTGTGGACGGACGCCAAAGTGACGAGCGGCGGAAAGATCGTGGGCCGAAGCGGAGGCCTGGGTCCGCATAAGGAGGTCGATCCCTGGTCTCACTTCGTGAATGTGTACATGCTTGATCGCGACGGTAACCGCATTGACCGTCGCAATCCCCAGGACATTTTCACCCCGCTTTACAATCATCAGATTCCGCCCGGCGCCGGGCAGGTTGTGCATTACGAACTCACCGTGCCGAATGAACAAAAAGAGCCGGTGACGGTGCAGGTTAAATTGCAATATCGCAAATTCGACACGATTTACATGAACTACGTGTTTGGCAGCAATTACACCAAGGACGGCCCCTTCAGCGTGACCAATGACCTGCCGATCGTCACCATTGCCGCCGATGAGATCACGTTTCCTGTCGACTTGGGAAACTCGGCGGTGACGACTATCCCAGCTCCAGCGATTCCCGAGTGGCAGCGGTGGAACGACTACGGCATCGGGTTGTTACTTGAAAGCACCGACCGTGGAGCCGAGAAAGGCGAGCTCATTCAGGCCGCGCAAGCCTTCGAGCAGGTTGAAAAACTGGGGCGGGCCGACGGGCCGGTGAACCTGGCGCGGGTATACTTTAAGGAAGGCCGGCTGGACGACGCGGTGGCGGCGCTCCAACGGGCGCTGGCCTTTAATCCGCCGGCGCCGCGCTGGACGGTGGCCTGGTTCAACGGGCTGGTGAACAAACAGAATGGGTATCTGGATCGCGCCATCAGCGACTTCCGCAGCATCCTGGAAGATCGCTATCCCGAATTGGACAAACGGGGCTTCGATTTCAGCAAGGATTACGAAGTCATCAACGAGCTGGGCCAGGCGTACTTCGAGAAGGCCAAAACAGAACGGAGCAATCCCGAGAAGCAGAGGCAAACTTTAGGCGAAGCCGCGGCGCAGTTTGAGAAAACGCTGTTGCTTGATTCAGAAAATGTAACCGCGCACTACGGACTATCCTTGGTGTACTCCCAGCTCGGGGACGAACCCAAAGCTGCCCTGCATCGGCGTGAGCATGAGAAGTACCGACCGGACGACAATGCGCGGGATCGGGCGATTACCCTGGCGCGGCGAGCCGATCCTGCGGCCGACCATGCAGCGCAAGCCACGGTGATCTATTCGCTGCAGCGCCCGGGAGCGCCGGAGCTGAACTCGCCCGGTGTGCCGCCGTTTTCCGCGTCGAAATGAACGAAGCACTTATAAAGCGGACGGGGCAGGTTCGGAGTCCCGGCTTCAGCCGGCCGGACGCTCGAACTTGGCCACCCAGTTCTTCCACTAGCCATCGGCACGGCTTGCCGCCTAAAGGCAGGACTCCGAACCCGGCTCGCTCATGACCTATTATGAATAAATCCCCTTTGCCGCCAACCGACGACCAGGAAGAGTTGGTCCACGCTGACGATGCCGTGATCGGCCGCGCGGTCCGCTTTTCACTGCTTGCCTTACTGGCAATCCTGGTGGTTGGTGTACCTACAATTCTTATCCTGAAACGCAAACCGACACCCTCCGCACCGCAACTGACCAAGATGGCGGCTCCGGTAGTCCCCGCCCGTCCCCAAGAGGACATCCCCATTGCAAAATTCACGGATATCACCAAGGAAGCCGGAATTAACTTCGTCCACAACAATGGCGCCACTGGCGAAAAGTTGTTGCCCGAAACCATGGGCAGCGGCGTAGCGTTTTTTGATTTCGACAATGACGGGCATGAGGATTTGCTCCTGGTGAACTCGACCTACTGGCCCTGGCAAGTTCCAGATGGGAAAAGGCCAACCACCCTCGCCCTATACCACAACGACGGCAAAGGCCACTTCACCGACGTTACCGCGGGTTCAGGGCTGGACGTGAGCTTCTATGGCATGGGGGTGGCCGTTGGCGATTATGATAACGATGGTTTGGAAGACGTGTTCATAACCGCGGTTGGCGGCAATCACCTCTTCCATAATCAAGGTGGTCGAAAGTTCCAGGAAGTGACATTGGACGCCGGCGTGGCCGGTTCGACCAACGACTGGAGCACCTGCGCGGCCTGGATCGATTATGACAATGACGGGAGGCTGGACCTGTTTGTCGGCAATTATGTGACCTGGTCGCGTGAGATCGACGCGCAGGTTGGGTACAAGATTGATGGCAAAACACGCGCGTACGGCCAGCCCATGAACTTCGCCGGCGCTTTTCCGCGGCTCTATCACAATGACGGGAACGGCCATTTCACGGACGTTTCGGCCAAAGCCGGGTTGCAGATCAAGAATCCGTCCACCGGCGTGCCCGCGGCCAAGACGCTCGGCGTCGCGCCCATTGACCTGGACGGCGACGGCTGGATCGACCTGGTGGTGGCCAACGATACTGTGCAGAACTTCGTTTTCCACAACCAGCACGACGGCACTTTCAAGGAAATCGGGGCGGCCTCCGGAATTGCTTTCGACAGTTATGGCAACAGCCGGGGAGCGATGGGCATCGATGCCGCCCGCTATCGCAACGATGACAAGATTGGGATTGCGATCGGCAATTTTGCCAATGAAATGACCGCCCTGTACGTGGCACAAAACCAGCCGCTGCTCTTTTCGGACGAGGCGATTGCCGAAGGAATCGGTCCAGCCAGTCGCTTATGGTTGAAGTTTGGGATCCTGTTTTTCGATTACGACTTGGACGGCCGCTTGGACCTGCTCAGCGCCAACGGCCATCTCGAGCAGGAAATTGCCAAAATTCAGCAGAGCCAAAGCTACCGGCAACCGGCCCAACTCTTCTGGAACGCCGGCGATCGGGCCGGAGGCTGCTTTGTCGTCGTACCGCCTGACAAAACGGGGACTGATCTGTTCAAACCGATCGTTGGCCGCGGCTTGGCGTTTGCCGATATCGATGGGGACGGTGACTTGGACGTAATCATGACCCAAACCGGCGGCGCGCCGCTCCTGCTGCGCAATGACCAGGACCTGCATCATCACTGGATCCGACTCAAATTGGTCGGCACCAAATCCAACCGCGACGCGATTGGTGCCTGGATCAAAGTGCGTGTGAATGGCCAGACCCTCGCACGCCAAGTCATGCCCACCCGCGGTTATCTTTCCCAATCCGAGCTGCCGGTGACCATCGGCCTCGGCAATGCCGGCCAGCCCGAGTCGGTCGAAATCACCTGGCCCGGCGGCGGGACGCAACAAGTCGTCCCGGCAATCGACCAGTTGACAACGGTGACGGAAAGCAGGTGACCGCGCGGCTCAAAGATAAGGCGTGGCCAATCGAGCGATGCCGTCGCGCAGGCGGACCGGCAGAGAACGACTGTCAACCTCCGCCAAACTCACCTGCCTGGCCCGGGCGCGCTTAGCTTCGACGAGTTTTTCCAAGCGCTCGGCGAGCTGCAGGTCGTAGCATTCGAGATTGAACTCGAAGTTCAGCCGGAGACTGCGGGAATCCCAATTGGCAGAACCAACCAGGGCCCAGCAGCCGTCTACGAGCATGATCTTGGAATGATCAAAAGGAGCCGGGCTCAGCCAGAGCTGGCATCCGTGTTCGAGGACTTGCCACCACATGGCGCGGGAAGCCCATTGCACAAACGGCAAGTTGCTTTTGGCTGGCAAGAGGATCTCGACTTTGACGCCGCGCATCGCGGTGACGTTCAAGGCCGCGATGATCGCCCGATCCGGCAGAAAGTACGGCGTGACAATTTTTACCGAGTGCCGGGCAATCGACAGCGCCCCCAACAAGGTCCAGCGCAGCTTTTCAAAGTCTTCGTCCGGTCCGTCAATAACGGCCCGGGCGAAAACCGTGCCGGCGGCGGAAGGTTTGGGAAACCACTTCTCGCCCCGCAGCGATTCGCCGGTCGTGAAGAGCCAATCATCGGCAAAGGCCTCTTGCATCTGCGTGACGACCGGTCCCTGAACACGGAAATGCAAATCCTGCACCGGGCTGGCGGGTTTTTTCTTCAGACAATTGCCCACCCGGATGTTCAGACCTCCGGTGAACCCGAGCGTGCCGTCGCAAACGAGGATTTTGCGATGAGTCCGCAGGTTCATCGCCAGCAAACGGCCCAGGCTGAACAAGGGAAGAAAGCGCGCATAGCGAACGCGTTCCTTACGCAGGGCGTGCAGGATAGTCGGCCAGGAGTACCGGGTGCCGGCCGCATCGATCAGCACGCGCACCTCGACGCCCCGGCGGCTGGCTTCCCCAAGTTCATGGGCGAACGCCAAACCGATTTCGTCCCGGTCGAAAATGTAAGTCACTAGCGAAATGCTTTGGCGCGCCTGGCGAATGGCTTCGAGCATCGCGGGGAAAGCCTCGTCACCATTGACGAGCGGTTCCAACCGATTATCCGGCAGCAACGGGCGCTCGACCACTTTGTTGACGACTCGCGCCAGCATTTGCAAATGGCCAGTATGCCCGGGCAGATGTCGGTGCAAATCTTCCGGCGAGCACTCGGCTTTGGCCGGCTCGGCGCGATACCGCTCGAAGCTGGACCGCAGCAGACTGGCCCGGCGCCGCACGCGATTAATCGCGAACAGGAAATACAGGACCGAGCCGGCCAACGGCACTAGCCAAACAAAGCCGACCCAGGCGATGGCCGACCGGGAATCGCGTTTGTACAGCACGGCATGGCCCGAAGCGGCGACCGAAAGCGCAAGGCTCAGCACCGCCACAAGCCATTGCCAGGCCTCCCGGGCAAAAGCCCACGATAGGGGATGTGAAATCACTGTGGTCTTCTGAAGAAGCCTAAAGGCTGCGGAACGCCGACTCCAGCCTCGTTATTCGAGGGAAATAGAGCTTGCAACCGCTCTACTTACTGTTAGTTTCCCCAACTCTGAATTTCTGACACAGGACGCATATGGCACGAATTTGTGAATTGACGGGCAAACGGCCGATAAAAGGCAGCATCATCTGGCGCAGCGGCAAGTCCAAGAAGAGCGGCGGCATCGGAACGCACGTGACGGCCATTACCAAGCGTCGTTTTTTCCCCAACCTGCAGCGAGTCAAGGCGTTAATCAACGGAGAAGTGCGCTATATCCGGGTCTCAACCGCAGCCCTGAAAAAGGGCCTGGTCGTCAAAGCGCCCAAGCGCACGTGGAAGAAAGATCAAGCCGCGAAGGCTTAAGTTCTAGTCACGCTTTCTTTGACAGGATGGCGGGGTCGATTCGCCGCGTCCAACGCTCCTGCTCCGAAATTGGGATTAAGCCGGTCTGAACTTTCTGCCAGGCCATTTCGCGCAAGGATTTCCAACCCAGCTTGCGCGCCTCTGCCCGAAGTTCCCCGGTTCGCAAGCCGGGTTGTATCAGGTCGGCAATCGCTTCACTCACGAGGAAAAACTCGTAGATTGCTACGCGTCCACGGTGGCCGCGTTGATTGCATTCGACACAGCCGCGGCCTCTCCAGGCTTTCACCTGGCTGGACGGCAGACCGAGAACGGCGGCCATTTCCTCGCGAATAGGCTCGGGAATCTGAAGATCTTCCTCCGCACAATGCCGGCAAATCCGGCGGGCAAGGCGCTGAGAAATACTACAGACCAGGGACGAGGCGATCAGGTAGGCCTCGATGCGCATTTCCAACAGGCGTGTGACCGCGCTGATGCTGTCGTTGGTGTGTAAAGTCGAAAGAACCAGGTGTCCGGTTTGTGCCGCTCGCACCGCGATTTCCGCCGTCTCGAAATCGCGAATTTCGCCCACCAGCACCACATCGGGATCGTGCCGCAATACCGAGCGCAACCCGGAGGCGAAGGTCAGGCCGATTTGTTCACGGACCTGGATTTGCACCGTACCTTCGAGCTGATACTCGATGGGATCCTCGAAGGTGATCACTTTTCGGCCTTCGTCATTGGCCTGGGCCAGCGCGGTGTAGAGCGTCGTGGTTTTGCCGCTGCCGGTCGGGCCGGTCAACAGAACCAGGCCCTGCGGCAACTCGGTTAATTGAGCGAACACCTGCTCCTGGTTCGGCTCCATGCCCAGTTGCCCGAGGTCCAGGTAAAGGCTTTGGCGCCCCAGGATGCGCAGGCACGCCGCTTCGCCGTATTTGGTCGGAACGATGGAAACCCGCAGATCGTATTCCTCATCCGCGGTTTTCATGGCAATGCGCCCGTCGTGAGGCAGGCGTTTCTCCGCGATGTTGAGTCCGGCCATGATTTTGAGGCGGGACACCACGGCGGCATGGAGGTGGCGCATGTCGGCGGGCACAGGCACCGTTTCGAGAATCCCGTCGATTCGATATCTTAAGCGGATCGAGTTGGCATAAGGTTCGAGGTGAATATCGGTTGCATGCAAGCGCAACGCCTCGTGCAGGATCTGATCGACGAACGCCGCCACCGTGGCCTCGACCGCGGAGTCGGTCTCCTTTCCCTGAACGTCGAAAACGATTTCCTGGCTGATTTCGGTGCCACCCCGTTCTTCACGGAGCTTTTGGATGGTTTCCGCGCCGAGGCCATAGTGCTTTTTGATCACGGCATGGATGGCGCTGGGCGTCGCCAGGACCATCCGAAAGCGTTTGCCCAGCAGCAGCCGTAGATTGCCTTGCTCCATTTGCCGCGGGGGTTCGCTGAACGCCAAGGTCAGGCAATCGTCTTCAATGCCCAGGGGCAGGAGCCGATAATGGAAGATCAATTTGATGGGGACCAACTCGAGGGTTTCGCGTTTGAGCTCCAGGGCCAAGGGATCGACAAATTCCAGGCCGTTGGCTTTGGCCAAAGCGCGCCAGGCGTCCTCCTCGGACGCGAGATTAAGATCGACCAGGGCCCGATGCTGGGGCAGGTTCAAGCGGCGCTGACGCCGGCGCACCTGTTCGAGTTGCTGCTCGGTTATCTTGCCCGCTTCCAGCAACAAGTCGCCCGGCTCCTTAGTCCCAATGACCGAGCCACCATTCACTTGATCGGGACCTCGATTTCTCTTTTTACGTTCAAGGGTATGAGATTCGTCTGGGCAACGTGATTGGTCAACAGCAAGCTCTGCAATGAAGCATCCGCCACGAAGAGGTTGGTGGTGACGGGAGCCCCAATCACCGCCACGACAAACAGGTCACCCACCTTGGCAATGACGTGCTTGATGGAATCGCCGGCCTGATAAAAGCCCTGGTACGTGACATCCACCTTTCGGGTGGTGGGGGGCGCCGGGGTGGGCGAGGGTGCCGGGACAAAATAGGTGGTAAAAAAGGGATTGGAAAAGTTAGTGAGGGCCTGCGGGTTAGGCCATTGAGCGGCGGAGAACAGCGATTGCATGTTGGCCACCGGAACCGGATTGGGGGGTGGCGGGGTCATCGAATCGATCACCCGAAACTCGGGTGTTTTGCCCCCCATGTGGCTAATGGCCACGAGGAGCACGCCCCATAACCCGAGGTGAACCAGGACGGCAAACCAGCGGCTCCGGACGGTGTGTGAAAAGGGCGAGATCATATTACTCGCGAAAAACAAACCCAATCGCCTGCAGCCAAACCCGCACTTCTTCCAGTTTTTCAGGCGACTGCTTCTTGATAATGAGGCGATCAATGAATAAGGGCGCTTTGTTCGTCATGGTCGCGGGAAGTCCGGCAAACTTCAATTCGTCGGCCCGCAAAGGAAGACTCTGCAAAAAACGTTCGGCGTTGTCGGCCGACGCGGTGAATTCAACCTGCAATGGAATCTGGTCCCAGCGCCCGTACACCTCGGAAACCGGCGGGTTGGTGATGGCCAGCGGAACGTCCAGGGAATGAATGGCGGCCACTTTGCATTGAATCGCCGTGGTCAAAAGCTCATCCGTCAGCTCCAGGGCGGGCCACAAAAGAGCCGGGTCGGCGGTGTCAATGGTATGCTCGGGGAACCCGGCATACACCGCCGGGTCGACGGCGATTTTCTGCTCCTTGGCCTGTTTGTCCAGCAGGTCAATCTGTTTGCTGCGCTCGTTTTGATAATCGACCAGCTGAAAGGGCGCGCCCATTCTGGCCTTTGTGTCCGCGCTTAACTCGAGGCGGGCGGCGGCCTCCTGCCGGGTATTCTCCACCTGTGCCAGGGCCTGGCGGGTTTCGTTGAGTTGGTTAGTCAGGCGCGCCAGGTCAAGCGCGGTGGCGTTGGTCTGGTCGATGGTGGCCGCGAGTTGGCGCCAATCATGTTCGAGTGGAGCATCCAGACTGGCAGCCCGCCGGGCCAGCGGCAGGTAAAAGAAAATGTAGTACGCGAGCAGCGCCAGCCCCGCTATGAGGATCAAGCTGCGGCGTTTGTATTCACGAGCGGGACTCACTGCGGATTTGAGCCGGGGGTTGGGTTCGGGTCCGAACCGCTCCAGGGCGGGCGCGCGGGGCGTCTGGAGGCGGGCCGTGTCGGTGCGGATGAGGCGGAACGCCGCCAATGCGCGGGCTGCTGAAAATCCGTTTCGGCGAAGTCCATCGCCAGCACGAAATCTCGATCGGTTACCGTGACCTTGGAATCAGCCAGGTTTCGCCGCAGATCGTCGGACAGCAGGTCGACTTTGGAAAACAAGCGCTGTTGTTTCAGGCTGTTGACGAGCTCGCTGAGGGCTTGCCGCGAGGCTTCCGCATCCCCAGGCACAATCAATTCGGCAATAAAGCCTGGTCGTGCCGGAACGCTGTTGGTCAGTGATGCGGTTGGCGCACGGACGACCAGCGGGCCGAGTCGTGCCGGTTCAAGGGTGGCGGCCAGCAGATTGGTTTTGGCCGGGCGGTTGGTCGAGAGGAGTGCCGGGGGTTGGCTGAAATAGCTCTGCTGATCAGCCAGCAGGATGTACCAAAAGCTGCGATTGCTGCGGGATTGCTGCAGCAGCGCCAGGGTTTTGAGTGTATCCAGGCTGCTTTGTTGCGCCGCCAGGACCGGGCGCAGGCTTTCATATTCAGCCATCAGATCGGTCATGAATGAATCATTGGCATCCACGGCGGTCTGGCCGGCTTGAACTTTGTCCAGGAGCGCTTGCTTGGTGTTGAAGAGTGATAGTTTGCGCCAGGTTCCCAGCCCGAGAACCAGCAAGCAGACGACGATCAGCAGAGCGCTGGCCAGGTCAAAGCGCTGACGGGTCAATCGTTTCTGCCAGGCTTGCCGGTAATCCTGCGGGAGGAGTGAAATCGGGTGTGGCACATGACCCAAAGCCTGAAGGGCGGTGCCATAGGCGACTTCAAAGCCCTTGCCCGGCATGTCCTCCTCCGGTTCCGGGCCGGCCGGCCAGGGGCGCATGGGCATTCCCTGAGTACGCAGATATTCCAGCAACCCGGGTTGATCGAAGCCTCCGCCGCTGGCAATTAGCTCAAACGCCGGTGTGGCTGCAGCCGCTCCGGGATTTTGTTTGAACCACTCAGCCAGCTGACCTTTCAATTCGGAAACCCAGCCTTCGACGGCGCTGCGAAATTCGGCTGACGCGTCTGATCCGGCCAGGAGGTTCTTCTCGCGTTTAAGCGCCTCCGCCCGATCCTCCGACAGATTCTGATGTCGCGCCAGGGCGCGGGTAAAAAAATCGCCGCCCATCTGAAAACTAGTGGCGAAAACTCCCTGGCCGGCGAGCACGATGACCACGACCGTGGTTTGCGCGCCAAGATGGATCAAAATAGATCGGCGAGACGACGGGGCGGCGGCGCGGTAGGCCGAGATCAGAGCGTTCGCAGTCGTGGTGACCTCGCACAAGTCATCGTGTTCGATCCCGAGCCGGGCGATGCGTTCGCGGATTTCGCCCTCCTGGCATAAGGTCACCCAGAACTGGTGACGCGCGCCGGAATTGATTTCACTCGGCGCAAAATCATAAACGATCCGGCTCTCGCTTACGCCGCTGAGCTTAATGCTTTCCTCGCCGATGAGCTTGTCTACCTCGCTGTCCGGAGCCGGGGGCAAATCCAGAATCTGCGACGTCGAAACGTGCTCCGGCAGGGTCAGGGCCAAGGGCGGGCGGCCCCACCGATCGAGGAACTCATGCAAGTGGCTTTTAATCTCTTCGGGTGAGACCAGGCCTTCGGCCTGCAGATCGAGCGCCTCCTCTTTAAGAATCCGCACGCGGCCAAAATCAATTTCAGCCAGCAACACTTTAAACCGTCGGCTGCCGCCGTCCAACGCCACCACCTGCCTGACGGGGGGGCGTACTTTGTCAAAACGCAGCATAGACCAAGGCCGGTTGATGGTCTTGAGCGCGAAAATCCGAACCAAGGCAACTCGCTCTGGATCTCATCTCACTGGCGCCACTGAGTTAGTGGCAGACGCGGTGTCGTCGTAAACCAGGAATTCGCCGTTGTCCTTGACGATCGTTGCGGTGACGAAGATCAACAGGTATCGTGGCGTGTCCGATTCGGTGCGCCGGCGGAACAGCGCGCCCAGGAGGGGAATGTCCCCCAGCACCGGAACGGACTCGACGAAGGTGGAACGCTGACGTTCGAGCACTCCGCCCATCACGACGGTCTGCCCCGATTTGACCGCGACACGGGTTGAAAGCTCCTCGGTTCGGTACTGCGGAAGCTTGATATCGAAGCTGCTTTGCACGTTGGTACCGACTCCGTACTGGCTGAGAGTGGCGTACTTCACCAATTGGACGTCCGTATTGACGATGGGGTTTAGAGCCAGCAGGATGCTTTTGCCGTCGCCACTAATGCTCGCCAGCACGTTAAGGACAGCGCCCGCCGTGATCTTGGTGGGTTTCCCGCTGGGGACCCAGCTCGAAGCCGTATAGTACTGCTGCACCGTCGAAGCGACGCTATACTCTTCATAATAGTACTGGACATTGCCGTCGCTGATGCTCGCGGGGCGATTGTTCAGCACTGTCAAGCGCGGGGCGCTCAGAGTTTGGCTTTCCCCGCTTTGCTCCAGAGCGCTAATGGTCGCGCTGAGGTTCTTTGCGCCAAATACGGTGGTAAAGGCGTGTTGAACGCCGATGCCCAAAGCGGGGTTGGCGCCACTGATGATCGCGGTCGGACTGGCACTGATGCTGTTGGGAAAATTCCCGCCGTTGATTAGGCCGGTAAAGTCCTGCGGTACGCTCGTATTCTGGACCCCAGCGCTCTGGCTTTGCCGGTCGGCTTCCCACAGCACGCCCAATTGCATGAACGCCGGCTTGGACACCGTGATGAAGCGGGCTTCAATGAGCACCTGCTGGATGGGTTTGTCGAACTCTTTGATGATGTTCTCCATCACGGCGAGCTGCTCTGGCGTCCCGCGCGCCACCACCAGGTTGTGTTCGTAATCGATGAAGAATCTCGATCCCGTAAACAAGTTGGTGATCGCGCGCTCGATGGAAGGCAGATTTGGCGCCAGGTCATTAACGAATTTCTGGTATTTCTGAACTTCGGTCACGGTGGTCGCGTTATTGGCGGTGGTCGTGGTCTTGGTCGTTTCCGGGGCGCCGAATTCGGCCGGAAGCACAAAGCCTTTGCGGAGGCGATAAAAACGCGTTTCCTCCATCAGACGCTTGGGATCTTTTGCGTCGACGACCCAGACCAGCTCATCGCCTACCTGAAATTGCAAATCATAGTTGCGCCCGACATACCGCAGGAACTCGCTGAGTTTGACGTTGTCCAGATTGATGCTCAGCACCTGTTTGAGCGGCGCCAGCGACTTGTCGGCGACGATGTTGACTCCCGAGCTTTGGCTCAGGTTGACCAGGATGGTCTCGAGCGGGACATTATCCAGGTGGATCGAAACCTCCTTCTCCAGCACCTTGGCCATCCGGCCCTTTTCGCTTTCAAAGTCAAATAGCGGCCCCTCTTCGTGAATGGTTTTTTCGTAAGTATCGGGGATATACGGGGCGTTCTCGATTCGATCGATCGCGTCACGCACGTCTTTGCGGGGCGGCAAGCCGCGATCTTTTTGTTCTGTCAGCACGCTTTTCAGCGTCGGATTAAAGCCGGAATTCTTGGCGTCGATGCTGCGGATCTTATCTTCCAACGCCTGGGAGCGCTGCGTTTGGGCCTGTTGGTCGACCCAGGAATGAACGCGAGCCAGGAGTTGATTGTTGGGATCCTGGCGATAAAGCGCGTCGGCCCGGGCGTGGGCATCTTCCCAGCGGCCCTGGCCGGCCAGGTCCATGATCTCCTTGATCTCGCGGTCGTAAGTCTCGCTGTAAGTTACCTTGGGCGGCGCGTTCGGCGGCGGCGGCGCTGGATGCTGACAACCCGTCATACCCAGCAACAACAGCGCCGCCGCCCCCGAGGCAATCGCGGTGGTGGTCAGCTTCGGTCGTGAAAGCATGAGAAAATCTTTGACGAAGAACTAGCACATTAAATTCGCCAGCGCCTGCCTTTGCAACTGTTTTTTCCGAACAGTTGCGCTCCGGGCGGATCGTTACTTCTGCTCAGCGCCCTTTGTGCATCCGCATCGTCGCGCGTTTCAGTTCCCGGTCCGCTTCGCGTTGCTTCAAATCTTCGCGCTTGTCGAACTGGGCTTTGCCTTTGCCGACCGCCAGGCTGACTTTGACTTTTCCGTTCTTCCAGTAGAACGACAGCGGCACGAGGGCGTTTCCCTTCACCGCCGCCAGCCCGAACAATTTGCGAATCTCCGATTTGTGCAGCAGCAGTTTACGCGGCGCCTTCGGCTGATGATTTTGAATGTTCCCGTGCGCGTACTCGTCGATGTGCGCGTTGTAAAGAAATACTTCGCCGTTCTCAACCCGAGCGAAAGCATCACTGATCTGGCCCTTGCCGGCGCGCAAGGCTTTGACTTCCGTGCCGTGCAGAACGATTCCCGCCTCGAAAGTTTCCAGGATATGATAATCCCGGCGCGCCTTTGGGTTGCTTAAAATATCAGCCATAAACAGCACCAGCCAGAAGGTCGCCCCTCTGGCTGATTGTGAAATGGGTCAATGGGAGGCTTTTTGCCTCGCTTAATGTTTCTTGCGTTTCTTGGCCGTCGGCCGGGTTAGCTCGGTGATTTCCGGCATCTCGAAACCCACTTTTTCCTCGATGATCTCCAGCAAAGCGATGTCGGCTGCCCCATAACTGGCCGGGGCCTCGACTAAAGGCCGGCTCAGCGCTCCGGAGCCGGAATTGAGTTGACGCACTCGGCGGGAAATCAAGTTGACCAGAACGTTGGGATTGCCAACTTTCTCCAGTGCTTTTCGTGTCAGTTCAGAGTTCAAGGTTGTCCAAGGTGATAGATCGAGCGGGTTAGCCTAACCATTCGGCGGGTGAAAGCAATATCAAAGTTACCAAATCCGCTTGCGCCACCAATTAGCTTTGCCTACAACACTCGGCGCATGCCCGCGCGCCAACCGCGTCCCAGTCCAAGCCCGAGCAACGCGTTCGATCTACAGAAGTTTCTGGCCTTCAGCACCCAGGCCGTCAATGAGGCCTTGGACAAGTTGCTACCCCCCGCCGCCGCCCGGCCGAGCACCATCCACAAAGCGATGCGTTATTCCTTGTTCGCCGGGGGCAAACGCATGCGCCCGGCGCTCTGTCTCGCGGCGGCCTCCGCGTGCGGCGGCGGGGAACAAGGCGCCCTGCCGCTGGCCTGCGCGGTGGAATGCATCCACACCTATTCACTGATTCATGATGATTTGCCGGCCATGGATAACGATGACTATCGCCGGGGCAAGCTCACCAATCACAAGGTCTTCGGAGAAGGCATTGCCGTTCTGGCCGGAGACGCGCTGCTGACTCAGGCCTTCGAGATCGCGGCCCAGGCTAAGGCTTCGCCTCGGTACAGCCACCAACGACTCGTGCTCGAACTGGCCACCGCGTCAGGCTCGCTCCAGCTCATTGCCGGCCAGGTGGCTGATCTCGAAGCGGAAGGGAAGAAAATCTCTGCTCGCGATCTTCGCTATATCCACGAGCGCAAGACCTCGGCTCTTCTGTGTTGCTCGGTGCGACTTGGCGGAATGAGCGCCAATTGCACCTCAGCGCAGTTGGAAGCTCTCACCAACTTCGGCTATCACGTAGGGCTGGCCTTTCAAGTCATTGATGACATTCTGGACGTCACCCAGACCAGTGAAACCTTGGGCAAAACCGCCGGCAAAGATACCCAGGCCAAAAAGGCAACCTACCCCTCAATCGTCGGACTGGAGGCCTCGCGCAAAATCGCGTCCGACCTGACTGGTAAAGCCTTCGCGGCGCTGAAAAGCTTCCGCGGCCGGGCTCAAGCTCTCGAGGCATTGGCTGAATTTCTCCTGAAGCGCGATCGGTAGGGGCATCGCGCTGCGATGTCCCCGGCCGCGTTCAGCGGGCGGAACGAACGTGACATGCCATCCTACCATTCGCGATCGTGGGCCTTGAGCCGTTGATACGACGCGGACGGCGCAGCGCGCCGTCCCCACCAGGGCAAGCGCTATAGGCCGCAGGCGATGTTAGCCGAGCGTTGCCTGGCCCGTGTCAGCTGGCTAGTCTCAAGCGCGCTCACAATGAAACCGCGACTTGCCAAATTCCTGGTGCTGCTCGGGTTGGGCATTTCAAACGGGCTACCAACCTGCCTGCCGGCGCGAAGCGCTCAGGTCGAGGTGGATTTCGCGGACAAACTTGGGCCGATGGCGATGGACCACATGGGCCTGGGTCAGGGCGGGTTATCGGTCGAACCGATGTGGCCCGATCGCATCCCGGAAATCCGCGCACTGCGGCCAAAAATGATCCGGCTCTTTATCCAGGAATACTTCGCACTCATGCCTGGGGCCGGCAAAGTCAACTTCGCGACTCTGGACCGCTCGGTCGAGATGATCCTGGCTACTGGCGCCAGGCCGCTGATGTGTATTTGCTTTAAACCACACGCATTGTTCCCAAGGATCGACCAGGATCAGGTCGAGCCGAGTGATTACGGCCAGTGGGAAAAGCTGGTTTTCAAGCTGGTTCGACACTACGCCGGCCGGCAGCCGGGCCTTTACTGGGAAATCGCCAATGAACCGGATATCGGCGAAGACGGGGGCTGTCCCTACCGGTTTAAACCCGACAATTACGTTCGGTACTATCAGCACACCGTTGCGGCGATATTACGAGCGGATCCTCGGGCCCGGGTTGGCGGACCCGCGCTGGCGAGCTCGGGCTCGCCGTTGCTGCCGGCGTTGCTTGGTTTTTGCGAGACTAACGGGGTCCCCCTCCATTTCGTTTCCTGGCATATCTATAGCAGCGACCCCAAAGCAATCCGCGGGACGATTGAGCGCGTTCGAGCTTTGCTCAACGAGCATCCCGCGCTTAAACCGGAAACGATCCTGGACGAGTGGAATATGGACCTGACGAATCCCGAGCTCGACCCTCGTTTCCAACCATGTTTTGTCTGCGAGACCGTCTGGCAAATGAAAGAAGCGCGCCTGGACTATTCCTGCTATTACCATATCCGGGATTGGCAGGTGCGAATCGAGGAATTTCAGCCGTTTATGTCGGAGCGCGGCGCCTCGTTCATGACCCGCTGGTGGAACCGGATGCCGCAGTTCGACGGCTTATTCGATTATCAGAACCAGGCCCGGCCGGCCTATTACGCCTGGAAACTGCTCTCGCGGATGGCAGGCGAGCGGTTGCGGCTCACCTCCGACCAACCGGAGATTCATGGGTTTGCGACGCACGACCCCGAATTGCGGTGCGACAACCTGTTGCTGTGGAATTTCTCGCCGGCGGACGTCGGAGTTGACCTGACGTTGCGAGGATGCGCGGCCAACTCGCGCTTGCGCCACATTACGCTCGACGCCCTTTCGCCTGGAGTTGACGAGAACTTGCGTTTGCGTCCCGAACCGTTTGTCAGGCTTGCAAAAGGTGACCAGCATCTCCATCTCAAACTTCAGCCTTATGGGGTTGAATATTGGTATTTCGAATGAAGATCTCTCCCGGCACCGCTCGCCCGATGCGCTTGAATTTACGGGAGCCAAGCGGCAAACCAGCCCTGAATAAAACCGTTTGCCGACTCCGGGCCAACGGGTGGGACCCCGAAGCCCGGCGCAGTCTTCAACAAGTCTTGCGTAAAGGCGCCGGGCAGCGCCTTCCGGTGGTTTTCGATTTCGATAATACGATTGTCAGCGGGGACATTGGCGAAGCGGTTCTGGCCTTCTTGGGCCGCAGCGGGCGTCTAACCTTAGCCAATATCTCTCCGAGTCTTGGCCCGGCGGTCAATATTGGCGGCAAAAGCCTGGGCACGGTGCAGGACTGCGCGGACATCATGCAGTATTACGAGGCGCTTTTGGCTCCCACGGTTCACGGCAAGGCCGACGCCACTCCGCTAGCCAATGGCTACATCTGGGCCACGCAAGCATTGGAGGGGCTTAGCCTGGCCGAAGTAGTGCAAGCAACGGCCGGCGCCTGCTCGGCGCTAGACCTCAATGGTCGCGTTCGAACTCGCCGGACGCAGGCCCATACTCACCGGTACCCGGCCCCTCGTTTCCGCCAGGAAATGGTCGAGTTGATTGCCGAGTTGCTCCGCCTCGAGTACCAGCCATGGATCGTTTCGGCCAGCAATGTCTGGAGCGTGCGCTGGATCGTGGCACACGTTCTGAATCCATTGCTAGCCGAACGTGGCAGTAAGCCCGGTCTGCGCCCGCAGAATGTGATTGGCGTGGCGACCCTGCTCGAAGACAAGAACGGCCGATTGCATAAGGATTCGGTGCTGATACGCGACGATTTTGGATATGCCCGCTTAAAACCAAAAGCACTCGGTTCCTTTTATGTGACCCGCCATGTCCAATTCCCGGTGCCGGTCTATTCCGGCAAGGTCGCCTGTATTTTGGATGCCCTCGGCAGCAATCCTTACCTCTGCGCCGGCGATAGCCCCTCGGATCTTCCTATGCTGAGCATCAGCCAACACAAACTTTGGATCGCTCGGCCGGACAAGCCCGAAGCGCAGCGGGCGAGCCGAGCCTTGATGCGCCGCACGGGCCGGGACGGTTGGATTGTTCAGGCAGCTTCGACAATGACAGCTACGCCAGAACCTTCCTGGTCGCGCCAATGAAAAAGGATCTATGAACGACTTCGAGCTGCGACTCTCATTAACACTGCCGCTTCAGTGCAGTGTACCTCGGCCGGCATGCGATTAAAACCGTATGAAATGGTTTTAATTTTCTCGAGCGCCTCACACCGGGCAGAAGCCGCGGTGTTAATGAGAGCAGCCGTGGTGCAAAGTCCAACGCGAGGCTCTCGAAGGCGCGCAGGTTCTCAGCTATGACGAGGCTGCCTTTCGAGTTGCTGCTAGCCTTGCGCTACGTACGACCAAAGCGCAGCTTCGTCTCGCTGGTAACATTCATTTCTGTGTTGGGGGTCACGCTGGGTGTCGCCGTGCTGATTGTCGTGATCAGCGTCTTCACCGGCTTCGAGCATAAGTTACGCGAAAAAATCCTTGGACTGAATCCTCACCTGCGCGTCCTTCAAGCGGGCCGCACGATGGATGATTATCGCAACATCGCTCCACTCATTGCGAAGAACGAAAATGTGAAGGCCATCGCACCATTTATTTTGGGCCAGGTGCTGGTCGAAACGAAGCCACGGACCGGGCAACCGGAGGATGCCGCGCCATGGGTGCGAGGGCTGGACCCAAAACTTGAGGGCAACAGCAGCAGCCTGGCCGCCAGCACAAAAATCGGCAAATTCGACCTCGCGGAGCGTGGGTTGGTGATCGGAATCGAACTAGCGAAACAATTGAAGGTCACCGTCGGCGATCCGCTGCTGGTTTATTCCCCGGCCGACCTGGTCCAATGGCGAAAACACGCCGGTGACAACAACCAAAAAGAACCGGTGCCGGATGAATACCACGTTCGCGGGATCTTTGATGTCGGCTATTTCGAATATAATCGGGCTTTCATTCTGACCTCGCTGGAAAACGCGCAGAGAATGTACGACCTCGGACACAGTGTTCACGGGTTGTTGGTCGCCGTGAAGGATCCCTATCAGGCCGAAGTGGTCCGTGACCAGCTCGAACAAGCGCTCGGGCCCGGTTTCCAGATCAGTACCTGGAAGGAGGAAAGCGCTCAGTTGCTCGGAGCCGTAGTTGTGGCTCGGAACATCCAGTTCTACCTTTTGTTCTTCATCATGATTGTGGCCGCCTTGTGCATTCTCAGCGCGCTCATCACGTTCGTGGTCCAGAAGACGCGCGAGATTGGCATGCTCAAAGCACTGGGTGCTACCGACGTCCAGGTCGCCACCTTGTTTCTGAGTCAAAGCGGCTTTATTGGCGCCAACGGTATTGCCGCCGGTCTTGGATTGGGACGCCTGGCGTTAGCCTATCGGAACGGGTTTCTGCATCTCCTGAACCGGACATTGCGCGTCGAGTTGTTGGCGCCCTCGATTTATGGTTTTGGAGAGTTACCGGCGTTAATCGTTCCGCGCGACGTTCTGCTGATCTGTGGCAGCGCCTTCGTAATCTGTATATTGGGTGGAGTGATCCCCGCCTTTATGGCGTCGCGGCTTAAACCCATCGAAGCTTTGCGACATGCTTAGGCAGGGGACTCGGCGTGCCAGGCACAATCCGAAAGAACATGTTTTACCTGACCCCTTCCGTGAACCGTGTATCGAAAGGCCTCCTCTCCCCTCTCCTCCCGCCTGCGCGGCCGTAGCCGCTTCGGCGCGGCGATGGCCCGAGGAGGAGAGGGAGCAAGCCCAATAGCTTTCGGTGCGCAACCGGCTGACTCCCTCGCCCCGTCAGGAACGAGCGGGGAGAGGGGCTATTCCTAGCTAGGTTCAAGGTCCCAATGCGCGTTAAACAACGTGGAAGCTTTCCATGAACCGAACGGAAAGCCCGCCCTCACCCCAGCCCCACCCCAGCCCTCTCCCCCAGGAGAGGGTGGAGCTTTCGCAGCGCAGTTTGGGTTCATGGCGCAATACATCTGCATACGCAAAGGAAGGCTTTCCATGAACCGTACGGACTCCGAAGGTTTTGGAGTGCGCCGCTTTGCGGCGCTTTTGGGAGCGAAGTAGGGTCGAATGATTTAAGATCTTTCGCAGGTCGTCCGTCGTCGGTTCCAAAAGCGGCGCAGAGCGCCGCACTCCAAGACGCTGGCGCGTCTTTCTGGGTCAGGTTCAATGGTCCTGATGCATGCGCGAACGCGAAAGAGGGCTTTCCATGATGGGCTCATCGCTTTGGCTGTAAGCAAACGCAACTAGCGTTCAAAACCTCATTTTATCGGTTTTCGGGTTTCGTCCTTCGGGTTTCGGATTTAAGCCCGGTTTCACCGTGGCGGATCCAAATCACACAGGTTTCTCTCGCGGCGCGCTGACTCGGTCTGGCTCAACTGCCGCCAACTCGCCAAGCAATTCGTTGCCCTGAGGAATCAAGGTTATATCCGCCTCGCCATCCAGCAGCTTCTGGGCTTCGAGGATATTAAACATGGCGCGGGCGATCTCGGAGTCGCGGGCGATTTCCTGCAGACCGGCGCCGACGATGCGGGGGCGCATGGCGGCAGCTTTGGCGAACTCGATGGCGGCCTGGCGTTCGGCGGTGCTGGTGATGATGCTGACCTGGTTGGCCCCGTCCTGTTTGATGGCGGAGGTGACCTGCCGCAAACGGTTAACGACCTTTTCCTCGATCTGCTTGATCATGTTCGCGTCGCGTAAATGGACTTTGCGTATGTAAACCGAGCCAAGCTGATAGCCCCATTCGTGGGATTTGGGCGAGACTTCCTCGCGCACGGTTTGGCTCATGGCATGGCGGTTTTCGAGCATGCTGGCAAGCTTGAGGTTGCTGAGGCAGCGCACGGTGGAATTGCTGACGTTGGCGGCCAGCGAGCCGCGCGGGTCGGCATTTTTGAAAAGGTAAGACACCGGGTCGCTGATAAACATCTCGTACCAAATCCCGATCCCCATCGGAGCGCCTTCCTCGGAATTGACCGGCTGGCTGCGCAAGTACTCCTGGTCCAGGCGCATATCGAGCGTGTGGCATCGGCCCATGAAATTAATGAAGGGAGCTTTCCAGCCGAGCTTCAGCCAGAGCAGGTGCAGGCCCGGCTCGTTGAGGATCAACGCGACCTTGCCAAAGAGCATATACACCTTGCATTGGCGCTCCTGCACGACGGTGTACAGACCGAACGTCCGGCAGAAGGCGGCGATCAGCGGACCCAGAATAAAAGGTCCTAAAAAGGCAGCGGCCGCCGCGATGAAGAAATTAACCACGGGGCACCTCCAGGATGGCGCGGCGGGCGTCGCTGAAGAGTTTCAGGCGGACGTTGCGCACATAAACCGGAAGCGCATCGGGTCCGCTTTGGCGCAAAACGCGCAATTGGTCGGCCAGCGCTTTGAGCGGCTCGACTTCGGCTTGGGCCCGCAAGGTTTCAATCTCGACGGCGGTTTTGGATTGGACCAGTTTCTGGTCCGCCGAAGCCTGGGCGAGGCTGATGTCGGAGGAGACCTGGTTGTAAGCAGTGTTGATAGCGGCCAGGGCCGATTCGACCTCAGGGGGTGGATCGATTCCGGTTATGAGGGAGGCGTCCAAAGCAATCCCGTACCTGGCTTCGGAGGATTTGCACTCGCGATCCATGTGTTCGTTGATGTCCCGCAGATTTTTTCGAAGGTCGTTAATGGACACGCCGATGGCGGCGGTGGCCAACTCCGGCGTAGGGATTGGCAGGTTCGAAGGCTGGACAGGCGGAGCTGGGGGCGCCTCGAAATTGGCAATCCGTTCCCTCAGCACCGATGTGAAGTAACCCATCACGTGAACGATGGGCCGCTTCACGCCGAAGACGTACGCGTAGAGGTTCTTCTCCGAAACGCGGTAACGGATCTGGCCGGTTAAACCGGTGTTGAGCTGGTCCTTGGTTACGGCTTCCAGGACCCGGCCGCCCTGGTTGGCGGCGGGTGTCTCGGGGTCAAAAGCCATATTGACCGTTTGAGTTGCAATTGAAACTTTGAAGACCCGTTCCCACGGCCACTTGAAGTATGGCCCGCCTGGCGGAATCATCCGGACCTGGGGATAGTTATAACGATCTTTTTCCTCCGGCAGCAATGAGTCGGAGATCGGGTCCTGGCGGGTCGTGGCCGTGCCCACCCGTTCGGCGCGTCCAAAGCTGGTCTTCACCGCGCGTTCGTTTTGGTCGACGGTGTAAATGCCGGCAACGAGATAACGAACCAGAAACCACGCTACGAAACCGATCACCGCGCCGAATAGGATGCTCATAATCGAGTGGTGCGCCTGGGCACGAGCTTGAGCCAAAAAATGGCCCATTGCAAGGTCCGCGCGCGAAGTTATAAAACCCGAAACCCGAAGGCCGAAGGTCGAAAGAAACCCGAAATCCGAAACCCGAGTTGAGAGATCGCGAGTCGAGAAATCGGAAATCGAAGCGTTATTGCCTTCAGCAATAGTAAAAGTTAGGGCGAGCGCAGCAACCGGTAAAACCGTCGTGGTCCGTTCGTGACGGAGTCGGTGAAGGTGAGCGTTTGTCCGGCGGCCGTCACTGGATCGCCCTGGCTCGCCCACTTGCTCGAACTTAGGTCGTATTTGTACTGCAATTGATACTGCGCTCCGGCTTCCGTGCTCCAGGTGAGATGAAGGGCGCTCTTGCTAATCGTGACGGCTTGGGTGGGAACGAAGTTAAACCGGAAAACGGTCCCGCCTCCCTGCTGGCCGCCATTGGACGTTGTCCCGTAAAAACTGCCGTCGCTGGCCAGAACCAGCCCAGCCTCGGGATTCGCGCCATCACCGCCGGAGAAGGAATGCAGATCGGCCAAGCCCCCATTGGTGTTGATTTGGAACACGGTACCATCGCCAGACGAGCCGCCGAAGACTGTCGTGCCATAAAAAGTGCCGTCTCCGGCCCGCACCAGGGCCGCCTTGGGATTGGCACCATCATTGGTGCCGGTGAAAGAGTATAACCTGGTCAGGACGCCATTGGTGGTGATTTGAAACACTGTGCCGCTGGAATAGGCGCCGCCGCCGTAGGTAGTCCCGTAAAAATTTCCGTCACGACCCCGCACCAGCGCCGCTTGGGGGTTGGCACCATCGCCGCCAGTGAATGAATGTAACCCGGTCAGCACGCCATTGGTGCTGATTCTGAACACGGTGCCGTTGGTGAACGAGCCGCCGGAACTCGTCGTGCCATAAAGACCGCCATCGCTGCCTAGAACCAGGCCAGCCGCTGGACTTCCGCCATCAGCGGCGCCGCTAAACGAGTACAAACTGGTCAGTACTCCAGTAGTACTGATTTTGAACACCGTCCCATTGGCGTATCTGCCGGCGAACGGTGTTGTGCCATAGAAACTGCCATCGCCGCCCTGGACCAGTCCGGCGACGGGATTCGCGCCATCAACCGCACCTGAAAAGGAGTACAAGGTTGTCAGCACCCCGCTGCCGGTGATTTTGAACACCGTGCCGTTGGTATATCTGCCGCCGGCGCTGGTTGTGCCATAGAAATTGCCGTCTCTACCCTGTACCAACCCGCCCTCCGGGTTGGCGCCATCGTTGGTGCCGGAGAAGGAGTGCAAGCTACTAAGCACCCCATTGCCGTTGATTTTAAACACGGTGCCGTTGGTATATCTGCCCCCGGAACGTGTTGTTCCATAGAAATTGCCGTCGCTGGCCTGCACCAGTGGCGCTACCGGATTAGCCCCATCATTGGTACCAGTGAAGGGGTACAAAATGAACGGGGACGAAGGTTGCGGAGGGGGCGTCCCCCCTGTAATGGTCCCAGGACTAAAGGTAAGATGAATGGTGGCCGAAACGGTCTCAAAGAGATTTCGAGCTTCGACGCGAACGGCGAAGGTCCCGGCGGCCCTGGGTATGCCCTGGATCAGACCAGAGCCCTCGCTGACGAAGCCCGGGGGCAAGCCCGATGCCGAATACCAAGTGGGGTTGTTGTTGGCCGAAATCTGGTAGGCAAAAGACACGCCCACGATGCCTTTAGCATCGCTTGCAGAAATGGCGCCGTGATTGATCGTAATCACAATGGTCGCCGAGACGGTCTCAAAAAGGTTTCGCGCTTCGACATGAACGGAGTAGGTGCCGGCGGCGCGGGGAATGCCGTGGATCAGGCCAGAGCCCTCGCAAATGAATCCGGGAGGTAAGCCCGCGGCCGAATACCAAGTGGCATTGTTGTCCGCCGAAATTTGGTAACCGAAAGGCACTCCGATGATGCCCTGAACACTGGCTGGGGTGATAGAGCCGTGAGTGACGCTGATTATAATGGTGGCCGACGCAGTCTGAAAAAAGTCTCTCGCCTCCACATGAACCGAGAAAGTCCCGACGGCGCTCGGGGTGCCATGGATCAGGCCAGAGCCCTCGCAAACGAAACCCGGGGGCAAACCCGATGCCGAATACCAGGTCGGGTTGAAGTCGGTTTGGATCTGGTAAGCGAGAGGCACGCCAACAATGCCCTTTACAGTCGCCGCTTGGACCAGCGCCGCAGATGCTGAGCCCGTCACCGGAGTCTGGGATTTGCTGGCCGAAGCGGAGTAGCGGCCGTCTTGGAGAAAGGGCACGTTCACGGCCCCGAATTCGAGCCGCGCGATCTCATAGCCAAAGCCAGAATAGGCACCGAGTAAGAGTAGTGTAAGGATGGAACCGGCTTTCATGGTTGGCCTTTACGATGGCGGTTCTTGGGACCTTCGCGGATTATCGGGTGAGGTGCCGCGCCCTGTCCAGAAAATCTTTGGGTGACGCGTAAAAATCCGAAGGCCGAAATCCGAAACCCGAAAGAAATCCGGAATGCAAATGGGGGAGGCCGAATCAGCTACCTGAGAAACCGTCGATGGCGAGGAATTGACCCACGGCGGCGCCGGCGCGAAGCGCTTTGACCTGGGTGTACTCGGGAGAATGAAAAAACTCTTTGGCGCGTTCGAGGGTGGGGAATTCGATCACAACCAATCGCCGGTTTTCCGGCTCGCCCTCAAGCGTGACAATCTCGCCGCCGCGGACGATGAATTTTCCTCCATAACGAGCGATGGCTGCAGGGGTTGCTTTGGTGTATTGGCGGTACTGGTCCCAATCGGTTACTGCCACGCGAGCGATGATATATGCGGGCATAGAACCACTGATTAACAAGGATGGACACGGATATCGAACAAAGAAGATGGCATGTTTTGGAGTCTGCGCTGTCCACCGAATGGTGAGCCGAGGTTAGTCGTCCAGATCGCACGCTTCAGCTTACTTCCATCCGCCCTGGTCCATCTGTGATTTAAGTGCATTATTCAGGCTGAAGGCCGCACCACCCGAACCCGTCAGTGTTTGCCGCGGAGCTTAAGTGTCATTTCGGCCACGCGTTTTCCTTGAGCTTCCGCCAGTTGTAGATCTTCGGGTCGAGGTTCCAGTTCGCCCTTGGGTCCGGCAACGCACGAGGCGCCGTAGGGAGTGCCACCCCGGCCTTCGGTGTGAATCATTCCCGGGAGCGAGTAGGGAACGCCTGCAATCACCATGCCCAAGTGAAGCAGAGGGATCATCATGCTGACTAGAGTTGTTTCCTGGCCGCCGTGCGTTGTGGCCGTCGAGGTGAACACACCCGCCGGTTTGCCTTCCATTTCGCCCTTCATCCACAACTCTCCGGTGCTGTCGATAAGGTTCTTCATCTGGGCCGTCATGTTGCCGTAGCGGGTCGGCGAACCGAAGAGCACGCCATCGGCCTGGCGCAAATCGTCCAGCGTGCAGACCGGGATGTTTTTGGTCTGCTCACGGAGCGCCTGGGCATGCTGGCTCTGCGCAGTCGCTTTGAGAACTTCATCGAATTCCTGGACCCGCCGGAGAACCGGCTCGACGCCGCTAACCGAAGCAACACCCTTCTCCACGGCTCGAGCCATGCGATACGTGTGGCCATACATGGAATAGTAAACAATGAGCACTTTCATATTCGTTCTCTGCCGGGAAAGGCAGAAACATTGAAGCCTCTTTTTCCCGGTGATCTTTCAGCAGTTGCTGAGTCACGGACACCGTCGTCCCGTGCGCCAAATTCGTCAAGCCGTGGCAAATTTCTGGCACGCCCTTCGAGGTGCCAAAAGTCAGAATGAGGATATCGTTCCGGGGGTCTCACGGACTCGACCCCCGGCTAGTTTCTGTGAACCCTGGCGGGTTCGGATGATACGCTACCTAAAGTCAGCCCAGTTGACGCGGCGCATGTCGCCGGCTTTGCCAAAAACCAGGTGCATGCCAAAGGCGGCGCTGAGGGTCTGGGGTGAGTGTGAGGCGCCGGCCATAGCCACGTAATCGCGCAAGATTCCGCGGTAATCAGGATGGGCGCAATGTTCGATAATGGTTTTGGCGCGTTCGGTGGGGCTTTTGCCGCGCAGATCGGCCACACCCTGCTCGGTGACGATGATTTGCACGGAATGTTCGCTATGATCCAAATGACTGACGAGCGGGACAATCGTGCTGATCTTGCCATTCTTCGCGGTTGAGGGGCAGGTGAAGATCGATAGGAAAGCGTTGCGGGCGAAGTCGCCCGAACCGCCAATGCCGTTCATCATGCTGCGGCCGAGCACGTGGGTGCTGTTGACGTTGCCGGTGATGTCCACCTCGATGGCCGTGTTGATGGAGATAATCCCAATTCGCCGGACGATTTCCGGGCTGTTGGTGATTTCCTGCGGACGCAGGAGAACTTTGGATCGGAAGAATTCCAGGTTCGCGTAAATATCCCGCAGCACGGAATTGGTGACCGTGAGCGAGCAGCCGCTGGCAAAGCGGACTTTGCCTTGTTTCATTAGAGCGATCACCGCGTCCTGGATGACTTCGGTGTACATGTCGAATATGGGGATCTCGGAGCGTTGCCCCATGGCGTGCAGCACCGCATTGGCGGTATCGCCAACCCCCGACTGAATCGGGAGAAAGGATTTAGGGATCAGGCCGCGGCTGAGCTCGGCGGCAAGAAAGCCGGCGACGTTCTCGCCGATTTGAGCGGTGGTGGCGGAGATTTCGCCAAACCCGCCAGTCTCATCAGGGGCATCCGTTTCGACGATGCCCAGGATTTTCCCGGGATTGACTTTAATGGTGGGCGAACCAATCCGGTCTGAAGGCCGAAACAATGGCAAGGGATTGCGGTAAGGCGGATCTTCCGGTTCATAAATGTCGTGGAACCCGCGCAGTGAAGCGGGATGAAAACGGTTGAGCTCGACGATCAATTTTTCAGCTACGCGGCAATAAGTTGGGGCTGCGCCGACCGAGGAGGTCAGGGTAATTTCTCCCGAGGGGCTTATGTCCGAAGCCTCGATCACCGCCCAGCGCACCGGGCCAAGGAATCCATACCGGACCGCCTGCGGCATCATGGAAAGATGCATGTCAAAGAAGGCGGTCCGGCCTTCGTTGATGCTTTTTCTCAAGTCCGGGTCGGACTGATAGGGTGTGCGGAAGAGCACGGCGTCAGCCTGGGCTAAAGCGCCATCCAGAGAACGGCCGGTGGAGGCGCCGGTCATGACTCCAATCCGAAATTCTTTTCCCGCGGCGTGCAGTTGCTTGGCGCGGTCGGCGACGGCGCGCGGCACGGTTTTTGGCGCGCCTGCCGCAGTGAAGCCGCTGAAGGCGACGCTCTGTCCATTTTCGATATGTTGGGCGGCTTCAGCCGCCGTGAGACGTGGGTAAGGTTGGCTCATAAGGAATTAGTTAGATCTCGGTTAGATGCCGTACCTGGTGCGCATCAAAAAAAGCGAGGTTGCCCGAAGCATCTGCCAAAGTGAGGCGGCCTTGGG
>DASRFK010000103.1:0-30274 GCA_035651635.1 Verrucomicrobiia bacterium | reverse complement strand
TACGAGTATCTGTTCGTCGCCGATGGTCAGTGGGTGGCCGACCCACTCGCAGAGGAAACGGTGCCCAATCCATTTGGTGGCGTGAACTGCGTGATCACGGTTCCAGATGGGCAAAAAGGCAATGGCCATGTGAAGAATCAGCACCGGGGTTAACCAAGTTCGCAGCCAACGAATCTGAACAGGTCCAAGTCTTCTGGCGCCTGTCTCATCAGGTGAAAGCAAAAGGTAATTATGCCGAGCCCATTCCGGTCCTTGCAAGCTGGAGCCGGAATGGGCGTCCGAGCGTTTCACAAGACTTGAGATTGTTGATGAACCCGCCTCCGAAATGAAGACTCTCCAATACCATGCCCAGTCACGAGTTTGAGCCGTGCGTCCTGAAGACGGCCGCCTCCCTATTGACCAGCAATCCTTTGCTCAAAGCAATTTCGATTAACCGCAGCCAAGGAAGGCTCTCCGTCGCAACCATTGGTGGCAGTCTCGATTTGAAAGTCCGCGAGGAGATCGCACGCACCATCGGAGCAACCCCTGCCGTATCAGGCACAGATACCTGCAAATTACTGAAAGCCAACACGGGTTGTTCGGAATGTGGCATCTCACTTGAACCGATCCGAAAGCAAGGGTTCGTTATTGCGCGGGAGAAAGGCGAAACCACCATCGCTCGAGCAAGCTGCCCCACTGCACCCAGCTTTTGGCTGTGGCAAGGCTTTCCTCTGCCAACAATTGCGCCGCGCGAGGTTCGAATTCCCGAGGCTGAGGCCGAACTCAAAGAATGGAAGGCGCGGGCCAGCGCGGCAGCACTGTGTGGCATCTTCGGTTTGGCGGCCTACGTATTAAGAGCGGGCTCATGGCCAACGATCCTCTACTCACTCGCTTTCGCAGCCGGCGGCCTCTTTGCAGCAAAGGAGGCGTGGTCGCGAATTCGGGAAAGGGTTCTGGATGTTCATTTCCTGATGCTTGCAGTCGCCGGCGGGAGCGCGGCCGTTGGGGCTTGGGGAGAAGGCGCCATGTTGCTCTTTCTCTTCTCCGCGTCCGGCGCCCTCGAATCCTACGCTATGGGCCGCACTCAGCGAGAAATCCGCTCGCTATTCAGGACGGCACCTAAAACGGCTTCCGTGCTGGATTCCAATGGCCAGGAAACCGAACTGCCGGTAGAGGAGTTGCGGCAAGGACAAAAATTGCTGGTTAAGCCAGGAGCACAGTTTCCGGTTGATGCGGAGATCGTCAAAGGCAGCACGGCGGCCGACGAGTCCACCCTCACGGGGGAGGCCACACCGGTAGAAAAGCAAATTGGCGATACCGTGCTCGCTGGCACTTTGAATCTCTGGGGCGCGATCGAGGCTGTGGTCTTGCGCCCAGTTCAGGAGAGCGCGCTGGAAAAGGTGATTCGATTAATCCGTGAGGCCCAGCACCTCAAGGCTCCGTCGCAACGGTTTACCGATAAATTCGGGACTGGATATACTTACGCGGTCCTGGGGGTGACCCTCCTCATGTTCCTGGTCTGGTGGCAGGTCATGGGTCTGCCGGCCTTCGCTTCTACGGAGGCAAATCGCAGTGCCTTTTACCGTGCCATGACGCTGTTGGTGGTTGCTTCACCTTGCGCTCTGGTGCTGTCCATCCCTTCGGCGGTGCTGGCCGCCATTGCCTGGGGCGCCAAACGGGGAATTCTCTTCCGGGGAGGTGCCGCGGTCGAAAAACTCGCGCAGATCAATGTTGTGGCTCTGGATAAGACGGGCACCCTGACCACCGGAGAATTGGACGTGGAGTCCGTCCAGAGTTTTCCGGACGGGCGTGAATCGGAGGTCGCACAACTCGCGTTCGCGATGGAGCGGCATTCCACTCATCCGCTCGCTCGTGCCATCACTCGATATGGCAAGCAGCAGGGCCTGAGAATAACCGAGTTCGACAATTTTGAGTCCGCCACGGGATTGGGACTTGAGGCCAAGCTTGAAGACCGGACCGCCAGGCTGGGCAGACGTGAATGGGTAGCGGCGCCAATGAGCCACGATCCCCGTTGGAAAGAAATGCCACGACCTCTGCACACAGAAGCTGGCCTATCTGAGGTTTGGGTTGCCGATGGAAATTTGCTCGGCCGGATTCTGCTGCGGGACGACATTCGCCCACAGGCGGCTCCAGTTCTGGATGCTCTGCAAAATCTTGGGGTTCACCCGGTGGTGCTTACAGGCGACCGGCCAGGTGCCGCGCTGGCCCTTCAACGCAAGCTCGGTCTGAAGGACGTGCGCTCCGAACTCAAGCCGGAGGGAAAGGTTGAGGCGATTCGAAAGTTCATGGCAGAAGGAAAACGCGTCGCCATGGTCGGCGACGGAGTCAATGACGCTCCGAGTTTGGCGATGGCGCACGTGGGAGTGGCGATGGGAGCCCGTGGTTCGGATGCTGCACTTGAACAGGCCGAGATTATCCTCATGCATGATCGGCTGGAGAACTTCCTCGCAGCTCTACATCTCAGCCGGAAAGCCCGGAAGGTGATCCGGCAGAACTTGGTGATCTCGCTCGGCACAGTCGCAGTGCTGGTTGGATTTGCGGCTTTTGGCCAAATTCCGCTCACGCTGGGGGTGCTAGGACATGAGGGCAGCACCGTTATTGTGGTCCTCAACAGTTTGCGTCTGCTATTTGTCCGTACCGGTGCTGATAAGTCCATGTGAAACGGATTTGGTTCTTTTGCCTACTCGCTATGCCGAGTGCTCGCCGCTCAAAGCTGCGATTCCCCGCGAGCATTCGTCGTCTCGTTGAACGGGTTCGTTTCAGATGTAGAGAAGGTGGCTCCGATCCTGCGTCGCACCAACGTTTTCCCCTCACTTTACTTTGATTTATCTGTCCCCTTGGCGATTCTCGCGTGAATGAAATCATACGCCACGTGGGTCTTCTTTTTGTCCTGCATCCACCCGCTCGGGTTGGTAAACATGAACGAGTAGACCTGATTATCCAACGTCCGGACCACGACGCGCCATGCCGTTGCGAACTTTGCCAGCCGGCAATCCTTAAGGCTTTTGTATGGCAGGAAGCATTCGGGCGTGCTATTACCGCTCTGCGTGCGATCTCGAAATACAATCGCGTCAGCCGTTAGCCCCAGATAACCGAGCACCAGCTCACCAGCCCACAGTTTACCAACCCAATGCTCAAAACCGTCCGTATTCGGAAACCATTGCACCCGCCCGCAAATGATCGAGACCTCGTCTATGATCGCCGCACTTTCCTCTTGCCAGCCCTTAGTTTTCATCACCGAATCCCACGGTGCGGAACTCAGCCAGTGTGACGACATTTCTCGGCTCCGAACAATGCCGCACTCGTCGAACTCCACAACGAGATAGCGGTCTTTAGTCAGCGTGCCCCCTCCAGCTTGATAGCCACCAGCCGCTATCCAATACGCCACGACCTTCTCCGAGCGATAGGCTATCTTGCGCTTGTCCGACGACACCGCGTCCGGTTCACCTAGCTGCAACAACACCTGTTCCCTCCTCGTGACTCCAGGTTCAATCCGTTGCGGGCTTTTTTTGTCGAGGTTCGCGCCAGCCTTTCCAGAGTCGAAGTGAGGCGTCGGGATGATCAGGCAGCCTGAGGTGAATACGGCCAACACGCCTGCCAGCCCTAGCGTTCTTGTGAACCGCCCAATCATTTCCTTCATCGCAGTCATTCAGTTACGGATGATTTTCACGGTTGGAGGTTCTGACATCCAAACGGGATTGCGGGGTGCTCTGTACGCTGAAATTGCCTGATATACTTCGTCGGTAGCCTGCAGCCTGGCATCGCTCTAGCGTGAAGGCAAATAATAGAATCGGATTGCGTGGCAGTTGGACAATTTGCCGACTCCGGATCTTCCGTAACGAAGAACTCCGGATGGATGTGGCCGGGCCCGGCGTGATGGTCCCTGGCCCAGGTTTCTAATTGCTCATGCAGGGACCTGCTGGAGGAGAGGTGTTTGGTGGCTGTGGCCGTTACCACGTTGTTGGTGCCGAAGGCCACGAAAAGGGCCCGCCAACGACTCCATTCGAACTCGCCGGCTATGCCGTTCTCCATGGAGCTCACCCACCACAAGCCGCGACCGCCCGGAAGTTCCCACGAGAAGGCGACCGCCCGCCAGCGTGGGGTACAGAGGCAATTGGTGCCTAGCGCGCCAAATACCTCAGAGGCGGAGGTCGTGCCCACGGCGATGAAGGCGATGTCCCGGGCTCGAAGTATGGTGCCGTACGTCGGGTGGTTGGAGAACTCCGGTAACGGGAGCACGCCGACGCATCCTGTTAGGAAGGTCAGGAGGACGGCTTCGACCACAAGGAACTCCACGAGCGTGAAAGCGCAGCTTGTCCACAACCTATCGTTTACCCTGGTCCTCATCCAAATATGGGCATTCCTCCCATTCAAGCGCCGTTCAATGGTCAAACCCCTCAGCGTATCTTCAGGGAGTAACCGATCCCGTTCCTTCGCGCAGATAAAGTAGTCGCGCTCTCGCTCTTCTAGCGCTCATCCCGTCTGCTCCATCCTGCGCCAACCTTTGTCATTTCGCTTCACGGGCCGGAACTTTTGTCCACAGAAGCATGATGGGGCAGATATTGCCTCGCACGTGACTTCCCGGTACCAGTGCAGCCGATTACTTGAAGGGATTGGACGGGCACTGGCGCATACAGAACTGAAGGCAAAATGAGTTAGCCAAAAACGGACGCAAAAAGCATATTCGAGGAAGCGTTCTGAATGGGCGATCCAGCACAAGTCCAGGCCCACCTGGACGGCGCCTGTGCTGACGATCCGGCCCTTCGTCACGACGTGGACTCCGTGCTTAATGCTCATGCGGGGCTGGCACGTTTTTGGAGCTTCCGGCACATGCCAGGACCAAAAGGTGAGGGGTAATTGGACGAGACGGCGCATGAAGTGGAAAGGGAAAGATGAACGTGGTGGCGCCAGCCGCGAGACAACCGTTCCGGAGGGAGCCCTGAGGACAAGCTGCACTTTGGCTTTGAGACGCTGGTAAACACCTGGAACGAAATCCAGTCCGTTGATCCAACCCCGGCCTATCGTCCCATCGCGTATGTCGTGGAATGGGAGAGGGACCCGCTCGCGCCAACGCTCGAGATAAATTACCCGCCGGCTCAATTGTGCTGGCAAACCGCCACGAACCGTTTTTATCAACTGCTCTATTCCTCCGTGCTGGCTCCCGGTGAGTGGCTTCCGTTATCCACCCACTGGATAAGAGGTGATAGCACCCGACATTGCGAGACCGACACGACCAATGCCGATGCGCCGCCACGGTTCTACCGGGTTCTTTGCACCAACGCGCCCAACTAAACGCGTGCCATGGGAGGAAGCAATAACGTCGGAACAATCTTCCGAGTCGACCCAGACGGCACCGTCAACACCATGATCACCTTTGGCGGCGGCATCGGCGGCTACCCGCAGGAAGGCTTGATCCAGGCCAACGATGGCAGTTTTTATGGCACTACTTACCAGTCCGGCGGCGAGGCCAATGGATCGATCTTTCGTATGACGCCGGAGGGCGTCTTTACCACGTTGCACTGGTTTGATTGCTCGCAAGGTGAAGGTATTGGTCCCATTTGTCGGCTGATGCAAACACCCGACGGGGGCCTTTATGGCACGACGTTTTACGGTGGGGCCAGTGGCTGTATGGGAAACAGCTCCGGAACGGCATTCAGGATCACAACGAACGGAGTGTTTACGACGGTAGTATCCTTTGATCGCACGAACGGGGCCAATCCGCAATGCGGTTTGATCCTGGGCAGAGACCGAGCGCTGTATGGCAGCACGACTGGGTTAACCGGTGATGCGTATGGCACCATATTCCGCCTGACCACCAACGGTCTGCTCTCAACACTTCACACCTTCAATGTTGAAGTTGATGGCAGTCTGTGGCAGCTTGCTGTTGGCTAGCGACGGCAACTTTTACGGAACGACCCGGTCTGGCACGAATGACGACTATGGGAGCATTTTCAGAATGACCCCTGGAGGCGCACTGACCACGCTCGTTCGTTTCAATGGTCGCAATGGCCAGTATCCTCACGGAAACCTTCTGCAGGCAAGGGACGGATTTATCTATGGTCGCACCATCGCCGGCGGTCTCTCTGACCATGGGACCGTTTTTAGACTCACCACAAACGGAGCCTTCGCAGCCATCTTTCATTTTGACGGTATCAATGGTGCTGGGCCCTGGGCACCTCCAGTGCTTGGCCTGGACGGAGATATATACGGCACCGCGAGCGACGGTCCTGGCAATGGCGGGGTCGCCTTTCGCTTGGTGCCGCCACCTCGGATAACGAAGTTGACACAATCTAACGAGGTCGTGGCTGTGACCTGGTATTCATTCACGAACGGTGTTTACCAGTTGAAACTGAGCACAGATCTAAATGCAACCCCCTGGGTCCCCGTTGGAACTCAAATCCTTGGGAAGGCGGATGCCCCAACGCAAGTTACAGCCAACCTAGCCAAGGGGCAGTCGTTCCACCGCATGGCTCTACTATCCTGGTTGCGTTGAGCCGCGCGAATGGGCATTTGTCCGAACCTGGGTGTACCGACCTGCCTCTCGACATTCCTCTTCATATTTGTGTCCGCGGCAGCATCGAGCCATTCTGCTGGCGCAGAACCCGCGCACTCCAGGTGAAAGCCATTGTTGAAAATGCAACCAGCGAAGACTCTCGATGACGGAACGGCTGAAACTAACCATCCGAGTCTGTCATGCGGTCCGCCATGCGCATCAAAAGGGGATCATTCAGTACCTGGCTAAATGGGCGCAGGCGCTCTCTTTACAATGTATCGATTCCAGTGGTGCCTACGCATTTCTGGACACTCAAAGCCTCCCCGATATTTGGACAACGCTAAGGACAAGAGTAGCTGCAGAAGTTTCTCCGGAACCTGCGAATCTGTCTCCTGCCGAGCAATACGCAATGAACGTCTGGTAATTAGCTTCCCAGCACCTACCCCCTTGGTTAAACATCTCGTGTGGATATCACTCGAATCCTTGCAGCGATGGAGCGGGGGGACCCCGCGGCCCCTACGGAACTCCTCGCTCAGGTCTACCATGAGTTGCGCCAGTTGGCGGCTCGCAAGATGGCCCGCGAGGCTCCGGGCCACACTCTCCAACCCACAGCCTTGGTGCATGAGGCATGGTTGCGCCTGGCCGGGAACAATCAACAGCGATTTGCGAACCGTGCCCATTTCTTTGCTGCCGCCGGAGAAGCGATGCGCCGAATCCTGGTGGAAAATGCCCGCCGAAAGAAGCGGTTAAAGCGAGGAGGCAACCGGCAGCGTGTGGATATGGATGAGATCGACCTCCCGGCCCCAATGCCCGATGACGAACTGCTCGCCCTGGATGAAGCTCTGAACCGTTTGGCCGAAACTGACGCCCGCGCGGCCGAGTTGGTGAAACTCTGTTTCTTCGTCGGGTTGACCCAGGAACAAACGGCGAAAGAGTTGGGGGTTTCCATTAGTACGGTTGAACGGACCTGGGCTTACGCGCGGGCTTGGCTCTATCGAGAGATGCAGAAAGGACCGGATCGTAAGCCTGAGATCTGAGGACCCCTATCTGAAATTCGAACTCGAGCCTCTATGTGCAATGTCTATTACCTCGGGTCGGACTCCGACCTCCCCATCCTCGGAACAGCAGACTCCAGCGCGGACGGGAAGCGTATCGCCTACACCGCTCACCGAGTTGGCCAGTGGTTTGTGCTGCTGGACGGAGAGACGGCAGTCCCGGTTGATGGGATCGTGGATAACTGCCTGGCGTGGAGTCCTCACAACCGGACGCTCGCCTACCTATTCAAGTCAATGTACTGGCATTAAGGCATGTATGTGGGCGGGCCAACGTTTGCACACTCACAAATGGGATTGGCCTGAAGAAGACTTGACAAGGGTTCAAATTGTCCACTACGTCCCCTTTGAACCAGGTCGTTGTTCGTAAAACCGGGTTAAAGCGTTTACTCGGTTCACGAGATAGGCAACCGAAACTCCTGCGACAACAATTCCCACCAGCGCCAGCAAGTGCCAATGAAAAGGCATTTGCGCACTTCGGCGATAGCTGGCATCCAGGAACAGAATCAAGTATCCGAGGACTGCCATGCCGGTGGTCGTCGTTACGAGCGAAACACGGAGCCAAAAGCCTGAGGCCGCGATGAGGGTGGGATACAAGACCAGGAGCGGGCTGTTGAAGGCCTGAACAATAACCAATAGAGCCGTGAGGGCAACGGGATCGGCAGCACTCCACATTAGACGAATCCAATCGGCGTGGCGCTCGCTTGCGAGACCCCGTTGACAGATGAAGGATGCGATCAACCAGAGGACGAGAACCGAGATCACGGCGAGATGTTGCGCCAGAGTCGTGTGATGGTGAAGCTGGTAGGCAGTCGCAATGATGCCCAGGCAAAGCAGCACGGTGCAAAAGCGCGCGACCAGGGCCGGCTGTCGTCGCCCCCAACTCGCGAGGCGCGGCCCGACGGCTTTGGTGTTCAGTGTCAGCGGCTCGCCCTTCAGAAAGTGTTCCAAATTGTCGGCGAGTTCTGCGGCACTGGCATAGCGGTCCTCGGGTCGCTTTTCGAGGCAGCGTAAACAGATATATTCCAAGTGCCCGGACACGAGCGGATTGATGCGACGCGGTTTTACAGCCTCACTTTCCAAGGCCAGTAACATCGAATCCAGTGCGGAATCGGCGACGAACGGGGGACGGCTCGTCAACAAAAAATAGAGAATGGCCCCCAAGCTGTAAATGTCGGCCGCCGTCGTGGAGATCCCTGAGTGCCCTCGAGCTTGCTCCGGCGCCATAAAACCCGGCGTGCCGAGCGGATGCCCCGTGAGCGTCAACCGTGCGTCGCTCTTGAGCTGCTTGGCCAAGCCGAAATCCATCACCCGCGGATCACCGTCGATTCCGACCAGAATATTTCCCGGTTTGAGGTCGCGGTGCAGTACTCCGGCCGCGTGCGCAAACTGCACTGCACGAGCAATTTTCGCAACGAGCCGGGCGGCTTCTTCGCCATCCTCGGCCCGCCACTGTCCTGATTCTACTAATTCCGCGAGACTCTTCCCCTCCACGAAGGGCATGCTGTAATAATGATGACCCTCGTATTCACCAACCTCATAAATGCCGACAATATTCGGGTGAGTCAAACTGCCCGCTGCCTGGGCCTCGGTTTGGAATCGTTTGACCTCGGCCAGGCTCGCAAACTGTCCCGCCAAAATCATTTTAACCGCTACAATACGATCCAGGCTGATTTGGCGAGCCTTGTAGACAACGCCCATCCCGCCGCGGGCGATTTCCTCCAGCAACTCGTAATCCCCGAAGCGCGGGGCACGCGTGTCCGGCACTTGTGGCTGCGGAAGAATTGCCAGGAAAGATCCCGACTGCGCAAAGGCGTCTAGCAAACTATTAACTTCCTGCCACAGTCGCGTGTCTGCTGCACAGGCCTTGTCGACGTAGGCGCGCCTTTCCTTGGGTTCGGGAAGTGCGATCGCAGTCTCGAAAATGGCTTTGGCCTGGGATTGGAGCAGGTGCATAGGGACGGAACCCAATACTTTATTAATACGGCTGATGCGCATTGGCACGCAAAAAGAACAAACTGAACGGTTAAACACGGCTAAACTGACCACGACCATAACTCCATGGAGGCGTTTTCGTGCGCGGGGCGGACGCTTCAACCTTTTTCGAGTTTCGGAAAGTAACGTGAGGGGAAACGCCGGGAATTGGCGCATCCATAGGTGGCGTGTAGTGCGCCGCTCAAATGCTGAGCTGTCAGAGGGCCCACAAAATCGCCGACAAAAAAATCAACCAGTTCTGACAACGAAAGAAGCAATCATGAAACGAAACCTAAACCTAATCCAAAGAATGCGGGTGCCCGCCCTAGCAGGCTTACTCCTGCTAAGCATGGTCCTCGCAGGCTCTCGAGCTCAGGCCAAGTCGCAGCCTTTCAGCCACATAGTTGTATTTGGCGATAGTCTCTCTGACACCGGCAACTATTATCAGCTCTCGGGAGGATCTCCGGGGGCGCCGTATGCGGGTGGGCGATTCTGCAACGGACCAGTTTGGGTGGAATATCTGTCGCTCCAGTTGGGAATGGACTATGAGCCGGCGGACAATTTTGCTGTTGGCGGGGCGACTACCGGCACACTTAATTCCAATGATGGCTTCGCCGGAAAGCAATATCCGGGACTGCAGGATGAAATTTCCTCTTTTCAAGCAAGTGCTGCCATCACCGAACCTGAGCGGGCGCTCTACGTGGTTGAGGCGGGCGCCAACGACTTCTTCATTGCGCTGGCAACCCAAACTGCTCCGCAGACGCTCATTAATGATGGGGTGAACAACACGGTCACTGCCATCCAGCGTCTATGGGGCTCTGGAGCAAGGCTCATTCTGGTAATGGACGTGCCAGACTTGGGCGTGACACCTATGGCAAAGAGCATCCGTATGAGTGCTCAGTTGACGCAATTGTGTGCTCTCTATAACCAAGCGCTGGACCAGGCACTCGACCGTCTCGCCCTTGCCGGCATTCCAACTATCCGGTTGGATTCTTTTGTAGTACTCGACAGCATGGCGAATGAGCCTGCCATTTACGGCTTTAGCAACGTAACGGTTCCCTTGACGCTGGCGCCCGCAGGAGTAGATCCGGAGCAATTCCTGTTTTGGGATCCGGTGCACCCGACCACCGGTGCCCATGAAGTTTTAGCTGAAGCGGCACTTGCGCAGCTGTTTGCAATGTTTTCTCCGTGCAATGGGCAAGGAAAGCCCGACGCAAAAGTCAACAGTTTACATGGCTTGGTGAATTCCAGTCTGCACGGGCGGTGAGTTCCAGTTTAGCAATGGTGTGCGGGATTGGGCCGGTATCCTCAAAAAGGGGTACCGGCCTTGCTGGATGACATTCCTTTGCACAGCCACCCGCGGCTATGGTCACGGGGGCGGTCATGTATTACACGCTTGGCCAGCTGCCCATCGGCCGTACGACCGTGCTCTCGGTCACTGCGGCTGGGATGAGCTGCTACGGGCCGCATTGGCTGCCGCCACCCAACGATCAAACTAGCGGTGGACACGATCCCATCGTTTGCACCAAGCACGGCGGCTCGCAGCCAACCGGATCGATGGATCCGATGGTGCTCAACGTGTTGCTTCTTCATAGTTATCGGTTGGCTTCCAAATTCAATTCCAGAAAATGGACTGGAACCAGGGAATCGTTGCCGTACCGGACGCAATAGGACAACGTGTTGGGAGCGGGTTCGGAACCATCTCCGTCGTCGGATTCGGTTTCCGGTGCCAAAAAGGACAAGTCCAGCATCACACGGTTTCCTGGCCGAGGTTTGGAAATGTCGACCAAACCCCAAGGTATGGCGATCTCGTAACAAGTCTGGCCATTGATCTGACTGGCAACAGACTTTGTTCCCCGAATCGCCGCACCCGGTTTGTGGCCCGGTGTCCGGTCCTTCGCCTCGGTGACTGCAGCGTTGAAGCCGAGGCGAAGGAGGTCCGCGCCAAACTCGGTTTCGCTCACTGGCCGCGAGATTCCGATTTGAAGCTCGTCACTAAAGCCCAACTCCTTGGCTTCCGCAGTCTCAAAGGTCGGAATGCAAAAGAGGAGGTAAAGCATTCTGGCATCATAACAACTGCGCAGTTCGGTCCGGAGCTGCGCTCTGTCCTCGAGTTTAATCCCGGGCACTTGCTCCCAGTCTGAAACACTTCCGTCCACCATCGGGGCCGTGGTCCGATATGGCGTCGGGGTTTGGTGAATGAACCGAACCTCCCGATGGAACCGATACTGCCGACCGGCCGACGCAACATCGAATTGAAGCTGCGGAAGCGAGGCCAACGTGGTCGTCTCTCGCAGAGGTTTCAGGAAAAAGCGAAAGTCGTGCGTGCCACCTGCGGGAATATCAATGGCAACTCTTTTGGGTTCCACCACAAAAGCGGTGGTGTCCGCAAGCCAGTTTGCCTCGCCCCTTAGGCGCTCCCGGTAAGGGTTCATTACCGAAACTCGGAAGCTCAACCCCGACCGCAGGCTTTCGCCTTCGCCCTTAATCCCGATCCGCGAGACATTCCGAGCCGCGAACTGCAATCCGCCCATCATGTCGGCTTCAGGGTCGGTCAATTCTCCGTCCTTGGTTACAACGCGGATGTCAAAGCCCTCCCCAACAACGTTCACTTTCATGAAGTGATACTCACCGCCGGATTTCTTGTATTCGGGCCTTAACTCAGCGCCGCCCCCACCAGTAATGAAGTAACGGATGCCGTCGAACTCGCGCGTTGGGCCATAGGTATGATAGTGGCCACCGAACACCGCGCGAACCCGAGAACTCTTGAATAAGGGATGGAGCGTTTGCTCCCACAACTGGTAAGATTCGGGGGTGATCCTCTCCGGTTCCCACATAGGGAAGTGCATAAAAACAAAAATTGCCCGAGCTCGGGTGCCCCGGAGGTCCTCTTTCAACCAATTCAATTGAGCAGGGCTGACGTATCCCCAACGCTGATCTTCTGTATTATCCATCAGCACGAAATGGCAGTCCTTGTGGTCGAAGGATTGGTAGAATTTTCCAAAGCGCCGGCCATAAATCCTGCGCGCCTCCTTTGAATGCGTATCGTGATTGCCGGGCACCTGATAATACGGCGCTCGGACCGCCTTCACCACGCTCTCATATTTGTCCCACTGCTTGTCCTTCTTCGGCAGCCCATAACCGTAGATCAGGTCCCCCAAGTTGACGACCAAAGCGGGTTTGGCGGCGTTGATCATGGAAATCAAGCTCTCGAATGGTTTGAAACTCTCGCTTTCGAATCGCGGTCGCGTGTCCCCGATAACAACAAATTCAAAATCGCCCGCACGCACGTGCATTGGTTGTAATGCCATTAGCGCCAATGCGATTAAAACCGCATCAAAGTTCTTCATTTTCCGATTGCAGGCCATAACCATCACCACGATCGCATCCCTTTAATTGGAAACTCGTTAAGCCAGGATTAGAAAGTTCTAATGCGAACCAACCGCACGACGAGGTGCGCGGGTACACACGCCGACGGCAGATGCCGGGGCGTTGAATGGGACGGCACTGTCATCTGGCACTTTCTTGTGTGGATACAAGCTCCCAGCTGAGGGCAGCGTTTGCTTCGCAACAAAGCCAAGGCAATCAAGGATACGAGAGTCGATAGAACACCTGAGGTGGCTGGTTGGTCAGGTCAGCAAAATTGTCCCGAACGTGAATTGAGCCATCGGCCCAGGCTTGGACGGGCCAGGTTTGCACGGTGCCCGTAAAGGTCGCGTTGGTCGCACGCTGCGCTGAGTAGAAATACCATGGCACGCCGGTGAAGCTGGCGGTCACACTGCCCGGCACCGTCAAGTCGAGCGCATTCACTCGACTCGTCGGTTGGGCAATGATGGAAATGGTCGCTATGCCGTTGGTAGTGATACCCCGATTATCGGCGATGGTGTAGCTGAAGCTGTCGGGCACCGAGTTTGTGGGAACCAGAATCTGCGTGCCCTGGACTGTGAGCGCTAAGCCGTTGGAAGTCGTGGCGCTGGCACCAACGAAAAATATTGGCTCGCCGTCGGGGTCATAATCGCTCCAGGTCAGGTCCGCGATGTTGATAGCCAGCGGTTTGCCGGCAAGCTGGAAAAAGCTGCCACCGAACGCCAGCGGCGGGGCGTGTGGGGGTAATGGCGCCGCAACCTGGACAACAATATTGTCTACGAACAGAACGTAGCTCGGTGCGGGACTTTGTGACGGCACTTCAATTCTCACCTTGGTGAACGGTGCGGCCGAACCGAACCACAGCACCCCCTCGGGATATGCGCCGGAAATCCAGGCACCACGTGCCGATCCGGTTGCAATCGGATTCGTCATCGCGGAATTCGTGTAGGCTGTCACCTGGACGAGTCCGGCCGTGTTGTATTCGCTTGATACCTCTCCGGTGAAGAACGACATCGTGAAGTTCGTGACGGGCTGGCTGAACTCGACGGCCATCGTGCTGCCCCATGTGCTCGGATAAAGAAAGTTGCCGGAGAACACCGTCGGCACCCAGTAAAAGAAAGTGTTCTGAACCGACCACCCGCCCGTGAGCGTGTCAAAGGTCGCCGTGACGCCGTTCTTGGTTTGCGTCCCCGGCAGTCCCTGGCCCGGTCTAAGTGAAGGCGTGCCGCTGTCGAAATCGAAAGTCGCGCCGACGCCAGCCGGCGCAAAGTTCGCGACGAGCGTGCGGTTCGCCGTGAGATTGAAGCTGTAGTTCGCCGAAATACTGACAGGCGTGCCAAACTCACTCCAGTTCACAAAGGCAAAACCGGTGAGCGGAGTCGCCGTAACTCTGACGGTTGAATTGCTGTTAAACGTGCCGACCCCGGATGCCGATCCACCGTAGGCGGGCGAAATGGTCGCGGTGACGGTGAATGCGGGTACGAAATTCGCCACGAGCGTCCGGTTGGTGCGCACCGTGAACGTGTAGTTCGCTGAGGCGCTGACCTGTGCGCCATTCTCGGTCCAGTTGTTGAAACCCCAACCCGGATTGGCCGACGCGGCGACTGCGCAAGGGGAGTTGCTCGGATAGCTTCCCCCGCCGCCCGCCGTTCCCGCATCGACGGGCGAGACACTGGTTGCAATGGTGAAGTTGGGCGCGGGCGGCACTGGCGGATTTGTGTCAATGAGCGTAAGAGCCGTCAGCGCGAAATCGCCCCACATGTGGATCTGGTAAGTGTCGTATCCGCTCAAAGCGGTCGTGTAGGGAAAACTTGCACCAGCGTAGCCCGTGCAGTCGTACGTGAGTGGGTTGTTGAACGCGTCATTTCCGTTCAACTGCGGCATGATCTCAAAAGCTCCGCCGGCCCCCGCGGTGTTGAGCAGGATCTTGCCCGTGAATGCCTGCAAATCAAAAAGTTTGCCGTCTGCCCGCTGGAGCGTGATGTTTGCCCCATTGCCCAGCAACGGTCCGGCTGTGATGGCCTGCGCCTGCACGCCGGTTGGCCAGAGGATGCTGAAAAAGCGCCCCGTCGGCGTCCCGCCCCCAGACGACCAATAGCCATCCGCCGAGCAGGTAAAACGGTAATCGCCGCTCTGAACCGTGACAGCATAGATGTTTGAAACAACCACCGTCGCGGCCTGGGAAGGGTTGAAGAAATAGTTGGTCACGGCGAACGCTGGCGAGGCGACGCCAAGAGCAACTACGGCCGCGATGGGAGGGAGGACCCGGTGTAGGAGTGTGGCTGCGCAAGAGTGCTCTGCCAGGTGCGGGAGGCAACCATTCACTGGCCTAGGCGAAAATTTCATCGACGAACAAGCTTTGCCGGACCTTCGCACAACATGCAACTTATGCAATAGTGATATATCATTCTAATAACTAACCATTTATTGTTAGTGTGCGAGCAAAGTAGGTGTAGGTCTCTGGAGGTGGCCTGCATCGAATCAACTGCGGTTGGCCTGGATAATCCAAGTTGGTTTGGCCCGCAGACGTTCGCGATGGCCCCACTGGCAACTCCGGCGGAATAGCGTAATTTGGGCGGGAATCATGCTGAACCGGCGAGAATCACCGCCGTTAACGTGTTCCAAATTATCTTAATTTGTGAAAAGGACTTTGATTGGTTTGATCATCGGCTTTGTTGTGGGAATCGTTCTGCTCCCGGCTTGTGCGTTCGTTTACATTCGGTTTGGGTACGCACCGGTTGCCACCGCCGGCCCTCCGTTGCCTTTGGAGAAACGCCTCGCATCGATGGCTTTGAAGGCGCGCATCAAACGTGAGGCCCCTAAAGAGAGCCCGGTACCCCCGACGGAGGAAGACATCATGGCTGGCGCCAAGGTGTACCGCGAGTATTGCGCGGTGTGCCACGGAATGAGCGGCCAGCCCAAAACCCCGACCGCAAAAGGCATGTACCCACCGCCTCCCCAATTATTCCATGGCAAAGGGGTGACAGACGATCCGGTTGGAGAAACATACTGGAAAGTGGCAAACGGTATTCGGCTCACCGGCATGCCCGCCTACAAAGGCTCGCTGAGCGATCTCCAATTGTGGCAAGTCAGTCAACTGCTTGCGAAGGCCAACGATTTGCCCGCTCCCGTTAGCCAGTTTCTTGGCTCGGAGCCGCCGGCGAAATGAACTGCTGGACGCGATTTGCGGCGAACTTCGGGTCGGCGGGTTCTAATCCGCTGCTTGAAAGTTCGGACGCGAGCGAGCAGTTTTAATCGCCATGATTGAAATTGAGCGGGCGGAGGGCGACGAATGGATGGTTACGGTCAAGGGCACCGTGACCTCACACCATCGTGTGCGAGTAACTGAGCAGGACATTCAACGATTCGGTACCGGTAAATCACCTGAAGCACTGATCGAGGAGAGTTTTCGATTTCTTCTCGATCACGAACCGAATACTTCGATCCTTCCCGCATTCAATCTGCCCTTGATTGGCCGCTATTTTCCAGCTTACGAAAAGGAACTCCAAACCCGCTTGCGCTCAAAAAGCGGACCTCCCAAATGAGGGTAGAACATCGGCGGGTGTTCCGGGCAGACCCCTAGCCCAAAAGCTATGACCAGCCTCGCGACCGCCGGTTTCCCCGTCGGACCACAAACATATTCAGCTTCCTCGTGAACCGTGGTAGTAGCGATCTTTTTGATGCGTTCTGGTGAACCAATAATGAGGCAAGCGGAGCGCTGATGAAAGACTGCAGCCTCGTTCGCATTGTCGCGTCGTCGCCGGTTGCGCATCTATCGGGCGAAGGTGTAGTTGATGGCCAGCCTTTCGGGTCGATTTTGAATTCTATTGTTGAAAGTTAGCAGCAAGTGGTTGCACCGCGCTGGACGCGTCCCGGCTTTCTAGACTCCCGTGGATCCGCTCATGAATGCAGGCTATGCTCGATCCGTTCCAGTTTCGCGCAGGAGGGCTTGGCGCCCGCGCGCTGTCCGGCAAAGATCGATCGGGCGCCCTCCGAGCGCGGGTACGACTCCGTTGAACCAACAGCGCACGGCTTGTTTGCTTTCCATTACCTCCATCGCGCGAAATATCAGTTCAATTTTGTCAAGCTGGCATGACATGCGCCGGACTATACGGCGCATTTGTCCTATCCACTGTTCCTCGGGCAATGCCCGACCTTTGGCGGAGCGAGTCGTCCGGCGATGGCAGCCAAGTGGCCGCCGGGGGCGCCTTGGAACCGTTTCGGCTGTTGTCCAGAGGACCGCCGTTTGGATTTGGCCTTGGGGGTGTTCATTTTGGCTTACCAGGTGACAGTCACCGGGATGCATTCCGCTGGAATCGCCAGTAGGAGGATTAGAATTACGCCCCGCTAATGTCCGTTCGCCTCGCGCTGGACTCTGATGAGTCAGAGATGCCCGCGGGACGTATCACCTTAAAATGAAAGATGAAATTAGTGTTCGCTCGGGGACTCGGCTCTGAAAAGCGATCGCAGAAAGTTGGCAAGCGCCTTCCGGTCGGGTTCGGAGATCTGTTGGTTCCACGCGGGCATGCCTGTGCCGGGGATTCCATTGTTCAGAACCTGCAAGATGTAAGCGAAATCGGGTTGTTTCAGTTTAAAATTTGCGGGCTCAGGCATCAGCGTAGTGGCAGCGGTGCCCTTTCCATCGCCGGATTGTCCATGACAAGGCGCGCAGTTTTGCAGGAAGACCTGCTGTCCTCGCTGAAGGGATTCGGGCGATGCTGCGTCCGAATTAACAGGCTGGTGAAGGTTTTGGACGTAAGCGGCGAGCGCGGTCAAGTCCGCTTGCGGCAGGCTGCGCCAAGATGGCATTGCTGTCCCACGTTTTCCATTCCAAAGAACTTGGCTCAGAAGGCTCAGAGAGAACCGAGTGGCTACAAGGTCCTTTGGTTTGCGCAGCAGCACCTGGCTTACGAAACCATCACCACGTCCTGTGGCGCCATGGCAAGCGGCACAGTTCTGTTTGAATAATTCGCCTCCACGCTCGACCTCCTTTGCGTGTTCTGTGCTGTCAGCAGCGAGGTGGAGCAATGGGGCCGTCTCCGGAGGGGAAATGGGCTTAGCGGCAGAGGCGAAATCAGAATCTTCGTCGCGAGCAGGCGCTCGCGTCGAATCCGGGCCGTGGGTTGTGACAAGGTACTGGACGATGGCTCCCCTCTGGTCCTGGTCCATTTGAGCACCGTAGACTTTAGCCATTTTGTCGACCGTCTCCTCCCACTGACGCTGGGGGAACAATGGCTGCATCGTGACGTATCGGGGAGAGTGGCAACTTACGCATACAACCAGGTATTCATCACGACCGTGGGCGCTCGGAAGCTCCGGCTCGAAATGTGGCAGGATAATGGAGTGCACCGCGGCGGTGGCGTTGGTGCCACTGGAGGGTGATGCCCCGTCGCTAAAGGAAACGAGGCCCAGTTGAAGCAAAACAGATGAGAACCAAAACGCGATGAAGCGCTTGCTGATCAGTTCTTGCATCAAACCACCTCCACGTCGGTTTGCTCAATGACATTACGCATATAACCGCCCCGATTCCATAAACTGTTCGTTTGTTGTTCCCCAGCCCGATTGAAAGCGCGCACTTTGAGCTGGTATTTCCCAGGGGCGGGCGGATTCCAACGAAGGCGCCAGCGACGCCAGGAGTAATTTCCAAAATCCTTGTCCAACTGCGCGGTTCTCCAAGTAGCACCGTTATCTGTCGAGATCTCCACGCGCTGAATTCCGATGCCGCTGTCGAAGGCGATACCCTGGATTTCAAATGGAGCCTTTGAGGGTATTTGCTCATCGGGTTCGGGGCGGACAAATAAGGACCGCAAGCTCATGCGGTTAATGGGCGTGGTTTCTGTGGCCAGGTGATCGGGAAATTCCTTACCGTCCGGCGCAGTCGGAATGCGGTAAGCCTTGTCCATCCAGAACCCGTGGAACTTCTCCGGTAAGACATGGATCTGAGTCAAAGCCTTCACCCAGTAGGTGGCGTACCATCCGGGAACCACGAGCCTCAAGGGGAACCCGTTGAGCATCGGCAAATCCGCGCCGTTCATCTCGTAGGCAACCATCACTTCGCCGTCTCTCGCATGGTCGACGCCCAGCGCCTTGGCAAAGTTTGGGGTACCAGACATGGCCGCACGGTCGAGCCCGCTAAAGGCCACATCGATCGTACCCGCTTTCACGCCGGCCCGGTCCAGCAGGTCACGCAAGCGCACTCCGGTCCACCGCGCGTTGCCCATGGCGCCGTTTTTCCATTGTCCACCCGGCACACGAGGTTCAAAAAAACTTCGCGAGTTTCCTGAACACTGGTTGACGGCGACAAGGGAGTTCGCTTCAAACTGGCCGCGCAAGTCGGCCGCCGAAAGCGATAGCGGTCTTTCGACATGACCGCTGATTTGCAGGCGAAACGCGCCCAGATCGACCGAAGTCGGAATACCCTCCAGGTGCCAGCGGACATAAAATGCGTTGTTCGGGGTGAGATCCTCTCGAAAATAATGCAGAGGCGTCTCCAATTGTGGCGGACGATCGGTCCTGAGGATGAGGTCGGTCTTTTCCGGAAAGCGAACGAGCTGTTCTAGTGATCGTTTGGGATTTGCACTGGCAGCCGCTATTAATGGGGCCATCAAAGTGCCGCCGCCCGCCACTCCGAGCATACGCAGAAACTCGCGCCGACTCACTGCTTTATCGGGGATGCCGGTTTTGGCCTTCATTTTGAGGTAAAGATTAAGGCACACCTCTCACCACGATTGGATACTATGGCACTGCCAGGATGCGTTTTGGGCCATTTTCTTACATTTCAAATAGGAATCCATCCTTCAGCAATGTTTTCACGAGCGCCTGTCCAGCCGTTCGGACTAAGGGTTACCAAGGTTGGCGGGCTCGGAAGAATCGAGTGCCGCCGGAATTTGGGACATTGATGATCAGGCCATTGGGCCCCGCAAGAGGTAAATTCGTTACGACCAACCATTGAGCGTCCGTTCCGATCATGTCTGATTGCTGTATGACCACGTCGGAAGTCGAGCGCGGCCAGGACAAGCTGACTGAATTGTTGCCCATAACCACCCCCAGAGCAATGGGGCTATCAATGGTAATTGTCCCGATATTGGTCGCGCTCACGGTTCCGACCGTAGCGGAGACCATCCAGTTGTATGTTCCTGGTTTCGAATAGACGTGTTGTGCGTATTGGCCTGTGCTGTGCGGTAAGCCGTCACCGAATTCCCAATCGACGATCACAGCGCTAGAGGAGTTGGTCACCGCAGGGATCACCACAAAGGCGACGGGCCAGCCGGCTGGATAACTCGCGGGTACACAGGAAGCAATGCCCAGCGAATACGGTCCCTGCGCCACGGCCACGGTACCGGTAGCGAGCGTAGAATTCTTCGAACCGTCCCACGCAGCGTAAGTGAAAGTGTCCGTACCGGTGAAACCAGGATTCGGGAAGTAACTCAGAACGTTGTTGCTCACGCCAAGCGAGCCATTGGCGGGTTGCGAAATGATACGCAGGCTGGCCGTTACAGGAACGACAGAAACCGTCAGGTTTAGCGGGGTGCTGTTGAGGCTGTTGCCCGAGACAACGCTCACCGTGGGCGGCGTAGTGTTGTTGATGGAATCCCCGCTTGGCCCGTTATGACACGTGTAGCAACCGATCAACGCGCCTCGAAACAAGTTTAATCTCACGGTGCCTCCGTCAAAACTAGCAGTGAGCGTGCGGTCACCTTGAACACGTGAAAGCACCGTCCCGCGACTATCAGATCCGTGGCACGCCTGGCAGCGGGCAAGGTTGCCTTGAATGTAGTCGTGATGAGCGGAAATCCAACTTTGGCCGACGGGATGCATTCCATGGGGACCACCGGCAGCACTTGTAGTGCTGACCGGCATCGAAGTATGGCAAGCCGTGCATTCGGCCATCACCCCCGCGTGGCCTTGCATGGCCTGGTTGCGGACGTTGTCATTGGCATGCGTGCTCGGAAACTCCGCGTGAGTCGACCCGTGGCAGGCTTCGCACTGCAACCCCCCGTGCCCAGCGGAGAAACGATACAGCGAAAGTCCAATCGCCGGCACGTTCGGCTGAGTCGAAAAAGTCTGGTCTGCGGCGGTGCGCACAGTGCCATTGGTATCGGTGAAAACTGAGGTATAACGAACCTGCCCGTTGTTGCTGGTGGCAGTGCCGGTGTGACAGCTTGCGCAATTCGGCTCCATGAACCAGCCCACCCGATTGGTCGAACCGACTGTGCCCATATTGCCGTGGCAACTCTGGCACTGCATGGCCATAGAACCATCGGACGCGATGGCCCCGCCCATCGCACCGCGCAGGCATTTTGTGGTGGAACCGGGGTGACAGCGATAGCAGGCGGAGCGGTTCGCCGAGTCATCGAGCCGGGTATTCGCTATTGGGTCCAGGACGTGGGCGTGAAAACCATGGATGGATGCCGTCAGGGCGGGAATCGTACCGTAACTGGGTGCGCCAAGCGCTTCCGAGGCATGACAAGCAGCGCACAGCACCGGTTTGCCGTCGGCAATGACACCGCGATACAGTCCCTGGGGATTGAATCCTCGCACAGACAGCGCGGCGGCATAGAGGACGGCCTGTTCAGCAAAAACCCGCTCATCGTGGAGCCGGAGGATGTTCAGCCGAAAATCGCGTTCCGGCAAACCGTCCCAAACCCAGCCCGAGGCAGGTTGGGCCGAGCTTTGTGTGCCGGATGCATGGCAGGCCCGGCAATCCATTTCATCTGAAACAGGCAAGACGATGTCATTCGTAGCGATCGGGGAGGTCCCGCTCCGGGCGATGAGGCGCATCATCGGGTATGGGTTCTTGTTGTGGGAGTCGTCGTAAGGCGAGATCGGAATGCCTTCAGCCCGGAACCAATTGACCGGAGTGGCGACGCCCGCCGCAGGAGCATTCGTGACCTCGAAGAGCATGGACTGCGGGACGTTGCTGACGCCCGGCATGTTCCAGCCCGCGAGCCCCGCATCGGGCGCGACCGCGGCGCCGTAGAGCGCCTGCGCATGCGTAAAATAATTGCCCTTGCCTATAGCCGTCGAATTGAAGGAACCGCTGGGATCGGCAACTGCCTCGTAAGTGACGTTGTAGCCGCTGCCATTGGTTATCAGCCGGCCACTGACAATTAACTGGCACTCGATGGTATTGTAAGGGGGCAAAATGCTGAACACCGAGTAATCGCTGTCCATGCAGTGCATCCCAAGGTTGTTCCAACCAAGTATTTGGTTGTTGGCCGCCACGAGGCTCATCGGGACTGCAATAGTCGCCGCGAGAAATGCCAGATTTGGTGCGAGCATAAAAACCGTTAATACGTTTTGAGCCGCAATAAGGAAAAAAGTTACAAATCAGCTTCTTCGCATTTCATCGTTGTTTGCTGGATAATTTGCCAGACCCATCACGGCTTAGTTTCCAGGGCTTCGGCTAAGGGAGATTTCGATGGTTTCCTAGTCTCCAACGATCCGTGGTTGTATGCCATGAAATAAAGGACGGGTACGGCCATGCGGCTGATGAGAAGAGAGGCGATCTCGCCCGCCATGAGGGAGATAGCCAAACCCTGGAAAATCGGGTCGGCCAAGATCACGCTTGCGCCTACCACGACGGCCAAAGCGGTCAATAGCATTGGGCGGAATCTGACTGCCCCGGCATCCACTACTGCCTGTTGGAGAGGCATTCCTTCGGCCAGGCGCTGTTCGATAAAGTCCACGAGAATGATAGAATTTCGGACCACGATTCCCGCTCCGGCCATAAACCCAATCATTGACGTTGCGGTGAAAAATGCGCCCATAAGCCCGTGGGCCGGCAGAATGCCCACAAGCGAGAAGGGAATCGCAGCCATGACAACCAGAGGCGTCAGAAAGGAGCGAAACCAGCCAACCATGAGGATGAAAATCAGCACACAAACCGCGGCAAAGGCTGTGCCGAGATCGCGGAAAACCTCGATGGTGATGTGCCATTCGCCGTCCCATTTCATCGAAGGCTTGTCGTCCGTGAAGGGCTGAACTGCGTTATAGACCTTTAGCGGGGAACCGGTTCCGCCAAATGCACGGGTGTCGAGCGCACGGAGGGCCTGATTCATTTTCAGAATCGCATATACTGGACTCTCGACCACACCTGCCACATCCCCGATGACGTAGGTAACCGGCATGAGATTCTTGTGATAGATGCTCTTGTCCACGATAGTTTGCTCCACCTTTACCAACTCGCGCAGCGGGACCAGTGGGGCCGAGGGATTGGCGGCCGACCGCACTCTCAGAGCGAGCAACTCTTCCGGGGTGGTGCGGTTGGCACGCGGCAGTCGCAGGACGATGTCCACATCTTCCTTGTCGCGCGGAACGTGGAGCAGATCCACAGCCTCCCCGCCCACCGCGATGCGCAAGGTTTCTGAAATGGTTTCCGCGGTGATGCCGTTTAGCGCGGCCTTCTCTTTATCCACGATAAACCGCGCCTCGGGCTGGTCGGCTTCAATATACCAATCGGTGTCCACCACGCCCTTGGTGTTGTGAAATACATCAATGACCTTCCGTGCCAGTGTCAGGCGGCTTTCCTCATTGGGGCCATAGATTTCGGCGACCAGGGTTTGCAGCACCGGCGGACCCGGCGGAACTTCCGCCACGGCCACACGCGCGCCGTATTTGGCCGCGATGGCTGCCACCCTCGGACGGACCCGTTTGGCGATATCGTGGCTTTGTGCCTTCCGCTCGCCTTTGGGCACAAGATTAACCTGCAAGTCAGCAATGTTAGCTCCCCGACGCATGAAATAATGTCTTACCAGGCCGTTGAAGTTGAAAGGCGCGGCGACACCCGCATAAACCTGGTAATCCGTCACCTCCGGCTCGACCCGCACCGCGGCCCCGATCTCGCGAGCAGCCTGTGCCGTTTGCTCCAGCGCACTGCCTTCGGGCATGTTAAGAATGATCTGAAACTCGCTCTTGTTGTCGAAGGGCAGCATCTTCACCTTCACATAACCGATGCCCACCAAGGTCATTGCCACCAGCAGCAAGCCAACAATGCTGGCAAGGAACGCATATCGCCACCGTCGCTGGGCAAGGAGCGGACCCATGAACCGGCGGTAGAAACGGGTGAAGAAGTCTTCCGGATGTTCTGAATGTGCGTGAACCACCCCATTGGCCAAGGCGGCGCCCGCAGTCAGCGATGAGTATTTTTTGCCCCAGTGCAAAACCCTGATTGAAGCCCAGGGCGTCACAATGAAAGCGATGGCCAGGGAGAAAGCCATCGCGGCGCTGGAGCCGATCGGGATGGGCCGCATATACGGTCCCATCAACCCGCCCACGAACGCCATAGGCAACACCGCCGCAATGACCGCGAACGTGGCGAGGATCGTTGGATTGCCAACCTCATTCACCGCTTCCACGGCAATTGCTGACCAATTACGGCCCCTGTTTTGTGGCAAGTGAAAATGCCTGACGATATTCTCAACGACCACGATGGCGTCATCTACCAGAATGCCGATCGAGAAGATCAACGCGAAGAGCGTGATTCTATTCAGGGTGTAGCCGTACAGGTAAAAAACCAGCAAAGTCAGCGCCAGCGTGGCCGGGATGGCAATCGCTACGATAGCCGACTCGCGCCAACCGAGCGTGAGGAAGATCAGAACGGACACGCCAATCACCGCGATTCCCATATGGAGGAGGAGTTCGTTGGACTTTTCCGTCGCCGTCTCGCCGTAATTGCGCGTAATGGAAATCTGCACATCGGCAGGAAGGATCCGTCCCTTGAGCGTCTCGACCTTCTTGAGAACTTGTTCCGCGACCGAAATCGCATTCGCCCCGGGCCGCTTGGCGATACTGAGAGTGACAGCAGGCTGTTCTCCCGCCGTGGCGGAGTGCCCTGCACCCTCGCCGAAGAACACATACTGCGACGGCTCCTGCGCGCCGTCCTTGATCTCCGCCACCTCGCGCAGGTAAACCGGTTTGCCTCCAAAGACGCCCACCACCACGTTACCTGCCTCCCGCGCGTTGGCCAGAAAACCTCCAGTTTTAACAACTGTTTCGCGGTTGTTGCTGGTCAACTCGCCGGCGATTGCCTGCCGATTGGCCTGTGTAAGCATCGGCACGATTTCCGCCATGCTAAGGTTTCGTGAAGCGAGCTTTGTCGGGTCCAACAGCACCCGCAACTGTCGCCGGGCTCCACCAATGATTGCGGTTTCAGCGACCAGCGGAACCTGTTTCACCGCATCGTCCACCTGCGCCACCAACCTTCGGAGCGTCAGGTGATCGCGATTCGCACTATGGAACGTGAGCGCGAGGATCGGAACGTCGTCAATCGATTTGGGTTTAATGAGGGGAAAGGAAACGCCGCGCGGAATTCGGTCGAAATTCGACTGCAACTTCTGGTTGAGCTTAACCAGGCTCTTCTCGACGTCTTCGCCGACTTTGAACCGGACAATGGCGAGACCCTCGCCGGGCCGTGAAGTGGAGTAGATGTATTCGACGCCCGGGATTTCCCATAGCAACTTCTCCATCGGCCGGGTCGCACGCTCCTCAACCTCTTTGGCGCTGAACCCGGGCATCGAGACCAGCACGTCGATCATGGGGACCTTGATCTGAGGCTCTTCCTCCCGCGGAAGCATGATGACCGCCGCTGCGCCGAGAAGAATCGACGTAATGACAACCAGGGGCGTTAGTTTCGAATCGATGAAGGCACGGGCAATGCGTCCGGCAAAGCCGATTTCCCCGGTCGGACGGTTGGGCGGTGCGCCGGACATCACTTGGCCTCCACGGGTTGCCCGTCAGTTAGCAGGCCAGCTCCTCCAACCACGACCGACTCACCCGAATTGAGGCCGGCGAGAATCTCAACCTCATCTCCGATGGTTTTCCCTGTTTTCACCAAATGCAATTGTGCCCGTTGGTTGGTGACCACAAACAGGATTTCCAGTTGGCCCCGAACAACCACGGCAGAGGCGGGCACTCGCACCGAGTTGCTTTCTCCAACTGGCACGATCAGGCGCGCAAACTGGCCGGACCTCAGGCCTGCAGTCCGGGGTAAGTCGAGTTTGACTCGAAACGTGCGGCTGGCCGGGTCGGCAGTTGGCGCGATTTCCATGACAGTGCCGGCCAACTCACCTTTCACGGAATCGACTTGAATGGCCAGGCGGGCATTCTGTTGAATCCGCGAAGCGATGGCATCAGGCACGTCGGCTTCCAACTGAAGCATTGACGGGTCTTCAATACCGATTAACGGTTTCCCAGGAGCGGCAAGGTCCCCCACATCAGCCCATTTCTTCGTCACCACGCCGTCAAAGGGAGCCAGGATTTCAACATAGCCCATCATCGCCTGAGCTTCGGCCATTGCTGCTTTGGCCCCCCGGTAACGTGAGTCGGCCGCGTCGTGATCCGACCGCGTGGCAGCCTGTTGCTCAAAGAGTGCGGAGGTGCGTTTCCAATCACGTTCGGCTTGTTGCAGGCCCGCTTCAGCCTGTTCCAGGCGCGCCTTGATCTCTGCTGCGTCCAGGCGGGCAACCAACTCTCCGGCCTTGACGGACTGGCCCAGCAGGATCGGCATTTTGTCGATCCGCCCGCTCAGCTTCGCTTCCAACGTGGCATGCAGCTTTGCCTGCACGGTGCCGACCACTTCCTCTGTTGTCGCCCGCTGTTTGCTTTCAGCGGTTTGGACCTGAACCTGCGCAGGCGCCAAGTTGGGCGGTGAGGTCGGATGGGTGTCAGGCTTGCGGCTGCATCCGGGTAACAGAAGCGTCGCCAAAGCCAGCGCAGAGAGTGCTTTCATTTAGTTTCGGAGTTTGACTTGGAATCCAATTGGGGCAAAGCGAGGGCCTTGCGCAAGGCGGCGAGAGCGATTTGCTGGTCGGCTTCAGCTTGGGCACGGCGCACCCGCGCGGCAACTAACGCCGTCTCTGAATCGATTAGTTGCGTGGACAGCGCCACGCCCTGCTCGAAACGGGCGCGGGTCAACCCGGCACTTTCGGAGGCTTGCGCCACCGCCTGTTCCGTCACGCTGAGCCGTTCGTTGGCGGCCGTTAGATCCAGCCGCGCCTGCTCAACCTCCAGGTCGAGAGCGAGGCGAAGCTTGCGTTGCTCTTCACGAGCAATTTCCAGATTGGCGTTGGCCTCGCGTACCTTGGCCCTGGTTAGGTTGCCATCCCACAGATCCCATTGAAGAAGCGCGCCGGCAGTGTAGCTGCCACCGCCGTTCTCATATTTCCATCCATAATCGTAATCGAGGCTGCCGAAAGCATTTACGCGCGGCAGATAGCCACCTTTACTTCCGCGAACTTGCTCCTGTGCCGCACGTTCTCGCTGCCGAGCGGCTGCCAACTCGGCACGGCGGGAGAAATCGCCCGAATCAGGAGCTGTGACTTTGGGTGCGCTATCGGCCACCACGAAATCGCCACTCTCGATGCCGAGTAGGTTGCGCAGCGCACGCTCAGCCAGGGCGTTCGCGTTACGGGCACGAATGAGGTCCTCGCGGGACTGAGCCAACCGAACTTCGATGTCGAGCACATCGCTTTTGAGCAGCGTACCGCCATCGAGTCGGCTCTTAGCGATCTTGAGGTTGCCTTCGAAGGAGTTGACCGCTGCTTCAGCCGCCCGGATAAACTGGCGCGTCTTGAGCACGCTGTAAAACGCACGCGACACCTCGAACCCGAGGGCGTTCCGGATCGCTTCAGCTTCCTGGCGGGACGCCTCCGTGTTGGCTTTCGCGGCTTCGCGTCCGGCCTTGTTTTTTCCGCCCGCGTAAAGTGGAAACGTAACCAGGCCCCTTGCGTTAAGGTTGTCCACGGACGGCAAGTCGTTGAAATTCGGAGGCGAGTTGTAGTTGTAAGCCCGTTGGTTGAGGATGCTCCCAAACGCCTGCATCGGATTTTCGGTGCTGGTGTAACTGGACTGGAACTGCAGGCGGGGCCAGAAAGCCGCATTGGCCTGCTCCAATCCGGCCTGCGCGGCCGCGAGGCGTTGTCGGGCCAATTGTGCATCCGGGTTATGGCCCAGCGCATACTCGAGGCTACGTTCCAATGTCCAGGGCTCTGCCCCGAACACAGTGGTGCCAACCAGCATCGACCCGATAAAAGCGACAATCCACCTGTGGTGTCTCATAGGTTCAATTTTTTGGGGCGGGAACTGAGTCTGGCTCCTCAGCCCTGGTTATTTTGCGCAGCAGGATTTGCCAGGCTTCTCTCCTGGGCAACAAGATCCGCCCACTCCCAGTTTACGCAGAATGATCTCCAAGGGGCAGAAATTGGTGAAGGAGGACTGCAGCAGATTGAATCCAACGAAAGCGGTGAACCAAAGCCAATTGGCACTGTGGTAGTGGGCCAGCGCCAGGCTGAGGAGGATGAAGGTGCCGGCAAATCTGCGAATGATCATTTCCATAAAAGATATCCTTCTGAGTTCAGTGAAAACTGCCCGCCACGAGCGCCCCAACCACCATTCCATAGAGGCTGCTAATGATCGGATTGCTCGTCAACGGGCAAGTGCCGGTCGAACAGCCCACAAATTTGTAATAGGCAAAACCAAGGCCTCCGCCAGTGAGTGCACCGATAATAATGCGTAGAATCATGATTTTGGGTTTCCTCATCGAGGGGCAGTTGCAGGAGCTGCTGGGGCTGCCGTCGCGGCACCTTCAAGCCACGACTTCAACGCCTTCGGCGCTACGAATCCCACTAATGCGTCAATGCGTTCGCCACCACGAAACAACGCCAACGTTGGCACGCCCGTGATTTGATATGCGGCCGCCAGTCCGGGTGTTTCATCCACGTTAGCCTTAACGAATTTGATTCGACCCTGAAATTCATTTGCGAGTTGCTCCAAGAGCGGAGCCAGCATTTTGCACGGGCCGCACCATTCAGCGTAGAAATCCACCACCACGGGCAGGTTGGCGCGCAAAACCTCGGTCTCAAAGCTGTTTTCTGACAATTCAGCTATGTTCTTCATATTTTCCATTTTCCCGTCACTGCTAGAACTGAGCCACCAAGCGGCAAAAAGTTACACCTGACCCCGAGGTTGGAAATGCTGCCCTTGCTTCCGTCTGACTGACCTGACCGGTGCTAGTTGACGGGCCGGCTGATTATGCCACGCCATGCCATAGAGAAGGCTTAGAACTGAGATTGTTACCAGTATCGTTAACATAAGTTGCAGTGCGTGTGGCACTATATTGATCGAGCCGGGAACCGCCAAAAAGTTACAAGGATCTCGATCCTCATGGACGCTTGAGCATTAATAAACCCACGGCAGAAAACGCCTGACCCGTTTTTGGTAATCCGCATATGCTGGGAATTGCTGCCGAAGCCAGGTTTCTTCACGTCGTGCTTTAGCATCGAAGAATACGGCCAGGACTAACGAAACCGCCAATGCGGGCCAGCTTTGCCGAATGAGAGACCAACCGACGGCACCGCAAAAAACCGCTGTGTAAAGCGGATGACGCAACAGTCCATAAATGCCCCGCTCAACAAATCGCGCTTTAGCCGTCGGTTTTGGAAATGGAGTTAGATTTCGTCCCAAGGCCCTCCCACCGGCAATCCCGCAACAAGCGGAAGTTGCAAGAAAGAACAGGCCGCCGAGTAACAGGATGAGATGTTTGGATTCATTGCGGCAAACTACGCCCAAGCCAGCCACGGCCAGGAGCAGCGCGCCTTGCGCCAAAACCCACAACCCTCCGCGCTCGACAAATCCATCACGCATCTCCCACGTTTCAATAGCTCATTTTGTCCAGCTTCACTTTGCCTCGGAATATCCAATAGATGCTCACCGTGTAGGCGAGCACGATGGGCACGCCGGTCAGCGCGATTGTGAGCATGATGCCCAGGGTCTTGTGCGAAGAGGCCGCGTTGTTGATGTTCAAGCTGTTGGCGGGGCCGGGGTTGCTGAGCACGAGATTGGGATACATCTCCAGACCGAACAACCCCATTAAAGCGACCATTGCCACACAAGAAGAGAGAAACGCCTGCCAATCGCGCCCACGATGGATTTCGCGGGGAATGTTCGCGATCGCCAGCATGTTGAGCAGCGCGATACTAAAGAGCCATGGGTTAGCCCGCACCCGCGCAGCCATATGCGGTACATAAAGTAATGTGGCCATGGTCGTGATCGCATAGCACATGATGAAGAAGATGATGCAGTTGTTGATCCAGCCACGCAGTTTAGCGTGCAATGCGCCCTCGGTTTTCAAGAGTGCGTAAATCGCTCCATGCATCGCGAACAACGCCACCGTGGTGACGCCGAGCAACAGTGGATAGGGACCAAGCAAACTCCAAAAGCTGCCGGTGAACTCGCCCCACCCATCCAGCGTGATGCCCCAGGCGATGTTGCCCATCGCCACGCCGATAAGCAGGCTGGAAACGACGCTTCCGACGCTGAACCCGACGTCCCACATCTGCCGCCACCAACGCATTGGCTGCTTGCTCCGGAATTCAATCGCCACCGCGCGGAA
>DASRFK010000102.1:0-3584 GCA_035651635.1 Verrucomicrobiia bacterium | reverse complement strand
GCGAGCCAATTACGTTCGGGCCGTGCAAGGGGAGTTGAGCCGCACGATCAGCCAACTCGATGAAGTCGAGTCCGCCCGGGTCATGGTCGTGCTGCCCGAGAACCGGTTGTTGCTGGATAAGGACAAGTACGCTACCGCCTCGGTATTCATTCGGGTCCGCGGCAACTCCCAACTGCAGCCGCAGTCGATCAATTCAATTCGCTTTTTGGTTGCCAACTCAGTCGAAGGGCTCAAACCCAACCACGTTACCGTGGTCGACAATCTGGGAAACGTTTTGTCGGAAAACAGCGACAACGATTCACTCACTGGCCTGACCAGCACACAGTTGGCCGCCCGTCGTAACCTGGAACAATACCTGGGCAAAAAAGCCCAGGACATGCTCGAAAAGGTGCTCGGTCCCGGCCAGGCGATTGTGCGCGTCTCGGCCGACATCAATTATGACACCGTCACTCGCTCCGAGGAAAAGTTCGATCCGGACGGCCAGGTCTTGCGCAGCCAGACCAAGACCGACGAAAACACCGACACTGCGACGGCAAATTCTTCGGGGCCAGTCGGCATCTCGGCAAATACCACAACCGAGACCAATGTCACGGCTTCGACGACGACACCGCTTAACACGACTAAGAACAAAAAAGCCGTCACGACGGTTCAGTACGAAATTGGCAAGCTGACCAGCAGCACCATGCAAGCCGCCGGCGGAATCAAGCGTCTCTCGGCGGCGGTAACCGTCGCCGCCCAGGTCGATGGTACCGGAGCTGAGCGCAAGGTTGTCAGTCGTTCCCCTGAGGAACTCGAAAAACTCCGTCGCATTGTCGCCAGCGCCGTGGGGATCCAAACCGGAACGGACAATCCGCGAGGCGACACCATCACGCTCGAAGAACTTCCGTTTAATGACCAATTCGCTACCACGGTGGCGCATAACCTGGATCAGCAGCAAAAACACGAACTCTGGTGGGGCATCGCCCGCGCCGCCCTTTATCCTGGGCTCGCGTTGATTGCTTTGCTGATTTTATTTTGGCTCTTTAAGCGAACCCCGATTCAGGAGATCCAACTCGGCGTTCCGGTCAGCCGCTTGATGGCCGCTCAGAGAGCTGCCGGCAACGGCCATGCCTCAACTGGCGACGCCTGGGCAGGCGAGACTGCGGGCGGCGTTGTGACGGTGGACGTGCTCAATCGCCTAATTAAGGAAAACCCAACCAACATGACCCAGGCCATCCGCGAGTGGATGGACAAGGGCCGCAGCGCCAACTCCTGATATGTCCGACGCCAATGCCAAGCCAGAAGCTACAGCCGAGACCGCCGGGCCTGAGGCGGTGGCGCTGAACAAGACGCAGAAACTGGCGGCTCTGCTGGTGATGCTGGGGCCGGAAAGCGCCGCGGTTATGCTCAAACGTTTCGAACCGCGCGAAGTTGAAGCCATCGCCCGCGAGATGACCCGCTCGACCCTGATCAGCCGAGAGCAACAGGAGGAAATCCTGCAGGAATTTTCCGAAGTTGCCCTGTCCGCCAGCACGGGCGTGTCCGCCGGCTTGGATTTCACCCGCAACACATTGGAAAAGGCGCTCGGCAGCTTCAAAGCCAGCGACGTGCTGGGCCGCGTCGTCACCACGCGCGCCTCGACCGGCGCCATGCAGGCCATCGCGGAAATGGATCCGCGTCATATTCTTAACCTGATCCGCGAGGAGCAATCCCAGACGGTCGCCTTCGTCATCAGCCACCTGGCTCCCGACAAGGCCGCGCAGCTTCTTGGTTTGTTGCGCCCGGAGCAACGCGACCAGATCATTGAACGGCTGGCCACGCTGGCTCCCACCCCGGTGGAAGTCGTCGAGAAGGTGGTGGACGTGCTCAACGCCAAAATGGGCATTAAACAGACTCGCGCTCTGACCCAGACTGGCGGTGTGACCACCGCCGCTGACTTGCTCAACGCCGTCGACAAATCCCTCAGCCGAAGCCTCCTGACTACGCTCGAAGAACGCAACCCCGAGTTGTGCCAGGCCATTCGCAAAAAGATGTTCACTTTCGAAGATTTGCTGCACCTGGAGGTGCAAACGATCCAGCGCATCATGCGCGAGACCGACATGCGTGATCTGACCCTGGCGCTTAAGAAATCCAGCGAACCGCTGCGCAAAATGCTCCTTTCCTCCATTTCACGCCGCGCCGCCGAGACCGTTCAGGAGGAATTGGCCTTCCTCGGCCACGTCAAGCTACGGGAGGTCGAGGCCGCTCAGTTCCGGATCATCGATGTCGTGCGCAAGCTCGAAGCCGAGGGCGAAATCGAATTGGATCAAGCTCAGGCCAACGAATATGAAATGGTCTGAACCGATCGTTTTTAAAGAACCTCTCCGCGACGTCGCGCTGCTGGCCGGGGCGCCAGCCGAGAGCTGGGATGGCCTTATGCGCACCCACGAAGAGGCCGCCTATCAACGGGCCCGCGCCGATGTCGAGAGTTCACTTCGGGGACAATTGACCCGGCAAAGCGCTGAAATTGCGCACCTGCAACAGGGCGTCCTCGCCGCCCTGAGCTCGGCGGTCTCACAAGTCATTAATGAGAGTGAAACCGCGGTCATCAGCCTGGCCCTCGAGGCTGCTCGCCGCGTGATCGCCGATCTGCCGATCGAAAAAAATCTTATCGAAGCCGTAGTGCGCGAAGCTCTCAGTCAGGCTGAAGATTCTGCCGAGCTTACCGTGCAATTGAACCCGGAAGATTTGGCCCTGCTTCGGAAGCACGGTTCCAGTGTGCTCGAGGGTATGTTGGACAAGGGGCCATTGCGGTTCGTTGCCTCGGGCGAAGTCACCCGAGGCGGTTGTCTGGTCCAAACCCGCTTTGGCGTGATTGATGCCCGTCGAGAGGTCAAGTTCGAGCAGTTGGCCCAAGCTCTTTCCACATGACCACCGAATCTCCACGCCGCCATGAGCGGATTGAGGCTGCGGTTCAGCGCGTGCGCCGGGCGCGCGTGACCGAGCTTTGCGGCCGGGTCGTGCAGATCATCGGTCTGGTCATCGAATCCGAAGGACCGGTTGCCGCCCTGGGTGAGGTCTGCCGAATTCAATCCAGCCGCCAGGACACAGTGAGCCTGGCCGAGGTCGTGGGGTTTCGGAACCATCATCTGTTGCTCATGCCCCTGGGCGAAATTCACGGGTTGCACCCCGGCTGCGAGGTGATCGCCACGGGCCTGCCTTTGCGCGCTTCGGTTGGAAGCGGTTTGCCCGGACGAGTCATCGATGGACTCGGCCGACCCATCGACAACCTCGGACCCCTGTCGGGCCAGCACACCGTCAGCCTGAACCTGCCTCCACCCCATCCGCTTAAGCGCCAGCGCATCGCCCATGTCTTCCGCACGGGGGTCAAAGCGCTCGACACCTTCACGCCGCTCGGACGCGGCCAGCGCCTCGGGATTTTTGCCGGGAGCGGCGTCGGCAAATCCACGCTGCTGGGGATGATGGCTTCGCAGGCCGAAGCGGATGTCAACGTGATCGCGTTGATTGGGGAACGCGGACGCGAGGTGCGCGAATTCCTCGAACGTGATCTGGATGCCGCCGGCCGCCGCAAATCGGTCGTTATCGTGGCCACCTCCAATGAGCCG
>DASRFK010000101.1:0-115867 GCA_035651635.1 Verrucomicrobiia bacterium | reverse complement strand
TGCAGTTCGTCCCCCGTGACTCGGCCACGATGAACCACTGGCACGGTATGCAATCCCGTCCCATCTAACATTCGCAGGCGCGTTTCGAGATCGAGAAACTGGCCGGCGTCCTTGTCGTAAATGTCGAACTCGAAAAAATAGTGCGGCAGTTTCCGATAGTGAACGGAGTGTTTCGCGTAGAGCCATTCGCCATAGAGGATGAACTGCCCACCGAGCATCCCTTCCAACCCCCTACGCTTCACCGAAGTCCATTGCTTGAACAGGTCGTATTGTGGATGCATCCCCTCCCCAATCTCGTGTCCGCGGCACTGGAGCACCATGCGACCTGAAGTCGTAAAGTGGATGCCCACATTTGTGCCGTCCACCTTCTCCTCCACAATCAACGACCCATCGGCGATAAACGCCTCAGATTCCTCCCGGCCGAGATGTTTGTCGTCATCCGTTCCCTTCGAACCGAACAAATGCGGTGTTCGAGGGTACTTGATGAAATCGTCACGGGTTGCGCCCATAAATTCTCAATCGCCCCATAATCTGCCGGGCACACGCCCGACACCAATTCGAAATGAGTCCAAAACTCTCTCAGCATCGCCAGCAACACAACTTAGGGTGGATTCATTCATTTGTTGTTGTTCGAGCCCCGCCCTTCTTTTGCTTTCAACTTCTCCAGCCAACTCGAGAATCAGAAACCGAACGAGATCCACCATTTCGGTCATCGGCTTGATACGAAGCTGTGCTTCTGCGAAGACTTTTTGCGGTGACTTCGCTTGCCAGCGATGTGCGCAGACCTGATGGCGGATCGCCTCGATATCCTGAATTGAAGTATTGTGAGCCTGGATGCTCGCTGTGAGTTTGTTCGAAAGCAGCGGCTCTACTTGCCGGACCAAACTCCACAGAGATCTTGCCTTTGCTTTTTGTTGAAACAGAATTTCCACGCCTACACAAAAGCTGCAAATCAACGAATCGTGTATCGCCAAAAAGAACTCTGGATGTGCGCCCCTTACTTCGGAATCAGCATCCTGTTTTCTAAACAACGTCCGAAAGATTGTATGCGTCCAGATTAATTTGATGACCAAATCAATCATTTCCTCCAGTTCATTGTTACGCGTTTTCATGACTTAGTTTCGATGCCGCGTTCAGAATATGATTTATTAAATTGCATTCCAATTCCGGTAGGAGGGCGAGGTTTAACGCTCGCCGTCCCTTTGGTTCACTCATTTAGGAACAGCTTCCACTCGGCAACTCCGTTGGCGTTGCGAATGAGCGCCGAGACCGGCCTTTCCTTCGGAGCCTGCGGAACGCTGAGCAGTTTCAGGCCAGCTTCGTGCGGCAAACGGTCAGCCTTGCGCGTATTGATCTCTTTGCTCGACCAGACCAGGTTTTCCCACGTGTCCTTGCCACCGCGCGAACGGGGCAGAACGTGGTCCAGGCTGCCTTCGTCGGGCTTGAGCAGCTTGCCGCTGTACTGGCAGCGGTTGCCATCGCGCTCGCGAATCGTCTTGGCGCAGAGCTTCGGGCGCTTCTTCGGCACCTTGGAGTAATTCACCGCCACGATGACCGTGGGCACACGAATCTGGCCGCGAACGGTATGCACCGCCTCGTCCTGTTCGCGGATCGGCAGAGTGATCCACTCCTCCCAGGTAACCGGGCGGATGTGGTCCTCACCCTCGATTTCGAGGCCGGTGGCCACGTTGGTGGCCATCATGCAGAACGCCTCTTGAGGCGTGCGCACGTTGATGGCCTGCCAGTTCCGATTGAGCACCAACACGGTCGCTTTCGTCAATATGTTCATAAAATTACAGACAACACCGCCCGTGGGCGGCCAGGTGTTTGTTCTTTGTTGAAATCGACGCGGATCAAATTGGCTGCCGCTGCTGGTAATGCTCCAGCTCTCCCTGTTTCAGAGACAGGTGTGCAGACTTCCACACTCAGCGGCAAAATGGTCGCCCGGGAAGGTTCTGCCCCTCCGATTTCTGGGTGTAGGCCAGACGTGATGCTATTTCACCACCGAGCGGTCGAAGTTCGACGTCCCAAGATTGGCTGCCGGGGCTGGATTCGCACCAACATGGCCGCCTTCAAAGGGCGGTGTCCTACTAATTAGACGACCCGGCAAAAGAGTGGTGGAGCCGGAGGTAGTTGCAACCTCACCATACCCGATTAAAAGTCGGGTGCCGGTCTGCTGTGGCTTCAGCTCCTCAAAAATGGTGGGCGAGAGAGGACTTGCACCTCCAAGGCTCACAGATTCTCGATCTGTGGGGTCTTCTAATTCCCTCTGAACCACTCGCCCGAAACTGGTGCTCCCGGCCGGAATCTCACCGACAACCACAGCCTTCGGAGGACTACGCTCTGATAATTGAGCTACAGGAGCGAAAAATTGGAGCCTCCCGCCGGTGCTGCCCCGGCGCGACTTTCTTACAAAGGAAGCCTGCAGGCTGCCGCAAGGAGGCTAAATGGTCGCAGTCTCCGGTGCTGCCCCGGACGCAGCGGGCTTATGAAACCCACTTGAGCGCTGGCTCGACTGCGTTTGAATTATGGAAATGGAGCCCCCACCCGGAGTTGCACCAGGCTGGCCTGCTTACCGAGCAGATGCATCGCTGACAATGCTTTGGGGGCATAGAAGATGGTCGGCGCGAGACGACTTGCACGTCCAAGGCTGCCTGATTCTGAGTCAGGTGGGTCTGCTATTCCCCGCGAACCACGCGCCGATGAAAAATGGCGTCCCTGACCGGCTTCGCTCCGGTGATCTCCTGCATGAGAGGCAGGCATGTTGGCTGGACTACACCACAGGGACCGAAATGGTGAGAGCAGAAAGAGTTGCACTTTCGACCTGATGCATGTGACGCATCCGCTCTGGCTGGCTGAGCTATGCCCTCAGAAATGGTGGGGATGAAGCGTGCTGCCCGCTTTACCTCTCGCGTGTCAAACGAGCGCTCTGCTGATGAGCTACATCCCCGGAAAATGGAGCGGGTGAACGGAGTTGCACCGTCGTCTCAGCCTTGGCAAAGCCGTATTCTGCTGTTGAACCACACCCGCTTGAAATGGTGTCCCCAGCCGGACTCTCACCAGCAACCTGGAGGTTAGGACACTCCCGCTCTGTGCTTTGAGCTATGGGGACGAAGTACTGGTTCAGGATCGGAAGCTATCTGTACTTTCCCGGCTTCCGACTTTGACCACGTTGGCTTCGGAAAACAGCGGTTTCATGTTGTTTGTGCAACCACTTGAGAAATTTCTGGAAACGAGTGTCGACTAAAATTGCTTCGACCGTAATGAACACGTCGCGAAGCTCGTTATGATTCCAGGTCTTGTGAATGAAATCCTCGCATGAATGACATGTCGGCACGATCTCAGTTCCGCCTTTGCAGCGGGGCACGACGTGATGTCCATGTGTCGGAGCCCCTCGTTTACAAAACACACACGACTCGGACACAAAGACTTCGTCGCAAGCATAGCGAACCAGAGCAAGCTCGAAAATGGCGGAAGAAGTGGGAATCGCACCCACGACAGGTCAAACCTGCAGCCGATTTCAAGTCGGTGTCCTCGTCTATGCCGGACTTCTTCCAATGTTGGCGGAGGAAGCGAGATTCGCACTCGCGATGGGGTGAACCACCACGGTGGCAGTCCGCCAGGACCTTTCCGGGCAAGCTCCTCGTCTATCCGGACTCCCTCCACAACATTTCGAAATGGTCGGCGTGCCGGGTAATGCTCCCGGGCTCGGCACTGATCTAGTGCGATTCCGTTTATAAGACGGACGGTTCTCTTTGAACTACACGCCGTTGGCGGAATGCCGTGGGCTTGCGCCACATACCCTGATCGGGCACGCACTCGTTAGCACCGAGGCCCGGCTTGCTTGTCCGGTTGACATTCCAGAAAATGGTCCGCGTGGCAGGACTTGCACCTGCAACCTTCCCGGTTTGAGCGAGACGCCTCTTCATTGGGCTACACGCGGGTGGTGCTCCCGGTCAGGATTGCACTGACACTGAACGGGGTTTAAGTCCGTTGCCTCTGCTTTGGGCTACGGGAGCAGAAATGGTGCTGGCACTCAGGACGCGAGAGCCTGCGGTCAAAGCCGCCAGCCAGCTCATCGCCTGGCCGAGACCCGCAGCGTCCGATCTCGGCTCAGACCAATTGGTGCCGCGTGAGGGATTTCCACCCCCAACCTCTCCGTCCTGAGCGGAGCGCCTCTGGTAGTTGGGCTAACGCGGCAAAATGGTACTCCCGGCAGGAATCTCACCTGCAACCTGACGGTTCGAAGCCGCCCGCTCTAATAGTTTGAGCTACGGGAGCATGAAATGGGGCCGACGGGGAGACTCGCACTCCCGAGGGGCGAATCGCCCGGCAGTTTACGAAACTGCTGCTGTCGCTGCTGAGCCACGCCGGCATAAATGGTGGGTCGCCACGGTGCTGCCCCGTGCTCTGCGGTTTAAGAGACCGCTGCATCGCTGCAATGCTTGCAACCCGATCGCGACGCGAAGGCGGAGTTGAACCGCCGCAGTCAGGCCTGTGAGGGTCCTGACCGGCACCGGTGTTCGCGTCGCGTGAAATGGTCAGAGCGATGGGTGCCGCCCCCACTTGATCCTGCTCCCGAAGCAGGCGCCTCACTGTTAGGCTACGCTCTGATAAACTCCCCAGCGCACTGAGCCCGATACCCGGCCATTACTTCGACCGTGCGAGGTCTCTGCCGGCACACCAGGTTCAACTGGGGAAAATGAAATGGTCGAGCATCAGGGTATCGCGCCCTGTATTCCGGTTTGGAAGACCGGCGTGTATCTCTCAACACCTATGCTCGAAATAAAATGGCCGCCAACCTCAGCCTTGCGTGCGAGAGTTCTGGGACCAATGCTCCGCTTGTACCGTGATGATGGCTTGCCCTTGCAGGCAGATAGCCAGCAATATCCACCGTCATCTCATCGGCGACTATGATCAGAGAAGCCCTGACGCTTTGTGGATCTGTGACCTTGGCCCTCAGCGTGTCCGTCCAGACCACGCCCACCGTGGCCTCATCCATCGTCAAGGTGAGCAACCGCGAATACATGGTCTATGACTACGCCGATCCGGCGACGAAAAAATTCTGTGTGGTGATCCCCGAAGGTCTGAAGACGGTGCGAGGCCTCCTGGTCGAGTGCAATTATGCGGGTGGCGACTCGCGAGGCGACTGGACCTTTTGCATCTACTATCGCGAATTCTTGCATCTGCATGGCTTCGCGCTGGTCGCCTCCTCAGGCGACATCCCGCACTTTAAAGCCCACAAGGCATTTCGGAACTGCCTGCAAATGGTCAGCGTCGCCTCCAAGCATCCTGAACTGGTCAATGCCCCATATGCCGCCGTGGGCTTTTCCGCCGGCGGCGGCTTTGCCAGCACCTTGATGACCATGGACCCTGACAGAACTATCGCCGTCGGGATTTATGGCGCACGCTACAATTTCGACGCGATCTCCAAGCCGGCCCCCGCTAACGTCCTGGCCATTCCACCGATCCTCATCACGGGCGAGAAGGAGAAACTTAACGATCCTGCCGTGGATGGTCGCTACAAAGTTGAAGAGGTGTTCGTGCCGAATCGCCCGATGGGAGGGGAGCTCGCGTGGATGGAACGGCAGGGCATAGGCCACCAGTATGACGAGAACAGGCAGGATTTGCTGGCAATGCCGCTGATGGATCTCGCCGTGCGCACGCGGTACCCCAAAGACGGGGATGTGACCAAAGGCCCCATCAAACTGCTCTCCATCGATCCTGCCACCGGTTGGGTGGCCGATAACACCACCTGGAAAAGCGGCCTCACGAAAATCGTCCCAGCCAGGGAGTTTAAAGGGGATCTCGGACATTCGAGCTGGTTGCAGAATGAGGACATCGCGTTTATTTACCGGGCGTACGCCACCTATAACAATCCGCTGACCATCACCTCGCCGGGCCCGTGTGGCCCCGGGACGCCAGCGGTGGATTGGGGGTCGAATATCCCCATCACCGTCGATGCCAGCAAATTTCCCAATTGGAGAAAGTTGGAGTTTTACGACGGGGCGAAGAAACTTGGGACAATCACCGCAGCGCCGCTCCAGTTCACCGCGACGAACCTGACGCCCGGCTACCACGTGTTCTCCGTGCTCGGCACGAACGCTGAGGGAGACGTACGATCGTCCAACCCGGTAATGGTGGTCGTAAGCGGACCGCCGACGGATGTCACTGCCGCCCAGCAATGATTCTCGCCCGGCGGGCCAGCTGAAATTGGAGTCCCGTGCGGGAGTTGCACCCACCTGAACGGTTTTGCAGACCGCTGCCTGGGCTGCTCGGCCAACGGGACATTTAAATGCGGAATATGGATTGCAGAACGCGAAATTAAAAATGCCGGCGGAAGCTCTTGCCTCCGCCGGCACTGATGTGCGCCTATCAGCGTCCTTGAACGGGAGTTATCGTCGTATCTGCCGCACGCGAGCTTTGTCGCGGCGTCGAACGCGCTGTTGATCCTTTGCCTCCGAAGGGCCTTCGGCTCTCTCATCACACTTCGAGAACACGGTGGCCAGGAAGCTGTCCATCTTTTCGTTCTCAACGAGTCCGAATTGCCGGAGCACCGGCACGCCAACGAGTCGCCCGGCCATTTCCTTGATGGGCAGATACTCATTTATGATTTCCAGCACTTTCGCGTAGTCGCCCTCGTCCGGGTCTATCGTCGAATACGAGTCTCGATAGGCGGGCTCCTGGTCTTTCCAGACTCCATTCACCTGTACCTCGTCGTCCTTTGACCACGTGGTGTCGCGAAAATAGAGTCGCGCGTCCCCGCGAATCGTCCGGGTGTCGCCCAGCAACCAAAGCAGCACCGAGCCGCCCTGAAGTGTGGAGTGCGCATTCGTGACGATCCGCGTCTTTGGGGAGCGTTCCATCAATGCTGTTCGGAATCGCAGCGCGCTGTCCGCCGGGATTTCTCCGGTGCCGACGATTTCAATTTGAAGCGTTCGGGGTTTCTTCGCGAGCACCCGCTTAAGCTCCGCGATCTGCTCGACGTAGTTTCCCCAAGACCGAACCTCCACCCGGAATCGGCGGAGGCCTTGCCTTGATTTCTTTGTCATAACTGTTCTCGATAATTGTTTTCATGCTTTGTTCGTTTGAATTTTGTTGGTGAATGCGGACGGGAACTTTCGTTGCCGTCCGCGCTGATTAACTTAATCCGGAGATTGGCCGAATCTCGGAAATGCTCTGAATATTGGCGAGTTTCATAGATTTGTCCCCCTCCTGGTTGTGTTAAAGCCAGGGCGAATTGCAGGCGGAGGCCTTTCGCCTCCGCCTGCGTTGTTTTTTTGCCTCTTTGGCGTCCTTGAACCGTTCCTGGCGGTTATCCGCCGGAACCTAGTTGCGAACAAAGTCCGCGATTACCGCCGGAGCAGTTGTGTCGAAGCCGACCACGTCCAGCATTCCGCGGTCGTTCGGGTCGGCGAGGGTGAAGCCGTTGGAGGTCATGCCCACAACAACCGCCTTCGCATCACCGACGAACTCGTTGCGATACTGACGCAGTGCCTGCGCCGGATGGATGTTGCCTGCCCATGTTTCGCTGTCCGTGTAGGTGATGAAGCCAGACACGTTCAGCTTGTTACGAGCAGCCCACAGCATCGGCAACGCGCAGTCTGTGCCACCCATCGGGATGGCTTCGATGTGCTTGATGACTTCGGCCAGGCGCATACGCGGCGAGATGGTCACGCGGGTAATTCCCGGTTCACCACCGCCATGCATGCCGCCGTAACCACCGCGAGACGGAGCGCTGAACGCGATGATTTCGCATTCAGGTTCCGTTGCCGCAGTGATCAACGCCATCGCAGCGCTGGCTTCGCGAGCCGAGATGCACGAACCCGCGATCAAGCTCTGCGCCATTGAGCCGCTCACGTCGAGCGCGAGCAACACCGGCTTGTTGCACGGTTCAACGTTCTGGAACGTTGCGTAGAACGCTTCGTCCAGCGCGTCAATCACACCACGCACCGGCAGCCACTTGAGCGAACCCTTGTCGCCGTGGCCCTGGGCGTAGATCTTCTGCGCCACGAGGACCGCGAGTGGGTGGATGCGCGCACGCTTGAGAGCCGTTTCATCGCGCAGCTTCTGAACGATAAGACGCTTTGCGTCGCTGAACGGTGCGAGCAGACCGAGGCTCGTCATCTTGCCTAGGTTGCGAATCATTGCCGTCATCGGCATACGTTCGAGCAATGCTTCCCACACTTTGACTTCGTTGAGCCACTGAGTCGGGATGGCTTCACGTGGCAGGTCGAACTCATCGATGAGCTTCACAACTTCGATGACGTTCGTCGAACGTTTCGCACGTTCGAACGCTTCCACGACCTTCGGCAGGGCACTCGTTGCGCCATACTTGGCAACGCGGTCTTCACCGCGAACCTTGCGCTTCACTTCGCGTTCACCCAACGAGTCCTCGCCGTTCAGCATCCAACGGAAAACCGCGTCATGCTGCGCCGACGGCGCCTTCGGGTGAGCCAGGCGGAGCAGGTCCGAGTGCGACCAACCATCGCGCTGCTGATACTTAACAGCCTGGTGCGCGAGGTCATCCGCACCGCGATCCGTATACCAGTGACCGACGGCATTGCGCAGCCCGCGACCCCAACCACGCATTGCATTCACGTATTCGGCGAAGTGGAACAAGTGGGTGCCTATACGGCAAACCTTGTTCATGTTCGCGAATGCGTGCGCCTTTGCCTGCGGATCACCATGCGTCACGATGAGAGCCAGCGCGAAGATTGCCGGATCGTTCTTCGGCGCACGGCCGGCATCGCTAATCTCAACGATGCGTTTCACGGCGCGAACACCGTCCTGCTTGATGCAACGGATAAGTGCATCATGGTTCTGCTTCACAAGCTCGCGCTCGGTGATGTAATACGTGCCGCCTTCCGCCCCGAGAATCAGGAAGCGGTCGAGCCGCGTCCAGTCGTCCACATCCCACGAGTAGCCGCCGCCCGAGTTGCGAACCTGGTTCGAACCCGGAATCGGCTGCGACTGCGGCGTAACACGTCGGTTGAAAATCTTTGCGTAGTTGATAGCCATGTTGGCCTCCTTTGGTCATGTGCGTCGCCAACCCTCGACGCGGATTTTGTTTTAGCAACTGCGGACAAGTTGGTGAACGTGGGAGTTGTCCTTTAGCAGAGGTAACCCATGTTCTTCGGCCCGCAGAAGTTAAATGGTTGCTATTCGCGGAAAAAAGTGATTTCGCCTTGACCCGTCGTAGCGCCCGGAGCGGAGGCAGCAGTTCTTAAAAGCTGCGTTCTGAACCGCACGGGCAGAGATCGTTGCGGCCTAGCTTTTCGAAGAGCTCTTTGTTTCCTTGCACGGTTCGTGTGCCTCGCTTCACCCGAGTCTCGGAAGGGAAACCCCTTCGCCGTTTGCTGGTTATTTCGAAGTTCGATCGTTCTGAGTCATGAATATGAATTGCCATACGAGCCTCCGTGTTGATGGTTGCGGTTGACCATCGCTGTATGTGTCGCGATGGAAGTGCCGATGGACAAGGGACGCCGTGGAATTAACCCGCAAACGAATGCGGGGCTGCTCTACCATTGAGCTATTTAGGCCGGGTGCTGGCGCACGGCCACCACGCCGGCCACTGGAGTCGAACCAATAACACGCGATAATCCACAACTTCGGCCCATCAAAATTGCTTGCGCACAACCACTAACAACAGCGGGCAAGGAGCGATTTGGATAGCACTGTCGCTCTACCAGGTTGAGCTATTCGCGCAGAAACGCGAAGGTGGATTTGAACCGCCACGTGCAGTGTCCCATAACCCAAAACCTTCTTCCTGCTGAAAACTGAAACGCAGGCGTCAATCGGCCGCAGATGCGACCGGTTGAAGGCTGCGTTTCGATATATGTGTTTCTCACGGCATATCGCCTAAGTTCGCGGCGAGCAAGTTGACGTTTCGCAACGCAGTGAAGGTATTGACCGTCTCGTCGTAACAACCCGCCACGCCCGACCTCCTGGCCAAGCGCGTGATCGTATGCCTTAAATCGGCCTTCTGGTGGAATAACACGAAACTGGCACGCGAACCAAATCCCTGCGATTTTCTTCAACGCAAAGTTGCAGTCGAGCCAGCGGAAGATTTCGGCTCGCGCTGTTCGCCGCTCGGCTCGCAGGGCCTTTCTCGACCTCGGCGGGATTGCTTGAAGTAAACCAGTTTCAGGATGAATGAAGAATCTGCTGTAACCATAACGCCGGTCCGTTACTGCGATGATACCGAGACCGCGATAACCGGTATCGAGGACGGAAACCGTCCCGTTGTGCATAAAGGTATGTCGCTCCACAAATTCAAGCAGATGCGTTTTAACATGGGCTCGAATAACACTGTCGGCTTTAATAACCGCGCACGCCTCGGAATACACATCGTTCCACGGCCTGCCTACCTGCGACTGGAGCCAACGCTTCAACGGACCGAGCAGGTCGGTGAGGCCCTTGCGATTGGTATGCGGGCGCTTTATGCCTTCGAACTTTAGCAGGAGTTCGTCGGGGAGATTAGCGCGTCGCCCCTGTTTGCCACGGCCAGGATTCCAGCGCGGGCGTTCAATGACCACTTTGTGCATGTCTGGTCTCATAACGATTTGAGGTTGTTGTTGAGCTTTTGCCGAATCCAAATTCGGCGTGTGAATACCGACGGATAAGAGACGAACTGGGAATTTTACGCGTTCTACCCCTGAACTACTCCGGCGCATTGAGCCGGAGGCCGGACTCGAACCGACGACTTCGTGCTTATGAGGCGATAACCCAATCCTGCGACCCGTCGAAAATAAGGCGAATAAGTTTTCGGGAACGTTGTTTGCGGACTTCCTTACGGCCGCACTCATCAATGCGGTTGCCGCAGTCGAAACGCAGCTATTATCTCGGAGAGAATTTAGCGGCTCGCCTGTGTCGGTCGCCCGACCGTTGCTACCTTAGGTCCGTTAAGATAAACGTTCACCTTCGACTCGCCTTGAAAGAATCACGGGCAAGAGATTGCGTCGGACGCAGGAGTCGAACCTGCAGCTCCGGATTAATAGTCCGGCACTCTACCGTTGAGTTAGATAACCGACGACATTCGGCCCAATGAGATCGTGACCAAGGGACGGACAAGGAACGGCTTCGATGTTTCCGGACGGGAATCGAACCCGTGTCTTCCCGCTTGCGCGGGCTGCTCTTTCTCAGGTGAGCTACCAGTTCGATAACCAAAGCACAGCGACCCGTCCCTAATTGATGACGGACAAGAAGCGAGTTGGGTCGTCAACCAGTCGCCTGGTTGCACAGGATTTGAACCTGCTTGCGGCTTGCGGCCGCTTTTGCCAGATAACCCAATTCATCGGCCCGTCGAAAATGCGCGCCCGATGGGAATCGAACCCACGTCTCCCAAATCGCTTTGGGTGTTCTCTCGCGGTTGAACTACGGTACTAGCCACAAGGCATCGCATCATGTGCGTTACAATGTGGGTGCGGTTCTGCGCCGAGTGCGGCACAAGGGGTGGCTCAGCAAATTCGGATGGGCAAGTGGCGTGATCGAACGGAGGCACTCCATGCCGGGAATCGAACCCGGACCGCCAAGGCTTTCGCCACGGACGGTACGCCCTCCTTATTGTTGGAGGATAATCGATCAACTTCGGCCCATCAGAAATTGGGGTGACCAACCGGATTCGCACCGGCACAAACGCCTTCACGGGGCGTGATGCTGCTGTTACATCATGATCACCATTGAAATGGGGTCCCTGGTCGGACTTGCACCGACGAATACGGGTTTACGAAACCCGCCCTGTAGCTGCTGAGGCACAAGGGCTGAAAATGGTGTCCACGACAGGAATCGCACCTGTGACCTCCGGCTTCGCACGCCGGCGCTCTGATCTAACTGAGCTACGCGGACAAATGGCATCCGTGGTCGGACTCGCACCGACTAGGCCCGGGTTGAAAACCCGGCTGCTCGAGCTGCTTTGCATTCACGGACAAAAAGCTGGCGCCTTGAAGACTGGAAAACACGGGGTGGCTGCTCACAGGCAAGCATTAACCCCGTGGAATCCGGTCCTCCATGGCGGTGCCCAGGCTGGGCTTGCTATCACGCGCTAACGCCGGAGCGCACGCGTCTTGTAGGTGAGGAGCGGTCGGAAGGTGGCGATGACCGAGATCAGCCCGGCATCAACCAAGTCCTGAACCACATCCTCGATGTTCTTGTAAGCCGCAGGAGCTTCTTCATAGAGCAGCTCGCGCTGTTCGCAGATGACCCGTCCGCCCAAAGGGGTCAGGGTCAACTGGTGCATGCCGAATCGCTCGCGCATGCGAAGCCGGGTCTCGCTGCGGGCCCACTTGCGACCCGCACCGTGAGCCAAGGACCAGGCGTGGCTTCCACCGTCTCCGGTCGGCTTGACCAGGTAGCTGAGCGAGCCACGCGAACCCGGGATTACCACAGCCTCGCCTTCGGTCACAACCGCACCCTTGCGGTGTACCCACAGAGTCTCACCCTCGCTTTCGCGGCGGGTGATGCTGTTGTGGCAGCCGTCCCAAAGGCATTCGGCTTCGGCCCCAAGGGCTTCGACGAAACGTCGGGCAATTAAGGCGCGATTGGCCTTGGCCCAACGCACTGCGACATCATGGTCCTTGAGGTAAGCTGCGGCGGCGAAGGATTCAGCATCCGAGCCGTTGGCCTGATGCTCATCGACATAAGCGCGCAGAACCGATTCACCCAATCCACGCGAACCGCTGTGCACGAGCACAACTAACTGCTGCTTGCCCAGACCGAATTGCTTGAAGGCGGACGCGTCCAGAACCTCCTCAACGCGCTGCAATTCCGCAAAGTGGTTGCCGCCACCAAGGGTGCCGAGCGCTTCATCGAACTCAGTGGATTCGAGTTCAGCGGCGTCGAGCACTTCGCCCACATCACCTTCCCACGGATGTTCGAGGTCGTAGCGCAGTTCAGACCAGCGATTCAGTTTGATATCGCGCTGGACCAAGTCGGTCTTAAACAGTGCCATACCGCACCCGATGTCCCCACCGATGACGTAGGGATAGATCAGGGCTTCTGTTACGAAGGCAGCGCCAACCGGGCTGCCTTTGCCCGGGTGCAAATCCGGGAAGCCAACCGCCAAGCGCATACCCTCCAGCTTGGAGGTTGCATACAACTGGCGCACCGCTTCGCCTTCAATCCAGCTCTTGACAGACGCGAAAAGGCGCACATAGGTCCCGGTCAGAGTGTTCATGCTTCCTTTCATGCCCGCCGGAGCGGGATTGGTTTTTGGTTAATTGGCTTGCCGAGCCGTAGCTCGCAGCCATATGTGAAAAGTCCGCCTCCACGCGTTGCGCTTCGACGCGACAGCCTTCGCCCGCGACACGATTGCGGGCGAAGGCTGGTCCCCGAGGTTGGTATCGCGCCAACGTCTCCTCCTCTTCAGGGAGGCGCTAATCTGTCTCAGCTACTCGGGGGTGCTGGCGCACGGTCGCCGCGTCCATTGACAACCGTAGTAATTCCGGAATCCTTAAATGTGTATTCAACAACTGTAGATACAGCGAAGCTCCCTTGGGCCACGCTCGACTTTCCCGGCGTTTTCATGCGGGTAATTCATGAAGACAAAAAAGCCGGCGGGATGACGGTGATGACCCGGCTCGAACCAGGAGCTTCTATCCCTGCGCACATCCACACCAGGGCAGATGAGACCGTTTTCGTGATCTCCGGTGATTTTATCGAGGAGGCGGTTGAGCATGGTCCTGGGAGCTTTTTTGCCGCACCTGCAGGAGAGCCACATGGTCCGCACAGGAGCCGCACGGGTTGCGTTGTGCTCACCACCTTTTCGGCGGCATTGGATTTTCAACTCGTTTCGCAATGAAAGGAGTTGGCGATTGGGCGTAGCCTCGGCATTGGAAATGGTCGTCCCGGCAGGTTACGCTCCTGCGTCGTCCGGTTATCAACCGGATGCTCTGCTATTGAGCTACAGGACGGAAATCGGCTCGAGCGGCGCACCTTGGCAACGCCGCTCAAGGTTTTTGCTTTGGTTAATAATTTGTGATCTTTGGTTTGATTCCGAATCGCACCGGGCGGAAAATAAACCGCACCTTCACCGGGCGAATTCGAATGACACGGCTTGGCTTGTAACTGCGCCGTGGGAGCAGTTGACTTTGGTAACGGATCACCGGTTTCATTGGCCGCTCCTTTCTTGCGCCAAGCGCTGCCAACCCATCACGTAAGCCCACGCAACTGATGTCCCGGCGGTTTTTGACCGCTGCGAAACAGTATTGCTGGGCTTTTTGCGTTAGACAGCGTTGGCAGGACCTGTCGCTCCTTTTTGCTGAGGGTTTTTGGATTCGGCTGTGCAGGCGTTCGAAGCCTGCTTTGCAGCCACTTCGGTACGAGTTGAACTAGGGTGGTCATATGGTCTCCTGCGGGTTGATGGTTTTAAATGGCGGAAGGCGCCGGTAATGCTCCGGCCTCGGCAATGCCGATCCTGTTTTCAGGACAGGTGCAGCCAGCTTATATCTGCCTGCCTTCCAAAAGTGGTCAGGGTGGCAGGAGTTGCACCTGCGACCTCCTCGTTCCGAACAAGGCCGTCTGCTGCTGACAATACACCCTGAAATTGGCTGCCAGGGTTGGACTCGCACCAACACCGAACGGCTTAACAGAAGTCCTAGAAAACTCGGATTTCCTAGGGAATATCGCTATTTTACCATCCGGTTGCTTATTGGTTGTTTACAATCGCGATTTAAGGGCTATTATACCGGCATGAGTAATATTAATGCAGTGGCCACGACCGCCAACAACGTAATCCAGCTTGGCGTTGAGGCAAAGCCGAAGGCCGTGCTTCCTCCGGCCCAGAAGCAGCGGTTCAAGATTATCGATTTCAAAAACAATGGCGGCACCAAATCCTTTCGCGTCATCGGGACGAACCGGCAAGGGAAACAGATTCGGGAAAACTTCGCGGACCTAAAAGCCGCGCAGTGCCGGCAAGTTGAATTGATGGCGGACTTCCTCGGACGGCAGGGAGAGGATACCTCACTTCGCGCAACCACACTTTCCCCCGAACGGCTCCGGATTGCGGAAGCGTGCTTCGTCCGACTTGACGCCGATGACGACATGTATCTGGCCGTGGACCACTGGCTAAAGCACGGGAAGGCGAACGCGGTCTTGGAATCCCCCAGGCTCGACAAGGCGGTAGAGGAGTTTAACGAGTGGCTCTCCGGCCAGGACTGCACGCTTCGGAAGAGAACCAAAGGCAACCTCCGGCTGCGTGTTGGCATCTTCGGTAATTCTGTTCCGAATCTGCGCGTTAGCGACGTCACCCCGGACCACATTGATGACTTTTTAGGCAAGTTAAAGTGTTCTCCGGTCACGCGGGATAATTACCGCCGAGTAGTCTCTCGCTTTTTCTCGTGGTGCGTCCAGAGACCCCGCCGATGGACCGCGACCAATCCATGCCGGGAAATTCGAGTTGAGAAGGGTGAGAGACCTCCTCCGGCTATTCTTACGGTAGCGGAATCACAATCGCTCCTACAGGCGGCTGGGGCCTTTGGATTGGCTCCCTACGTTTCGGTCTGCCTATTCGCCGGCCTCCGGCCTACCGAGGCATCCCGGCTTACCTGGGAGGCGGTCAATCTGAAGGACCGGGAAATCCGGCTAGAGGGAAACCAGACGAAGACCGGACGTGGGCGAGTGGTAACAATCTGCAACACTCTTCACGCTTGGCTTACCGCCCACAAAGACGAGTCTTTCTCCCCGTTAAACTTGGGGGAAAAGTTTCAAGCCGCAAGAGAGGCAGCCGGAATCAAGACGTGGATTCCGGATGTCATGCGCCATACGGCAATCTCCCATTACTTCCGGAAGACCGGGAGCTACGGTCAGACCGCAGAGCAGTTTGGGAACAGCGAGTCCATAATTAAAGCACATTACCAGGGCCGAGTTTCGAGTGACGACACCAAGAAATTCTACGCGCTCAGACCGAAGAAAGGATAAAGAATTTATGGAATATCAAGCGACCAAGGTAGCTGACTTAACCATCAAGGACATTGCCACTGACCTGCTGGAGGTCACAGTAAAGACCGTGCGTCGAAACGAAAAACGTTGGGGCCTGGATAAGGCTCGTTACTCTGTCAACAAGCGGGTGGTCCGATACCGTCGCGGCATTGTAATCCGTGAGTTGCTGCGCAGAAATCTGATTGAGAAGACGAAACCCGATTGTCCCTAACTGTCCCTAAGTCACCCCTTACCCAATTTTTCTTCGTAGGTTATAAGGTATTCAGCGGAAAGAAAACGGGCGGTCTGAGGTATGAACTCAAAACCGCCCAGGTCCAGAGTCCGTTGGTTGCGGGAATCTCTTGAACTGTCTTCAAGATATACCTCTAGCGCCTGTTGCGCCAGAAGTTTTTTCCTCCTCGGCTCACCGGCCAGTTTCCGGGAAATACCTTATGAGCGAAATTACTAATGGTGCGCGGTGCGCCACACTTCAGCAGCTTCGTGAACTTTTCAAGCTTCACCTTGGGCACACGCCCTGCGACCTGACGATTCGGACGCGGCTAGATGAATGGAAGGTCCCCAGGTTCAAAGCCAACCCGGCTGCGAAAAAGGGTGGCGGTCCTTGTTACTATTCCGTGGCCCACGTCGAAAAACAGCTTCGTTCGCGCATGCTGCCGGGTCGGTTGGTAGCGTTATAAGAAAAAGTCGGCGTGCTACCGGGAAGTAAACCACGCCGACAAAACTAATGACCTATGAAGACTACCACCGACACAGGCGGAACGCCAGCAGACAATTTACTCAGGGAAATCATCGGCCTAGTCAATAAGTTCAATGACGCGAGCAAGACTCCCGCCCTTACTCTCAGCAAGGCTCATACCAAGCAACCGGAACTAGCTGCGCTCTGGGATTCGCTTGGAAAGGTGAAGCGTGCCGTCGTTCCGATGACGGATAGAAGGCGGTATTCCGACATCGTGCTCGCCGTAAAGAATTTTCCCGATAAGACGTATCGAGAGATTGCCGACCATCTTGGTTACTCAGTTGCGCAGGTTCGTGGTATCGCCTGGTATTACGTCAAGCGGGTAGAGCAGCTTGATTGTATTGAACCTCCCCCAGCCTCTGAATACCCGGCTCCTCGTCCGCAACCCGCCATACAGGAACCGGCGACGACGGAACAGGCCTCTCCGGACAAGTCTCCGATTGAAAAGGCGTGGGCTCTATCCAGGAATCCCTACCAGGGTTGGCCGGGTCGAGGCCGTTTAGAACAAGCGCGATGGGACAGATTCATGTCAACGCTGTTTCATCTCGACCATGCAGTGCGGTATGGTGCTTCCGTCCTCATACCTTTCTGGTTTCACATTTCCACGCTTAGCGCCTTATCCGGCTGGGCGTATTGGAAATGTATTTACATGGTTCGGATTGCCGTCTCCCAGGGAATACTGAAGCGGGTAGACCAACTAAAGTATCGGACGAAATCCGGAGGCTGGGGAGCGGTGACGTATTACACATTTCACGACCCAAGGCGGAAAGGCGGATTATGAGTGAGCGACCGCCACCACAACAGAAAAAGCCAGGACCCGCTCCGCTGCCAGCTATTGAGGATGTGTTCGATTTCATCAATCGCGACATACCCGAGCCTCCCCAGTTAATCAAAGGGGTCCTTCATAAGGGTTGTAAAATGGCGCTCGGCGGTGGTTCAAAGGCGTATAAAAGTTGGATGTTCATTGACCTGGCCGTATCCGTGGCCTACGGCTTGCCCTGGATTGGATTCGAGACAACCCAGGCAAAGGTCTGCTACTTAAATTTCGAGCTTCCCGCCTTTGGGTTTCAGCAACGCGTCTTAAGGGTGATGGGTGCGAAGGACGCGTCGAAAATGAACCAGCCGGGACCAGGATGGTTTCAGGTCTGGAATTTACGCGGTCACTCGGCTGGCCATAAAATTATTGTTCCAAGGCTTCGCGACCACCTTCTTTCATCGGGATGCGGGCTTATCGTGCTCGACCCGATTTACAAACTTTATGGTGGGGCTGATGAAAATTCCGCAGGTGACATATCAGAGCTACAGAACTCCCTCGAAGCTCTCTCGAATGAGACAGGAGCCGCAATAATATCAGCGTCTCATTTTTCAAAGGGCAATCAAGCGAACAAGAAATCGATTGACCGCATTTCCGGAAGTGGTGTGTTCGCCCGGGACCCGGACGCCATCGTCACCTTTACAGACCTTAAAGCGGACGAAGATGAAGACAGCTTCGATAAGGAGTCATTTGCATGTGAGGCTACTCTTCGGAATTTTCCACCAGTCAAGCCGTTCGCTGTCACTTGGGAGTTTCCGCTGATGGGCAGGAACGACAGCCTTGACCCAACGAAGCTTGAGGGACAGAGCGGTAGACCTAAGACGCATACTGCTGGCGTGATTCTGAGTCTTTTACCAGCGGACGGGTTTACATCTACCGAGTGGCAGAAGATGGCTCTGTCGGAAAAAGAAATTTCCAGAGCTACGTTCTACAGGCTTCGTGACGAGTTGGACAAGCAAGGCCGTGTCGCCAAATCCAAGGACGATAAATGGAGGCCGGTATGACTGGTTTAGTCTCAGAAGTCTCAGAAGTCTCATATCTAATTATAATACTTCTGAGACGCGTGGCAGGTCTCAGGTCTCATATCCCTTTAGGGTATGAGACTGATACCACGCGGAGGATTCGGAGTAAAACCTCGTACGAGGAATATGAGAGCAGTCGCCCGCAGGAACAGGCCGCTGCGCTCCTCCACTCCGCTGGCGCTGCGTTCCGGCCTGTCCCTCCGTTCGACCACGGAGACTTCAATCCTCCGTGCCGTCGTCATTCCGTCTCCTCCGTCTTTGGTCGGACCGGTGCGCGGGTAGAGAATTATGCCTCGTCTGCCTCGTAGAAGTATAGAGGTATTAAAGCATAGAGGAGTAATGGAAACATCATGAGTGAAATCATAACCAAGCGTTGCTATCGGTGTAAGCGGAAATTCCAATATGGGGTGTGCCCGCTACCTTACGAATTAATGCGGGATGCTAAGACTCCGCTCCTCTGTGACGCGTGCAAGTCCAAGCTGCCTCCACCGCCACGGCCCAAGCCTACCACGGTGCAACCCAGGCTCCCATACGTGGACTAAACCTTATGACCTCGCGCATGTCCTCTGTAGCGTTATGGATGGAGTCGGGCGGTATGAATCCGGCTCTGAGTGATTGCAACGCTGTGGTGAGCCTGTGGCGAGCGGCATGCCCCGTGCCTACCACCTACCACCCCCACGCAAAGGAGTCTCCTTGGACGTGGTGCACCGTCGTAGGTCCCGCTGTGGCGCGTTTTGGTCACAATCCCAAGTTTTCAACAATTACTTTACAGCTCAAAATCGCAAAACAATGAAAGCAAAATCCAAAACTCAAAAATCAAAACCGGAGCGCATTGTTGCGTCAAGGTTCGCCGAGATGTTGGGAATCTCACGTCAAAATTTGTACTACCACATGAAAAATCCGATGGCGCCTCCGCTCGGTGATTACCAAGGCTGGTGCAATTTTCTGGCCGCATACGGAAGATTCTAAGAGACCACAATTCAGTGCACGACTCCTCCTCACAAGATAATCCCGAATACGAGTTCGCGTCGGCTACCACGCCAGCGCCCGAACCGGAGGAGGAATCGTGCTCAGATGACACGAAGGCCAGGCAGGAAGTAGTCATGCGATTGCTGCTGGGATTAATCACGGCCGGCACGGCTGAGGACATTGGTCGCAAGGTTCTCATTCTTGGATATTTTCTCAAACTGGACGGTGTGCGGACACTTGACGATTTAGCTGAACGGTTTTCGAGTGGAGGTAAGCCTGGGGTTAGCCGGGCACGGGTGTCGCAGATCCTTTCCGCGCTTAACCAGGAAACGAGGGATTTCTCCTGGCTCACCGACTGATTCCGGCCATCTGCTTAACCACTCGGGCATTAGTAGAGCGCGAATGCGCTCATACTAACATGAACAAAAATATACTAACAGCAATCGATAAGGCTCTTAAGACTCCAGAGCCAAGCACATCCCCGATTACGGATTCCGTAGTCGAGGAATTGAAAGGGAACCGCAAGACGTTCAAGCCCGAAGTCCTGCGTAACAAAAAACTCGTAGACTATTCCGACAAAACCGTGGGGGTCATACTCTCCGGCAAGAACGCGGGACCGGAAAAGTCGTTCACTGAACTGCGGAATATTCAAACGCAATTCGACGCGGTTTTGAAACAACTCGAAGGCGTTTCGACCACGGCCGCAAATGCGAAGCACCGCAAGCAAGCCAGTGACGCACGCCTGGCGGTTGCTACGACCGGGGAAGTTCCGGCAGACTTTGAAGTCAAGTCGCTGGAGTCCGTCCATGAAGCCCACCGGACTGCACGTTCGGCCTTGATGGAACGCGCACGTGCCCTTACTGAGCAGGCTTGGTTCCTGGCCTCTCCCATTCGCGCAACCGCAATGAACCTCGTCGCTGATGACGCGCGTTCTTTGGAAGAGAGCGAAAGGGCCCAGGCCGCTACCTACCAAATCTCCTTCGAGCCTAGCGAACTCCTCCGAGTTCATTGGGCTGTAATGATTCGCAACTCCGGACCCTTCGTAAAACCCGGCAGCGTCATGAGCCCTCGCGCCATGTTGGCCGGTATCGTCAACCTTTAATAACTACCACCATGAAATCCAAATTATTCTTAATCGCTTTTGCGCTGGCCTGCGTCATTGCGTTCTTTAACCCGTCGAGCGCTCTGCTCGCGTTCGTCTGCCTCGGTCTCTACTCCCTAGTGACCGCGAAGCCCACCGGCATCTGCCGCACAACCCTTAGCGTGCCCGAAATCCTCATGGACGTGATGGATGCATTCAAGACGGAGGTCCCGCTCATTGGAAGCATCACTACGGACCACTCTTCCAAGACCGCAGTGAAGGGAGACCAAATCATTGCTAAAGTGAGCACCTTGCCTGCGACTCAAAATTACGACCCAACCACCGGCTTCGCGGGGAACGCGGCCAACGCAGATAGCCTCATCGTAGACTGTCCCGTCACGTTGTCGGGCTTCAAGCACGTCCCTGTCAAAATCAACTGGCTTACCCAGCTCGCATCGAAAATCCCACTCTACAAAGAAGCCATCAGAAATCATGGATACGTCCTTGCAAAATATGTCTTCGACCAGGTGCTTGCGCAAATCACGAGCGCTAACTTTTCAAACTCCACCTCAGGTGAGCCTAATGGCGTAGACCTTGAATGGCTGGAGAGTATTCGCGCCACGTGCAATCTGCAAAAGATGGCGAACACTGGGCGCTTCGGTATCATAAACTCGGCGGTCGCGACGGCACTTCAAAACGACCCGCGTGTGCAGAGCAGCCTTTACTATGGGCAGCTCAATGGCGAAACGCCTTACCGTATGTTCCGCAACATCTGCGGCTTCGAAATCGTCATGGAGTATCCCGACCTTCCTACCACAGGAAATCTTACCGGCTTCTTCGGGGACAAACGTTCGCTCGTTATTGCCACGCGTCGCATTGAGTTCTCGAACGCAGCGGCAGAATTGGGTGTGCCAGAAATCATGCAATTCCGACCCATGTCGGACCCGACCGGGCTCGAAATGACGGGCGTGGACTGGCAGCAGCCTGGAACGGGGGATGTCTACGTTTCCGCCGCTGTTTTGTTTGGAACCGCTGGGGGAGCGCAAGGCGGTGCCCCGGGAGCTATCACCGATTCTGCCGGTCTCCGTGTAACCTCGTTCTAACCAAGAAGGGAAAATTATTATGAATAAAGAAACAATTCTCGACCTCTGCAAGGATATCAAGGCCGCTAAAACCAAGCCGGAGCAATCCGCCATTGCGCGAAAACTCCTGGCTGCGGCTAACGCGATGGGCGATAGGCTGACGGACGAAATCACTAACGCCGTTACCGCAGCGCTGGACCCGGTTCACGAGCTCGTTGACCCTCGCGCAAATCTCCTGAACGACTTGAACGAAAGTCTCCAGTCTGAAAAGGACAACGAAAAGCGAAGGGGCATTATTTCGGCCATGATGAGGATTAGGGCCGACATGAAGGTGGCCTCTACCGTGGCGCTTGTATTGCTGGCCGCGCTGGTCTTTACGTGCCTGCCTCAAGCTCATGCCTACATCACCGGGTCTCCGGGTGTCCTCGCGGTGGATGGCGGTGCGGTCTTCACTCCAACGACCTCGGTGGCTACGAACGGTTACACGCTCGTTTCAACGGACCAGTTCATCGAACTGCCGGCCACGAACGTCACTGTTACGCTTCCGGCCACGCTCGGCGGTGGTTTCGTTAACGGGAAAGAGTTCGTCTTCAAGAACCTCTCCCCGCATGGGACGAATCAAATCGTCTACTCCGGCACGACCGGGCAGAACATCGACGGACAGACGTCGTGGCAACTGACGAATAAATTCGCGTGCATGCATATCCGATGTGATGGCACGCAATGGTATATCGTCAGCGCTAACAGCGCTGCGTATATCCCGTAAATCGATTCAGCGGCAGGGGAGGTTTTTTCATGCTCCTCCTTGTTGAGCGAACCGTGGGCGCGACCGCGATAAATATACCCACGGAAGACTGAGGCGTCACTCGTTTATGTCCATTTCCGGGTGGCGCCTCTTTTCTCACCAAAACCCTTTTATGAATTTCAATTTGAATATCGATATAGGTCTAGCCGTAGCCTCTGCCGTCAGTCCCCCGGGAACGCAGTGGAGCGCGCAAGAGTTGGCCGAGGTTTGCGGGTGCAGTCGAAAGCGGATACACCAGCTAGAGAGGCGTGCCATTGCCAAACTGCGGAAAGCTCTGAGGAGGGAAGGCATCAACTCAGATGCGCTCCTGGGAGGCATTCCGACCGGAGGCGATCACTACGAGGTCCATTCCCAGAACGGAATTTGAACGGGCAGTCCGTGGAGGGTAAAGCGCTTTGCCCTCTGTTTTCCTCCCGTCACGTCATCGCCAGGAAACCCGCGCAATATCGCTATACGCCTGTGCCTTGCAGAAAAATTATTCTGGCGGTTGTGGTCATTTTCGGCCAATAAACGTCTCGTGGAAATGACCTCACGCCGAAAGCCACTCAGGGCATGGACTGAGGCAGAGCAGAAGAAACTCTGCGAGGATTATTTCACTCTCCTTCCAGGCGCCTGCCCGGTCTGCGCGCAAAACGTCGGCATGATGATGGATTACAAAGAAGGGGTCCCTACCGTTTTGAAATTGCGATGCAGGGGCTGCGGGAATAAGGCAGACGTGGCCATCTAAGCTTTAAAAGGGTTCCGATGTTCTGCTTAACAGTCGGCGTTCCTTCTGGAAACCCCGCACAACTTCGCCACAGGCTGATGGCGGGGTTGCTTTCAGGTTCCTGGGGAATCAGGCGGCTTACGGTCCCAAGCCGCTAGGTATCGAGGGGACTCTCCGGTATCACGCAGAGTGTCAAGCGCGTGGCAAAGCAATCCGATAGCGTGCGTTAACGCATCCCCTTCGATGGTCGCATTTGCCTCCTTTCGGGAGTAGTAAACGTCTACCAGCATCGAGTGCGCCTTGCTGATAATTTCATCAGCCTCGGCTATGGTTTCGTCTTCCTGTTTGCGCGTCATGGTTTCAAAAGACCAATAGCCCCTTCAACGGCTTTTCCAATCACCGCTGACGTGAGAGGATGCTTGAGAAAATGGCTCAGTCTCGATTTAGCTTCCGCCTTCTCCTCCGGAGTGCCGGGGGAATTCTCAATTCTCTCGATGACCTGCTTGAACGCATCGACAATATTTTGGGTGTTGTGGTCCCCGATTTGAAACCCTTGGGAATTGTTAATCGAAATGTTATTCACGACCCGACTTTTTTGAAACGGGACTAGCGAACCCTGCTTGCGCACGGTCATGTCCACGTGGCCGGGGATGCCGTGAAACTCAGTTGTGTAATTTACCTCAATGATGTCGTATCTTTCGGCCTTCCCGTTCGGTAGCGGACGGTCGATTAAATCTCCCTCGCTGATATCGAGCGTGTTATCAAACACCGTGAATTTTCCTTTTCCAAAGGATGCCTTCAAAGGCCCGAGGTCTCCCTGTTGTCGGCGCACGTGGATTGTTTCGGTGCAGTGGGATTCGAAAGGGTTCATGGTTCCTTTTTTCAGTAGAGCATTAATTCGTCTGACTAAACCGTTCCGCTTATTTTGCGCCTCCGGCCTCAGGCAGGCAAATCCTTTTAGGCGAGCCGATGGTTAAATTGAAAAGGGCTACCCGGTAAAAGGGTAGCCCTGATTCGTTCCAACGCGTGTGCGCGAGGCCTAGCGAGTCGGAGTGGCCGCTATATGCTTCCGGGTCTCCGTTAACTGCTCCCGGGCTTTCTTCAACGCCTCCCGGGTCCTCGCCGCGCACCAGCCGGAGTAGGTCAAACCCTTTACCTCGACAAGTTGCCGCTCGATATCCGTCACGAGTTGGATGGCGTAGTCAATCCGCGCAATTTTCTTCTGGAGGTCTGCGCGCTCCCCGAGGAGATAATTCAGGGTCGAGGCGTGGGTCAAAAGAAGTTTCTCAACCTCCTCCGGACTCCAACGAGGTTTCTTTTTGTCCATGTGGTCAACGAGCGCCGAACCAACACCCTGCTGCGCTTTGAGGACCCGGACCGCCGAGTCACAGTTTAACTCCGTGAGGAGTCCCATGGTCGCCGTCGCCAAGCGGTCAATCATTGGGTCGCGTCCGATCACGCCGATGGTTAACTCTTTCGGTTCGTGCGCGGTCGCAAAAAGGACGGCGCTGCCGTTACTGACTTGTGGATTCATGAAGGATACAAACGAAACCTGCCGGCAACACGGTTTAGAATTCCCGGGGCGTGAACCCCGAGAGCGGTCGAGAGACCCCGCGCTACCGGCAGGAAGACTTCGTTTTTGTTTCATACGTCAGATTCTAAAGCCTGACAAGGGAAACCCTAAAGTGGGGCCGAAGTTTGTACAGCTCTTTGTTTTGGAGGCTAAACCGCGTTCGCCGGAGGGGTCGCCCCGGGCTTGGAATGACTGGACCGGGTGAAGAGGCGTCCTGGCGTCCCAAGGCGTTAAAACCACGCCCCGGGACCAGTTGCTAAAGTTGCTAAAAAGCTTTAATTCGTCTTCAAACGGCTGGATTCGGTTTCATTCCGGAGGAGAAGGCTAAACATCACGTTTAGCCCGTAAAACAGGGCCTTTTGAGAGGTTTTAAGGTAACGGATAACCGGAAAGCTAAAAAATACTTTGCGGCTTAACAGGCCGCCGTGCTACTTTCACACCACCTGGCAATGATTAATTGGTGCTGCCGGCAGGATTCTCACCTGCATAAATCCGCTTAGAAGACGGATGCCTCATATATTCGGCCACGACAGCAAATTGAAATGGTCGGAACGGCAGGATTTCCACCTGCGACCTCGCGGTCCCAAGCCGCGCGCTCTGAAGACTGAGCTACGCTCCGATAAAATGGCGGATCCGAAGGGACTCGCACCCTCAGCCTTCCCGCAGACAACGGGTTGCTCTGGCTACTTGAGCTACGGATCCAGAAATGGCCTGCCAGGCCGAAGCCTTGGCGAAGGCTGGTGGGAGGTGCTGGTAATGCTCCAGTCGTCACTTCCGACAGTTATTTTCGACACCGGTTTTACAGACCGGCAGCCGGAACACCTCCCAAATTGGTTGCGGGGGCAGGAATCACACCTGCCTGACGAAGTTTATGAGGCTTCGCTCTGTACTTTAGTCGAGTTCCCCGCAGTGAAATGGTGGAGTCGATGGGTACCGCCCCCATATGAGCTTGCTTGCAGGGCAAGTGCATTACTTGTCTGCCACGACCCCATAAAAATTGGCAAGCCGCCCTGGTGCTGCCCCAGGCAAGCTGAGTTTTGGAGACTCTGCTGCACGAGCTGGTGCGCGGCTTATTGGAATCCGGATGCAACGGAAGTGAGAAACGAATGTGCATCCGAAGCGATTGGTGCGGTTGCCGGGAATCGCACCCGGACATGCGCCTTGGCACAGCGCCATTCTCCTTTTAAATCACAACCGCATAGAAATTGAAAGGGCCGGGACTTGTTTCAGTCCCGGCCCATGCCATTTCAACAAAGAACAAACACCTCTTGCTATCTTACGATACCAACCCACGGTTTCACGGTGGTTCTTTCGGTGTTTAGAGGCACACCTCCTCCGAAGCCCTTAAATTGTAAAAGCGTTTCAAATCGTCTCGGCGCGCGTATTTGCTCGGTGTGGGCACACCACGCCGGTGGAACGCCTCGGCGTTCCTGCGACCGATTTCGTTTGGCACTCTCAGACATCATCAAGACGTCGTTCTCGTTTCACTCACAGTTCCGTTTACCTTTCGCTCTGATTGTTTACCGTCACATATCACGACAACAAAAAAACCCTGCTTACATCTCGGTAAGCAGGGTTGTAGAAATCCTATGTTCGATTCGTTACCTGCTTACCTTTCCATTATCCAAATTCGATTCGGGGGTTCGCCCGCTATACGGTTTGGATAGCCTAAGGTTGAACACACAACCCTGGCTGGTCCGGCTATGACGTGTCGCTTGCGCGACCGACATCGTCGGCCAAATCGTGGCTGATATGTTCCTGCAAGTTTTCATCGAATGCGCGTAATACCTAACACAAGTAGCCTAATCTTGTCCACTTATATTTTTAGGGGTGCGTATATCTTGAATTCAAATATCTGGATAAGTTGATGCGACACACGATCAAGGTTGTCGGACCTTAGGCTTGAAAACATATCAATAGATGAAGTCCTGTTTCATCTACTGTGAATTTTTTAAACCGTTTGCCGTTGGGAATGCGGCGCTTTTGCCCAGCAGCATACATCAGAGCAGGTCCTGAGCTTGCTCTATCACGGTTGCCGTGAGGAGTTGTGTTACGCTTCGAAGGAAGCCGTAGTCCAGCGTATCTGGCGTGTCGGAGCGCAGGTGATAGTTGGAATTACGGAACTCGGAGGTATCGGTCCACATCAGCGCGGGGATTTCTTTTGCCCAGAATGGAGCATGGTCGCTACGCGCCAGTACCGGGAAGTGCTTCTCGAGTCCGAGCCTGACCTTCAGTCCGGTGACCGGCAATTGGGGCGTATAGGTTGCCGCCTGCTGCAGCACGGAGTCCATGAGTTCGTTGGAGAAACGATTGGCCAATAGCCCCAAAAAATCGCCCCGGTCTCTAATTTTGACCGGCAGGCCCGCCGGAACACGCTGTGAGCCCGGCACCGAACTGGCAAATCCAACCATCTCGAGAATGTGCACACTGCGCAATTTGAAAGCCGCCTTGGGAAGATAAGAGGCAACAAAGTCGCGACTGCCCGCCAAGCCGTCCTCTTCGCAGTTGAAAGCAACAAACATCACCGGCAACACCGGTCGCCAAAGGCTGCAGGCAGCAGCGCAGCCCAGCATCGCGGCCACTGCGCTGCCGTTGTCGTCAGCTCCAGGACACATCGGGACAGAATCATAGTGCGCGCCAACGAGGATCACCTCTTCGAATTCTTTTGGGGGCAGAGCCAATATATTCGAGTACTGACCCTGAAGCTCAGTTCTGAATCCCTGTGTTTCAAACGCTTCGTTGAGCCATGCCGCAGTCGCACGGTTTGCATGCGGTTCGGCAGCGAAGTGACGGGGAATAGAAATACGCTCAACCCATTTGCGCAGTTGCTCCTCTGTGATGGTGTCCAAGAGCGCTCTAACTTCTGGAGACGCAACTCCTGACTTAGCAGTTCGTGAATGCACTAGGTTCATGCCAATAGTTACTCGCCTTTATGTCTGCTTGGCCGAGGTGGATAAAGTTCGTGTTTCGGAATAGTCGGATCCATTTGGTCCCACGGCTGAGCGTCGGAAACGAAAAAGTCCATTTGCGGACAGAACCAGCTTGGACCATCCAGGCTGCCAGCGGTGATTCCAATGAATCCGGTCGACCGTTCATCGGACTCTCCGCCAGTCAACCGCGAGCCGCATTCGGGACAAAAGCCGCGCTTGTGCCTTCCGCCGGCCAGGCTCGGTGTGAAATGGTAACGCAGTTGCCCCTTCGTCAGGCGGAATGCCGAAACGGGGACCAGCAGGCCCGCGACGAATCCGCCGCCGGTCACTTGCTGGCAATCACGGCAGTGACACTTGAACATCATGACGGGCTCTGCCGAGCATTCGTAACGAATCGCTCCGCAAACGCAACCGCCAGTAAAAGGAAGCTTCATAAATCAACGATCACGTTCATGCTCTCTATACGTTTGCCACTTTCAGGCGAGTGTCCAGCCCCTCTTTGTTAACGGGAGGCCCTCAATACGGTGGAGCGAGCCGTCTGAACCCGTGAGCCAAGACGATTAATAGAAATGCCAGGTTTCTTGGAACCAGTCCGGGCCAGAAGTACTTGATGGGACCTAAAGCGCTAGCCCCGAGCTTTTGTTCGGCCAGACGCTCTGCAGCTTGGCCCAGGACACTGAGCGACCGGGGCCACTCACAAATTCCGCTGAGCCATTCAGAGGGAATCCCGCTGGTTCCCACCGACGCACCGGCCAGAGCACCGACAATTGCGCCCACGGTGTCCGTGTCACCACCACAATTCAGAGCTGATGTCAGGGCGTCCTGGAAATTGTTGGGAGATCGCAACCAGGCATACAGTGCGATCGGGACGGAGTGATATGCATACCCGGAAACGCCATTCCGAAGCCCAAGCGCGTCGGCAAAAGCAAATACCGATGTCCCCTCCGCCAGTCCATGCTCGAACTTTCTGCAAATGACGGCCCATTCTTCTCCGCCGCCTAACGCCGACAATCTGGAAGCCAATTCTGTCAACGGCTCTTGCCCAAGCACGGCCCAAGCGGCAGCTTCGGCCACGGCCAATGCGGCCACTTCGGCTTTGGGATCAGTATGGGTCAACCGCGTGGCTGCCCAGACAAACTCTTTGCGTCTTATCGGATCGTCAAAGAAGTAGGCGCCAATGATCCCGCTTCGCATTGCGGGACCATTTCCAGCGGAGAAGACGCCACTGCGCGTTGGCGGAAACCCCAACCACAACTTGAGAATGGCTCGCAAGGTTGCAAGACCAATTCCCGCAGGCACTCCGAGAAGCCAAAGTCGCAACTTCCAGGCCAGACAGCGTTGAAACGCGACTGCGTCGTTTGGATGCGCAAGAAGCGCTTGCGCGACGAAGAAGGTGTGCTCGGTATCGTCGCTGCACATGCCGTGACCGAGAACGAAGCGATGCTGCCAGTTTCCATGCCACCGCCGCTCAATTCGGTGTCGGGACAATCCTTCCGCCGGTAGCCCAAGCGCATCGCCGACAGCGGTGCCAAGCAACAGACCTGCGAGGCGCTGATGCAAATCGGGTTCTAAATTTGCAGGACCTGAGTTCATTTGCCTGGCGCTTCAGGGCGTATAAGCACAAGACGCGCTTGCGGCAGTTTGGATGGTCTCATTCAAGACCTTGAACAACTCTTCTGATAAGCGGTCGTACTCGGCCCGGTCTGCACCTTCGAAGCTCATGTCATTCCAGGAGCCCATACCTCCGAACACCCAGGCCGATTGGCAGGCGTCCAAGAGACAGGTTGCCAATTCTGGCACTACACTATTCACGACCAAATCTTTGTGATACCCGTGACGTTTCGCCCCGTGCGAATCGAGCGTCTCCATTGCGCGAGCGAAGCAGGCAGTGAATCCGCCGCAATTATGTTTTTCTGAGAACCGGTGGATTTGGCCCAATGCTGAACGGAGCCGCGTGCTCGCCAATTCCAAGTCTGTGCCAGAAAACATTCGTCGAGGAATTTCTGAAACTCGCCCGTAATCGACGCGCCAAATCCGGCGCTCTGGTGCCTTTTGATCCCAAACCGACCACCGCGAAAGCCAAACGGCAGCTTTCCGGTTTGGCTGGAGAGCTTCCATGGCCCAAGTGCCCCCGCCACCAACAAACGCCGACGACATGCGATCAGATATGCCTGGTTTGTTCTGAGGCGTGCGGCTGAGGCGTATCCCAACTACATCTTGGTTTTTGAGGTGTTCGAACCATTCATTCGGAGTCGTGGCCACCGGAATTTCTTTTGTTTTCCCGAACAGCGTCTTGGAAACCGCGAAGAATTTCACCCAATCACAAAATTGGCAGGTGGAATTTCCAGGAAAGAACGTCGCAACTGGGTCGCCCCGCAGGAAAGCGTTCGCGTTGCAGGTAAGGGCCACAAATTGGGCGAGGGGGCCATTCATTCAAGAGTAGTTACTTGTCGGAGGTGTTGAATTCGATGAATCGGACCGGCACATGGTCCACCAGCCAAACGCCGTTGGCTGACCGATAGAACACGTGTCCCTGACGGTGCATCTCCCCGCTTCGGATCGTCAGTACGACTGCGCGGCCTCGGCGTTGGTCGACTTTTGCCGCCGTCTGAGGATCAGGCGAAAGATGCACGTGATGCCGCTGTGCCTTGTTCAAGCCGGTCGCGCGAATTGATTCCAGGAAGCGCTCAGGCGTGCCGTGATAAAGCAGTTCCGGCGGAGTTTGCCGTTCGTACTGCAAGTCCACTTCGATGGAATGGCCCTGGCTGGCCCGGATCCACTGACCATCCTCAGAAAACTCAAAGCGCTTTTTGTCGTTCGTCGCGACGACGTGCTTTAGTTGATCCAGCGTAAGGGAAATTCCGTTTCGGTTCACCGCTTCCAGCAACTCGCTCACGCCGACCCAGCCTGCGCTATCGAGTTTGAGCCCAACCCGTTCGGGTTCGTGGCGCAGGATTAAGCTCAGAAACTTGCTGATTCGGACCGTCTCACTTGGGCTCATACGCGAAGATCAACGTCACATCATCAGGAAGGGCGCCGGACGGATATCGGACGAGTTCAACCAACTTACCAGGGACGTCGAAGGGCGCGACGCTCCGGCAAACAGCGACAATGCGTTCCGGTCCCGAGTATTTCAAAAGCCCATCGGTGGCGAGCAGCAGCGAATCTCCTTGGGTTATTTGGTGTTCAAAATGGCTGGGCAAAGCACTCCCTGAACCGATGAAAGGTTTACTCGATTGCCGTTCGGTCAGGTTTATCAAACCACTTTTATTTATCACCCAAACACCCGAGTCGCCCACACTTGCCCCATAGACGCTGGCGCGCGTCACGACAGCCACGGCGCACGTCGTCTCGCCAACGACTCGGTCCTTGCAGACGGCCTGGTCCATGCTTTGCAGCAAGGCGACGCAGCTGCTAGCGTCATGAAGCTCGTTCGCTTTTTGATGCACCAATTCAACCGCCATAGTTGCAGCTTCGGCACCGCCGCTTTGCCCGCCGGCGCCATCAGCCACCACCACGACGAGTCCGACGCCGGCCTCAATTACTAGGCCTCGGTCCTGGTTTTCAGGATTACCAGCTGCCGTTTCGAACTTCGCTCTCACATGTCTTCTGGTCTTTACCTCAAGGCGTTTACAAAAGCTCGCAGCGTCAAAGGAGGCTCGGAACGGTCATAAACTGAGAATAAGACATCGCGAAATACTCCCGCAAATCGACCGGGAGGCTTGATAAGACTGGAAAAAACGGAAGCGACCCTTGCGGGATCGTTTCTGAATACGCCGCATCCCCAAGCTCCAAGCACCAGTCGTTCAACTCCGTGGGCCTGTGCAACGTGCAGAACCATCTCTGCCCGGCGTAGAAGCGCGGTTTCGACCAACGGGAGGTTCGTTGGCTCGTTTTGGGCCACGGCACCGCGGTTGGGTGCTGGGGCGGTAACTACAGAAGCCAGTAATGGTTTGTCCAGGAGGTCTCCGGCATCCTTTCGGAAGAAGGGGACCTGTGGTGAAAAAATAACCAAGTCCAGATATACCGCTGATCGGTTGCTTCGGTTTCGCTCATAGTAATCGGGAGCAGCCAAGAGGCATGGATAAAGAGCCGAAGCCCGGGCCAAGGCTTCTTCCTGGGCCTGTGCACCACCAAGGAATCCGCCGCCAGGATTCTTTGCTGAAGCAAAGTTCAAGCACGCGATGTGACCACCGCGAAGTGCCAGTTTGGCCAGACCACGGAAGGTCGTTTCATTTGCCACCTCGATTTTGGTCTCCAGTGATGACGTTTGTGGCGGCAGTGCCGGCAGGTTACTCGCAGAATATAGAACCGTGCCTTTCACGGCTCGCTTGATATCATCTGCCACAACGACCAGTTTACCGGCCGCTGTCTGATATTGGCCGGCTTCGCAGATTTTGACCGTTTCTCTCGCTATACCTGACAAACTATCTCTGTTCATTTATCTCCATTCTCTTTCGCCCACGTTCTGTTCACACGACCAGCATACCTTTACGTTCCGCGAGGCCTATTGAGGCCTGGGTTCCTGAGTTAAACTCCAGGAAGTCTTTCTCGATCCCGTCGCTAAAAATGACGCCGTTCTCTGCCATCTGCGACTCGAGCTGCAGTGGTGTTTCCGCTGTAACCCGGCCGAACACCAACGAAGCGCCAGTTGTATGGGTGGGAAATGGCTCGCGAACGGTGAAGAACAGGTAGTTCGCGTCCCACGCGAACTCCGTCCGCACATTTAGGCGAACCTTGGGGCCGGGCTTTCGTTGGGCTTTGCCTTCCGTGACCGTGTCCACGACAGCGCGCTGAACCAGAATGGAGCCCGCAGATTGGGTAACCGCGGCGGCACCAGTGAGCAGGCTTTTCAGCCAACCGGTGGAGCCCATGCCAGTGGAAACGATCACTCCGCTTGAGGACTGTGTCTCGGCAGCTTCGCCGGAACGGATCACGTAGCGTGCCGACCCGTGCGATTTAGGGCCGATAAATAAATCGTTCACCGCATACATCGCTTGCCCATTGTTCAGGCTGGCTTTCGCCATGGTCACCGACTTAGTCGGCCGTCGATGAGCAAAGACTTCCGGCACGATTTTCTTGAGGTCGCCGACCTTGAACGGGAGCAACTTGCCATCCCACCGACCAGGGTCGGGGTTTACGCCCACAACCGGTTGGCCCTGCAGATATTTAATCGTGTTCGCCACAAGGCCGTCCTGACCGAGGGTGACGACGGTGTCTTCTGGGCCAAATACGAAATTTGGCAGAAAGCCGCGATCGATGACCTGCACCCGCCCGAGTTGGCCCAAGATGCCCTGAGCCTCGACCAAAGCATGGTGGTATGTTTCGTCCTCATGCAGGTAGTCCTTGAAGTCGGCGCCCTGGTGTTCGACGTAGAACCGGGCCTGGCTGACCGTGTTGAACCGGACCACCAGTTCAGCCAGGCGCGTCGGTCGCGTCACAAGGACGATTTTATTGTCCGTTAAGCGATTCATTTTCCGTTCGGTTGCGGAGCGAGTAGTTCGCGCAGCAAATCCGGCGAGATGTTGAGTTGGCCGATCTTATCGGCTTTACCGGCAAGCTCCTGGAAAGCGAAGGCGATCAATTGCTCCGGCCTCATACCGGTGCTCGCCAGCGCTTGCAGAATCTTCGCATCCGCCGTGCCCAGTGCTTTCATGGTGCTCGCGACGCCGTAAGCGCGTGCGTCCGCTTCGGCTTTGGCGTTTTCCGCCGCCAGCGCCACGAGGCTCTTGCGCCGGTCTTCCAACCCGATGTTCGCCTCGAGTGCTTCCTTCGCCACCAGATGCTTCTTTTCCTGCACTGCACGCTCGGCCTCCATCTGGGTTTCGCGGATCTGGCGTTTCTTATTCTCAACCGCGATTTCCGTATTGAGCTCGTTTTCCTTTATCGCGCGTTCTTGTTCCACCGCCGAGTTCCGGCGAGCGTAAATCGCCTCGTCGGCCTCGCGGAAGAGGTTCTCGCGTGTTTCAGCTTCAAGAGCGCGAGCGGTTTCGGGTGTTGGCTTGATAGCGAGGATCGACAGCCCAAGCACCTCCAGTCCCAGAGAAGTAATCTCTTGAGAACCGACCAGGCCGACCTTGACAGTTTTCACAACCTCGTCCGACGCGCGAATCGCTTCCCGAAGCGGCAACTTCTGCAGTTCCGCTCGGGCCAGCACATTAACTACGTGGATGACGCGCTCGGGCAGTTTCTCCGGATCCTCGGAAACATAGGTTTCTCCATCCGGCCGCAGCGTAAAATTGAGCAACGAGGCTAATTGCTTCGGATCGCTGACCCGGTAAGTGACTTGGCCCTGGATGGTGACGGTTTGAAAGTCAGCCGTGGTTTCCTGGAAAATGAAAGGCGTGTCCGTGCTGCCCACCGGCACAGCAACCAGTGACGTGGTCGGCGAGTAATAAAAGAAGGACAGCCCGACTCCCTCCCGAACGATTTTGCCGCGGCGATACTGTAGTAGATAGGTGGTCGGTTGAACTTTGATGAATTTGATGCCGAACATATCGTGCCTTTCGTTTGTGTTTCTGATCCGAACAAATCGTGCTACAGCTCGAAATTGTATCCGCGCTTCTTGAGTTTTTCGTACTTCTCCGCGTCGAACCCGAATAATTGTGCGGGGCGATGCCGGCCGAGCATTTGCGTTTCCTTGAGCGGGACCAGCAGGCCGAAGCTCAAGACTTTCTTTCGGAAGTTGCGCTTGTCCAGGTCTGTTCCCAGGACCACTTCGTATAAGTGCTGAAGCTGGGAAAGTGTGAACTTGGGCGGCAGCAACTCAAACCCTATGGGTTGATAGCGAACCTTGGCCTTCAGGCGCTCCACGGCCGTGCTGAGGATATGTGCATGGTCAAAGGCCAGCTTGGGCACCTTGGAAACTGGAAACCATTGAGCGTTCGCCGCGTCCGTTGCGGCTTTTGCAGCATGCTCCGTCAGCTTTACCAGAGCGTAATAGGCGACGCTCACCACCCGCTCGCGCGGATCGCGATGGACCTCGCCAAAGCTGTAAAGCTGCTCCAGGAAAACGTTCGTCAGCCCGGCCTCTTCATGAAGTTCCCGGCGCGCCGCCGCATCAAGCGTTTCATCAACCCGTACGAATCCTCCGGGTAAGGCCCAGCGGCCCTTGAATGGCTCTAGCCCGCGTTCAATCAGCAGGACCTTCAGGTCACCTTCATCAAACCCAAAGACCACACAATCCACGGTCAGCGCCGCCCTGGGATATTGGTATGTGTATGCCATAATCGTTGTCCTTCAGTGTTTGATCTTTCCCGTAGACAATCCCCGCCGCAACTCGCTCCGAAGTTCCATTAGTAATTGGCCCAAACGGTTCTTACCTGAACCATCTCCACCATCCCCCCAGTAGCGGTCATTTTTTGTATGCTCGACAAGCTCTGCATCGTCCGTGGATAAGAGCAGGGATCGCAAAGACGAATGTTGGGCAAATTTGGCCCGCAGGGCTTCTCGCATAATTTCTTCCTTCACCGACTCCCAGTCAGATCTCAAGGGGCGCTCCCGGCTGCGTCCCATTCTTGCAGCTATCATAGGCGATTTCGCTGCGCGAACGGCTTCCTCGTGCTCTGTCCCCGCAAACTTTTGCGCCTGGAAATAATGCTCGCTGGTGGGCCACACTCGGCCGCTCACCTCAATCGGATGCGGCGAGAAATTTGAAAAATCGCCGTAAGGCTCGCTGACTCGATAAAAGTGAATCCGCTTCATTTGCCCTTCGTTCTTTTCATTTGTGAACTCCTCGATGATTTCGAATAACCCGACAATGTTCCGATTCAGCTCCGGCAAGTCCTCCGCGGGTACCCACAGCTCCTGGTGAACTGAACCTCCAACGGTTCTAAGGGGATACCGGGCCGCAAAGCTCTCCCGCACGGAAAACCGAACCACGTAGCCTGAGCCGCTGGCAGGCACATTCCAATCTCGTGCGATTTGCCGAGCGTATTCCGCGTTCAACACTGGATAGAAAATTGGCTGATCCGGCAACCGCGGAGGAAACTCCCGGTAGCCCCTCGCCGCAATCAGCTCCAATTCCTTTGGGCCGACTGGCCGGTAGAGTGTTGTGGTGTGGTTGTTCATTGCTAGGTGTATCCATTACACGAACTATATTTAGTGTGATGTGAACACCATGTCAACAGGAAAATGAACTCTTTCCGTAAGCAGAGATGAAGTGCTTCCGATTGAGCAACTTGCTAGATTTGTGCTCGTGAAGCTGAAGGCCATTAACTGCCAGTGACGCCGGGCGCAGTCATGCCCTCAACAATCCATCAGAGCTTCGTTTCGCGACTTCCGTCTCTCGAGCAGGAGATGGGCGAGAAACTATTTGTTTCGGGTTTGGTTGGCCCTTACCGAATTTTCCAGCGGGAAAATGGACATCGCCACGGCATCGATGACGCCACTACAGCGGCGTATGCATTGCAGAAAACGCCGCCGGTAAAGAAAACCCTCGATCTGGGCACTGGCATTGGAACGGTGGGCCTTGCCGTACTTTGGGGACTCGGTGCTGGGGCGAAGCTGACGTGCGTCGAGGCACAGCAGATTAGCTATCGATTGCTTACTGAGAATATCGTGGGGAATGCGCTGAACGGGTGTGTTCGGGCCATCCACGGGGATATTCGGGGCCTGGATTTGGGTGAACGGTTTCCGCCGATTACCGGGAGTCCTCCCTATTTTAAGATCGGGGCCGGATCATTGCCGGAGGATTCACAAAAAGCGCACGCGCGATTCGAACTTAGAGGCGATGTCGGCGATTACGCACGGGCAGCCAAACGGCACATTACAGACGATGGTTTGTTTGTGTTTTGTTTTCCGTTCCAGCAGAAGAGCAGGTGCATCAAGCTGGTGACGGATGCCGGGTTCAGACTCATGTCAATCCGCGATGTAGTGCCGATGAAGAGTAAGCCTGCGTTGTTCTCCCTCTATTGTGCTTCGCTCAGCTTCAAAGGCGTGGTGTCCGAAGAGGAACCGTTGATCGCGGCATTCGAAACCGGGAGGTATACGCCGGAGATGATTGCTATACAGGCGACGCGCGGATTTGGGCCCGAAGGGACAAACATCATTGGATAGCCGGAGCGCACTCCTCTGCCCACGGATTAGCTGGATTGGCCGACTGATAAGCAATCAGCGTGTCTCACTTGAATCTCATCGAGATGATCGTGTTGCCGGCTGATTTCTTCTGTTCTTTAAGGTCAATCAGCTTCGGGAAATTTGCCGCCAAAGATCGCAGGCTGGAAAACCCAAACGTCCGATGATCGAAACTTGGATCCAAACTTCGGAGCGATGATCCTATTGAACTCAAAGCTGCCCAGCCATCTTCCTGAGCAGAGAGTTTGAAAGCCTTTTTCAGAAGGGGAAGAGCCTCTTGTGCGGGCGTCCTTTCCCGCGTTGCCGCCTTCTTGTCGATGATTTCCGTGGAGTCCTGGGGTTCCAAACGCAGATTCTCAACGAAAACAAAAAGATCACAGGCACTGGTGAATGCTTTCGGGGTCGCACTTCTCCCAATGCCCATAACAAACGCCCCGCTCTCGCGAAGCCGAGTTGCCAGGCGGGTGTAATCACTGTCGCTAGTGACGAGGCAGAAACCGCCAACGGCGCCGGAGTGAAGAATGTCCATCGTATCGATTATCATGGCGCTGTCCGTTGCGTTCTTCCCAACGGTGTAGCGAAACTGCTGTATGGGCTGAATGGCATTCTCCTGCAGGCAGTCCTTCCAGCCGTTCATGTTCGGCGTTGTCCAATCTCCATAGATGCGGCGGATAGTGATTCGTCCGTATTTGCTCGCTTCGGCCAAGACCTCCTTCACAAATGCCGCCTGAGCATTATCAGCATCGATCAACATCGCAATCGGGCGGTTTGTGTTTGAGCCGTTCTTTTCGTCAGCCATAGGGTTCAATTGTCGAGTTTTTGCTGCTGAACATAATGAGCGGTTAGCTTCGAAACAGGAAACTACAAAAATCCTGCGGTTTTCTAACGGTCGAGCTTCCTCCCATCACCAACGGCTAAAGTGTAGAGTCAGCCTGAGATCTGCCGGGCGCTTTTCTCCTTCCCAGTAAATCGCAACATCCACTTGAGACAGAAGTGAGCCGGATCGACTGGACGAAGATAAAACATAGGGCAGAGACCTGGAATCACGGTGCAACCTGCAGACCGCAGCTTGTCGATAGCCGCCGGAATAGCAGCCCCCGGGCTCAGTGCGTCGTGCAACCAGACCATCGGGGTTTTGGCAGCCAGGCAATCATCGACTGCCTCCATCGTTTGCGGCCGGTCCACATATACGAGAACCGCCCCAACCGGCGGTTCGATCTTGGTCAGGGATGAAGCTCGCCACTGCGACGGGTCGTCGGAGAATCTCGGATTTACGGCGATGACCTCGATCCCTTGCTTACGGAGCTTGCGCGCCACTAAATGCCCTGGATCAGATTTAGCGTCCTCCATACCCCAGATCGCGAGCCTTTTCTTTCTGAGGAATTCCTCGACGAGTTGGTCGTAACGGTCTGTGCCCATGATCTCGGTCGGCTCCGATCCCAAAGGAGGCGGTCGTGTTTTCGACTGAAGAATAGTCCCGTTGCGGAAGCGGTGGGTCAAGGGCAAACCCCCCAGCCAAAGGCACGAAAGGCCGCGATTGAGCCGGAATGCTTTGTCGTGATCTATTTTTCATAGTTAATACTCCTCTTAATCATTGCGTAACTCGATTAACGGGCCTGGAAACTCAGATTTTGAACCAGGTCTCAGCCTGTTCGGGGGTAACGAAATCCTGGTAGAATCTTTGGATCATCTCCGGAGAGTTCCCGCACTCGTAGGCGACCTGCTTGATGTCTTTGGTCTGCGCAAGCCGATAACTGATATAGCTGTTACGAAAGGCGTTTTTCTTATACAGGAGTCCCTTGCTTTCGATCGACCGCTCCCAGGCATGATAAAGCGCATTGGCGCTCTTCCATCGCTTGCTGATTTTTTCGTGTTTCTTGGCCACCGGGTAGCGCGCCAAGCGGGTTGCCAGGTTCGGGAGAATCGGCACCGTGCGCTGAGCGACCTTGGCAATAGCCTCGGTGACATTGATCTGTCGTATGTCCTCACGGACGAGGATCCACCAGAGGCGAACCAATTCTTCGGTCCGGATGCCGCAGAAGGCCTTAATCTCCATCGTGACGAGGATGTCCTCGTCCGGTTCAGTGAGGATCAGGCTCATTTCCTCGGGCAGATAGATCTCCGAACCCAGCGCCGTTGCCGCCGCCTCCTCCTCGCTCGTGATAACCGGACGCGGGTCTTTGTAGACGGTCGTCGCTTTGGCTGCGTGTTCGATGTTCTTTGGGAGGTATCCCTTTTTTTGCATAAAATTATAGAACGTTATTACGCGGTCACGGGCATTGTTCTTGTTGCAGGCCCCACCACCGAGTCCTCCCAACCACGTGTCGATTTGTTGGGTCGTGATCGGTGCAAACTCCCCTGCGAAGGCTTTTGCGAATCGGGTGAGGAACTTTTTAACGTCTCGGAAATGGTAGTCCCCGGCTCGAGTTTTTAGATTGGCCAAATAGATTTCCACCGCTTGCGGAGCGGTTGTCCCCAAGATCAGCTTCCGGCCAAACGTGTTGAAGAAATCGATGGCCTGATGCGGAGACGCGCCATTGAGTTGGTTATGCAGATCGGCGAGAAGACGCGCACCTGCATCAACCTCGAGCTGGAGCGGCGACAGAATCTGTTTGGCGTTGATGTAAACGCGTCGCTCCTCGGGTGACAGTTCCACGACCTGGCTGCCTTGTTCTGCAAGGCGCTTGGCCACCTTCCTTGCCTTCTGCTTGCAGAGCGTAATGCTGGGAGCGCGGCATCGTCGCCTACGGACTGGAATACCTTCATGCCAAACAGCAACGTATGAATCATAAACTTTCGTGACGTTCGTGGAGCCCGATCCGAGTGCTTTGTCGAAATTAGCGCCAGCGGGGGGCTTCGGTTCTAATCGCTTCCTCAGCGGGCTATAGTAGATGGGAAGGCTGACAGAGCCGTGCGAAACGAAATCAACTGGAGCGCGCTCAGACATTTTGCCTCCACCGGTTGAGGTAGCACGTATTTTTAGTCCGAACAAACTGACCGGGAGAACGGATGGGGTGCTCCCCTGCCAACGCGATTAGCACATGCTGGCATGGAGCAGCACAGACTTGAAGAGCAGGGTGGCAAAACACCCGATCGAGAATTCTGCAGATTATCCGGTGGGCTACGGGGTGAAGCGCTTCAAGGGGTCGATTTTCGGGGTCTGCCCCGAAACTGCCCCTACTAAGTGCGAATCTTGGAAAAACCCCAGAAAAGAATGGAGCGAGCGAAGGGATTCGAACCCTCGACACTCACGTTGGCAACGTGATGCTCTACCAGGCTGAGCTACGCTCGCTTCCGAATAAGCCCGCAAAAGGTACGTAAATCCTGTCCGAAGGCAAGTGAATTTACTATTTTCCGCCGCCTTCCGGGAGAGCTGTGCGCGTGAATGCGGTGACGGCGTCTTCCTCGTCTTCGTCAGTTCGGTCGAGTTCACGCGCGACCAAATCTTCTTCGCCGCCGAGGGCCCGCGCATCTTCGCCCGCGTGCTGTTTGGCCAGCAAAACGTAGATTGCGGGAATGACCAGCAAAGTAAAAATAGTACCGATAGCCATGCCGGCGACCACCGTGATACCGATGGAATTGCGGGCGGCCGCTCCGGCGCCACGCACCAGGGTGAGTGGGAAATGGCCGCAAATCGTCGCCGCGCTCGTCATTAAGACCGGCCGCAGCCGGACCAGAGCAGCCTCACGCACGGCTTGGATTTTGCCCAACCCGCGCCGTTGTTGCTGATTTGCAAATTCGACGATCAAAATCCCATTCTTGGCGACTAGCCCAACCAAGGTAACCAGGCCCACCTGCGAGTAGATGTTCAGACTGGTCGTCCAGCCATTGGTGAAGAAGGGAATATTTGGCACCGGCATTTTGAGAAAACTGAAGAGCAAAGCGCCGAATAACGCCAACGGAACCGATCCCAGCAGGATGATAAAGGGATCCCGGAAGCTGTTGAATTGCGCCGCCAGGACTAAAAAGATCAATACCAGTGCCAGCGTAAAGGCCGGCAAGAACTTGCTGCCTTCCACTCGTAGTTGCCGTGATTCGCCCGTATAATCCAGCTTGTAACCTTTCGGCAGGATTTTGGCCGATTCCTGCTCCAGAAACCTCAGCGCCTGGTCGATTGAGCCCACCGCCACGCCGCTGATTTTGACCGCATTGAATTGCTGAAAGCGATTGAGCGAGCGCGGCTCGGTTTTCTTTTTGAGCGTGGCGAAGGTGCTCAGCGGCACCACCTGCCCATTTGGTCCCTTGACATAGGTCGTCTCGAGTTGGCTGGCATTGAGCCGTTCGATGCGTTTGAGCTGCGGGATCACTTTGTAGCTCCGGCCAGCCAGGCTAAACCGATTGACGAAGTTGCCTCCCACCAGCGTCGAAAGGTCCGCGCCCACTGTGGCCATGTCCAAGCCCAGCGCGGCTACCTTATCGCGGTCCATGACTAACTCGACTTCAGGCTGATCGAGTTTGGTATCGATCACGGGCGGGAAAGCAAACAATCCGCTGGCGGCCGCCTTTTGCTGAATTTGCTGGGCGAACTCCACAATCACCTCGGGATCGGCAGTGGCGGCGATGACAAACTCAACGGGGAATTGTCCGCCTCCGGGCAACGCCGAAGGCATGGCCATCATGGTGCGCACGCCTGGGACGCTGCTGGCTTTCTTTTGGACCTCGGGCACCATTGAAAACACGCTGCGCTTGCGTTCGCCCCAGGGTTTAAGAACCAGTCCCGCGAAACCATTATCCGGAAAGGTGATTTGGAAGGTTTGTTCCTTATCGGGCACGCCCATGAACTCGCGATTGAGAGCATCGGTGTAAAAACTGGTCTGATCGATCGTGGCATCCGCCGGAGCTTCGACGATTCCGAAAATGATGCTTTGGTCTTCAGCCGGCGCCAGCTCTTTGTACTTCCAAGCCATTAGGAACATCGGAATGGTGAGCGCTACCAGGCCAACCCAGATGGTATAAACTGCCGGGCGCGAACTGAGCGTGCCATCGAGCACCCGCGCGTAAACTCGACGCAACCGGTCAAAACCTCGATTAATCCGGCCAGTCAATCCGTGCTCTTCGCGGCCTGCGTCCAGCAACGCGGCCGACATCACCGGTGAGAGAGTGAGCGCCACGACGCCGGAAATGAATACCGCGCCCGCCAGGGTGAAGGCAAACTCGCGGAATAAGGACCCGGTCAACCCGCCCTGCAAGCCAATCGGCGCGTAGACCGCCGCCAGCGTGATGGTCATCGCAATGACCGGGCTGACCAGTTCCCGCGCGCCCAGCAATGCCGCCCGCGTTGGCGTCTGGCCCTCCCGGATATGCCTTTCCACGTTTTCGACGATCACAATCGCATCGTCGACCACTAATCCGACCGAAAGGACAATCGCCAGCAGGGTCAGCAGGTTCAAGGTGAACCCGAACACTTGCATCAGGAAAACGGCGCCAATCAGAGAAATAGGAATGGCGACTAAGGGCACCAGCACCGAACGCACTGAACCCAGGAACAGGAAAATCACCACCGCTACTATGAACAGCGTCTCGGTGAGTGTCTTGAGCACTTCATTGATGGCGTCCTGAATGTACTTGGTGGCATCGTAGGCAATTCGCCCGGTGAGCCCGGAGGGCAGGTCCTTTTGAATCAAATCCAGCTCCGAGCGCACCCGTTTGATCACATCGAGCGAATTGGCGTTCGGTAGCGGCCACACTCCCATGAATACGGCCCGCTCCCCGCTGAAACGCACCTCCGAGTCGTAATCTTCAGCCCCTAGCACCACGTCGGCGATGTCACGCAAACGCACCAGCGTATCGCCCGACTGCCGCACTACCAGGTTCTTGAATTCCTCGACCGAACGCAGATCAGTGTTGGCGGTGAGATTGACCTGCACCAGCGAGCCTTTGGTGTGACCGACCGCCGAAAGGAAGTTATTGGCCGCCAGCGCGTCGCGAACCTGGGATGGATTCATGTTCAAGGCCGTCATCCGATCCGGCTTAAGCCAGATCCGCATGGCAAAGGTGCGTCCGCCCAGAATGTCCGCCCGCTGCACTCCTTCCAAAGCCGAAAGCCGCGGTTGGACCACCCGCACCAGGTAATCCGTGATTTGGTTCGCTTCGAGGATGTCGGAGGTGAAACTCAGGTACGCGGCCGCAAACTGCGAATCCGCCGACTCAATATTGATGACGGGCACCTGGGCTTCCGGGGGCAAATCGTTGCGCACCTGGTTGACCTTCGAGCTGATTTCCGCCAGAGCTTTGTTGGGATCGTAATTGAGCTTGAGCCGGACGGTAATGGTGGACAAGCCCAGTTTGCTGCTGGATTGGATATAATCGATGCCATCCGCCGCGGCGATCGTGCGTTCCAGGGGCGTGGTCACAAAGCCGCGCACCAGGTCGGCGCTGGCCCCGACATAAACGGTCGTGACGGTGACCGAGGCATTATCGCTGCGCGGGTATTGACGCACCGTAAGGGTCTTCACCGCCTGCAAACCGGCGATCAAGATCACCAGGTTGATCACAATGGCCAGGACCGGTCGGCGGATGAACAGATCGGTAAAGGATTTCATGGTTGCGGATCCAGGCTTGCCAGTCGGTTAGCTATCCGAAGGTTTGGGCGCTTCAGCGGTTTTGGGACCGACCGCGTCCTGCTCCACCACTGCCATGCCCGTGCGTAGTTTGAATTGCCCTGCGCTGACTATTCGGTCGCCGGCTTTCACGCCGCTTTCGACGCTCACGTAGTCGCCGCGATCCGCTCCCAGCCGAACCAGTTGTTGGCGCACTTTGAATCCACCCTTGCTGTCCGGGCCCGCTGGTTCGACGACGTACACTGAATCGCCGGACGGAGCGCGCAGGACCGACGTGGCCGGCACGACCAGCACATCCTTACTTTCCGGCAGGAGCACCTGCACCCGCGCGAACATGCCCGGATGGAGTAACTGGTTTGGATTGTCGAAAGTAGCGCGCAAACCCACGCTGCGCGTGGCCTGGTCCAGCCCTGGATTGATCGCCGTAAGCGTTCCCTCGAAAACTTTGTCGGGAAAAGCATCCACCCGCAGACGCGCTGCCATTCCATTAGTGAGCTGCGCCAGTTCCTGCTGCGGCAAAGTGAAATCAGCATACACCGGCGAGACGGTCTGCAGCCAGATGATCGGTTTTCCCGCATCGACGTATTGGCCGAGGTTGATCTGGCGAATCCCGAGCTGGCCGGCGAAGGGAGCTCGGATAGTCTTCTTCTCGATCAACGCCCGAATGGCGTCGGCATTGGCTTGGGTTTGTTTCATCGTCGCGTCGGCCGAGTCCAAATCCGATTGCGAGACCATGTTCTCTTTGCGGAGATTTTGCTCCCGACTGAGGTTGATCTTGGCCAGCTCTAACTGCGCTTCTACCGCCCGGAGTTGGGCCTCTTCGGAGGAGGTATCCAACCGTGCCAGGAGGTCCCCCTTGGCGACGATCCCCCCGCTCTCAAACGCGATTTCGGTTACCGTGCCGGCGATTTCCGGAGTGATCGTTACGCCCTGAATGGCCGTGACTGAGCCAATCGCCGTCAGGCTTCCCTGCCATTTCTCCGCTTTCACTGTGGCGACTGACACCGACTCCGGAGGTTGGGCAAAGCTCTTGCCCATTTCGGCCAGTTTGCGGATCTGGAGGGCCTTGACACCCACCAAACCCGCCGCGATCAACAGAACAATCGCCACGGCAATAACAATTTTGCGTATCATAAAGTTCCTTCCCGCAACTGCTGGTCAGCTCTCTTTAGTTGTTCCCCGGCGCAGCGGGGCGCGTTCGGGCATTCTCTCCGCGACCTCGATTCCCCGCGGCGCCTTCGAGAAACAGCCGCACGATCTGCCTGGCAGTTTGCCGATCCAACGGGCATTCGGGCACCAGCAGACGCACCATCACATGGCTGTTAAACTGCCCATAAATTCCCATCGCCAGCTCTTGCACGCTGAACCGGCGGTCCAGTTCCCCACTGGCCTGCCCAGCTTCGATCAGTGATTGAAAAAATTCAAACGTGCGTTTGCCCTTTTCCCGGCACTTGCCTTGCCCTGGCGCCTCGCCGGAAGCGGCAAAAGCGCTGGCAAAGGCCAGTCGCATCAGTTCGTGGTTTTTGACCGAAAATTCGAAAATTGCGGCGGCGATTTCTTCCAGCTTCTCGGCCAGCGTCCCGCCTCGCTCGGCGGCTTCCTGCACGAGTCGGTACCGCTCGTCGTGCGCCTGGTCCACCAGTGCTGCGAAGAGTCCTGCCTTATCCTTGAAATAGTAGTATAAAGCGGGCTTGGACACACGCGCCGCGTCGACAATTTGACGAACCGATGTGGCGGCGTATCCCCGATCGGCAAAACTCTTCAGCGCCGCCTGCAACAGCTGGCGGCGTGTGGCTGATTCGGAATGATTGAGGGAATGTCCCACGAGCTACCGAACGGTAGGTACTCTAGGGCCGCCTGTCAAATATTATGGAATAGAACTTCCGGACACCTACGGTTTGGCCCGAAGCTGAACGATTGCATTTTGGATGCCGACCGGAAGATCGTCTTGATAAAAATAATAAATCCGTGAGTCATCAGTGACCCACGTCGTTAAATACAGCATTTGTTGAAAACGGATCCACCGGGCCGAGCCGTCAATAAACACCTGGTTGCCGCCTTGAGGGACCCTGGATTGGCCGCTTCGATGCTGAGGCGTGTTGGAATAGATGATATCGTCGCGCGCGGAGCCCTGAGGCACGCCCCAGGAACCATCGATTTTACATACACAGTCAGCCGCCAGGGCCCAAGTCGGTTTTGACTGGCTGAGCTTCACTGGGCTGTAAGCGAGAAAGTCTCCCACCGGGTTATGCCAGTTGGTGATTCCGCCAAAAAACTGGTACCCGATATTCCACTGCGGATAAGAGGCTTCGTAAATGGGAAACCCTGGCCGATTGGGGCACGTCCACACCGAGGAGTAATTCGACTGCACCGTCAGGCCCACGGTTGCCGCGGCGGCTTGTTCGGGTGGATTGAGGCAGACCTGCACAAACAGGCCCTGACCCGGAATATCGCGGGCGTGCAGGAGTTTGTCCTGATTATCCTGCGCATAAATATTCATCCCGACGGCCAGTTGTCGCAGATTACTTAAGCATTGGGCGCGTTTCCCCTTTTCCTTGGCGGTGGCGAGCGCCGGCAACAACATCGCCGCCAGAATGGCGATAATCGCGATGACTACCAACAATTCGATCAGGGTGAAAGCGGCTTTTCTCGGTAGTGTTTGATCTGCGCTGGCCCGCAGAAAATGTCGCCGTAACGCTCGCATAGCGTGCAATATAGGCGGATACCGCGTTTGAGTCGATGCATGAAACTCGTTCTGCCGTTGAGATTTCAACTGCGCGTGGCTCAGTCCATTACCAGTCAAACACCGTCAAGGCATCCAAATCTTTCCAGCGGTTGCCTTCGTTGATTTTCGGCGTGGTCCGTCCGGTGTACTCGAGCACGCGATGTGGAGGAGCTTTTTCGACGATGAAATAGAGCGGGTCGACGAGCACCGAGATTAAGGGATTAGTCGGCTGCAGCTTCAGGATCAGGGCTTCACGGTTGTGGTACGTGGTTTCGCCCTGTTTGCTAAAACTCAACCCTACGATTTCTTTTCGCGAGACCACTATGTAGCGGCAGCTCACCTTTATTCCCCGGGCAATCGCGTCGTAATTGGCGGACAAAAAAGCGCCCATCATGTCATTCACCAACGGTTCGGAGTTGGCCGGCTCGGTGACCACGCGCTTGTGTCCCCGGTGGCTGCTGTCCTTGCTATACTCGAAGGTGACCTGCAGGTGTCCTCGATCCCGCGGGTCATCACTGACGCTCACGGTTCCTGAACTGCCCGTCTGCAGTTCTTCCAGCTCATAGGATTTGAGCGAGTTGCCCTCATAGACCACCCTTTCGCGAGCGGCCGTTCGGCCGTCGGGATAAAAGTATTCTCGCAAGACGTGGATAATCGACCCGGAGCGGGAAGCGGTTCGGCGGAAAGTAAAAAGCAAGCGAGGGGGATCGGACTTGCGGGCGTAAATGGACGCGTTCAAGAGAGTGGGTTGTTCGTAAATTAATGGCGCTGAGCCTCCGCCCGCAAGGGCCCGCGACTCTGCTTGGCCCGCGCAGGAGCAAATCAGTCCGGATCCCAGGATGAACGCTAAAACGATCCGTGAAAACATTGCGAACTCTACACCACCCGCTGTATTTGCGCTGAAACATTAACGGTCCAGCGCGGCGAGAAGTGCTCGCCTTCAAAGCGGCGCACTCCAAAACCTTCGGACTCGATCCGGTTTATGGAAAGCTGATTCGGAGCCCCTCGTCGCGTCGTTAGCGTTGGCCATCCCGCCTTTCGCTGGTTCAGGTACAGTTGAAAGGGCCTCGGGTGCAGTTAACCCCCGAGCGTTGATTGGCCAAAAATGGATGGAAAAGCGCGGCCCGATCGGGAACATTGAGTGCATGGTACAAAGTGAGTTGCCGTCAGCGGCCCCTCTGACGTCATCGGAAGAGATTCAAAAAGAGTGGCACGAGTTGCGGCTGCGAGTCGAAAAGTTGGAAGCCCAACGAACTACCCTCGAGCAGGAGAACAAGTCCCTTCGCGAGTTGCTCGAACGCAGCATCGAGCATCGCCAGAAATCCCACACCGAATTGGTGCTCTTGCTGACCGGTTTGGTCAGCAAGCTACCCATGAACGATGTTGGGGTCATAGTCTCCCGCCTGGTCGAGCACAACACCAACGTCAGCCAATATCTCGCCGCCTTGACCAAAGGCTCGGTCGATGGCCTTCCCGCCTTGCAGCCCACCGTCCTCAAAACCCTTGAAGAGACCAAGCGCGAATTGTCGGCGGCGCTCAAACCAGTCATCGAAGAGCTCATGCAATTGGATACCCCCTTGGAAAAGGACCTGCTGGCAAAGCTCGTGGCCCATCCGGACAGCTTCTTTTCTCCCAGCGCCTCTCGCGGCAATCGTTGTTTTATCAAGGGCTTGGTTGCGCGCGAGCGCATCGTGCGGGAGTTCGGCGAGGAAGCCCTGCCCTTGTTCAACGATGTCACCACCGACGCCAAGCTCAATCCGCATCCCAAACCGGAGGAAATCGTCCTGTGTTTCCGCAATGACTTCGAGTCTCTCCTCGAGCAGAACACCAAGCTGGCCCCCGCGAAGCACGAAGCCCTGGCGGCTCTTTTCAAGCAGATTCAACGCAGCAAGGCTCCCACCGAGCAGGCGCGTCAGCAAAAAATTGCCTTCCTGAAAGCCTCGTTTCTAATCGAGTTGCTCCACTTCTATGAAAACCAAGCCACGGAAGCGCCCGACGTGATGTTCGCGCAGCGTTTGCCGGCCGTGCTCGAGCAACTGAGCGCCGTGGGTTCGCCCCATAAACTCGACGAGAAACTCGTTGAAATGGTCGAACACCTTATTGGGTTCGTCATCAGCTCCGACCACCGGCACATGATTGTCAATAACCTTGGCAAGACCGGCGGTCAGGCCAAAACTCTGAAGTACATTCTCAAGCTGCGCGCCGAGAAGGTCCTCGAACCGGATGTGGTTGGACCCGAATTCGTCAAGCACCTGCTGCCCTCCGGGCAAAAACCACCCGTCCCGGCCGCCATTGCCGAGATCCTTCGGCTAGTGAACCCGGCGATGCAGAAACTGGTCATTCGATATATTTTGGCATCGGACCGCCTGCGCAAAAACGACGCCGAAGCTCTGGCCAAAGGTATCGGCGAAGCCCTGGGCCTTCATAATTTGGCCGAGGAGGCCAAGGCTGCCCTCGCGGTGCCACCGGAAATCGAGCAGCGCCTGGCTTGGGAGAAGGTGAAGGATATGATTGCGCGCCGCACGGACGCGACCGCCGTGGCGGCGGCCATGCGCGACCGGCTGAACGCCAAGTACGACGCGGATGAAATTCGCCAAAGCTGGCTGGCTTTGACCGAGGCCGACCCGATTTCTTTGATCCGGATCTTCTGTCACTTGCCGTACCGCGCTGACGGGAAGACCGACCCCATCGCGCGGCCGGTCATCGAGATCTACGTCACCCGTTTGCTGCACGAGAAGTACGCTGCGACTTATAAGAAAATCGTTACCAGCCTGCGCAACATGTTTACCGCCAAGCCTGACAGTCCAACCCTGCTGAACTTTCTGGCTCTGGTGCGCTGGGTCGACCCGGGGGCGGCCAACAAAATCTCCGCGGATATCGGCATGCATGTGGCCGCTTGAAACTGGGCTGGTCGTTAAAAGTTAAAACGTTAAAATTGAAGGATCCCATGGTGCGGCGAAGGAGAGTTGGCCAGTGTCAGAAGACTTTCGTTGACAAACACCCATAAAAGGCATCATCGGCGCGCTCATAGCCGGAGTTTACTCTTTCGGTGAAGCTTCAGCAGGCAATGGCGCCGTGAGCACGCGGATGTGCGACCTGATCGTGTCGAGCAACTCATCGGCATTGGTCTGATCGAGCCGGCGCAACACGCATTCCCAGCGATAGGCGAAACTGCCGCCCGGATCATAACGGCAATGTTTGAACAACGTGTCAAAGGCGCGCCGACGCTTGCGATAATCGCCCTGGGTATGCAGGAACTGCTCGCGGAACGCCGCCAGGTATGCCTCGGCGAAGGCCCGCGCATCCGGCACCAGAGACTCCCGCGCATTCACCGGCCGGGCGTAGTCCGCCGCGAAGGTTGCCAGGGGTTTGCGATATTCGGTGAATGCGCCGCTGTGATCTCCCACCAGCACTTCTGAAGGCAAACCATCCTCGCCTTCACGCACAATTTCATCACCGTCATCGAAAGCCGGCCGCGCGCTGTCAAACGAGCGACCGACGATGATTCCTGCGGCAGCCGCCTGCCCCATGAGGGTGGCGAGCTTAAGCCCGTAACCCTTACGGGTATAACGTTCCACTGGTAACTTGTCGGTGGCAATCCCGGGAAGGTACTCGCGTTCAAAATAGGTGCTGTGAATTTGATTCCCGCAAAAAACGTCGTTTTTCCCGCGGTACGTCTCGGTGAGTCGGCGCATGATGAACCGCCGGCACAGATTCATGCCCAGTTGCCGGCAACCGAGCCGCCGGTCCTGCCAGTAATCCGTGTACTCATCGCTTTCCTGGATGGACTGCAGCAAACCTTTGCCCCGGTCCAGGTGCTCCCACACCCCCCATTTTTGAAGCCGGAGAAATCGGCGCAACGGATAACTCTCACTATGGGCTTTGAACTCGGCAATAAAGACGCTGCGCCGGCCTTCCTTCTGCGGCCGGTCCAGCGACAACGATTCGGGCACGCGCCCGAGGTTGATGTATTCCAGGTCGCCGAAATCCCGAATGAAATTGAAGATGATATCTTTGGCGCGCGCATCGCAGATCCGTTGCAGTTCCGCGTCTTCCGGGTGGACACCCGCTTCATCGAAGACCGGGTCGAGCAGGAATTCACCTTCTTCAAAGCGGCCGCCGGCCAGCCACTCGATTTGCAGAAAGAATTCCGGACTCATACCGCTCAACAGGTGCTCCGTTTCGGCCTCGTTGCCTTCGAGGAACAGCGTCGCGAGCATGCGTTCCGACCAGGTCTTATCGTCGGGACCACCACTTCGAAAAGGTTCTTTGACCGCCGCTTCGAACCGCGCCCGCAGTTGCGCAAATTCAGCCCCGAGAGATTCAGGGCTCATCTGTTCGAAGGCTTTGCCCGCGAAATCGCGGGCGCCGAAAGCTTCTTTTTCGGCAGCGAAGAAGTCCACCTCGGGCCGCCCCAGCCGATTGCAACGGTCGCAATGCTCGGCGATTTCCTGCAAGTGCCGGGCCAGGGCTATTGGCTCGAGCTTGGCCAAGCCGCTGAATTCCGCGCACGTTAACCACCGGGTGCCGGTCAATCGATTGTAATAATAAATGGGCAGACCCCGAATCCCCACCTTCGACCCGAGCACCAGCCTCTGCTTGGCTTCGCGGCTTTTGGGAATCGAGCTCAGGCGCCAGTACTCACCGCGCCTCTTAATGGCCTCGCGAACCCGGCTATCGGAAACCGAAAGGAACCTGACCTGGCGTTTGGAGACAATGCTTTGGAGCAAATCGTCGGCCATAAAAGCCAGCTCCATGCGTTCGGGATCCGGCCGGATCAGAAGATGGTCCGCTTCAAAAATCAGATCCACAGAATCGGTGGCCACGGCTTGTTCCTCGGCCGCCGTGAGTGCGGGCAGCGAGCTGGCCGCCCGTCGTTGATTCAAATAATCGATGAAATTCAGACGCTGCCACGCGTGCACGCTTGGAGACTGCGTATAGAGCACGTTTTGTGACGGAAACAGCGTCCCAATCCTTGTCGCCAGCTGGCCCTGTGCATCTCGCACGAACGGCCGCGGCCCAATTACTTCAAGTTGCATGGGGATGTTCAACATGTCCGCTAACGGCTATTTTGTCCACCCTCTTGAACGCAAAGAGAGCGTCTGGGGGCGAATCCGGACACTGCCCAGGAACGCCGGATTTATCCGGCAGGAACCTTGCCGAACAGCCGCTTTCTGCCGCATAAATTCGGCGTTCCGACAGTGTCCGGAGGTGCACCCGCGCATGCGTCAACTGGACAATTGGGAGACAGTCGCGTTTAACCGATGCGAGCCGAGCCTTGGGGTGAACACCCCAATTGTTTCCAGCGCTGCCCTGCGCAACGTTCCATCTGTCGTAAAGATGGTCAGTTTAGGTCGGGCGGTCTTCTGGTGGGAGACCGCCCGTTTCTTCAACATCGGGCCGTTTCCCTGGCAGTTAGCTGCGCGAGCCAAACAAAATTCGATTCTTAAGCTGCGTACGTTCAAGCTAAGTTAGTGGTTGATGTAGCACATTCGAGCGCGTCGCCTTAACTCGACCGCCTACGCCACGGAAGCCGGGACTTGCATCCGAACACCCTTGCGGTGGGTAACCCCTTCAGCCTTGAGGCGGCTTGAGAGAGGTCGGACAGCGCGTGTGTGATATGCGGAAACGTCATTGCCTCTCTGCATTATACAAACTCTCCGACTTGAGGTGTCGTTATGAGTGAAAGAGCCCTGAGCATGAAACAGGACAACCGACCAGACTTCCCTCCGCAAAGCGCTTCATCGATGTATTCCCGATGGTTGTGGCTGCTCATCGGCGCTGGGGTCCTGGTCATCCTCGTCGGCTTGCTTCGCGCACCACTGCGAGGTAAGCCGGGTTTAACCGTAACGTCCACTGATACCGCAGGGACAAACGTATCCAGCGGTTTGGCGATGGTTCAACCAGAACGCCCGAGGCCCCATCGGTCGGGCGCAATCCCGACGCTTACCGCTGAAGAAATCGTCACCAGCAAAGTCAGCCAGTTTGCTCGAAGCCGCCGTGAGATTGTACGCGCGATTGGGCGGCGCTCTAAAACTGAGGTGCCTCCCGAGGTTGAGAAATTCTTCGATGCTATTGAAGCGGGTAAGTGGGATGAGATAAAGGCCCAGTGGGAGTCGTTGGCGCGGCAGTCGGGCCAGTACGAAAACTCAACCAACCATTGGGCAGACCTGGACCCATTCTGGCCCGCTGTGCTTGACGCGTACGGCGTGGCCGAGCAGGCTCACCTTTGGCCCCCGCAGAAGCTTCTCGATTATGGCAACGCGGTCCTCGACTCGCTGCGGCCTGGAATGGTGTACGTTGGCGGAACGGACAATGGGAGATGGATACCCGAACTGCTGAATGAGACCAGCGGCGGTGAACCGCACGTCATGCTCACTCAAAATGCATTTGCCGATGCACGGTATCTCGATTTCATGAATACCCTGTACAGCGACCGTATCATCACCTTGACGAGCGAGGATTCACAAGCTGTTTTCCAGAATTATGTAACCGACGCGCAAAAACGGCTCGAACACGACCAGCAATTTCCCGACGAACCCAAGCAGGTTCGCCCTGGCGAAGACATTCAAATGGTCGACGGCAAGGTTCAGGTTAGTGGCGCAGTCTCCGTCATGGCCATTAACGAACAGCTCCTCCAGAGCTTAATGCAGAAAAATCCGAACCTCTCCTTCGCCCTTGAGGAATCGTTTCCCTTCAAGGGGACGTATGGCGACGCGCTCCCGCTTGGCCCGCTCATGGAACTGGGCGCAGCCGACGCCCAGGACGGCTTTACCGCCGAAAGGGCGGCACAATCGCTCCAATACTGGCAAACGACCGCGCAGCAGTTGCTTGGTGATCCTGAAGCTGCCGACTCGCCAACCACGCTCAAGTCGTACTCTCACGACGCCGTGGCGGCAGCCAACCTCCTTGCAGCGCACAACTTCAACGGCGAGGCTGAACAGGCGTATCGTTTGGCCACGCAACTGTGGCCGCAGAACCCTGAGTCCGTGAGCGGCCTCGCCGACGTGCTTGCCGGGACTGGGCGGGAAAGTGAAGCTCGGCAACTCCTCGAAGGTTTTGCACAACAACATCCCGACCAGGTGAAGGATTTGGAACGAATCAGCGCCTCATGGCGACTGGTAGTAAACAGCCATCAATAGGGCCGTATCTTCGGTCAGTTGGCCACCCGCTCCAGGGCGGCGCTGGCCGGGTTGGTCGATGACCCCGTCGCCGTCGCGAGCTGAGTTACGCCGTGCAAAGGCACAGTATCCACGCTCCATCATAATGGACACCACGCCTATGGCGAGCTTTCGAGAAAGGCTTGACCGAGCACCGGTGTGAGGTTGAGATGATAGGACTCCAAACATTAATTGATTTAAAATTATGGCTGTCCCGACCCAATTACCCACCACGGCCCAGAACGAAACCTTCGGCGGCGTCACCTATCACATTGAAGGCGAACTGGTGCCCGCGCTTCACCTGGAATTAAGCGGCACCGGGGTTTATTTTGAGCACCACATTTTACTCTGGAAAGACCCGGCGGTTCAGATTGAACTGCACCCGATGAAAGGAGCTTTCAAGCGGATGCTGGCGGGGATGCCGTTTCTGCTAACCGGGGCCAAGGGTCCGGGCCGAATCGCCTTCAGCCGCGACGGCAGCGGGCACGTATTTGCCTTGCACCTGAAACCCGGCATGGGCGTGGACGTGCGGGAGCATCAATGGCTGCCGCGACGAACAACGTGGACTACACCTTCACCCGGGTGAAAGGCGCTGCGAACATCCTGTTGGGCGGGACGGGCTTCTTCATCGACACATTTTCGTGCCCAACCCTGGAAGGCATTCTGTGGCTGCATGGCTATGGCAACGTGTTTGAAGTCACACTGGCCCCCGGCGAGGCGATTGACATCGAGCCGGGCGGCTGGATTTACAAGGAGCGTACCGTACAGATGCAAACGATGTTTCAAAGACTTTCCACCGGGCTGTTCGCCAGCGCGAGCCAGATTTGCTGGAACCGCTTCACCGGGCCGGGAAAAATCGCCCTGCAAACTATGTATTGCCACATGGAAAGCGGCGAGTGAACGGCGGAAGCAAAAGATTCAACAGCCCCAGCGTCAGCCAGGAGACCACGGCAGCCAACAGGGTGATTGTCCGCATTGGCTGCATCAATGGGCCGCGCATTTTTTTCGATTAACACCCTTAACTGGCGGAGCTGTAAGCTGGCGCCATGAAAACAAACCCCGTTGCGCGATACCTCGTGCTCATCCGGCTAATCATGGTTTGTGCCGCTCTCACTGCCATCGGAGGGGTTGAATTTTACCTCGGCGCGTCGCTGGCAGCGCGGATTGGCCAGACCACTGCCCGCCAAGACCAAGACCCGCAGACTGCGAATGTCGACGTTGCTGACTTCATGGCTTTCGCTCAGTAACGCCGGAGAAGGCTGGCCCAGCGCCAAGGTTCAGCCCGGAGCCATGCATCTGATCTAGCACCCTTACGAAGAACGATTACCGCCGCGACAAACCTCCGGCATCTGGGCCAATTCCAACCAATGCGCCCGCACGACCTTGACCATTTCCACCAACCGGTTCAAATCCACTGGTTTGGTCAGAAACACATTAGCGCCTAACTCGTAGGCCAGCTTAATTTCCTGGTCGAGGTCGGAGGAGGTTAGCATCGCGACTCGCAAGGCTTTCAGCCCAGGCTGCTGACGAATCCACCGCAGCACATCAAATCCACCCAGGCCCGGCATTTTGATATCCAACAGCACCATTAACGGCAACGGAAATTCCTTCCAATCCGAATAACGGCCCGTTCCCTCAAGATAAGCGATGGCATCCTCGCCGTTGTTTGCGACTTGAACCGGATTTAGTATTCCGGCTTTTTGAAAAGCATGGTTGAGCAAAAAGACATGGTCTTCATTGTCCTCGACAACCAAAATTGGCGGTTGGTTGGACACCGAGACAATCGACTGACTTGTTATCACACCCATTGTCTAGCGGCCATGTCCACGGCACAACGTGTCCTTCGCCTCGCCGAACGCAACTGGGTGCTTTCCCTAGTAAAGGCTGATTGCTCGGGGTGATCAAAAAGGCCCCCAGGCAAGCCTTAATAAGGCTTAAAGGCGTAAGCCTGGCGATCTTCGTCGCGCACCGCCCAGCGGTTGAGCGGCCACACTGAGCCTCCATATTTCAGGTACTGCGCGGAGCCATCCACAAACGCAAAATTTGATCCACCGGCCCCGGCGCGCGGCACTTGGAATGGCGAATGGCAGCCGTGCTCGACGCGGTCGGCATCGTTCCCATTCCCCTCGAACATATCCATGTAATAGTCCTGCGCGAAAGGCGGATTCTCGTTGGGCTCATTTTTCTTTTCGCCGAAGACGATTGTGTCCGCCGGTTTAATGACCGCTTGCTCCTTCATGCTCATTGGCGTGGTGAGAATGTTGGTGAGGAAATCGTTCCAGCCGTTAATCAGGTAGCTGCGCGCCGCGCGATCCGGCGCCGTGGGTGAGCTGACCATCGTGGGCGGCGTGCCGCGCTGGAGGTCGGCGGGACAGACCAGCAGGTTTGTGTTTCGATAGAACTCGAGCAACAGCGTCGGCCACCGATACGCGTTGGTTCGCGGTGGATAATAACCGTTGTTGTCATCGGCGTAGAGCTTTAAGGACAACCCGAACTGTTTGAGATTATTGACGCATTTGATCCGGTTAGCGGCGCCCTTGGCCCGGGCCAATGCCGGCAGAAGCATGCTGGCCAGAATGGCAATAATCGCAATCACCACCAGCAACTCGATCAGAGTAAAGCCGCGGCCACCGCCTCGTGTCCTGATCTTTACGTTCGGGGCGGTACTGGCCTCCGGCGGTTGAACTTGCCTCGAAAGGTGCTCATTCAGCGTGTTCTCGATACTCATGATCAATTTGTCCGCCCGCTGGTGACCGGGCCGCGCGCCCGGCCCGTCCTGGTTGACTGCTCGAATATTTTCCGCCTGCAAGCGTCCACCCTATGACGCGTATGACGACCAAACAATGGACCCTGGTGAGCCTGGCCATCCTGCTCGGCGGTTTGTCGCTCTACCTTAATAAAGACTGGTTTGCCGGGGATCATATTCAACTGATGCATCGTTCCCGCCCCGCACGCGGGGCGTTCCGGCGGCCGAAAGCTGACAATATCCTGATCGATCCGATCAGCTTCTGGTTCGATCGGAAGGTTAAAATGACTTCCCTGAAGGTGGTGCCGGTCTTTGACCTCGAGACGAACAAATTCCCCCAGCCCGTTTGGTGTCTGGTCTCGGATTCCAATTCCCTCCCGGTAAAGGAATTCACTTATGGGATGCGCATTCCAGGCATGCACCCCGCCCTCAAAGGCGCTTTGCCCGACCCGCTCGAACCGGGTATCACCTATCGTTTGTTCGTCGAAGCCGGCAAGCAAAAGATTACCCACGATTTTACGCCCGAGCCCCGGACGGACTGACCTGCGTGGCCGTGGTTGCATTCTCTTTCTTGCACCCGTGCTCTTTGCGGATAGTTTATCTTCTTTATGAATTGGAAACTGCTCCAGATATGTTCACTGTTCCTCGTGCCGGCACTTTTTAGTGCCCTGGCCCAAGGCACGGGCAGCGTCGATCCCTTGCACGAATTCGAGGCCCGTGCGGCCAAGTTCAAGAGCGTGGTTCGCCTTCCTCAGTTTGAAACCAACACCAACGAGGTCCGCGCTGCGCTCCAACAAACCATTTCCTCGAACAATGCTGCCCTGGACCGGATCGCGGCGCTCGATCCCAAAAAGGTCAATTTCAAAAGCACGGTCGGGGCGCTCGATAACATCAACTACCACATCGGTCTGACCGCCAACCGCCTCTCGGTCATTAAAGAGACCAGCCAGTATGCCACGCTGCGAGATGCCGCGACCCAGGCCGCTAAAGAGCTCCAGGAATGGAGCGTCGGACTGGATTACCGCGAAGACGTTTACAAGATCCTCAAAGCGTACGCGGATCAGCACCCCAAGCTCAAAGGCGAAGACGCCAAGCTTTTCGAAGAGACCATGCGGGATTACCGGCGCGCCGGACTGGACTTGCCGAAAGCCCAGCGCGATGAAGTCGAGCGGATGCGCAAAGAGCTCTCCAGCCTGGCCATCGACTTCGAATCCAATGTTGTCAAAGCCGAAAAGGCCGTGAAATTCACCCAGGCCGATCTGGAAGGTGTGCCCGATGACTTTCTCGAGCGCATCAAGACCGGCCCGGACGAGTACACCGTAATGGCCAATGTCACAGTGCAGTACGTCACCGTCGAGGAGAACGCCAAACGGGAAGAGACCCGCAAACGGCTCCTGGTCGAGCATGACAACCTCGCCCGCAAAGAAAACATTCCCCTGCTGGAGAAGATCCTCCCCCTGCGCGACGACATCGCCAAAAGTCTTGGATACAAATCCTGGGCCGATTACCAGACCGAGATCAAGATGGTCAAAAACTCGGCTACCGCCATCGACTTCCTCGAACGATTGAAAACCGGCTTGCAGCCTAAATTCGACGCCGAACTGGCCGCTTACCGGGAGATCAAAGTGCGCGAGACCGGCGATCCCAACGCCCAAATCTACATCTGGGATTGGCGGTACTTCAGCAATCAACTCAAAAAACAAAAATATACCGTGGACGCCGAACAACTGCGCGTTTACTTCCCCTATCAACGCGTCTTGGAGGGCATGTTCGATATTTATCAATCCATTTTCGGCCTCAAGTTTCAGCGCGTTGACCCGCCCTACAGCTGGATCAGCGATCTTCAGCTGTTTGCTGTCTCGGACAGCAAAACCGGTGAACCGCTCGGTTTGTTTTACCTCGATATGTTCCCGCGCGAGGGCAAATACAACCACTTCGCCGAATTCGGCCTAATCGAGGGCAAACTTCTGGACGATGGCACCTACCAGCGCCCGGTTTGCGCGCTGATCTGCAACTTCCCCTCTCCCGGAAAAGACAAACCGTCGCTGCTGTCGCACAGCGATGTGGAAACTTTATTCCATGAATTCGGCCATGCCATGCATACGATCCTCACTCGGGCCAAGTACGGCCGCTTCTCCGGCACCAGTGTTCCTGGTGATTTTGTCGAAGCCCCCTCTCAAATGCTCGAAAACTGGGTCTGGGATAAACGCGTCCTGGACAGCTTTGCCGCCGATTACCGTGACCCGAGCAAAAAGATCCCGGCCGAGATCCTGGCCAAGCTCAAAGAATCCCGTCTGGCCACCGAAGGCACGCGGTATCGCCGCCAGCTTTCCTTCGGCTTGACCGATCTTCGGCTCCATACTGAGATTCATGACCACAACGCCGCCGAAGCTCTCCCGCTCTCGAATAAAACGCTGAGCGAGGTTTTCCTGCCGCTCGTGCCGGACACGGCCTTTGTGGCGTACTTCGGCCATCTCATGGGCTATGACGCCGGTTACTACGGCTATGCCTGGGCCGACGCCATTGCCGCCGATATGGCCACCGTATTTGAGAAGGCGCCCAACGGTTATTTTGACCAGGCAGCCGGCCGCCGGTTGCGCAAAGAAATTTATGAGCCGGGCGATTCGCGCGACGTGAATATCTCGATTGAAAAATTCCTCGGCCGCAAACGGTCGCTCGATCCATTCCTGAAAAAGATTGGCATCGAAAACGAAGACGCCTCGGCCAAAGTCGCTCAGAAGAATTGAGTTTACACGGCGTGCACCGCCGTAGTAGCGCAGGCTTTCACCCTGCTTTATCGCCGACCTTCAGTCGGCCAGCGCCACTGCTGAAACGCGCTGCGAGTTGCTTCCAGACAAGTTCCGGGCCCAGCAGGTCAGGAGACCTGCTGTCCGGCAGACTGAAAGTCAGACGGATACTCCGCGCCACCTCAACGCCCGGCCAGCCGCTCCTGCATCTGTTCCAGCGCCACTCCTTTCGTCTCCGGGACCATGGTTTTGACCCACAAAAGCTGCAGAACCATCATCCCGCAGAAAAACGAGAACACCGCCCCCGGCGGGAAAGCCGTGACCATCTTTGGGAAAAAGGTGGTGAGCAACGCGGCAAACATCCAGTGCGTGAAGCTGCCGAGGGCCTGGCCTTCGGCCCGATGACGATTGGGAAAGATTTCCGAAATAAAAACCCATATCACGGCTCCCTGCCCGACGGCATGAGCGGCGATGAAACCGAAAATGCACGCGGGCACGATGCTGAAATGCTGCGTGAAAAAGGCCCACGCCGTCAGTCCAAGGGAAAGGATGTAGCCGAATGACCCAATATATAACAGGGTCCGCCGTCCCAGCCGGTCGATCAGCCACAATCCCACGAAGGTGAATATCAGATTCGTCACCCCGATGCCGACCGACTGCAGAAGCGCCGCTTTAGTCCCCAACCCCGTCATTTCAAAAATTCGCGGCGCAAAGTACAGCACCGCATTGATCCCCGAGAGTTGATTGAAAAATGCGATCAGAAAGGCCAGCGCAATCGGAACGCGCAACTGAGCCGTCCAGAAATGCGACGCCGCCGCTCGGTCGGAAGAGGCGGCGGCAATTTCATTGGCTTCGGCCTCCACCTGCGCCGGGGGGGCCTTCGGCTCGATCAATCTAAGCACGCGCAGGCCCGCTTCACGATCGCCTCGACGAGCGATTAGCCAGCGCGGACTCTCCGGCAACCCAAAACACATTGCCGTGTACAGCAACGACGGAAACGCCGCCACGCCCAACATCCAGCGCCAGGCATTCGCGCCGATATCCTTAAGAAAATAATTTGAAACGAACGCGATGATAATCCCGAACACAATGTTGAATTGGAACATCCCGGCGAGCCGCCCGCGGTACGCCGGAGGGGAAATCTCGGAAATGTACAACGGCGCTGCTACCGTCGAGATGCCGATGCCCAACCCACCGACAAATCGCGCGATGGTGAATGAGACAACATCCCAGGCATAGCCGCAGCCAATGGCTGAAACCAAATACAGCAGACCCACACTCAACAAAGTCTTTTTCCGCCCAAAACGGTCGGCTGGCCAGCCGCCCAGCAACGAGCCGAGCACCGTCCCATAGAGCGCCGATGCCATCGCCATCCCGTGGATCCCCGGTGTGAGGTGCCACAGCTTCTGAATCGTCTGCTCGGCGCCGGAAATGACTACCGTATCGAACCCGAAAAGAAATCCAGCCAGGGCGGCCGTAACGGACCAGTAAAAAATGCGTGCTTTCATAGGGTAAACTCTGCTTCTGAATTAAATGCGTTCAGCGGCGCCTCGAGGAGCCTCGGCTGCCGCGTTAACGCGCGTTTCGGCGGTCGGCAACGCAACCTTCACGCGGTAGTCCGTCGATCCCGGAACGCCGCATTCATGCGGCAGCTCGCCCGCTCCTCAAAGAGCAAAGATTCACGCCGCAACGCAGAGAAAGTAACAAGGAAGTTGAGCTCGGGTGTTTCATTGCCGCATTAGAGCAAAAATCCGCCGTCTGCCAATAGCGATTTCCCGGGTAATTCACGGCAGCGCTGCCTTTCCCCCTGCCGCGCGCAGCGCAAACGTGAGCCAGGCGGCTTGCGGACGCATCGAGCGCAATAGAAATAATGGTAAGCTCGCAATATTTTCTGGGAACCATACCGGGGCTGGAGACTCTTACAATCGAAGTCGATGTGGATGAAGGGACGAACGTAAACGGGACAGGCTCGAGGTCTGCATTAATTAGGAACAAAAACAATGAACAAATTTTTTGGACCCTTTACTTTTTTGAAAGCAATCAGTCAGCGCAACAGGAGCAAAACCGGCCAACGGAACCAGGCTTGCTCTAGTTGGTTATTCGGGTTGTCTTTGGCCGTTTGGCTGGGGCTAGCCGGCACGGCCTCGGCCATGACGACCAACGTCGTCTTTCAAAACTTCTCCTTCACGCCACAAACAGTATCCATCCAGGTCGGCGACACCGTCGTGTGGACCAATGCGGGCGGCTTTCACACCGTGACTGGCGATGGGACCGACCCGTTCTGCGGGCCCAACGCGGTGGCAACCACCTGCTCCGAGACTTTCACCAACGCCGGGACGTTCCCGTACCATTGTAATTTCCATCAATTCCTCGGCATGGTCGGTACGGTGATCGTCAATGGCGGAAACACGAATACCAATCCGCCGCCTGATACGAATCGTATCCTCGATCCGATTCCCGCCAAAATCCCCAAGGGCAGCCTCCGAGTGGACCTGCAGACCGTCGCTTCCGGATTGGTGGCCCCCATCGGCATGGCCGTGCCGGATGACGGCAGTGGACGCCAGTTTGTTTACGATCAGATCGGTCTGGTTTACGTGATCCAAAACGGCAAGCTGCTGCCCAATCCTTTGCTGGACGTGCGCGCCCGCCTCGTGCAGATCAACCCAGGATACGACGAACGCGGCCTGGTCGGCCTGGCCTTGCACACAAATTTCGCTCAATTCCCCTTCGTTTATACCTACACTTCCGAACCTAACGGCCCAACGGCGGATTTTCCCATCACCTATACCGACGGCAACACCAACGACCATCAACAAGTCATCGCCGAATGGAAGATTGATTCGGCGGACCCAAACCGGGTGGACATTGCGAGCCGCCGCGAGATCCTGCGCCTGGACAAGCCGCAATTCAATCACAACGGCGGAACAATGCGCTTTGGTCCTGACGGGTTCCTGTATTTTGGCGTCGGCGATGGCGGTGCGGCGGACGATCAGGGCCCGGGCCACTCTCCGGGAGGCAATGGCCAGGACACGACCAAAATCCTGGGCAAAATTAATCGCATTGACGTCGATGCCCGCACCTCGGCTAACGGCCAGTACGGCGTTCCCACCGACAATCCGTTTGTCGGCCAGGCAGGATTCTTACCGGAGATTTACGCGTTCGGCTTCAGAAATCCGTACAGCTTCAGCTTCGACCTGCAAACCGGCGATTTATATGTCGGCGACGTCGGTCAAAACGACGTCGAGGAAGTCGATAAAGTGGTAAAAGGCGGAAACTTCGGCTGGTCCGTCAAAGAAGGCAGCTTCTATTTCGACGCGAACGGCACCAACGACGGCTTTGTCACCAGCGTGCCGCAGCGCGAGGTCCCGCCGGGCCTTATTGATCCCATCGCCGAGTACGACCACGACGAGGGCGACGCGATCATCGGCGGCTTTCTCTATCGCGGGGAAGTCATTCGGGGTCTGGCAGGAAAGTATGTGACTGGGGATCTGGGTACGACCAATTTGGGAAGACTATTCTATGTGGACGGGGGCCAAATGACGGAATTCCTTATTGGCAGTACCGATCGGCCAATGGGCATCTTCTTGAAGGGGTTTGGCCAGGACGCCGATGGAGAACTTTATGTCCTGGGGTCGACCAATCTTGGCCCGTCGGGAAGCGCCGGCAAAGTGATGAAGATCGTTCCTCTGCAGGAGAACACTTTCGTGCAACGCAATCTGGTCTCCGATCAGCCGGGCCAGGCCGATCTGGTCGACACCAATCTGGTCAATGCCTGGGGACTGGCTTTCAGTTCGACCAGCCCGTTCTGGATCTCGGATAACCACACCGGACTCTCGACTTTGTATAACAGCACCGGCGGTGTTCAGGCGCTGGTGGTAACCATTCCGACACCACCAGGGGCAACCGGTCCGTCCGCGCCTAGCGGGGTCATCTTCAATGGCACCACAAATTTCACTGTCGGCGGAAAGGCCAGCCGTTTCATTTTCGCCACCGAGGACGGAACCATCGCCGCCTGGGGCAGCGGCACCAATGCCGTTCTGGCGGTCGACAACTCCGCCAGCGGCGCGGTTTACAAGGGCCTGGCTGTGGCATCCAACCAGCTTTACGCCGCGAATTTCCACGCCGGCACGGTGGACGTGTTTGATGGCAAATTCGCCCCGGTCGTGCGCGCCGGCGCGTTCGTCGATCCGGACATGCCAACCAACTACGCGCCGTTTAACATCGCACCCTTCAATAACAAACTCTATGTCACCTACGCCCAGCAGGACAGTGATGCACACGATGATACGCCGGGACCCGGCCACGGCTTCATCGATGTGTATGACCTGAACGGCAACCTCACTAATCGGCTCATCACGGCCGGACCGCTAAATTCTCCCTGGGGCATGGCGATGGCGCCCTTGACGTTTGGCGCTTATCCCGGCGCGTTCCTGGTTGGCAATTTCGGTGATGGCGCTATTAACGCGTTTGACCCGGCGACCGGTGCCTTCTTGGGCAGACTGGCCGACGCCACTGGCACGCCTATTACCATTAACGGATTGTGGGCCATTGAATTTGGCAATGGCGGCCAGGGTGGCGACCCCAATGTCCTGTATTTCACCGCCGGACCCGCAGGAGAAACGCACGGCCTGTTTGGCAGCATTGCGCCGGCCAATTACCTTCGTATTATGTCCGTCTCCCGCAATCCCGGTGGATTGGCACTTACCCTGGTTGGCGGCACGCCACCGTACCTCATTCAACAAAAGACGAGTCTGGCCGATTCCACTTGGTCGAACTTAGTCACCACCACTAATCTCGGTATCGTATTGTCCATGACCAACTCGGCCGCCTTTTTCCGAGTGATCGACCACGCTCCGGCCACGCCTTGAACAAGCGCCACGTCGAGGATCCTAGGCGATGTCAAAGCTGCCGAGGCCATTCGGAAACCGAGTCATCGCCAGGATTCAAGACGGCCCATTACCAACGTCATCTCAGCAAAGCTCGGTCCAACGCGCCGGCGCTCTGAATTTCCTTCTGCTCGGCCAGCCATGCCCTGCGTTTAGTGATGAACTCCTTTAGAGAAGCCAGGTTCGATTCAAACCGTTTTTCATCTCCCGCGGGATCCTCCTTTTTGATCCGGGCGCGATAGCGCACTTCTTCCAGCAAGCGATCGCGAAAAGAATCAACTAAGGGAAAGAGGCGGTCTTGGGTAAACTCCGTATCGAGCAATTCTTTTACGCGCGCCAGGAACAGGCTGCGAAAAGTCGGGTTGGCCAATAACGGTCGTGAAACATAACCACCCGCCCTCCACCACGCTCGAAAACCGTAGCTGGTCGAAGGCCTCCCGCCGGTCTCCCCCGGCGGGTAATCGCCTTCAGCTCCGTAGGTCAACGGCATGTTGTAGAGCGGACCCGGTTGTTCCCAGCCGTCGTACTCACCCCAGGTCTTGTCCTCGTCCCATGGATAAAACGTCCATTTGCCTGTCCCGTTCACGTCGTGATATAGCCAGTAGTTGTTGAAAAAACCGTCCCAATCTGAAATCAGCATTCTCACCGCGTAGTGAGTCAGGACCTGTTCGACATCGAACTCGCGGCGAATCAGAGCCCACTGCTCCTCCGGTTGGGACTTGGTCTTTTCAAGCTGATCCACCAGGTGAACCAAATCTTCGTGGCCTTCGCGGCGGTTGATATGTTTGTCATGCTGCCCGACCAAGCCGTTCCCCGTCCAATTGGCTTTGTATAAATTGCCGTCGTCGCGCAAGCCGATGTGTCGGAAGAACGCCTTATTGACCTGTTCGATCAAGAGGTAATAACCAGCCGGTTGGCCGTCGACGTTAAGCCGGATGAAATCGGTGCGACAGGCCGCAACGCCCGCCCGATGGTACAGGTCGTAAGCCAGCGGCTCAGCCAGCAACCAACGCTCCTTTGACTCGAAGATAATGTCCGCGACGGTCATATCGTTCCATTGCTGGTCCTTGCCGAAATGCACTTTCCACCCGCCGCTGCGCTCGGGGATACGCACAAAATCAAAAAGCTTCGCCTCGTGTGTCTTAGGATCCACGAACACAAACGCGGAGTCGCCCAACGCCGGCTCGACCGGTTTGGTGCGCGCGTGGCGCATGAATGGCGGCTGTTCCGACGATTTCCACGCCAGGAACTGCCGCGATTGCGCCGGCGTCAGAATCGTTTTTAGTTTCTTGTCTACCCCGGCGGAAATGCCTTCGGCCTTGGCCTGGAGTTTCTCGCCTTCAGCCTGGGTCTGCGGATCCCGGTTACTCATGATACGCCGCACGTCCGGCACCATCGCATCACGCTGCTCGATGGCGTCCCGGTAGAGCGCGCGCAGGTCACTTACCTGCGCTGGGGTGAGGTTAGTGCGAGTCGCGAGGTGCAGGTAATCCGGCTCCAGCCGCACGAACTGTCGCAGCATCACGGCGGGGTCGCCCATTCCCCGGTTTCCAGCCCCTCCACCCCGCCAGGAATCGTACGCTTTGGTCTGCTCTGAACTCAGCAGAGGTTTAAGCGACTCGCCCATGGCGACTTTAAATGGTTGGACCAGTTCGGGTATTTTACGGCCGAGTTCTTGCGGATTTGCCGTCGCCAGGGCCTTTTCTTCGAGCAAGTTGCACTCGCGTTCCTGCTGCCGGAATATGGGACGTAGCTTTTCCAGGTCAGCTGGTTCGCAGTTGGACAACGTGAGTGCCGCCCAAAGTGAAGGCAGGTCCAGCGCGCCGCGAAATTCCATCTGTGCCATATATCGGCCCTGGCCTTCCGCAGTGGTTGGGTCAATCGAACCTCCGGTGCGAACCAGTCGCAGGGCGCTCTGTGATTCACTCGGATCGGCATGAATGATGTACCCGAGGGGAATCTTGCCCGGAACCACGTTGGTGAAGACCAGGCACGAGACCGCCGGGCGCACCTCGGTCGGGCTGGGGTAGATCCGTTCGGCGGAGTGTTGATCGACGGCTCGAATCCGGAATCGCACGACTTGCCCCGCCAGCTGCCCAGGGATGCTGCCGGCGTAGCGCGACTCCGTGGCGCCTTTGGTCATGGGCACCTCTTTTTCGTCGCCGAGAAGCCCAGGCCCAAGCACACGGTACAACAAAGCCACTTGTTTCAATTCGGTTTTGCACTGCACCTTTGCCTCGATCGGGATCGGCTGCTCCGGCGCGATACTGTGTGACGGGAACGTTACCTCGCTGATCACCGGCGGCAGGCTCGCAGAGAAGGCGGCGTTCTTCTCGCCCGGGGTGCCGCCGGGCTGCGTGGCGTCTTCCGACAAGGGCGAACCGGTCCAGTTCTCGGCAAGCTTTCCCGGTGCGGTGGGGCAAATCCGTTCGAGGGAAGCCGTGCGACCATCCGGGCCGTGCGGCCACGGCGCGCGATTGCCAAATTCCACGCTGTCGACCACTTTTCCCGCGGGGTTCCTCAGTTCGAGCCGTTCGCCGTTGTGCTTAAAGCTGCGGCTAAACTCGGCGGCAACCGGTGCCTTATAGAATTCCTGGAACCGCTGCTTGTTTTTGCAAACTACTGTATACCCATGGGGTTCAATGGTGGCTCCGGGTCCGAACTCGACCTTCACCCCTTTACTCAGCCGCCAACCCGAAAGATTCACTGCCTGGTCGCTGGTGTTATAGAGCTCCACCCACTGGAGATCGGCTATGTCGTCCGGGGCATGGTAAAATATCTCGTTGATGACTACTTGGCCCTGCACCTGCAGCGTTGCCATGGCCAAGCCAAGTTCGAGAACAAAGCCAAGGGGTTTCATATCGGAATCTTCAGTTAGAACCCGACACCGTCCGAAAAGGTTTCAACCAAATCCTGTTGCGATTCCTTCAACCGAGCACCACCGTCGTTGCTTGGGTGGGGTTCCATCCAGGCATGCTGAAGCGAATCCAGTGCAGATTCAAGACGGAACGCCGCATTTGGGTTTGGAGTCTGCCTTTAGGCGGTCAGATATCTGAATGCGAATCGCCCCTCCAATCTGAACAGTCTCCCCTCTCGAGCGTCTGTCCGGCTGAAGCCGAGACTCCGAACACACCCGGTCATATTCTACTTGATTTTGAGGGTCGGAAGCCTATGTTTACGCCGCCCGAACGCCGCGTGTGCGGATTGTTCATTGGGGCTGAGAAAGTGAAGTTAACCTGGAACCTAACCCTCAACCTCCGTTGCCACCGCAACGTCTGGTCCCGTTAGGCAATGGAGCTCGGTAAGCCGCGCGCTGACCAAGTCTCCCTTAGGTTTGTCGTTCGTCCGTTAGTTTAATTATGCTCACAATGGAAGAAGCCCTGAGGCAACGGGGCGCCCTGCCCTTTGCGGCAGGCAATATCGTCAAAGGCACCATCATCGAAGTTCGTCCCAAGGAAGTCCTGGTCGACATCGGCTACAAAAGTGAAGGAGTTATCTCCGGAGGCGAATTTGAAGATATCAAAACTGTCAAGGTCGGCGATGAAATCGATGTCCTGATCGAGAAGCTCGAAGACAAAGAAGGCATGGTCGTTCTCTCCAAGGAGAAGGCCGAATTCAAGAAAAACTGGGAACGCATCCTGACCATTTGCAATGAAGGCGGCACCATTGCCGGCAAAGTCAAAGCCATCGTCAAAGGCGGCTTGCTGGTCAATATCGGTGTGGAAGCCTTTCTCCCCGCCTCCCAAATCGACGTCACCACGCCCAAGAACCTCGGGCAGTACGTCGGTAATACCTACGATTTCAAGGTCGTTAAGATCAACCAGGAGCGGCAAAACATTGTTCTCTCCCGCCGCGAGCTCATCGAGCAGGAGCGGATGGAGCGCCGTCAGAAACTGCTCACCGAGATGACCCCCGGCGATATCCGCAAAGGCACGGTCAAGAACATCACCGATTTCGGGGCCTTCATCGACCTAAACGGCATCGACGGTTTGCTGCATATCACCGACATGAGCTGGGGCCGCATCGGCCATCCGTCAGAACTGCTCAAAGTCGGCCAGGACATCGACGTGGTGGTGCTCGATATCAACCGCGAAAAGGAACGCGTCAGTCTCGGCTTGAAACAGAAGCTGGCCAATCCCTGGGACAGCATCGAGCAGAAGTACCCGGTCGGTGCCAAAGTCAAAGGCAAAGTCGTCAACCTGGTACCCTATGGGGCCTTCGTCGAGCTCGAACCGGGTGTCGAAGGATTGGTTCACGTTACTGAGTTGTCCTGGACCAAGCGCGTGGCCAAACCCTCGGATATGCTCAAGCAGGAGCAGGAAATCGAGGCGGTCGTGCTCGGCATCAACCGTGAGGAGCAGAAGATCTCGCTGGGCCTGCGCCAGCTCGAAGCCAATCCTTGGGACCGCGCCCAGGAGAAATATCCGCCTGGCACAAAGGTCAAAGGCAAGATCCGCAACCTCACCAGCTACGGCGCCTTCATCGAGTTGGAAGAGGGCCTCGATGGCATGATCCACGTTTCGGATATTTCCTGGACTCGCAAAATCAATCATCCCTCCGAAGTCTTGAAGAAGGGTGATGAGGTTGAAGCGGTCGTGCTCGAAGTCGACAAGTCCAATCAGCGTATTGCAGTCGGTCTCAAGCAGCTTTCGACCGATCCCTGGGAGAATATCGATAAGCTCTACAAAGTGGGCGACCTCGTCACCGGCCAGGTCAGCAAGCTGGCTAGCTTCGGCGCCTTTATCGGGCTGCAGCACGAAATTGATGGTCTGGTTCACATCTCCCAGATCAGCGAGGAGCGCGTCGACAAGATCAAAAACGTTCTCAAGGTCGGCCAGGAAGTCACCGCTCGCGTCATCAAGATCGACAAAGCGGATCGCCGAATCGGTCTGTCCATCAAAGCGGCGAACTACTCGCCCGAACAGCTCAAAGCCGAACAGGCCGTGCTGGATGCTTTGAAACCGGGCGAAGACCTGGTGGCCCTCCAGCATGCCTTTGACGCTGCTGACGAAGCGACCAAGCAGGACGACAAAGAACCGCCCAAGCCCTAGTTTAACCACAAATCACCTCACCAAGGCGGGCTGGCAACAGCCCGCCTTTTTTGAATCTTGAGGTTTGAGCGCGATCGAGTAGATTTTATCCATGCCGATGACGCTCGATCAAATAGTCGAGGAAGCTCGCCAGCTGCCCACAGCGCAGGTGGCTGAGCTGGTTGACCGGCTGTCCCAGGAGCTCAACCTCGGCGCCGACATCGAGGAAAGCTGGAAAAAGGAAGTTCGACAGCGACTTGCCGACATCGAGACGGGACGGGTGCAGACTATTCCCGGGCCGGAAGTTTCAGCTAAAGTCCGAAGAATTGTAGGGCGGTGAAGCCCTACCGGTTTCATCCGCTCGCCGAGGAAGAATATACCGCGGCGGGCCAATACTACGCGGATATTCAACAGGAGTTGGGCGGCCGCTTTTATGACGAAATCGAGCGGCTGATTGATACCGTTTGCCGGCAGCCCGACCTTTTCCGGGTTTTTGACCCGCCAGCCAGATGACACTTTTCCACCGTGTTTCCGTTCGCGGTCATTTACGTGAATCAACCGGAGGTCGTGCTTATCCTGGCGGTGATGAACTGCAAAAAGGAGCCCGGTTATTGGAGAACTCGGCTGGATTAGCGCTCCATCACTCTGACTGCTCGAATCCCTGTGAGCTAACTACCCTGCCGCCACCCCTTCGATGCAACGTGTCCGTTTCACCCGCGGTGCCAGCTCGACCTGTGTCGCGATGGTTGTAAGCCGGAGCTGTTCTTCTAGTTCGCACTTTCTGGCACTTGAGATTTCAGCCTCCGCTCGCCGAACTTCAAACGAGCCCTTGAAGAGCCGTCTTAAAACCATGCCGTTATTCCAGGACCTAAATCGTTTGGATGTGCGGGCTTCCTCCCGCGTGGCCTTTAACGACTCGGTGCTTATTTGCTCGTGTTCCTCATAGGCCATTTGGATTAAGTGTTTCAGCTCCCGAAGGCCGTCGCTCGTTAAAAGTTCGGTGCTGGCACTGCGGATTTCTTGCATTCCTCCAACGTCCGATGTCGAGGGGAGGTTCGGACACGAATCTGGAAGTGGTTCCGGGTCTGAAACCTGTGAACCCGGCCCGCCCGAGAGACTCTGTCGAATCGATAAGCCAGTTCCTGGAACCGAGCGGTGTCAGTCGGCGCAAGCCTTTGCGTCAGAAAATTTTGGGTCTTATCTAAGTGTCATTCGGGTCAGAACAAAGCACATCAGGTGCCTGGCCTGCGTAAACTTCTTGACCATAGAGCGGCCTAATAGAGTGAGAGAGACTTCCAGTGTTATCCACTCGCATTCCCGCCCCCTTCGACCTGGGTCGTAGCGAACAACACGGCTATATTGGCATTGCGATGACAAATAATTCAAGCGGACCAGCACATCTTTTTCAACCATTCACAGTGAAGTCGATCACCTTGCGCAATCGCATCGGCGTTTCGCCCATGTGCGAGTATTCGTCGGAGGATGGTGTGGCGACCGATTGGCATCTGGTGCACTTGGGTTCGCGTGCTGTGGGAGGCGCCGGCCTCGTCGTGGCGGAGGCCACCGCGGTATCGCCCGAGGGCCGAATTTCCCCGGCCGACGCAGGAATATGGGCGGATAAGCATTTGGAACCGATTGCTCGCATCAATCGCTTTATCAAACAGCAAGGGGCAGTGCCGGGGATTCAGCTCGCGCATGCCGGTCGCAAGGCCTCGACCTCGCCTCCGTGGGCGGGCGACGCTTCGCTCGCAGACGACGCTGGCGGTTGGCCAACGATTGCGCCCAGCGCCTTGGCTTTCGGGGGTAGCCTGACAAAAGTTCCACACGCGATGAGCGAGGCCGACATTACGCGCGTGCAGGTTGAATTTGTCGCCGCGGCCAAACGAGCGCTGACCGCGGGCGTGGAATGGCTCGAGTTACACTTCGCCCACGGATATCTCGCTCATGAGTTTCTCTCGCCATTGAGCAACCAGCGCATGGATCGTTATGGCGGCGCTTTCGAGAACCGAATCCGTTTCCCGCTGGAAACCGCTCGTGCCGTGCGCGCGGTATGGCCGGACAGGCTTCCGCTTGCGGTGCGCCTGTCTTGCACGGATTGGGTGCCAGGAGGCTGGGACATCGAGCAAAGCATCCAGTTGGCTGCACGATTGAAAGCCGAAGCGGTGGACTTGATTGATTGCAGTTCGGGCGGAGCCGCGCCCCATGCGAAGATTCCCGTCGGCGCTGGTTACCAGGTCCCTTTTTCCGAGCGCATCCGGCGCGAAGCCGGCATTGCGACCGCGGCCGTGGGCGCCATTACCGAGCCAACACACGCCGACGAAATTATTCGTAACGGTCGCGCGGACATCGTTTTAATGGCCCGGGAATTTTTACGCGAACCTTATTGGCCACGCGTGGCGGCTAACATTCTGGGTCAAACAGATGCGGTGCAGCCGCCGGTTCAATACCGGCGGGCGTGGTAATCCCGGTGCCATTGAACTCCGTACTTCGGTAATCCGCTCAATGGAACAGCCGCCTCCAATGATGCTTATTGATCGTCAACTTTTGCGCTCCTGAAGGTGTCTCGAATGATCCAGCATCTGTCGAATTTTATTCTTATGCGTCGAATGGCGAATCGCCGTTTCTTCGGTAATCAGCCCGGTCAAATACGCTTTGAGCAGTGATTGTTCGAAACTATGCGAACCAAAAGCTTTGCCGCCGCTCTCAATGATTTCATGCAAGTTCCTCATATCGGACTCACCCAGCAGCAGGGCCTCCCGCGACCGAAGATTGCTGCCCATCACTTCGGTCACCAGCTGCAGTCCGCCGCCAATCTTGTTAACCAATCGCTGGCTGATCACCCAACGTAATGTGTCCGCCAGACGCTGGCGAACCAGCAACTCCTCAGCCTTGTCGAATAAACCGAGGATGCGGTTGATGCTTTGACCCGCGTCGATCGTATGCAACGTCGCGAAAACCGAATGGCCCGTTTCGGCGGCCGTCAGCGCCACGTCCATCGTTTCCCGATCCCGAATCTCCCCGACCAGAATCACCCCCGGAGCCTGGCGCAGCGCCGCTCGCAACCCCGCGGCATAGCTGAAGAAGTCTTTCCCCAGTTCGCGCTGGCTGAAACTTGCTCGATTAGGCGCGTGCAAATACTCAATCGGGTCCTCCAGCGTTATGATGTGGATATCTTCGGTTCGGTTGATTTCATTGAGAATGGCCGCCACGGTCGTCGTTTTGCCCATGCCTGCAGCGCCGGTGACGAAAACGATGCCATTGCGTTCTTTGACGATCTCCCCAAAGATGGGCGGCAAGCCAAGCTGTTCCAAAGTAGGAATACGGTTCGGGAGCTTGCGCATGACAATCGCCAGATGTCCCATCTGGCGGTAAATATTGACCCGGAATCGCGCAATGCCGGCCAACGCGTAGGCGCAATCGCATGAACCGGTGCTTCGCAAGTCTGCCGCCAGCGGTTCATTACCCCCCAACAGAACGGACGCTAACTGCTCGGTGAATTGCGGCTCTACTACCGAGTCCACGAAGTTCCCCTTGAAGGGATGCAGGCGCCCGCAGAAATTCACCGTGGGAGGGTGTCCCGGAATGAACAACAAGTCGGAAAGCCCTGGCCCGGACGCGGCCATGGCTTCCAATAATTGGTTAAAGGTGTCTTTGTCGCTCATAGGGCCAGACTCGAAATACTCTGCCCACAGTGTCCATGCATTCGACCCGTTGCGATGGTTCAACCCGGTCGCAAACGGACAACAAGCCTTGCGATTTTGCCCGATTGCACAGCAAATCTCGCGCCACGAAGACCTTACTCGCGAACGTTCAGTGCAAGGAGCACCCCAAAAGCAAATTCCTATCAGTTATCAGTTTATCAATTGATCAGTTGAGTACTTGCGTGACCAGCTGCACTGGCTGTTGCACGCTGTCCCCAATGAACCCCGTTTTGTTTCGGTGCGGCCTATGTTGGACGGCGTCCTTCGCTCTCATGACAACTGGGGCCGCGGAGCCGGTGCGGCAAACTCCTGCAACCCACGTTCCCGTTTCGCCAATCTCGGTCCCGGCCAGGCCGATTAACTCGGTCGCGGGGTCCGTTTCTGCTCCAGGCAGATTGGAGTTCATCGACACCAGTTTCGAAAATGCTTCGCCACTTTGGTACGATTTCGAACCGGACGGCACCATCGACATCCACCTGCTTTACGATCACGAGCGCTCGTCGCCAAACCGCGCCGCGGGTCACTTTCATTTCCTGCTCCAAGCAGTGGCCGGGTCCCGATTCACCCTGGAATTCAAAGACCTGGATAACGTGTGGAACGGACAAGCCGCTTCAATCGCTAACGAGCTCAAAACAGCGGTGATTTCGACCGACGGTCGCGCCTGGACAAGCGTCCCCTTGCAAAGCCTTCCTGAAAACCGGGTCCGGCTGGAAGTGGAAATGCCCGGACCAAAACTCTATGTGGCGCGCGTTGAGCCCTATCGTTTGTCCGACCTCGAGCAACTGTTGGCCTCCATAACAAACAATCCACACGTGCAAATCGAACAGATCGGCAAAACCGTTCAAGGCCGAGCGCTCGAGATAGTCCGGGTTGGCAGCCCGCAGGCCCCTCATCGCGTCTTTGTGCGAGCGCGGGCCCATGCCTGGGAAGCGGGCGGTAGTTGGGTCGTGGAAGGCCTGATCCGACGCCTGCTGGTCGACGACGAACTCGCCCGCGCCTGGCTGAGCCGCTACTGCCTTTATGTGCTGCCCATGGCGAACAAAGACGCAGTTGCCGGCGGTCGTACCCGGTTTAATTTCCACGGCAAAGATCTCAATCGCGATTGGAACCGGCCGGCCGATCCGGTTTTGGCTCCCGAGAGCTACGCGCTTGAGCAATGGCTGGAGGCCAGGATACGTGAGCGACGAGCACCCGAACTCGCCCTCGAATTGCACAATGACGGCGCGGGCAAACTTCAATTGAGCCGCGGGGAAGGCCCTGGACTAAAGCCCTACCTGGAGCGAATGGCGGTGCTCGAGCGCCTCCTTCGCCAGTATACCTGGTTTAGCGAAGGCAGCACCCAGGAAGGGTTCCGAAATTCCGGTTCTCTGGGCGAAGGATGGCTGAGTCGATACGGCATCGACGCCGCGGTGCACGAATTCAACTGCAATTGGATCGAAGGCCTGAAGGATTACCCGACGGCCAAGCACTGGGAGGATTACGGAGCCCAACTGGCGGCCGTGTTTTATGACTACTTCAGCGCCGCAAAACGATGAAGCAACCTGCGAGGGTTGCCAAAAAGTAGTCGGAGGTTGCAACGCAGTGCAGACCTCTGGTAAATGCCCAAATGTTCCACAGCACCCCACCCAAAAGGTGCCAGAATTGCCGCGAATCGCCGCCGGGCCCCCGCAAATTTGGAGCGAATCACGATTCCGATTCATTCCCTGGTTGTGTCTCCGGAACGATGGTTCATGGAAGGGGCAAGCTCTTTTCCGACTCCAGCGTTCCGGGTTAGACCTTCAAGGGTTTTGATATGAAGCGCTGAATCCGTTTCACTGCCTCTTTGATATTGTCCAGACTGGTGGCATAGGCGCAGCGAACAAAACCTTGCCCACAATCCCCAAACGCCGTCCCGGGCACAACCGCCACTTTTTCTTCGTGCAACAATCTCAAGGCAAAGTCTCTGGCGGAAAGCCCGAACCGGCTGACGCTCGGGAAAGCATAGAACGCTCCCAACGGCTGGTGGCATTCGATTCCCAGATCTCGAAAGGCGCCGACCAAAAAATTGCGTCGCCGGCGATACTCGTTGACCATTTCCGCGACATCGGTCTCGGGCCGGGCCAACGCCTCGACGGCGGCTTTCTGGCTGAGCGACGAAGCGCAGAGCATGGTGTATTGATGAATCTTCATCATCGCCTCGATCAACTCGGCCGGGCCGCAGGCATAACCCAGTCGAAACCCGGTCATCGCCCACGCCTTGGAGAATCCGTGCAGGAATACCGTGCGCTCACGCAGCCCCGGCAAACTTACAATACTGGTATGGGGCGCGTCATACGTCAGCTCGCCGTAAATTTCATCGGTGATCACCAGCAGGTCGCGTTCGCAGGCGAAAGCGGCAATGTCTAGCAGATCGGCGCGGCTCATGATCGCGCCGGTCGGATTATTCGGAAAATTCAGCATCAAGACCTTGGTCCGGGACGTGGCTTTCGCCTCGAGCATGGCCCGCGTGAGCCGGAATCCCTTTTCCGGTCTCGTTTCGACCGCCACCGGCACACCTTGCGCGAAGAGAATTGTTGCCCGGTACGACACGTAGCACGGCTCGTGATACAGGACCTCGTCGCCCGGGTTGAGCAACGCCCGCAGCGCCAGGTCCAGCGCCTCGCTCACTCCTACGGTAATGAGGATCTCATTTTCCGGATTGTACTCGGCGCCGAAGATCTTGCCGACATACCGAGCCAGGGCGCGCCGCAGTTCGATATACCCGAAATTGCTCGTGTAATGGGTGGCGCCCCGTTCCAAGGCAAACACGGTCGATTCCCGCACATGCCAGGGCGTGTCAAAGTCCGGCTCGCCAATTCCCAGGCTGATGACATCCTTCATCGTCGAGACGATGTCGAAAAAGTCGCGAATGCCGGACCGCGGAATGTCCCGGACGGTGGTGTTGAGACGATTACGGAGAGACACTGAGGCGTTCATCGGGAGTCTCCTGTTGCATCAACACGCCGAACCGCTTGTACGGCTTGAGCATAAAATGGGTTGAGGTGGATAACACACCTTCCAGGGGCGAAAGCCGCTCGCTCACGAAACTGGCCACTTCCCGCAGCGTGCGTCCTTCAACGAATAACAGCAAATCGTACGTTCCGCTCATCAGGTACGCTGAAGTCACTTCCGGAAACCGGCTGATGCGCTGCGCGATGGTGTCGAAACCGCCTTCACGCTGCGGCGTCACTTTAACTTCGATGACGGCGGTAACTTTTTCGACCCCGAGCTGTTCCTCATTTAGAATTGCCTGGTACCCACGGATCACTCCGCGTTTCTCGTAATCTTGAATCCGGGCGCTGATCTCGGCGGCGGTAACGCCCAGCATCCGCGCCAGGTTTTCCGGCGACTCCAGGGCATTGGCCTGCAAAAGCTTTAACAGCTCATCCATAGTTCACCTCGATCATGAGGCGCGAACATACTGTTTGACCACGGGAACGGTCGAGCCGAAAACAATGTAGTCAATGGAGAATGTCAAACTCGATCCTCAATGCGTGCGGTTTGGGGACCCTGTTAATCGCGGCGCGCGGGCATCCTGCCCGCAGAGACTCACGAGAGCCAGCTGAAGCTAGACCCGTTTCAGCGCCGCATTCAGTTGCTGGATCTCTGCGGGCTGCAAGCCCGCGCTCCGGCGCACGGGCATCCCTGCCCGCAGAGACTCGCGAGAGCTAGACCCGTTTCAGCGCCATATCCAGTTCCTGGATCTCTGCGGGCTGCAAGCCCGCGCCCCGGCGCACGGGCGACAACCTTTAGCTGCCGGGCGAAATCCCGGAGGACTTGCGCCCACGTCAATGGCTGAGCGTGGGGTCGTTTGCGAAATGGGTTGATGCCGGAATCCGACCAACTGATAGTTTAACGCGATGGCAAAGCATTCTTGTTTCAGCCTGAAAACGCCGTCCGCTCCGTTGAAACGTTTCTTCCTTTTAACCGGCCTGCTGGCGGGGTGTTGCCGCGGATTTTGCGCTGAGGTAATTGTTCAACCGGCCCAACAGTTTCAGACTATCGCGGGATGGGGACACGGTGGAGGCGTGCTGGGCGGCACCGGCGGGGCGGAGGCGTTTCTGCCTCCAACTCTGGCGGATGCTGTCAATTACCAATACCTGGATTTTCTGACGGACGACCTGGGGTTGACGGGAACACGAACCTGGGAGGTCGGGCCGCGCATCGATGGCACCGGCACGGACAACGGCGATTGCGATGTCGTTGACTGGAACCTGTTCGAGAGCGACACGTTCAGCGCGCGGGAGGCAGCGTACCTGTTTCATTATCAAAACCGGATTCTGGCCGAAGGATATCAACCCTCCTTTTATTCCAGTCCCGGGTATCCAACCCACGCCTCGGACCAAAAGCCTTGGGTCATGAGTCATCCGGGCGAGCGGGCTCAGCAAATCTGGGCCAGCTCACTCTATTTGAAGACCAATTACGGGATCAATATCGCCTATGCGGTGATCTATAACGAACCGAGCATGGCGTCAGCCATATTGACGGACGACATCAAGGCCCTCGGCCCACGACTGACCGCCCAAGGTCTTACGACGGAAATTCAATACGCCGAGGCAGTCGCCCCGCAGACGGATTGGAACTATGTCACACCCGTCTTGAATGACGCCGAACTGTGGCCCTATGTCGGCCGGATTTCTTATCATAATTATGGAACCGCCGATCCATACCGGTCATATTTGCGGTACTTCGGCGAGGCGAAGGGACTCACGACCGCGCAGACCGAAATGGGCAATCCCGGGTTTGACGATTTATTCAGCGATTTGACACTGGGAGGTGTCAGTTATTGGGAAGTGGCCTACAGTGCAAACGCCACGCTGGTTCCAACTGCGGGGCTGACAGGATTCACGCCTTCCGGCACCTATTTTCGGCTTCGCCAGTTGATGCATTACGTGCGGCCCGGGGCAGTGCGGGTCGGCACGGCTTCGAGCGATCCGTTGCTTCGCGTTCTTGCTTTCGTGCAAAACGGAAACCTCACGGCGGTAATAGAAAACACGTCATCATCGGCACAGACGGTTAATCTGAGCGGGCTTCCAGCGGGAAGTTACGGCGTGTCGAAAGCCGGGGTGGGCACAACTTCATTTCAGGAACTTGGCGTCCGCACGGTGGGAACGGACGGCTTGCTGACATTGACCAATGTTGCGGGTGGCTCCGCCGTGACCACGCTCTATACTTATGCGGGCACAAACCAGCCGCCCACAATTGAAGTCTGGGATGCCAGCCCAGGGTACGTCGTCGCTCCAGCGAGTTCCGCAACCCTTTCGGCAATCGCCAGCGACCCTGAACTCGCTGCACTGACGTATCATTGGTCCGTGATGAATCAGCCACCCGGGGCGAACGCCGCCTTCGCGAACGCCAATGCCGCCACGACGCTGGTCACCGGATTAACCGTGGCCGGCACCTACGTATTCAACGTGGCGGTGAGTGATGGGACGAACCTTTCATCCAGACAGGTGTACCTGGCGGTTTATGATTTCAACCCGCAGCCTGTGCTCGGGCAGACTGGATTCCGAATCGCTGCGCCGTACGGGCTCGTTTTTGGAAATCCGAGCTGCATTACTGATGCCACGATTGAATTACCCACCTCGAGCGCGGTACTGCAGGCCGGAATCGCGGACCTCGCGAACAGTGACTTCACAGGGCGTGGCACCTGGAGCCTGGTCAGCCAGCCGCCCGGAGCAAACGCGGGCGTCAGCAGCACGACCTATATCTTCGTAAGCCTGCGGGCGAATGTCACCAACATGACCGTGACGGGCGATTACCTTTTTCAAATCAACGTGACCAACCCGGGGCACCCGGACCTCACGGCCCAAATCCGCTGCACGGTAAATCCGTCAAGTTCCCCACCAGTCATCAATTCGATTATGGCTTCGCCAGCCACTGTTACGCTGCCGACGAATGTGGTTCACCTTTCGGCGATCACGAGCGGTTCGACCAATCAGCCGTTGCGCCATTGGTGGGCGATCAAAACAACCCCTGCCGGAGCAAAACCATTGTTCGACCATCAAGGTGCGACCAATACAACCGTCAGTAATTTAAACCTGCCGGGCAACTACACATTTACTCTACGTGCATTTGACGATTTGCACATGACGACGCTGGACAAGACCGTCAACGTCAGCGCGACAACGGGGGCGCCGGTCATAAACAGCGCGCCTTCGGCCTCGGTCATCGCTGGCGCTCCTTTCACGTACCAAATCACTGCCAGCGGCAATCCTACCGGCTTAGGCGCGTTGAAGCTGGCTCCGGGATTGGCGTTCAGCAACGGCGTCATATCCGGCACGGTGGCAATCGTGGGAACCTATAATATCCAACTCGCAGCAACCAATGCTAACGGAGTCGGCTATGGGAATCTCGCGCTAACGGTAAAACTCCCTCTGCCAGTGATCACGAGTTCCGTCACCGCCGATGGGCAGCTGAACGCGCCGTTTAATTTTACGGTGCAGGCGAGCAGCGTCGCGACCAGTTTTACCGAGAACGGTTTGCCGGGCGGGCTCATTTTGAATTCACTAACCGGAGCCATTACCGGGACGCCGACGAATTCTGGCACTTTCAACGTCGCGGTGACTGCCGCCAATTCCACTGGCACGACGAGCAACCCGCTGACCATCGTGATTTACAATGGTGTCGCGCCCGTCCCCGGCATCACCAGCGCCCTCACCGCAACAGGTAGCCGGTCCGCAAGTTTTAGTTACCAAATCACCGCGACGAATAATCCGACGAGTTTCTTTGCGGTCGGGCTCCCGCCGGGGCTGGTGTTCGCTCCGGCCAGCGGTCGGATCTGGGGGCTACCAAACGTGACTGGAAACTTTGCCGTGACGCTGCGGGCCAGCAACAAAGGTGGAACTGGAAGCGCAATCCTCGCGCTAGGTATTAGCGCGGAACCGCCGCCGAGGATTGATTCCATCTCCATTCAGAACGGAGTTGCCCTGTCGTTCCTGACCTTGACCAACTGGTTCTATGCGGTTGAATGGAACACGAATCTTCTCAACACCAGTTGGATGAATCTGACCAGCGGAATTATTGGCGACGGCGGAACCCAAGCTGTAACGGATCCAACGACGAATGCCCCCACCCGTTTCTACCGGCTCAAAGTGAGTCCTTCAGAATTCTAACCGAGAAAAGTATGTGTTTTAAAAATACCGACTTGGGCGCGGGAGTATGGGTTCGGAGTCCCGCCTTTAGGCAGCCTTTAGGCGGCCCGGCGCCAAAACAGCCTGAAGGCGGGACTCCAAACCGAATTCTAAAACACGCTCTAACTAAGACAACAGTGTCGGGGGGAATCCCCCCTAGCGACGGGAAAGGTTTCCGGGTTTATCATGCGGTTGCATGAAGATTGATCAGAAAATGGAATTGACGTTCGGATGACTCGACCTGAACCAGTGCCCGAATCCGAACGCTGGGACCCGGTGCCCGGCTCAACCGGGCACAGAGTGCCTGGCGGTTCTAACGATGACGAGGATGAGGGGGGCCGGAGTGATATCAACGGCTCGTGGAAGAAGGCGTCGCTGGAGCGAAGCATGACCAAATGGTCCAAGCCTCCCGAGCAGCAGCGAGCGCGGAGAGCCGCGAGGCTTAACACCGTGGACCACTTCTGACGACAAGTCGAATCAGCAAATGAACCGTTTCGTTTCGGGAGGCATCGCGCTGACCTCCGTGCTGACGTGGAGCTTGGTTACAAGTTCGCCGGCGCAAACTCGCAAAACGACCACGCCAGACGCCAAAGCGGAGAGCGTTGTTCTGCCCAAATCCGTTCCCGATCCTATCGAACCGTTCAATCGAGTGATGTGGGCCTTCAACCAAGCCCTGATGACCCACTTCGTTAAGCCAACCAGCCGCGTTTATCGATTTATAGTGGTCAAACCGATCCGAACCGGAATCGGTAATTTTGGCAAGAACCTCACGTACCCTGGGCGATTGATCAACAATCTGCTTCAGGGAAAATGGAATGGAGCGCGCGATGAATCCTACCGGTTTGTTTGTAATACCACCGTTGGGTTAGCTGGGTTCTTCGACGTGGCCAGCAAATGGAAGATCCCGAATTCAGACGCGGATTTTGGCCAGACTTTCGGCCAGTGGGGCTGGAATCCGAGCTGCTTCCTGATGCTGCCGGTTTTTGGGCCCAGCAACGAACGCGACACCGTTGGTCTGGCTGCGGATACCGCGGCCAATCCGTTGCTCTATATTGCTCCCTACGATTTCGTCGCGAGCGATCCGCTAACCTGGCTCGGCCCCTACACGTATCTCGCCTACGCGGTGACGTACAACGATCTCTCCGACAGCGTTGGCGAGTACGTGCGCTTCAGTCAGACCGAACAGGATCCTTATTCCGAGATTCAGTACGCCTGGACATTCGCCAGGGAGAATCGGGTGGCCGATTTCCAAGTGAAAGGAAAACAGGACGAAGCGTCCCTCGAAACGCTCGAATCCGTCTTCTTCACTTTCAAAGACCCCGAATTCCCGAGCCGAGGCAAGAACCGGTCGGTCCTGATTCCCGCCACAGGCAGAAAATTAAAATTTACGGTTTGGTTGCAACCGAAAAAAGCCCCCGTGGTCTTTATCGTCCCGGGACTGGGTTCGCATCGCTTGGCTGCACCTGCGCTGGCTTTGGCAGAGCTGGTTTACCAGAAGGGTTTCTCCGCTGTATGCGTCAGCAGCACGTTCAATTTCGAGTTCATCCAAAACGCATCCACAGTGGAGGTCCCGGCCTACATGCCGGTCGATGTTCACGATTTGCACCTGGCGTTGACCGAAATCGCGCGCCACTTGGAAAAGCTCTACCCGAATCGGTTCGGATCCAAGGCTCTAATGGGCTACTCCATGGGCGGATTCGAATCTTTGTTCATGGCAGCCACGGAATCGACCGATGAAGTGCCCTTGATTAAATTCGATCGCTACGTCGCCATCAATGCGCCGGTTCGGTTGATCTATGGCATTTCCAAATTGGATGAGTTTTACCAAGCGCCGATGGCTTGGCCCGCCGCGGAGCGAACCGATAACATCGAGAACACCTTCTTAAAGGTCGCAGCCTTGTCCAAGAACTCGCTCACCCCTCAAACGTCACTCCCCTTCAGCGACATCGAGTCCAAGTTTCTGATCGGCGTGGCCTTCCGGCTGATCCTGCGAGACGCCATTTTCAGCAGCCAACAGCGACACAATCGGGGGATTCTCGAGCATCGCATCCGGAAATTCCGACGGGCAGCGCTTTATCAGGAAATCCTGCAATACTCTTACGAGGATTTTTTAAAAAAGTTTTTAATCCCCTATTATTGGAGCCGGGGAATTGAATTAAATGCGCCGGATAAACTCGAACAGGCCGGTAGCCTGCGGACGCACCTTGCTGGCCTCAAGGCCAACCCTAACATCCGGCTAATCGCGAATCAGAACGATTTTCTACTGACGGAGGAAGACCTGGCGTGGCTCAAATCGGTCTTTGGAGCGGACCAGTTGACCATTTTTGAGAAAGGCGGTCACCTGGGAAATCTTTTCAACCCGTCCGTGCAAAAGAGCATCTTGGGAGCACTGGCGGGTTTGAAGTCATTCCCAGCTGGATCTGACTAAGCCATCACAATGGTTCTTCATGAAATCTGAAGCTTCAGCGACCGTCGCCTCCGCAATTCAACAACACAGAAAAGAGACATCAAAACAACCTGGCAAATGCTCAATGTCCGGATCTGAGGCTGCGGCTCGTTAGGAAGCAGGTGCGGACCTCGCAAACCATTATCTGCGAACCGCCGCGCTTTTCAAGCTTTTGACCAGCGCCCGAACCTGATCATTGTTCGGTTCCACTCGCAGGCTCGTAGTCGCGAGAAGCAACGCCTCTTCGGAGCGATGGTGTTGCGACAAAAATGTCGCGTAACGAAACAGAGCCTCTGGACTGTAGGGACAGAGAACGTATGCCTCGCGGAATGCAAGATCAGCCTCGGCGGCCATTCGCGGGGTGTCGGCAACCTGGGACGCGTGGTCCGCACGCCAGGCATAGACGCCAGCAATCGAACTGCGCAATTTGGAAAAGGTACGTTTGGCGTAGTCGTTCCGAACAAAGAGGGGATCGCCCGCGAGCGCGGCCAGGTCTTTTTGCACATACACCGACTCGACGAAGTTCGCGATTGCCTTAATGGAGGTGTCGGGCGTGAGCCAACCCCCAACCATGCCCGCCACCCGGCTGTGCCAATACAGACGGTCCCGCGTCACAACTTCCTCCGGCAGTTGGATCATGGCCTCCCGGTTAATCCGCAGCACCAGGCCATGCGGTTCTAAATGCGGATACATCCAATCCAGCGGAAAACTCTCCTCGATATAAAATTCGCGCGTGGGATTTCGATCGACGATCAGTTTTGTCAATAAACCATTGATGCTCATCACGGCAACCTGGCCCGTCACTTCGTAGCGGCCGTTTTCCATCCGCACGTTTTCTCCGGGACGCAGTTGTTTGGGTTCGGAAGGGAATTGCCGATCGTGCTCGAGGCGCTTCCCGGCGTCGGCGCAGTATTCGGCGAAGCACTGTTGTGAATCGACGTCGCTGGGTGTGTAAATCCTGTTGCCATAGGTTTCCCGGAGGTATTTCAGGTACGTCCCGTCGGCCAACGCATTCTGCGTGAGAATAAAGAACGGCTCGCCGTCGATTTGTGATTTCTCAAAAGCTGTCGGAATACCCCGCCCCGGGTCGGTGCCTCCAAAATAAATGCTGCCCGTGGGAATGGAGTCAATGATTCCGTCGGCCAGCACGGCCGTGTATTTCGGCTCGCAACGGATGACATGGTCGTAGGCCAGGCAGATTTCCAGCACTGGCGACCAATATGCCGTGCTGAGGGTGAGGTCCGGTTCATTACTGCCCTGTGAGTACTGCGGGTGCCTTCTCTTAAAACTTTCGTACATATTTGTCACCGTCCGTGAGTCGCCACCGGTGGCCGCCGTAAAGAACCGCTGGAACTCCGGGTTAATCTGCTCGGCCGAGCGAGCTGCTAATTCCTGCGACTGCTTCAGTTTCGCAGCCGAAAAAAGTTTCAATTGTGTGAGCTGTTGTTTGAGCAGCGCCGAAGAGTCGACCGCTGGGCTGAAGAGCGAGCCGGGTTGACTGCCTCCCAGCGCCATGACCACTGCCCCGAGCGCCAACCACATGCACGTCAGTCCCAGCGGCCCCACTTGACGCGAACGCGAAACCTGGAGGATGGATGAAATCCGTTTCGTGAGCTGAGAGGAGTGAGCCATGGCAATTCCCGTGAGAGCCGGCTGGCGGGAATAGCTCCTGGCAATTTCGACCAGGTGAGCGGCGTAGTTTGAGGCTTTAAAACCGGCATTCAGGACCAAATCGTCGCAGGCCCGTTCACGTTCGATGCGCATCTGGCGGTTTGCCACCCAAATCAGAGGATTAAACCAATAAACTGCGCCGGCCAGGCGACCGATGAGCTGGGTGAGGCAATCCCGGCGCTTCACGTGAGCCAGTTCATGCAGCAGTACCAGCCGTCGCCGTTCCGCCGGCCATTGGCTCGCTTCGGCTGGCAGCAGAATCACCGGATGGCGCGTTCCCCAAGTGATGGGCATGACGGCATCGCTGGTTTGAAGCAAGGCGACCCGTCGTCGCACGCGTAGTCTTTGGCAGAGTTCCTTCAACAGTTCCGGCCAGTCTTCCCCGATGGGCCGGGCACCTCGGTGCCGCCGCAGCTTCAAGCGGAAGCGATCCACGAGCGTCCCCGACAAAATCCAAAGACATCCGCAGCCCCAGGTAAGGACCAGGCCAACAGCCCATTCCGCCCTCAGCGTGCGACGCAGCAAAGTCCACCGGGCCGCCGGCTCAGGCAGCGCCACCGGGGTGTTGAAGCTAGCCGAAGCAGATGGCCTTTGATCGGGTCCTGGTTTTAAGACGCGGGAGCCTAATGAAATGGCCACAATCCATTGGTTGCCGCCATCGAAGCCGCTGTCGAGTCTCCACAGCGGCGGCTGCCATTTCGGCGTGAACAGTACGGGAAAACAAAGAGAGCCCACGATCGCGCCAAACCAAATCAAGTGTCGTGTCGCAGCGCTGGCTCTTCGCCAGATGAGGCAACCCAGACCGGCCAGGCTTAGGAGCAAGAAGCTCTTGAGCCCTGCGTCCAGCAATGCTGTCGCCAGGCGCCCGTTGGCAAACTGTCCGCAAAGATGTTGCAACATTCCGTTCATCTAACGCCCCTCCTTCCTGGCTTGTTGAATCAATCGTTCAATCCGCTCCAATTCGTGCTCCGGCAGGCGCGCATCCGCATCTTGAAGCAGCGCCGCTACGGCTTGGGAAATCGATCCGGAGAAGAAAGTCGAGACCACCCGTTTGAGCGCCGAACGGCTGGCGGCCTGCCGTGAAATGCGGGCCAGGTAAACGTATTTGGCTCCTTCGACCCGGTGTTTTACCTGGCCCTTTTCCTCGAGAATCCGGAGCAACGCCCGCACCGCCGAGTAACCGGGAGCATCGGGCAAAGCCGCCTGGACTTCGGCGACGCTGGCCGCGCCGCGGGCGTGCAGGATATCCATGATCTGACGTTCGCGGCGGGAGAGATGAGTTTCCGGGTTCATGCAGTATGCTAAGAAATTAGCACACACCCCGGGACCTGCAAGACAAAAATGCTAAACAATTAGCACGTCGCTTCCCCGGTTTGGAAAGCGTGCGTCAGTGCCGTTCCGCCAACTGCGCCGGCACCCGTTCGAGCACGACCCGGCAAGCGCATGCCTGCGCGCGCAGTTCGTCCCGTTCGGCCGGGGTCAAACCTTCGGGATCGAACCGATAGCGGTAGTGGAGCAGTAGCAATTCGCGCAGACCTTCACCGGCGCTACCCAGATTTTTATCTTTGGCAACTCGCGCCAGCCATTCCCGGAGCGGCTCGCTCTGGTTGCGGCCCAGGCCGCGCGCGCTCAGTTGGCGCTCCAATTCGTAAAACTCGGAATCCAATCCGGGCCAATCGCTCAGTTGGCCGAGGCGGCCCTGGTTGCGGGAGCGGCGCTGGTGTTTGGTTCGAAACAGGATCTGGTAAAGCAGCAGGGCCAGGATCGGAATGACGGTCCAGAGAACATACTGCCGGACATGGCTCTGACCCCAGCGGAATTTTGAGAGCTCAAAGGTCACCCGGGCCCACAGGTCGGAGACCCGTTGCGCCCAGGAGATCCGCGAACTCTCCACCGCGACCCAGGAAGCGGGTGTCGGATCGAAGTCGCGCCAGGAGTGATGGGTGGCGTCCCAAACCAGGCACCAGGCATGGGCGTCGCGTTGCCGGACGATGTAGTTTTGGTCGGAACCCTCGTGCACCGCGTAGCCAACGGCATAGCGAGCGGGGATATCGATCGAACGCAGGAGCAGAACAGCCGCGGTGGCGAAGTATTCGCAATGGCCGCTGCGGCTGTGGAGCATGAACCGGGTGAGAGGACTTTCGTTGCGGTGTGGCGTCCGATCCCGGTCTTGCCAGGTGCTGTAGGTAAACTGAGTGGAAAAGAACTGGGCTAGGGTCTTGAGAGCCTCATTGACACTCTGCCCGTGCAGGTGCAAATCGGACACGATTTGGTCCAACGCCGGTTTCTCCCGTTCCGGTATCGAGGTGTCCTGATCGTCGGCGGGCGAATCGAGGGTGTTGCCCAGCCCGTAACGCGCATCGAACACGACCAGGCCGGGTCCTTCCTCGAGCACGGCGCCCAGTGGACATTTCCACACGTTATAGGCCAACAGATTGTCCAGCCGGCCGACCCCCTCCGGCAGCGGGAGCAGGGCTTTGCCGCCGGGCAGGTAGCAGGCGATCTTTACTGTTTCCAGGGTGGGCTTGTCCACGAGTGTAAAAGTCGTTTCATTGGTCGCACCCACGAGGTTGAAGTCATTTTCCGTCAGCTCGGCGTACCAAGTCCGGCCTTTGAACCCGCGATAGGAGGCTTCGCGCAAACGCCGCGGCGGAACTCCGTCGGGCGCTTCGAGGCGAATGACGATCTTGGTGCTGGTCTTAATCCGGCCCAGAGTTCCAATCTCGGTTTGGCTTTGCGTCGGGTCGAAGCGACGGCGGGCAAATCCGCCCAGCCATTGCGGATTGAGATTGCCCAGGTAGGTCTGGAACTGGCCGATCCCGTGTTGACCGAAATAACTCAGGGCAATCACGATGGACAAAACCACCACCCATAGCGCCAGCGCAAACCGAGGCGAACGTTCGGGCCACAGCGCCCAACCAGTCAGCAGGCAGAATCCCCAGAAAAACGTCGTGTCGTCGCCCGCGTGAATGCTCGCCGAGAACAGGCACAGCGCAAAATAGGGATAGGAAACGTTGAAATTGCGGCTGAGAGGCACGGGTAGCCCTTTTTTGCGAGCCGCCTTCCACCGGTACTGCAGGATAAGAGAAATCACGTGCAGAGGGATTGCCTCCCGAGAGCTGTACGCCTGAGCGAAGATAAACAGGAAGAAGGTCATCGGCAGCCAGCGCAGCACCGATGAAGTTGTCCGGCCCGCTGCCACGCCGGCATTGTGCTGGTTTAGCAGCGAAGGGTTCTGAAACAAACCCTTGAGATCCGCCGGGCCTTCATTGGCCGTAAACGAGTAAACCACCGCCGCCAGCAACGCCAGCGAGCAAAAGGTCCAGATCCGCGCGAAATCATCATCGGACAGGTCCCACCGCGCCTTGACCAGCCGCGCTAGCTCCAAGGCCAGGCCCATGACCACGCCCGGGACGAGAAAACCGGTTTGCCAGCCCCAAAATGCCAGGGTCGCGCCGAGCAGAAAAGGAGGCGTTTTCATTTGAGTTGCGCCAAGCCTTGTTCAATTTTTCCACACTCCAGAATAAAGAAGCGGTCCGGCCGCTCCGCGGATTCCGTCGCAACGCGAACCGCTTCGCTGGCACTTTCCACGACCACCAGTACCAGCAAGGGAACTCCCAGTGCCTGCACTTTTTTAACGAACTCGCGCCGCGGTTCGTCCCAAGCCAGCAGCACAAAAATGCACCCGCTCACCTTGGAAATATGGTTGAGGACCAGCCGTTCCAGAGTTTGAAATGACCCTTCCCGCGCCGGGCGGACCGAAGCAAGGATTTCAAGCAACTGTTCCCCATGAGCAACGCCACGGCCCGCCGTGAAACAATAGGACTTCGAAGCGACAAAGAGCAAATCGAGGAGGGATTCCTGAGTTTGAATCGTGCAGGCAAACGAGGCGGCAATGGAAGTCGCTTCCTCGAACGCTTCACTATGGGTGTACCCGGTGAAGGTGTCCAACACCAGGGCGTGGCGGACAAAGAATTCATCTTCGAATTCTTTGACCACCGGCTTGCCCGCGCGGGCCCAACTGCGCCAATGGATGTGGCGAAGCGGATCACCCTGCCGATAATCTCTGAGGGCAACAAATTCGTCGCTTTGGCCCACGTTCGAGGCTAAGGCGACGCCGCCCTGCTGGTACTTCATGGTTCCCGGCAGCGCAATCAAAGGCAGCGGATAGCGCTTCGGGAGGATCAGCACGGTTTGCGGAAGCGGCACTTCGGTAAACGCGCGGAACAGCCCGAGGGGATCCGCCCGCGCAACGCCCACACTTTCCAGTTTCAACAGCCCGCGCCGCAACGGCACCAACTCGCATTGTACCCGCACTTCCTGTCGTGCCGGCGCGGGCGGCACGGGCGCGATTTTAACGTGCGCCAGCCGGAATGGGTTGGAACGTCGTCCCTGACTGAACCGAAAGGAACGGGCGCGCTGCTCATACGCCAGCCGGACGGCCAGCCAATCCTGAAAGGAAGGCCGAAAGTTGGCCAGGTTCTCGAGGACCGCGAGGCCGCTTTGAGTTTTGTGCGTCAGGTTTCGCAGCAACACCGTATAGATCAGGGGGGCGCCCACCGTGCCAAATCGCGGCAGCGAGCGCGCGGCAGAAAAGCGAGCCCGAAAAAAGAAGCTTGAGCAACACGCTACAACGAGCAGCAGCAAAAGAAAAGTGAACCCCTGGTACGCCACATTGTTGTCGGTGTCCGGTCCAAGGATGGTCGCGATTACCAATCCGCCCAGTACCGTGAGACCCGCCCGCGTGAACCGGCGGTAACCCCAATAACGTACGCCCGCTACCGTGCGGTAGCTCCGATACAACAACTTGAAGGCGAGGGTCACAAGCCAAAACCCGCCCGCAGACTCTCACTGGTGCTGCGCATGCTGACTGCTGGTACCTGGCGATTTTTATGCCGGAACCGGAACGCGGTTAATGATCTCCTCGACAATTCCATTCGCGGTCAACCCGGAGAATCGGGCCTGCGGTTCCAGCACGACTCGATGGGCGATCACCGGCACCGCCAATTCCTGGATCTGCTCCGGCGCCACGAAGGCCAAACCATCGAACAAGGCCAGCGCTTGGGCGGCTTTCATCAGCGCGATTGAGGCCCGAGCGCTGGCGCCCAGTTGCACTCCATTGGCAATCCGCGTGGCTGCGACCAGGTCTACGGCATATCGCTTGATTTCCTGGCTGACGCGAACCTGGTTGGCTGCCCTCCGGAGCGCCAGGACATCCGAAAGGGAAACACAAGGTTCCAGTCCTTCAAGTGGGTGCCGGCGCTCCTGCGCGCTGAGTATCGCCACCTCTTCGGTGGAATCGACGTAGCCCAGCGAAAATTGCATGGCAAAGCGATCCATCTGCGCTTCCGGCAGGGGATAAGTTCCCCGAAACTCCACCGGATTCTGGGTGGCAATGACGAAGAACAGTTCCGCTAAATCTCGACGCACCCCGTCGACGCTCACCTGGCTTTCTCCCATGGCTTCGAGCAGCGCCGATTGTGTCCGCGGCGAGGCGCGATTTATCTCATCAGCCAGGAGGATATGGGTGAACACCGGCCCTTCATGAAAATGGAACTGCTGATCGCGCTGGCTGAACACCGACACCCCGATAATGTCCGAGGGCAACAAGTCCGGGGTGAACTGAATGCGCTTGAATTGGGCGTCAACCGAGCGCGCGAGAGCCTTGGCCAGAGTCGTCTTGCCAGTCCCAGGAAAGTCCTCCAGCAAAACATGTCCGCCACTGGCCAGAGCGGCCAGGAGTTTGCGTGTGGCCTTAGCCTGGCCCTGCATAATCCGGGCAATATTGGCAGTGATCTTCTGGTAAACTTCGCGACCGGCCTGGTGGTGATTGGCAACGCCCGCGGCGGATTGGATCGGAAACGCCTCCAGCGTGGAGCTCGCGGCTGTCCTCTCAGTCATATAGGGTCATGTGTAATTTTCCCAGCTTCTGGGACATAACTTCATTGTAGAGCTTCCAGCTCTTTCCGGCGAATCATTTCCGCGCGCCGGGCGACGGTCGCACAGCGCATGATTACATTGCGCGGAACGCCATTCTTATGCGGCAGCCAGCGCGTTAACCAACTCTCACCCTCCGCCCGGGAGCCTGCCCGGCTCGCGCATCCCGCGACCCGTGCGGTGAGCAAGCGCGTCCCCGAGTTCGCGGCGGGCCTTTTCAGCCTCGGCTTCAAGCCGTTTCACTATTTCCGGGTGCTGAGCCGCCAAATTAGTCGTCTCACTGATGTCGCTGACCAGGTCGTAGAGCTCGGCCGTTTCCACTTTGCGTTGTTCATACGGGGCGGGCAAACCATCGTGGCCGCCCGGCTGGCCGGCAAGCGTGCGGTACGTATGGGGAAGTTGCAGTTTCCAACGGCCGTCGCCGGACACCACGGCCTGTAACTGATTCACCTCAAAGTAAAACCAATAGGCGGCATGAGGGTTCCGTGCCCCGGGGTCTCCGCTAATAATGGGCCACACGTTCAATCCGTCGATGGTGTGCCGCGGCAACTTCGCGTGAACGAGTTTTGCGATGGTGGGGAATAAGTCGATGGTCATGAGCATTTGCCAGGTCTTTGTGCCAGCGGGGATTTTACCCGGCCAGCGCATAATACAAGGCTCCCGAGTGCCCCCTTCCCAATTGGTCAATTTGCCTTCGCGCAGCGGGTAAGCCGAGCCCGCATGATCGCCGTAGCTGAGCCACGGGCCATTGTCGGAGGTGAAAATTACCCAGGTATTGTTTTCGAGTCCATTGCGACGGAGTGCATCCATGACCTGCCCGACCGACCAATCAATTTCCTCGATGACGTCGCCGTACAGCCCGCGTTTGGTTTTGCCCCGGAATTTGTCGCTCACATGCAGCGGCACGTGGGGCATGTTATGGGCCAGATACAGGAAAAATGGCCGGTTTTTGTTCTGTTCGATAAATCGGACGGCGTGTTCGGTGTACCAGGTCGTGAGCTGGTTTTGATCGGCATGTGTGACCTGCGGGATGACAACTTTGTCCCCTTCGTACATCACCAGGTCGGGAAAACCGCGCTTACGTTTTTCGTCGTTAGGCGGCAGGTTCACCAAGTCCGGGTGCAGCGGCCACATGTCATTCGAGTAGGGAAGGCCAAAGTACTGGTCGAACCCGTGGTGGAGCGGAAGGAATTGTGGCGCATCCCCAAGGTGCCACTTGCCAAAAATGGCCGTAGCATAGCCACGGCTCTTCAGCAGCTCCGCCAGCGTCACCTCCTGGCTGCTGATGCCCACCTTCGAGCGTGGCCCCAGGGCGCCGTGAATCCCGAGGCGGTTGGGATAACAACCCGTTAATAACCCCACCCGGGACGCCGAACAGACCGGTTGCGCCACGTGAAAATTGCGGAAAATACGGCCCTGAGACGCCAGACGGTCCAGGTTGGGCGTCTCAAACCCTTTTGCCCCAAATACGCCCACATCGGCGTAGCCCTGATCGTCCGTCAAAATGACCACGATGTTGGGCAGAGCCGGACGCGACGCGCGCGCGAATCCGCCCAGGCCGCAAAGCAGCAGCCACGCCAGCCAAAAGTTGCGAGCATAGCGGAGATTCACCGGCCTGATGTTGCGCCGGTTTACGCCTCAGGCAAGCAGAAGTTCGAGCCTCCCATTCACGAATTTCGAGTTGTTGATTTTGGGTCTGAAACTCTCTACTCTATGGCTCCACTATGGACAAATCGCTCCAAGACCTGCGGGTAAAACTTTTCGCCGATGGCGCGGATAAGGCGGGAATGCTCAGCTTGAATTCCAATCCGTTGATTAAGGGAATGACCACTAATCCCACGCTCATGCGCAAGGCAGGCATCCAGAATTACGAGGCTTTTGCCAGGGATATTTTGGCCAGCGTCACCAGCAAACCGATCTCTTTCGAGGTGTTTTCGGATGAATTTCCCGAAATGCGCCGGCAGGCTCTGAAAATCGCGTCGTGGCAAAAAAATGTTTACGTTAAAATTCCCATCACGAACACCCGTGGGGAATCCTCGCTGCCGCTGGTGCGCCAGTTGGCCGGCGAGGGTGTCCAACTCAATATCACGGCAATTCTGACGCTGGAGCAGGTGCGCAGCACAGCCGAGGCGCTAAATCCCGCCGTACCTTCTGTGGTTTCCGTTTTCGCCGGACGGATCGCCGACACAGGTCGCGATCCCGCAGCTATTATGCACAAAAGTCTGGCGTTGCTCGACGCTCTTCCCAAAGCCGAGTTGCTTTGGGCCAGTGTTCGCGAGGTGTTAAACATTTTCCAGGCCGACGACTGTGGCTGCCACATTGTCACCGTGCCGCACGATATTCTTGGCAAAGCCTTGAAATTAGCGGGAATCGATCTCGCCGCTTTATCATTGGATACGGTTAAGATGTTCGCTCAAGACGCGCAAGCGGCTGGGTTTTCGGTATAACTTCGCTCTCTGTTGGAGCAGCGCTCTCACCACCACTGAAATCCAGGATCGGGAGGGGGGCTCAGCGGCCAGTTCACCATGTCCACAGGGAAGCGATAAAACTCGATATGGCCATCGCCAAACAACATGTTCATTCGGCTGCTTCCGCGATAGTTATGCCAGATGCTCCGCGGGTCGACCGTGCCGCGGTTCGGGTGCCAAATCCAATCGCCTTGAATGATCTTGTTTACCGGTCCTTTCGAAACTTCGCTCGCCTTGATTGGAGTGGCCTCATACGTCCCCTGGAGAGCGCTCGAGTCGCCCGCCACCATGCGCGTGCGAAACGAGTCCATATACCATTGGGTCAGGTAGCTGTTTCCATACTGCAAGTAACAATTCGTCGCACTGGTTAATTCATCGCCTTTGTCGCTGGGACAACGAAACACCTGCACATTTTTGAGGTAGAGGTTGAGCGGACGGTTGCTGGCCGCTACAAAGATGTCGTAAGAACCATCGTTTCCTCCTGCTGCCTGCCAGTCCAGTTGCGCCGGGAAAAACTCGTTGTTGTCGCTGGTATACATGTGATAGGCAAAACCGATTTGATGCTGGTTGTTTAAGCAACTTGTTCTGGCAGCCTGCGCTTTTGCCCTGCCTAACGCCGGGAGAATCAACGCCGCCAGAATTGCGATGACCGCGATGACAACGAGAAGCTCGATGAGAGTAAAACCTGCCTTCCTGGGCAACCAGCGATGCATGAGAGATGGTTTCCTTGTCCCGAATTATGCACAATGCCCGCTCAAAGGTCAAGATTCCTCTCCATGAATCGGAATCGCCCTGATAACGCAGATTCTACTTGCGAGCCCCGGTCTTCTCCTTTGTCATTTCGAACTAATGGGCAGGCACAAATATAAATGGGCTTACGCAGGCGAGCACGCATGGCCCGCCCTTACGGGCTGGATTCGCATGTTTCTTCGAAAGCCAGCCTGGGCGCTCGCTCTCCTCAAGGCCCGCATCCAGTTCTTCCTCAGCCGTCGTTTTTCTCATCCTCTCTCGACGCCCGATGGTTTTCTCATCGAATCCGACCATCAATTGGTCTCGTACTGGAGCCTGTTTATTGAGCGCGAATGCTGGGACCCGGAATGGATGGACGCGCTGCGGCGGGAAGTTTCCCCGCTCATTCTCGACGTGGGCGCCAACGCAGGTCTATTCACTCACTTAGTCTGGTCACAGAAACCAAGTGCAGAGTTTGTTGCGTTCGAACCGCTGCCCCGGATGGCAAAAAAAATATCCGATTGGAAATCCAGAACCGGTGCCAGGCTTACTTTACATCAAACTGCCGTTTCTGATCATCGGGGAACGGCGGCCTTCTATGCCTCAGAAGAAGGGGATCCGACCGCGTCCCTGCGGCCCGAAGGTCCTAAAACGATGCAGTTGAACATTCCGCTGGTGAACCTTGATTCAATTGTGCCCCAAAAGCCCATTCTCTTGATAAAAATTGACGTCGAAGGCTGCGAATGTGAAGTGCTGGCCGGTGCGGAGCACACCCTCGAGCGGACGCGCTTTTTGATCGTTGAAGCTCACACTCCCGAGGCTCTCAACAAAATTCAGGCACAGCTTGGCGAAAGCTGGCGCGCTAAAAGAGTCGGGGCCAGTGACTTTCTTTTTAAGCGTACATGATTGAAGGACCGGCCAGGCCCGTGTAAGCCGCAAGCAGACTGCGAACATCAGGGAAATTTCACCGCACAAGTGGCGGAGAAGGCATGGGCCGACTTGGGCGTGGGCGTATGGGGTTCGGAGTCCCGCCTTTAGGCGGCCCGGCGCCCAAACTGCCCGAAGGCGGACTGCGACATGTTTAAAATCAAACCAGAGCGGTCTTCTGAATTGATCGGACCGGGGCGGGAACCTTAAGCTGCCTTGGTGGCCAACGACTCCCAGTTAACACCGATGATGGCGCAGTATCGCCGGATCAAGAGCGAGCTGCCCAAAGACGCGCTGTTGCTGTTCCGGCTGGGGGATTTCTACGAATTATTTTTCGAGGATGCTCAGGAAGGAGCCCAGTTGCTCAACGTGGCACTGACGAAACGCGGGGCTATTCCCATGTGCGGCATCCCCTTTCACGCGGCCAACTCCTATATCGGCCGCATTTTGAAAGCCGGCCGCAAGGTGGCCATCTGCGATCAGGTCGAAGAGGCCCGCCCCGGCCAGCTCGTGAAGCGGGAAGTGACGCAGATTCTTAGCCCGGGCACGCATTTCGATGAGCGAATGCTCGCGGCGGAACGGAACAACTTTTTGGCGGCGGTCTACGCCCACTCCGGGGTGTTCGGCCTCGCGTTTGCCGATGTCACCACCGGTGACTTTCAGGTGACCGAACTGGACAGCGATACCGAGCTGTTGACGGAGCTCCAGCGGTTACGGCCGGCGGAAATCGTTTATCCATCAGAAGCGGAGTCACTGAAACAACTACTCAAGGCCGGGGTCACCCTCACGACCGGCGAGGCGAGCCGCCCCCCCGTGCCGCAGCCAACCGGGCGCGCCGTCGAGCCGCAGCGTGCTCCCGCCACAATCGTCCCGGGCGGAATGCTCAGCCCGTATGATGACTGGGTATTTGGACCCGAGACAGCGCTCTTCACGGTGCGGGAACATTTCAAAGTGGCGTCTCTGGACGGATTCGGATTGAAAGATCGCACGACCGCGGTCGGCGCGGCTGGAGCCCTGCTCCACTACCTCTCGCAACATTTGCGCCGCGATGCGGCCAGCCTCACGCGGATCTCATTTTATCAGCGCAACCAGTTTCTGGCGCTGGATTACACCACTCTGCGACACTTGGAAGTGCTCGAACCATTGCGCCACGATGGGCCGCGCAATGCCTGCTTGTACGGCGCCTTGAACCGCACCGTAACTCCAATGGGCGCCCGGCGACTGCGTGATTGGCTCTCCCAGCCGTTAACTGAGGTAATTCCGATTCAGCGGCGACAAGCTGCCGTGCTGAATTTTATCACGCACACGTCTCAGCTCGATGCCTTTCGAAAACAATTGGGCCAGGTCCGCGACCTCGAACGAACCATCGGCCGGCTAACCGCCGGGACGGGAAATGGCCGCGATTTGGCAGCTCTGCGACTCGCCCTCGAGCAGTTGCCGGCGCTCAGACTGATTCTTGGCAGCTTAAGCCAATCGTCCGCCAACTCGCCGCCCAGCACCCTCAATGACGAGGTGTTTCATGACAACGGCTCGACCGGAGCACCACCTGCCAACCCTGCGGCGTCTTTGCTTGAGCACCTGGCCGGCCAGGTTATAGAAATGCCCGAGTTGGTCGAATTGCTCGCGCGCGCGATTGAAGATGAGCCACCGTTGACCATCAAGGAAGGCGGCTTAATCCGGGACGGTTTCGATGCTGGCTTGGATGAACTGCGCGCGGCGACTCGCGGGGGCAAGGATTGGATCGCGCAACTTCAGCAGGAAGAAATCTCGAAAACAGGCATCCAATCGTTGAAAATCCGGTTCAACTCGGTTTTTGGTTATTACATCGAGGTTACCAAAGCCAATCTGGACAAAGTTCCGGCTCAGTACATCCGCAAACAGACCATCGCGAACGGAGAGCGCTTCATTACGCCTGAGCTCAAAGAGATGGAAGGGAAAATCCTGGGCGCCGAGGAGCGAAGTGTGAAGCTGGAATACGACCTGTTTCAGCGGGTCCGCGAAGAAGTGCTGGGCCGATTGCCGGATATTCAGGCGACCGCCGGGGCGCTGGCACAGCTGGATGTGCTCGCTTCGCTGGCAGAAACCGCCCGGCTCTACGGCTATTGCCGTCCGGAGATCAGGAATGAGGGCGTCTTAAGCGTTCGCAACGGACGGCATCCCGTGCTGGAGCAGAACCTCAACGAAGAGCGCTTTGTGCCCAATGACACCCGTCTGGACCCCCTGGTGCAAGTGGCGCTGATCACCGGGCCAAATATGGCGGGAAAAAGCACCTACATCCGGCAGGTGGCCTTGCTGACCCTGCTCGCCCACACCGGCTCATTTGTCCCCGCGGATGAGGCACGGATCGACCTGGTCGACCGCATCTTCACACGCATCGGCGCCAGCGATGATTTGGCGCGAGGGCAATCGACATTCATGGTCGAGATGTGTGAGACGGCAAACATCCTCAACAACGCCACGGCGCGCAGCTTGATTGTCCTTGACGAAATCGGGCGCGGGACGAGCACGTTTGACGGATTGAGCCTGGCCTGGTCGATTGTCGAGCATTTACACAACCAGGTCGGGGCAAAAACGCTTTTTGCCACCCATTACCACGAATTAACCGAATTGGCCGGCCGTTTGCCGCGGGTAAAAAACTTCAATGTCGCCGTTCGCGAATGGCACGAACAGGTGGTCTTTTTGCGCAAAATCATCGAAGGCGGCACGGACAAGAGCTACGGCATCCAGGTCGCCCGTTTGGCGGGTGTGCCCAAACCGGTGGTCGAGCGCGCCAAGGAAATCCTGCGCAATCTTGAGGAATCGGAACTGACGCCCGAAGGCAATGTGCGCCAGAGCAATCGGCGACAGCGCGACCGGGAAAAGCTCAAACAACTTGCCCCCGCGCCGCAACTGGATTTGTTCGGCTAAAGTGAGGTAAAGAAGCGGTGCCAGCGCGGCATCCAGTAGTGGGATCGGTCAAAGGAAAGCACGGCGGCAGTAGCGCGGCCGACAATCCGCTTGCGCGCGACCGGACCGTAATAGCGCGAATCAAAACTGTCGTCGCGATTATCCCCCATCATAAAATAGTTGGCGGCCGGCACTTGGAACGGGCCAAAATTCCGACGGGCAGGCACGGACGGCCAAGCCGCTACAGCATGGGAACGGCCCGGGAGCTCTTCGGTGGCAAACAAGTGACTCGTGCGGTCGCCCTTCGAGAGATCGCCCAAAGCGGCCGCATCATATGGCCCATATCGCACGGGCTGACCGTTGAGAATCAAGCTGTCGTTGCGCAGTTCGATGGTATCGCCGGGCAAACCAATCACACGCTTAACCAATCTCTTGCCGTCATAGGGCGAATAAAAGACCACGATATCGCCTCGGCTTGGGTTGGCCCATTCCAACAGGTGCCAGGTGGTAAAAGGCACTTTTAAGTCGTACGCCAGCTTATTGACGTAAACGCGATCGCCTTCGAGGATGGTTGGCTTCATCGACCCGCTCGGCACGTCGTTCCAGTCCGCCAAAGAGGAACGAACCGAAAAAAGCACCAGCGCCAGAAGAACGATGGAACGCAGCTCACTGCGCCACCAGCGCTGCAGAGAGGATCGCATGGGTGAAAAGCTCATGGTCTTTGGACCACCTAAGTCCTCAACCGTTCAAGCCAGTTGCAGGTTCCAAGTCCTTTACTAATGCTGGCGCTGCCAGGTCAACCTGCACCTTGCAACCGATTGGTTGCGGCTCCGCCGCAGCGGGTCCACCCGTGGTTAGCTGTCTTTTTGCGCGTAAGACTGGAGGGGCGGCGGTTCGTTGGCGCGCGCTGCGCGAAGTAACGCCAGGCTCGTAACGAGCGACCAAATCCAGGCCAACACGAAGATGGCCGCGCCCGTTTCGCCTAACCAGGCGACGGATTGTGTTGGCGCATCCGTCGTGAATTGGCGGTACATCTGGGTCATGAGCGAAATAAACCAGGCGATGATGAGTCCGAATCCGAGCAAGGCCAGAGCCAGTTGGCTGGCACCGGCCAGGTAACGGCCTGCCATGAGCGAGCCCAAGCCGGGCGTCGCCAGTTGGTTTATGAGGAAACTGTTGCGCGCCGTTTTGAGGCTAGGGACCTTGCCGGCCGAAGATGTCCTCATACGCGTAGAGCAAGGCCACCAGCGCAATCGGCATCGTTACAAACATTCCCACGCAACAGGCCAGCAAACCACATATACCAAGCAAGCCCATCACGAGCACGAACGCAAATGTTATAAACCAATGTTTCCCAACCACCCGGCGGCTGAACTCCATTGCGTCCCAGAAATTCAAGCCGCGATCAATGACCAGCGGAACCGCGAAAACCCACGAGACGGACAAGTAAATCCCGGGAAGGATGCACAGGGCCAATCCAATCAAGTTGAGGATCGCGGTTACCAATCCAAGCAGGATGAGCTGGCCCGCGATGGGGCTGAAGCCGGCGAAAGCATCGGAGATGGTTGGCCCCTCGGCCCGAATGAGTTTCAGGTAATACTTGATCACGCCTGCCATGAGCAGCGTGTAAACGGGCGAGCCCAACAGCGATGTGAAGACAACAATCGCCACCCCGCTGGCGGACACATGGTGACTCAGGACCATCGACCGGATAGCCGGGCGCGAGGCCAGGCCGACGACCTGGTTGACCGCCGCCGTAATAAGCCAGATCAGGAAGAATATACCAACGACCGGCCAGAAATTCTGTTTAATTAGATCCCAGCTGCGCGTGACGCATGAACCGATGTCCAATTCATAATCACGCCCGAGAACCACTCCCTCTGGCACAATGTTGGCCGAGCCGGCTCCAGGTGCGCCCGGCCCTGGCACCATTGCCGTTTGTGGAACGTCTGAGAACTCGGGAAATGTGGACAGCGGCTTCCACTCGGTGGTTCCCTCGGCGCGGACCATGGTCTGGGCATTGACTCGCCCTTCGGCCGTCCATTGACGCAATTGCTCGGCAGATACCGGCCCATATTCCTTCTGATCGGCTCCTATAATTTTATACATAAGTTAGGTGGTGCTGCGCCGGCCTCGGACGAGGTAGCTTGTAAGCCATCCGCCCGGTGACCGCAAGCCGAACCGGGATGGGGTTGCAAGTTACAGGTTGCAGGATTAAATCTTCCCAACCTTTAACGACTCGCTCCGACGAGTCCGAACCAAAAAACGTTGGCGCGCGCACCCGGTTTCCATAAATTCCGTCATGCCATTGCCGGCCGATTATCACACGCACACGCCGTTGTGCCGTCACGCCAGCGGCGAGCCCATCGAGCTGGCGGCGCAGGCGGTGCGCGCGGGATTGACTGAAATGGGCTTCTCAGACCATAACCCCATGCCCCGGGACGATTTTGATGATTGGCGCATGAAGGCATCAGAACTCGACCTGTACGTCCAACGGGTTGAACAGGCGCGCCGAGAGTTCCCAAACTTGGCGATCAAGCTGGGATTGGAGGTGGATTATTTGCCGGGTTACGAGGACTGGATTAAAGACCTGGCGCAGCGATATCCCTGGGATTACTTCATCGGGTCGGTTCATTACATTTCAGAATCATGGGCGATCGACAATCCAACACAGCTTTCTGAATGGAAATCGCGCGACGCCCTGGAAGTCTGGACCGCCTATTTTGAACGATTGACCAGGGCCGCCCAATCGGGACTGTTCGACATCATTGGCCATGCGGACTTGTGCAAAAAATTCAGCTTTTACCCAAAGGCAAACTGCACTGGATTATTCACCAGTTTTTTGGAAGCAGCACGGCGGCATGAGGTGGCCATTGAGCTGAATACGGCGGGCCTGCGCAAGGATTGCAAAGAGATCTATCCCAGCCCCGCCATTGTGCGCCTGGCCCAGGCGGCGGGCGTCCCCATTACGTTCGGGTCCGACGCGCACGCGGTTACTGAGGTTGGCCTGAATTTGAGTGAGGCGGTGGCTTTGGCCCGCAATGCCGGATATACCCACTGTCTGCGGTTTTCCAAACGCCGGCGGGAAGTAGTAAAATTCTGAGTGGAAATGAAAGCTGTAATTCTAGCGGCAGGCAAGGGCACTCGCATGCGCGAACTGACCAACGAGGTGCCCAAACCGATGCTCCACGCTCGGGACGGCAAACCAATCCTGGAATTCATCCTGGAGGGCATCGTGGCCGCCGGCATTCGAGACGTGTTCATTGTCACCGGCTTCAAAGCAGAAGTCATTGAAAACCATTTCGGGGACGGTTCAAGGTGGAATGCTCGAATCAGCTATGGGAGGCAATTGGTACAAAACGGTACCGGCAAAGCTCCGGAAGCGGCTGCCCGGTTTGTCGCCGATTCCCCGTTCCTTTTGACCTACGGCGACATCCTGGTGCCACCGGCGACGTATCAGCGGATGATCGAGCGTTTTAACCGGGGCAACTTCTCCGGCGTGATTACCGTCACACGCGGTCAGGACGTTACCAAGGGGGGGCTGGACTTTTTCGATGAGCAATTTTGCCTTGAATGTCTGGTCGAAAAACCATCAACGGCCCAACTCGATGAATTGCGCCGCGTGGGCCGGCTCAAGCCCGGCGAGCCGGTGTGGTACAATGCCGGGATCTACATCTTCAAGCCCGCCGTGTACGAGTTCACGGCAAGGTTGGAGCCATCCCCGCGTGGCGAATACGAGCTGACTGATGCAATCAGCGCCATGTTGGCGGCCGGACATAAAATCGCCGGCCTGGAAATTGAAGGCCGCTGGGTTGATGTGCGCGATCCGGAGGTGTTGCAGCAGTTGCGCACAGGCCAGTGAACGGCAGGAACTGGTTGATGGCGTTTAAACGTTAAGACGTTTTAAACGTTAAAACTGCGGCGGAATTCTCCGGCGACAGACGAGCTATTTGAGATAGAAGGCGAGAAGTTAATCGGCCTGCAGCAATCCTCGGCTGCGCATCCAGTCAGCCGCTCGCTGTGGCCAGGTCGTCACCAGGTCTTTGGTTGGACGCAACCCGTATCCATGGCCCCCCGATGGATACACGTGGAGTTCAAATGACACGTTCACTTTTTTAAGCGCCGCGGCGTAGAATAGCGCCGTCTCGACTCGGATTGGATCATCTTCGGCCATCGCGATGAATGTCGGCGGAGTATTTGAAGTCACATTCAGTTCCGGTGCGACACGATCGCCCTGGTCTTTGAGAGTGAGATACGCGGGATAGATTAAGATCGTGAAATCGGGCCGGCAACTAGTCGAGTCCGCGGCGTCGACCGATGGGTATGTGCGAGGGTCCCAATCATTGCTGGCCAAGGCCGCAAGGTGTCCGCCAGCTGAGAAGCCCAACACGCCGATCCGTTTAGGATCGATGCCCCAGTTGGGGGCTTGTTGGCGCGCTATTCCAAGCGCTCGTTGCGCGTCCTGCAAGGCGGCGGTGTGTTTCTCCAGACCCGCGCGTTTGGGAACGCGATATTTTAATAGAACAGCGGTCACTCCGATGGAATTAAGCCAGTGGCAAACCTCAGTTCCTTCCAGGTCCATCGCCAGGATCTGGTATCCGCCGCCGGGGCATACCACGACGGCCGTGCCGGTCCTTTTGTCGGCCAGCGGTTGATAGACGGAGAGCGTAGGCTTTGAGACATTACCCAAGCGGATCAAACGCTGGCCGGCGACCAGGTTATCACTTGGTTTGGTTTGATCCTGCTCTTCGCCCACGAGTGCCTTATCTCCGGGAGCTGTGCCGGGCCACAACGGCAGCACCAAAGACGGCTCGGCTGCGGAAATGCAGAAGGCGGTCGAGAATGTCAGGAACGACGCGACCCACTGGGAGCTTGGAAAATGCATATGGGCAGCAGAGCGCTCCACTTCGCCAGAGTCAAGGCGTTCGTGCACGAGCGGGAAACGTCAACCCCGGTTAGGATGAATGGAAGAAAACCACGTCTACGGCGCTGGGGAAATTATCGGATGAATCTCTGGTGCCTTTCAGGGTGCAAATCCGTACTCAAAAAAGCCCCCAGGGCGACGGCTCACCGCCGGCCCTGAGGTCGCCCGGTCGGCCACGTAGGCCTACCGGCGTCCACTCCCGCGATTACGAGAAGGCTTCGTCGATCGCTTTTTCAACTTGCTCGCGAGTTTGGCCGGTCCGTTTCTGAATTCGACCGATCAATTCGTCGTCCTGGCCTTCGTCGAAGCGCAGGTCATCGTCCGTCAAGCTGGCCCATTTCTTCTTCAGTTTGCCCTTGGCGATGTTCCAATTGCCCTTCATTTCGAGCTTATTCATATGGTCTCCTATGTTTCTTTCTTATTAAAAACGTAAGACTGGAATGACTTTACGCGATTGGGGCAAAACCCGGGGGCTTTCGGATTGTGGATTGCAGGTTCGGAAGTTTCTTTCCGGGGCCTCTCAACTTAATGTTGGGATTAATGATGAATTGAAGGCGAAACCTGCTCTTGATGGCAATCGATAACGTTATCGGACGCGAAACCACCTGTTTTCATGTGGCCTGAGCCAAAACCGCGCGGGAACGATGTTAAGAACCTCGGAGTTGAGCGTGAACGGATGGGTGCTACTGGTCCTACCGGTTAGAGAGATACTTTTCCGCAAAGTTTGGCTCGGCGGGTCCGGCAAGGACATAGGTATCGCTACCCTCTGTCCAACTCGCGGTCATCAGGCCGTCGACCTGAGCCAAATCGGCATGGCTTGTGGGGGCCGGAGGTGGGTCCTTCACGGCTGAGCGTTTCAGGACAAAGAGAAACAGGGTCGTTCCTGTGCCGCGATCAAAGCAGACCATGCTGACGGGATTGCCGCGCCAACGCAGGAGGCCGCCGCCCTTGAGCTGTAGTTTTGCCAATCCGCCCGTCAGATCGTAGTCGGCGGGTGCGCCGCGCTGAGCGATGAATTCTCGAAGTTCCTTCGGGTCCTGCGTCACCAAGTCCATGCCGTAGTTTCGGACGGCCTCGCTGACCATGCTCTGGCGGTAGTGGCTGAAGCGGTCAGGAACCGACGGACGGAACCAGACGATAGTCAGGGAAAAAAGGGCGAGGAATATGGCGGCCGCGGCCATCCAGACTGGCCGCTGCCAAAAATGCTGCAGCGGGTGAACAATTCTTTGCCTCTCCAACAAAGCTGCTTTAAGGCTTTGGGGAACTTCGATTTCGCGAAAGCGTGCCCGCATTGCCTGCTGAAATGCCTGCTGACGGGCAAACCACTCGCCCAGGGCAGGGTCCTGCCTGGCCAACTGCAGGGCCTCGACAACCTGCGCGTCATGCTCATCCGCGGTTCCGGACCGGTATAGCAGGAGAATCTCTTTGGCTTCGTCCGGGCTCACGATGGTTCCTCCTCGGAAAAGCTCTGCGGCCGCACGGTGTTCGAGACCAGCGTTCGGAGCTGGGCGATGCCGCGCGCGATACGGGATTTGACCGTGCCCAGTGGCACTTCGAGGATGGCGGCAATCTCGTTGTAAGAATAATCTTCGAGGTAAAACAAAGCGACAGCGGCTTGAAACTGGGGATCCACCTGAGCCAACAACTTTACGACCGTCTGGGCATCCATTTGCTGGACCAGGCCAGGCTCGATTTTGGGGAGATCCTGGTCCGCATCATCGATGGAGATTTGCGGGAAGCGCACGATGCGCCGCTGTGATTCCAGGAAGCGGCGATGCAAAGTGGTGAAGAGCCAGGCTTTTACTTTGGTATGATCCCTCAACTGGTGGCCTTTGGCAGCCCAGGCCAGGAAGGTATCCTGGACCAGGTCGCTGGCATCCGCATCCGTTCTGGTCAGACTCATGGCGAATCGAAACAGCGGGCCATAGTGGATTTCCACGAGCCGCTCGAAATTCAACTCGGGCCGGTGGCCAGCTTGATCGTATGAGCTGTGAGCTGACACAAAGGTTCCGGTCACATCGCAGGTTTCTGATGGCGTCATCGATCCCGTCACGGTAAACGCCAGGCAAAGGTGGCAAAAAGGGCGTGCGCCGCAAAGTCATTGGCCCCGCCAAGACCGGCGTCGCTATAGCTGTAATAGCGATATTGCAACCCGATGTTTTTGTTTTTGCCCAACTTGCGCTGACAGCCCGCTTGCACCGCATGCTGATGGTAATGAGCGCCCAAAGGCAAGCCTTGAGCGAAATTGTCCTGGGAAAAATCGGCCGTCGAAAAGGAATAACCCGCTATCAGGTCGGTACCATCGTTTAACGCGTAAGTCCCGTTCAGCAGGATACTGTAGATATTGCCCACGTAAGGCGCGATGGCGGGGGCGCCATTGGCGTCGGTTTGGGTACGCGCGTGCTGGAAGGAGAAGGTGGTGGAGAAAAACAACCTGCGCCAGGGCGTGAGAGTGGCATTGAGGCTCGCAATTTGGGAATCATACGTACCGGCCAGCAGGCTCTCGCCGGGAGAAATGCCGCCGGGGGCATTTGGGCCGGGGCCATCGACGGGATCGGTTGCGGTTCGATAATGGTTTTTGAGCCATTGATAAGTAAAAGAGGTTTTGAGCCAGGCGCTGACCTGGAACGACAGCTTGGTTTGGGCTTCCTGGGAAAGCAAATCACGCCAGCGGATGAAAGCGGGATATCCTTGCAAAGTTGACGGCTCTTTAAACAGCGTGTCGTAATCGGTGGTGTTTTCGTAACGTCGGAAGTCCCCGCTCAACGAGAGGCGCCGCCAGGGTGAGGTATTGAATCCCACCCTGAAATCTTTGAGGTCCGATTGCATGTCGGTTCGGCGCAAAAACTCGGTCAAGCCGCCCTGCTCCGCGTCGTACTCACCCAAATCGTCCTGCTGGAAACGAACATCGGCAAAAATGGTCGTGAAAGGAATTCTGGTAAATCGGAGGCCGAGGTCTTGAGTGAAAATCGAGCGGTCCAGGTTGGCGTTAAGAGTTTCAGGGGCAATCATGAAAGACGCAAACGGCAGCACGTTCGTGACAGCGGCCATGGTGAAGCCTTGCTGCCGGGTCCATTCACTTTGGGCGCCCAGTGAGATGGTCAGGCCTTCCCATGAGCCCAGCAGCGAGCTAAGGCTGAAGACGCTGGATTCTCGTTCCAGTTGGATGGATTGCGAGTCCCAGCCGGGGGCTCCGGGGATGGGATTCAGAAAAGTTGGATTCAGCGTGACGACGTCCATAGCGCCGTCACTACTGAGGTGGCTATACAAAAAACCGCCGGAAGCCAGCCACCAACCCGTGAGTTGTTTCTCGAGGTGAAAAGTATTTGCGCCCTGGAAATATTTTTGGCGGTCGTCGGCGGTGGTGAGGGACATGCCGGAGGCACCGAGGGTGTAGCCGCTTTCATTGACGGAGTAAGTCGCCAACCGGTACCACTCCGCGCGGAAATTGTCGCTCAAGGTTACCCCCGCCACGTCATACTCAAGATCGACCTTAAATGTGTGGGTCTTTTCCGATACGGTCTCAAAGGCCGGGTAGATATCGCGCGTGGTGGCGCCCGCGCTCACGGGTCCCCAGTGCAGGGTCGATTCGGTACCGTCGCGGTACTGGTAATCGTATCCCACGACGATCTTTGGCCAATGTGGCAGAGTAAGCCCGACCTCGGTCCAGGCCCGGCCGATGTCCATGTGCAAGTCGCGGTCCAAACTGAAAGTCGAAGGAGAAAACAACGGATAATAACCGCCGGTGTCATCGTAGTATCTTCGAAATTGAGACCAGCCGAAGCGCGCAAACCCAAGGTCGGTTTTTTCCGCCGACAGGTTGATTTTGTAGTCGTCCAACAAAACGTGGCCGCTGGCGGTAATGGTTGAATCCGGTGCCGGCTTTTCCGTGAGCTCGAACTGGTCCAACCCGCCGTCCCAGCCGTCGCGCTGCCAATAGAGCTCCCGGAATTTTTTGGCATCGCCGCGCACGGCGGTTCCGCCTGCGATTGGCACGATGGACAATTGCGTGGCCGGTTCCCTCAAGGTGGCCTCCCACTTTACACCTTGATCGATCCAGGCGCGGAGCACGCCAATTTCTCCTGCGTTAAGCGGTTCGCCTCTGCCTTCGGGCGGCATGGCCATTTCCTCATCCAAACGGGCGACATAGGCAATCAGAGGACTTTTTGCGCTCTGTCCTGGAATGATGTCGACGCCGTGTTCGCCACCTTTAAGAGCAAATTCTCTCGAAGTCAGACGGAAATGAGCTTTGGGTTTTTCATCCGAATGACATTTGAGACAGTGGTTTTGGAGAATGGGTTTAACATCGCGAATGAAATCGATCTGCCGGGTGGCGGCAGGGGGTAACTTGCTCGGATCGATTTCGGCCGCACATAGGCTTAAGGCATGGGTGAACAGAAGAGCCATCGCCCACCTGGGAGCGCTGGCGTCTCGCCGGCGGGTTATCGAGCCGAACACGCCGGCGGGACGACGGGGCTCCCAGGCTCGGCTTGAAGCCGCGGTGTGGGGAAGGCGCCTGGTATTCATGATGGCTGGCCTAGTACCGCAGTCGGATATCCACGTTGGATCCATGAACGGCGGTGTGGCAACCCGAAGACCAGCAGGAGCCCACTCGCATTTGCACGAATTGGGTATGGTTGACGTTCCCAATAAAGACCTGGCCCGAGGCCACGTTCGGTCCCTGGACCTGCGCATGGCAACGAAGGCACAGGTTGGAGTCCCGCTGGGTGAGCAACTTGGCGTTCACCGAACCGTGGACGGAATGACAAACGGTGCAACCTTCGCGCAAGGCGGCATGCTCGAAGACAAAGGGACGAGTTTGCTCGCGATGGCATTCCGCGCAGGCCTCGTTGGGCCGGGCCAGCTCCAGCCCACCCGCAGGTTTGAAGATGTCGCGTCCGTGAGGGTCATGGCACTGAACGCAGCTCATTTTGTGTTCCAGCACCGGATGATGCTGCGGCAAATGAAATTCGGCTTCAATGGGCCGATGACACTCGAAGCAGGCGGCTGGGTTTTTGCCCGGGTTGACGATGAATTTGCCGCGCCCGCCGCCGCTGGACACGTGGAGGCTGCCGGGTCCGTGACAAGATTCACAGCCGGTCTGGCCGGCTGCCTCGATATTCTGCAGGTGAATGCGAGAATGTGGGCTGGCGGCAAATTCCCGGGAGATGTTGGTGTGGCACTCCGCACAGGATTTGTTGCCGACGAAACCTGCGCCGGCAATTTCGGGAGCGGAGGTGAGGGCCAGCGGCTCGGTGGAGCACGAATTCAAAAGTGCCACACCTGCAACTGCAAGCAGTACTGAGATGAGACCGGCAGCGCCTCTCCAGCCCGTCATGATGCTGACGCAGGAAAAACAGCCCAACCCCATCCAACTCTCAAGATCCTCATACACATTATGGGAGACATCGGTTCCCGTTGAACGTGTGAGGAACGACGGCCGGTTTTGTTCCGCGCCTATCGAAAACGTTTGGAGTCGAACGTTTGGAGTCCCGACTTCAGGCGGTGCAGCAGGGAACTGAGCTCACGCCCCAATTCAACGTCATGCGAGTTCGATTGACGCTCCGGCTCAAGCCGGGACTCCGAACCGCTGAGCGGGCTCAGGAGTAGGGGTAACGCGCTTTGGCAATGGAGAGGCCCCGAAGGTCGATTTGGGACAGGTCGGCGATCCCAACGCCGGCTTGTTCAGCCAGCAGGATGTGGTTATCGCACGATTCGAAAGGCTTGGTGCCGCGTGTGGCGCGCGGGTTCTCAAAGCCCATAACGGCGGCGCCGACGGCATCGGTCGAGACCGGATTGAGCCCGGCAACGATCACTCCCGGCGAAGTGAATTTTATCGGGACAGCCTCGCGGCACCATGGGCCTTCGCCGCCGTTCATGGCGGTAATACCATCGATAATCGACAGGTGAATGGGCCGGGCCGAGCAGATGTCGGCCACAATTCTGGGCACGCGCCAGGAAGCGTCGACCGAGGTGATGCCAGGCTTGAGTCCAGGGAGTTTTATCTTTTCAAGGCCGACAGGGCTATGCAGCACGCCGCGGCCTTCGAGGGCCTCCTCGCTGCCAGCCTCGCTGCCGTAGAGCGAATTAGGCGTGATCCCGAACAGGTTCTTCATCGAAAGGGTGATGCCCGCGGTGATGTGCATCTTGAGCTTGCATAACGAGACCAGCACGTCGGTGTCGTTGTAGGAATGATTGAAATTGAACGACGAAAACATATAACCCCCGGAAGGGACGGGTAAATGGGCGTAGTCTTTACCCAGTCCGAGGTTGCGGGTGTTCTCGAATTCCACCGGACCGAGCGCCTGCAGCGCTTTGATATCCCAGTCGGCCAAATCGAGGGTGGAGGCCAATGGCGAGCGGCTGGTGGTCGACTCGACAAAACGGACTCTGCGAGCACCGGCGCCAAACAAGAGGGACGTGAGAGCCATCGCGGTCGAATAGTGCGTCATGAAAGTCTCCCCCACCGGCCGATTTAGAAAAGGAGTGAAGTCGGTGCCCGTGAGATTGAGCTTTACCGTAACGGTTTTGTCTTTCACCAACGAGCCGATCCCGCCGAGCAGGTCGAAGCTCTCCGCCAGCGCGGTTTTGACTTCCGGCCCATATCCGCGACAGGAGACGATGGCGACTTTGGCTTCGCCGCGACGAGAAGCGGGAATTTTGGGGGTCGGTTCAGCCGCCGACAAGGACCGGGCGGCCCAATCGAGAGCGAGGGGAGTTCCGGCCGCGAGGGCGAGGGTGCGACTGAGAAAGGCGCGACGGCTGAAGTTCGTGGCATTCATAGGATTATGGTTGCTTACCATGGCACAATTCCTGTGAAAAGGCTTGTAAAAGTTTTCGGTCTTTATCCGGTAGCCCTGGCCTGATCTGCGAAGGCCTCCTCTCCCCAACCTCCTCCTCCCCTGGGACCCTGGGGAGGAGAGGTAGAAAACCCTACCGCAATCCGTGCGCAACTTCTGCATCAGTCAAAACCGTTGGCGCGCGGGCCGCGCGGGGATGCTATGCGGAACCGGTCAGCTCTTTGAGATCCGCACGCACAGTTTCGTAGGTGGTATCGTAAGCCAGAACGGCGGGATCGGGTTGGATTCCCCAGTGTTTGCAGGCGTCAAGATACAGTTCCGGCCACCAGTTGCGGTGCTGAGTTAATCCTTCTTTACGCCAGTTTTCCCAGTTCATCAACACGCGCGACCAACATTCGTCGCCGTACCGAACGGCCTGTTGCGGGTCTCTGAACTCTTTGAGGTACCAATCCCTGCCAATTCGCGCGTGGAGCACCTCGTCGGCCCAGTCATAATCCTGAAAGAGGGCTGCCAGCGGGTTATGCGAAGCGCGCCCGACTTCCCACTCGAAGCGTTTGCCGGTTTTGGGCATCAAACCTTGCTCGATAAAATAGAGGACGGCATGGCGTTCGATGGGTTTGAGTTGAGTATTGAGGGCCAGGGACCAAGTGTAATTAACCATGACCCTTTTCGGCCAATCGATCTCGAGGTTTCCGAAACCTACCTCGCCCATCATGGCGTGGCGCGCCTCGTCCCACAATTGCCGGGTCATATCCCGATAGTACTCCCACGGTTTATCGGGTGTCTCAGTAATGATGCTGGCCATCATCTCGGGCACGTCGATCTCGCGCAGGCGCTTGTAGAACATCATTAATGTTTTGGGCTCGGGTGGGTATTTCTGATCGTAAAGAAATACCTCGGCATTGACGCCCATGTTGTAAGGGTCAGGAAAGCGTTCGTCGCGCCTGGGCACCCGATCGTACTGGTAAGGGGAGGCGGAATGCTGCCGTGCGAGCTGCCTCTTGACCGGCTCGGCGGTGCCATCGAGTTGACCGGCAGCGGCAAGGCAGTCGTCGAGGAGCGCCAGCCAGTTGGACATTTTTTGAGTGCGCGTTGGGCTGACTAAGGCATTCAAAGTTTGCGCCCCGAACCTCAGCATGTCGTCCAGTTCTACCAGGGCATAGCGACAGACCCGAACCGAAGGGTGGTCGGCCAAGGGATTGGTTTGTTGCAAATGCCGTTCGAGGGCTGCCTTAAGTGCCGGCAGAGCCTTTTGATATAATCCCATGACGAGCTCTTCTGTCGCAGGCGCGGCTAGGATTTCATCGAACAATATTTCGAGGGCCGGGTCAGGCACGGCTTCCAGCCCCAATGGCGGTTCGCGCATCTCGCCGACTCTTTTGCGGAGCGCCGAGACGTGCTCGGCGGACAGATGCGCGTGCAGGCTGAAACCCATCTTGAGCTCGTAAAGCGGCTCGGCAGTGATTCGCGCGGTAAAGATTTGGTTCAGGCGTTTGAATGCGTAATGGTACCTTTTAAGGCGGCGGACGCATTCTTCCACGGACAGCCCGGCTTTCATGGCCTCGCGCAGGGAAGCGACTCCGGCCAGAGATGGGAGTCCACGGTAAGGTTGATCGTTCGTCATAGCGAAACTGGTATGGGGAGCAATTTAACATTCTTGGGTAAGGATGCATTGGCAAAGTGCCGCAAAAACCCGTTGCACCTGGGGTGTTCCAGCTTTATTCTTGCGCTATCAGAACGACCCGGCTCCGCCGACGGACGAGATCTCTTGCGAATGAAGCGCGCCAAACCAGCTGCGAACCTGCCTAACCAACCCGTCCAGCCGGAAAAGCACAGCCCGAGCCCACCGCAAATCGGCCAAGCTCAAAGAGAGGAGCAGGCGGCCTCTATCGGCCCAGCGGGAAAGCCTCAACCGCAGTCAATACCGCTCGGGTTATCAACCAGTCCCGGAGCCACCCAAAAACCCGCGGAAGCCGTGTCTTCAGCCGAGCCGCAGCCTAAACCGAGTGTTGAACGGTCCATGTTTCCGGCCATTCTTCTGGAAGGCGACGAGAACAAAACTGCCACGCGCGCTGGACCCGTCAGCAGATTTACGGCCCCTCCCCACGAGCCAGCCCGAACTGGAGTCCCGCAGCACGGATTGCCCGAATCCTACGGGACGGGCCGGCTTCTGCTGACGGCGCGTGATCCCAGGAGCCTGTATGCGCATTGGGATCTGACAGCCGAGCAACGGCAGCAGGATAACCTCAGACTGCGCGTGCATCGGGAAAGCCTCTCCGGTCCAGTTATTTCTGAAGTTCAGGTGCTTGGGACGGCTCACCATTCGTTCCTTCAGGTGGATGCACCCGGCGCCAGACGATTTGTGGCCGAGCTAGGGTATTATCCGTCCGAGGGCTCGTGGCGAACGCTCGCCGCTGCAGAAACAGCGGCAATTTTTTCACCCCAGCCGGCAGCCGAACCGGTTCGGTTCAAAACGCTATCCTTCGGTGATGAGGTGCGCGTATCTGGTGGTACGACCCGGCGGGAACCGAGTGGCGAGCCAGTTCCGGCTTTGTTGGGATCCGGGGGCGCGACTGCTGCGCGTCGAATGTCTGCGTTTCCGCTTCCCAAGCCGTTGCACAGCGGCGGTTCGAACGAAGAGACCGGAGCCAAAGCGCCTGCTGGCAAAGCCTCGCCGAGGCCGCCAGAATTTTTCGGGGAAGAACATACGCTCACGAGCCTCGGGGAGTTGCTGGAGATATTCGAGGAATCGAACATTACGGCTGACGAAGTGCTGGCGCACCTCGGGCAACCGTGGTCTGCCGCGCAGGAACGCGCTCTCGCCGAGCTCATCGGTTGGACCGTGGTCCGAAACGAATCCTTTGCGTCCGAAGGCATTGCGGAGTTGCTTCGCGGAATTCGAGCTGAAAGACAGGATGTCCCCGGCGAGATTTCGTCCAGATCGATTGCCGGAGTGTCCTCAGGGGTTTCCAGTGCCGAGCTTGTTAGGGAGGCTGCTCCCCATCAGCGAGGATTCTGGTTCAATGTGAATGCCGAACTGGTGATTTATGGGGCAACCCAGCCCGATTCAAAAGTGACCGTTGGCGGCCGGCCGATTGCGCTGCGGCCGGACGGTACCTTCAGCTATCGATTTGCGCTTCCCGATGGGAAATACGAACTGCCGCTCGTGGCGCAATCGATCAGCGGCGAGGAACGCGCAGCCACACTCGAATTCTCGCGGGAGACCCTTTACTCGCCCGGCACCGCGGCACTACCGCCGAACCCGGCGCTCAAAGCACCGACAGTGGAGAATGTGGGTTAATGCCCGCGGCATCGACCGAGTACCGGCTGCCGGACATTGCCCCTGGGCCAGATCCAATTTGGAAATCACTGCGGACTGGGAAGTCCGCGCGCCGAGCGCGCGCCACGATGCGAATGATGGGTTGACCTGCAATGCAAGGTTATCTTTCACTTATCCTGCACGCGCATTTGCCGTTTGTTCGCCATCCGGAGCACCCGAGATTTCTCGAAGAGAACTGGCTGTTCGAAGCCATCACTGAAACGTACTTGCCGTTGCTGCGGGTGTTGGAGGGCTGGTCAAAGGATGGCATGCAAGCCCCCATTACACTGACCTTCAGTCCCACGCTGTGCTCGATGCTGCTGGATCCGCTGCTGCAGTCGCGTTATCGACGACACTTGCACGACCTGATTGAGCTGGCGGATAAGGAGACCCATCGCACGCTTTGGGAGAAGCCTTTGCACCAATTGGCAATTGCGTACCTGGAGCGATTTCGCGGGATTCGGGAGTATTACGATGCCTGCGGGGGAAATCTGATCGCGCGCTTTGCTCAGCTGCAGGACAAAGGATTGATCGAGATAGCCACTTGCTCGGCGACTCACGCCTTATTACCGTTGCTGGCCGAGCATCCGCCATCAGTACGGGCGCAAGTGCTTGTGGCGCGGGACCACTACCGCTCGTGTTTCGGCCGAGATCCTCAAGGCATCTGGCTGCCCGAATGCGCCTATGTTCCCGAGCTTGAAACACCCCTGTGCGAAGCGGGATTGCGCTGGTTCGTTCTCGACACGCACGGAGTGCTCCAGGCGCACCCACCTCCTCGCTACGGCATATTTGCGCCGATCGTAACTCCGAACGGATTGGCGGTTTTTGGGCGGGATCTCGCGTCCGCCAAACAGGTTTGGAGCCGGGACGAAGGATACCCTGGGGATCCGTGGTATCGCGATTTTTACCGGGACATTGGTTTCGATTTGGATCTGGATTACCTCAGGCCATACTTGGCGGCGCCGGAACAGCGCAGCTTCACCGGAATCAAGTACCACCGAATCACCGGCTCCAATCCCGGGAAGGCGGTCTATCAACCCCAAATGGCCCTGGCCCGGGCCGACGAGCATGCCGGGCATTTTTTGGCGGCCCGCATCGAGCAGATTGGCCGGTTGACCCAAATCATGGATTCACCTCCGATCCTGCTCTGCCCGTATGACGCCGAACTCTTCGGCCATTGGTGGTACGAAGGTCTCGAGTTTCTGAATTATTTCGTCCGCAAAGCCTATTTCGACCAGCAAACCTTTCGGTTGACAACCCCCGGGGCATTTTTGCGCCAGCATCGGACGCACCAGGTTGCCTCGCCGGCGCCCTCAAGCTGGGGTGAGCAAGGGTACTGGGGCATGTGGCTCAATGAGACGAACGAGTGGATTTACCCGCACTTGCGAGTGGCGCAGGAGCGCATGACCGAGTTGGTACAACGATTCCAACCGTCGCTAGCAGGCCCAGATGCTAAGTCCAAAGGTGCCTCCTCAAGCCGGGAGACGCCCTCGCTGTTATCCCCAAGGCAGGCTCTCCATGACCGTGGGACAAGCGGCTCGCCCTCACCCCAGCCCTCTCCCCCAGGAGAGGGGGAGCAGGGGGCGCCAAGTTCGGTTGAAGTTGCCGCCGCATTCGCGCCACAGACCGAGGCTTTGCGTCAACGCGCCTTGCGCCAGGCCGCGCGAGAATTGTTACTGGCACAAGCCAGTGATTGGCCGTTTATCCTGCGCACGGGGACCAGCCCCGAGTACGCGCGCAAACGAGTCACCGAGCACTTGCAGCGGTTTAACGAACTTTACGAACAGTTGCTCGAATCGCGGCTCGACGAAAGCTGGCTCGCCCAAATCGAATCGCAGGACGAGATCTTCCCCGCAATCGATCATCGGTACTTTGGTTGAACAGCGAGCATTGCGAGAGTCAGACCCGCGACGTTCAATAGGAAATGGTAAGTGGTCGAGGCGCGGGTCCGGTCCTGAGCAGCACTTTGGTTGCAATCAAGATCAAACCGGCGGCGTAATGCCATCAGTGACGGTTACCCACTTTTCCAAGCAGGCACAGCCGTTTCCTTCGAGGCGAACCGCGACCAGCTCAGGAGATGCCCGGGCAAAAAGACGTCCGAATTGGCCCGGTGCCAACAGCTCGCTCCCGGACCTCTTTTGACTGGCCCAGGATTCCCCTGGTTTCGCTCTCCCGGCGCGCTCTTAAAATAAGCGTGAGGGCTTTCAGAGCGATCTCGAAGGCCAGAAACGGTTTGGCGATCAGCTCGTGCGCTCCGACCAGCGCTGATTTGGCCCGTGACTCAAAATCGTGATGGTTGGTCACAAATACAATTGGCGTTGTCCGATTGTATTGCGTTTGGCGGATTTTTGCGCACAACTCGAAGCCGTCCATTCCGGGCATCTCGATATCGAGGAAGATCACATCATACGAGCGCTGGTGGGCCAAGGCCAGCGCGCCGGGCCCGTCGCAAGCCATATCCGGTTCATCGAATATCTTCTTCAAGGCCACCGCAATCGTTTGACGGCTCACGGCGTCATCGTCAACTGCCAAAAGCCGAATTGCAGGATCGATCGCCTGATCGGCGCGGACAGTTTGTTTGGCCAGGGTCTCCAATAAGTCAATCGCGACGGCGACCGTGCGCAAGGCCGAGCCGGTCATGTTGGCCGGCTGAATCGAGAATTGCTTGAGCAGCCCCAGCAAGCCGGTGCTCACCAGCCAGATCGATCGCATCTGCGCCAGGCCGGAGGCTTCTTTTAGCGACTTCACTTGGGTCAGTAATTCCCCAAGCAAATTGAGCCGTTCAACTTCCTCGCTCGCTCGGTTCATTTTGTGGAAGGCCGCCGCGAGCGAGGTCACGGCTTCATTGATAGGAAACACGCTCGGGTCGGGACGTGGCATCACGGGTGACGGCTCACTGCCAGTCTGCGCCGGCGGCACCATAGCGTACGGCAGGCCGCTCGACTTGTTTTCGACAGTAACGGCCGCCCGCAGTTGAACATCCGGCTGCATTGCCCTGGCCAATTCTGCCATGATCGGATCTTTCGGAACCCTGCGCGCGCTCTGCCCTTTGGAGGAGTGCCGGACCCGCCAACGGTGCCAATTGCTCAACGCAACCAGCGCGAGCAAACCGATCCCGCAACCGATCACCAGCTTCCACAAGACGATGGCTTTCAAGCCATGGGCCGAGCCGGTTTCTATGGATTCGACCGACTGTGACAGCTCACTGGCCTGCGCTTTGACTGCTGCCCTGATGGCAGCGGCTCCGGCTTCAACAGTTTGCGAGGCATTGGTCCCGATCACAGACCGCTGGGCCGGTGCGGCGGCAGACGGTTCGCCGGCGTAGCCTACTCCAGTACCGCTTAACCAGAGCAACAGCAGGCACTTTGGCCCGAGTTGTTTACTCTTGGACAGCAATAACAAATTGAACCTGGTGCGTGTTCGCATGGCTACATTTGTCTCCAGGAAGCCACCTCGTGGACTCGGCTTGGACCGAAATCGAAAGGACACCGATCACTCCCACACTCACCATAGCTTCAATGAGCGCAAAAGCGCGGTCGCGGCCTGGCTCAGGCCGTGCTGAACTGCACGTGCTGGTCATTTACCTGGCTAAAACCGATGTTTAGACAGCAACATCTGTTCCGATGCTCCAGGAGTCTCAGGGCTGCATCAAACCGACAACAGAGCCGTCGCCACTGTCTCGTTTTGAGGCAGTGAAGGCAACCGGCCGAGGGCCTGCCTGAGCTAGGGTTTCTGATTTTACCGATTTTACCGTCCACATCACGATCTACCTAAGGAAATGAGCAATCTTTACTTCAAACCTAAAACCGGCAAGATGAGCACTTCGAATGCAGCAGACGACACCGAACTGTGCCGCACGGCCGACTTGGACCCCTGATTCCTGGCAGGCCCACCCGGCGGCCCAGCAGCCGGTTTATCCTGACCACGCAAAGTTGCAGCAGGTCCTGAAGGATTTGGCCAGGCTGCCCCCGTTGGTGACTAGTTGGGAAATTGAGAACCTGAAGCAACAGCTGGCGGCTGCGACCCGCGGCGAGCGCTTTTTGCTTCAAGGCGGCGATTGTTCGGAGAACTTCGCCGACTGCGAATCATCCGCCATCGCGAGCAAACTCAAGATCCTGCTCCAAATGAGCCTGGTCCTGGTGCAGGGCGGCAAAAAGCGAGTCATTCGCATTGGCCGTTTCGCCGGTCAATATGCCAAGCCGCGCACGGCGGACCCTGAAATCCGCGGCGGAGTAAGCTTACCGGCGTATCGCGGCGACATGATCAATTGCGCCGGGTTTACGGCCGAGGAGCGCGTCCCAAACCCCGATTTGCTGCTTCGGGCC
>DASRFK010000100.1:0-25890 GCA_035651635.1 Verrucomicrobiia bacterium | reverse complement strand
AAGTCTGAACGAGTGAACCCGCTATGGTGGCCGGCATCTCCTCCTGCCCGTTGTGTGTGACGTCCCGGGCGCCGCTCAGTTGCAGTGTCGGGTTGGGGAACTCCCGTGCCGTTGCAATCGCCGCCTGGGCAATTGAGACATTGTAACGTTGGACGGCGTAGTCGAGGTTGGCTGAGGCAACTTCGTTGAGAAACTGGTCCAGACTGATTTCATTCGTCGCCCCCTCCGTATGGGCCGCCGTCGAGGGTATCGGCGGGGCCCCTAACGAGTCGCCTCGCGCTATCGAGACGAAAAGCAGGATGACCCTGATGACGGTCAGTGGTTTCACCGCCCGCAGATTAGAGAACCGGACTCGCGTCTGCTATTAGGCGAGGTCTAAATGTACTGTCAGGCGGGGTACTACTCAGAGTGCTTCTCTTACAGAAGTCCGCCAATGTCAGCGACTGTTCCGGCAACTGGGCTTTCGGCTTCGCAAACCCCGGCCGCAGGTGGCTCAAGCCGACCCGCAGTTGCAAGCAGTGTATAAAAAAAACTCCGCGCACTGGCGCGAAAGGCCGAAATCGATCTGGCCAGGTTGCCAACGGGCGATAGGTTTCAAGGCCCGATCTGTCCTAAGGCAACAGCTTTGGGGTAGGAAAACAGCAGCACTCCATCTGGGCCGTAAATCTGATCAAACTGCCGCCGTTGTGCTGGCCAGAGCATAGCTTTAATTTCGGGGGTCTCGGTTTGAGTTGTGGCCGCGATTGCTTTCATCGCATCGTTAAGCGTGGCGCCCTGGGCCAGCCGATTTTGCACATACGAAAATAGATTGGTCTTCTGGGCCTCATCCAGGTTCAAGGAGTTGACCAGTTCGGCGGTCAAGAACATGGCAAGACGGCTGCGTTCGTCGGGCGGCGCAAGCAAGGGCTTTACCGCGGCGATAATGCCGGCCGACTCGCGACCGATCGCTCCAAGTTCTGCCTGGACCTTGGCTTGATAGCCAGGCGTATTGGGCGGTGTCGTCATGAGGAACTGTCTGTGCTGAGCGATGCGTTGATCGAGCCCACCCCAAGCTCTGCCAAGCTGTTCCATTCGAGCCGAGACCGGTCGGTTCGAGTGCCACACTGCCCACAGGCCGACGAAAATTATCAGCACGGGCGAAGCAAGTTTCAGACTCAAGCCGGCCCAAAAGCGCCAACGGAGCAGCCGTGCCGAACGGCGAGCCAGCGCTAAAATATGTGGAGCGGCAACTTTCCCTTTCCAAACCGCGTGGGTTGCGGCTAGTGCGGATGGCAGAGCGTGCTGGGCGACTTCCTGCGCTGGCGGCAGAACCAATAGAGAGGAAAGCGTTTGCGGCGATACCTTGGCGCCGCGCTTGGCCATAAAATTCTGCAGCTTTGCCAGGCAGCGGGACGTCCGCTTTCGGGCCGCATGTTCAGTGATGGCAAACATTTGGGCGATTTCCTGAAAATCCTTCCCCTCGAAGAAACGCGCGAAGAGCCCTGCCTGTTCATCGGGGTGCAAGGTTTGAATCGCCTCCTCGAGGAGCACTTCCATTGTGCTGGGGTGGGAATTACTTTCCATGTGGTAATCGACATTGGAGGCCAACTTTCGCTCGTTTTGCTGTCGGCGCAGGCGCTGCTTGATGGCGTCTCGACAGACAAACCTGGTGGTGCGCAAGAACCAACCCGGGATCGAGATTTTGGTTGAAAACCCGCGCGCTTTCCGTGAAAAGACGAGGAAAACCGATTGCGCAATTTCTTCGGCCAGGTGCGAGTCGCCGGTTTGCCGCGCCGCGACAGTGTAAACCATCCGAAAGTATTTTTCGACGAGGATTTCGAACGCCAGTTCGTCGCCGTGAGAATAGGCGGACACCAGTTGGTGGTCATCCACTACGGCCTTGCTCCTCCAATCGGCAGTTCCATTCCGTCGGCTCGTTGATTCTTCATTCGCCGCTTGCGGCTCATTGAGAATGTAGAATTCCGGTTCGCGATCGTCAGACTCGGTCATAAGGCCAAAATATCACATGGGGTCTCAGAAGCTGCTGCCTCATTACGCCATACCGATAAATGGACTCAGCCGTGGTAAATTGGACAAGAAATTGACGGAAAGCGTCGCTCAGGCGGCTGGCTAAAGCCATGTGCCATCGTCAAAACCAAGCGTGGAAAGGGCACAAGGTGGATGCAGCCAAAGCTACCGGAAAAACTCTTGCGCCGGCGGGGTTTTGAAGGACAAAAACAGCCGGGTTGGCCAGGGCCCGGATTGTGTGAGTCTGTCTTTTTACGTCCACATTGGTGCGGAGGACCTCGCCTGAGGCGCACGTCGGTGCAGATCAGAACAACTCGGTTGGTCTTCAGGTTTAGGGACTACGTTTTGCAGCCTGGTTTGGTTTGCACGGTTTGCGCAACCCTCACAATTTCTTGTCCCATTTTTGACGGCTGAGTCCATTTAAACACGTGAATGGACACAAAATGCTATGAAACCGATTAAAAATGATAGATTCAAAGAAACATGTTTTGCGGCTTTCGCCGGCGGCCTGAGCAGCCTGGCAAAATCGCGTTTGCCAAAGCTCATCCGACCCGCATTTGGTTTGGCCGTGTTGATTACTGTATCGATGAGCAACCTCGATGCCGTGGCGGCTTCTGTCGCGACATGGACCAACACCGGTTCGCTGCTGGTTCCGCAGGATTACTTAAACGAGATTTTGTTGGCTAACGGCAAAGTGCTGGCCCTCGATCAAGCCGGCGCGAGTGCCGAGATTTATGACCCGGCAACGGGCGTATGGACGGCAATCACTGGATTGCGAGTTGCCCGCTTTGGTTTCTCCACCACTTTATTGGCAGATGGAACGGTGTTGGTGGCGGGAGGTTGGAACAGCCAGTCAGAGTACCTGACATCGGCAGAAGTATACAATCCGCAAACCGGCACCTGGACGGCCACGGGGTCAATGAGCCATCCGCGCGGTCATCATACCGGAACGCTACTGCCCAACGGGAACGTCTTAGTGACTGGAGGTATCGATGTGTTCGGCAGCGTGACGGCAACTGCGGAGGTCTATAACTCTGACACGGGTGCCTGGACACTGACCGGTTCATTGAGCAGCGGGCGCTCGGACTATCTCTCGACCCTGCTTGCCGATGGGAAAGTACTGGTCGCGGGAGGGTTTTCGGCACATGGGTTATATTTAACAAGCTGCGAGTTGTATGACCCTAACTCTGGAAAATGGACCAACACGGGTCCGTTGAACGTCGCACGAACCGCCGCGCGCATCGGGCATTCGACGGCAACATTGCTCCCGGACGGAAAAGTTCTGACCACTGGCGGCAATGTTTATCAGGAGAACGCGAATGGCACGTTGGCCAGTGCCGAGTTATTCGATCCTGCATCGGGGACGTGGACCATGACAGACTCACTTCCGGGACCACGCTCCGATCACACCGCGACGTTGTTGCTCACTGGAAAAGTCCTGGTGGCGGGAGGCACGGACGGCACGAACAATCTGTCTTCTGCGGTTTTGTACGACCCGGCCAACGGCTCCTGGACAACCACGACATCGTTACTTGCCGCGCACGAAGACCATGGAGCGAGCTTGCTGCCGGATGGAACTGTTCTGATCATGGGAGGCAATGACACGACCGGTTTTCCTACCGCCATAGCTGAAGTGTATGACCCCGGACTGGGCTTCAACTCTTCGTCACAACCCCAGATCGATTCGGTTTCCTTGCTCACCTCCGGCAACGGCCTGAAGGTGAGCGGTTCGGGCTTTGGCGGCATCCCCGATGCGGTAATTGGTTTGAGGAGTCTCAACAACGGCGTGAGCCTTTCATTACCGGCTACGGCTTGGTCCGCCGATTCCGTCACTTCCGCGTCTCAGACTGCTGTGCCTTTTGGTTGTTTGCTGGCGACAGTGTTCGTAAACGGCGTTCCCACCGTGGGACACATATTTAATAACCCGCCCCCGTCCGGCCTCGGCAGCTTACCAAATCAGTTTTCCGCCTATATCCTGGGGCCTTCGATGGTGCCAGGCAGCCACATTACGGTTAACCTTGTCGGCACCCCGGCCGTAACTTACACCGTGCAGCGCGCGGCGGCACTTACCGGCCCGTGGGTACCCGTTGGGAGTGTCACCGTTGGTCAAACCGGCATTGGCGCCTATAAGGATCCGAGCCCGCCAGCCGGGCAAACGTTTTATCGCACAGCGCATTGATACGAAAAGGCCGTATTCAGCTGATTTAAAACGTTGGTCAGCACTGCTTGAACGTAAACGACTCCCAAACCCTGGGACCGGCCCCACGCCGCAAGCACAGGTGGCAATTCTCCAGTGCAGAGGAGCATTCTGAGTCCCAGGTATGCCAAGTAAGCAGCGCCGGCCAATCTTGACCACAATGAAGGCGGGAAGCCGAGGCCGCTAGGACCGCAGATAGGCCCGAACGCTGCAGCCAGCGTGTGAACCGTCAGACTCGGCATTTTTTGTCGCCTTGGGGCTAAAACTAGCGGCCACGAAATAGAGCAGGAGCAATAAAGCTCCAACTGAACCAACCATAAACTAATGCACGAGGAAACCCCCAACGTCCCAACGTCCATTTGGTTCCCGGCAGTTTTGGAATCGCTTTAAAACCTCGGCGTCGCAAGTTCAACAACGTTAGAAGACCTCACGTTGCAGCGACAGGCGCTTCTGTCGCTACTTTAGCCTGCTCGCACGCCGGCAATTCGGCATGGACAATCGTACGGGACAGCGGGAAGGTGTAGGCGTGCGGCGACTTGCTGCTATTATCGCGACCGACGTGGTGAACTACAGCCGCCATATGGCGGAAGACGAGGCCTCGACACTTACGGCACTTCGTGAGGTCCGCGCCGAGATTATGGACCCGGCGCTGGCACATTACGGAGGGCGCTTGGTCAAGCTCATGGGTGACGGCGCACTGGTTGAATTTGGGAGCGCGGTATCGGCCCTTGAGTGTGCAGCCGCGATTCAGCGTGCCATGATCGAGCGGAACGCAACGCGCCCGGGAGGGCGGCACCTGCAATTGCGCATTGGCATCAATGTTGGGGACATCGTCATCGAGCGCGACGCTAAAGGCAGCGAGGATATCTACGGCGACGGCGTCAACATCGCAGCCCGCCTGCAGGAAATTGCGAATCCCGGCGGTATCGCCGTGTCCAACACGGTGGTCGACCACGTGCGTGAAAAGGTCGCGCTGGGCTTCGACTCGCTGGGAGCGCCACAGCTAAAGAATATTAACCGCCCGGTGAGGGTGTTCGCGGTCAGGCTCGATGACAAGGCGCCGCCGACGGTCCCTCTGGCCGCGGTGCTGGAACGCCCGGCCGTCGCAATCCTGCCGTTTAGGAACATGTCCGGCGATGCTGCGCAGGAGTATTTTGCGGACGGTATCACAGAAGACTTGATCACGGCGCTGTCGGCCTGGCGCTGGTTCCCGGTGATTGCGCGCAATTCGACTTTTGCATTCAAAGGCAGGACTGGTGACGTCACGGATATCGGCAAAGCGCTCGGTGCTCGCTATGTGGTGGAAGGTCGCGTGCAGCGCGCGGCCGATCGCTTGCGGATTGGTATGCAATTGGTCGATGCCGGAACCGGCCTGAACCTATGGGCGCAGAACTACGATCGTCGTTTTGGGGATGTGTTCGAAGTGCAGGATGAAATCACGCGCGCGATAGTAGGTGCAATCGAACCGCAGCTCACCCGCGCGGAGGAGCGGCGCGCCGCCCGGCAACGGCCGGAAAACCTCGATAGCTGGGACCTTAGCCTGCAAGCCCTGGCCCAGCTCCGCAAGGGCAGCCCGACTGCCCTTGCCATGGCCGACCAACTGCTCGACCGCGCGGTGGCGATGGATCCCCAGTCTAGCTATGCCCAATCACTGCGGGCGCTCACTCGTTTCCACGGCGCGCTGATCGGCTGGAGCATGGACCCTGCCGGCTCGCTCGCCTCAACGTATGCCGCGGCGCAGGCGGCCGTCACGCTCGACGACTGCGATTGGCTTGCGCATGCCTTGCTTGGGATCGCAACACTTTGGAACCGCCGCGACTTCGAGAGCGCCAACCGGGAGGAGGAAATGGCAATCGCTCTCAACCCGAGCGCAGCCCTGGCCTATAATTTCCACGGCTGCGTGCTGACGTTTGACAGCCGCCCCGCCGCGGCGATCCCGCAGCTCCGAACGGTACTCCAGCTCGATCCTCGCTTTCCTCTCCTCTCGGGTACGCTGGCCGACCTTGGGCTTTGCCATCTGCTTTTGGGCGATTTCGACGAAGCCGTGCGGTGGTGCGAGCGCGCCATCGCTGAGCGTGAAGAGAACGTTCGCGCCTGGCAACGACTGGCGGCGTCCCTTGGCCAGTCCGGTCGAACCGAAGCGGCGCAAGCAGCCCTTGGTCGTGTCTTCCAGCTTCTGCCCGAATTCGGTTCCCGCTACCTGGAAACAACCTATCCGTTCCGGGATGCAGCTCACACAGCAATCCTGCGCGAGGGCTTGTGCAAAGCCGGCTGGACCGGTTGAGCGGCCCTCGGTGCAGTTGCTCGAAGGATTACGGTAGCGTGGATTTTGGGTTGGGAGGCGTTGCCTCCAGTTGAGCAAAAATGGTCGAGGGAGGGTAATTGCCTCCGCACGGCTGGAGCGACTACGCGCCGGAGTCCCAACCCCCGGGGTGCTGTTCCGGATCGTTTTATTCTTGCCCGCGCGACCTCCAGTAAAACCTCCAGTAAATTGTTAAGTTCACTAGCCGCCAGTTATCGCAATTTATATTGATTTACGAGGAAGCGAGGTGATAGTTTCATCTCGGACTAGAGGCAAATGGGGCCGATCTCGACCGAACCGTGAAGAAGGACTGCGTCGGGGGGATTAACGGACTGGCTGTGGGAGGCCCTTCGCAGGGCTTTAGCAAGCAACCGAAGTCGACCCGCGGAGTTTTGTTGGCAGTTTGGGGCCAACAAACCGTGATTGAATTCAGCGGCAACGCCATATCAATTACCAGTAACGTTGAACGCAACGTCAGTTTGAAACTGCATCCTATTGATGTTTGGTAGGGCCCAAGTATTCTCCAAAATTGATGCCAGTGAGGTCGTAATTGTTCGGATGGCCTTGCGGACGCACAGCAAGCAAAGAGAATTTGACGAGCTGGGTCACCCCCGCGCTTCCGATCCAAGCAGAGGGAGCCCCTTCGTCAGGGCCTTCGATTCGGCTTTCGCGGATGACCGATTCGGCTACCACGGTGGCCTCTTCGGGCCCGGGAGCTTCAACCTTTAGCGAGGTTATCGTTTTGTAGTAGCAGCCGAAGGTTACTTCAAATACGGGAGTTGTCTGGCCAATCACTCTGTGGCCCACTGATTTTTTATTCTTGTACTTCATTTTATTCATTCTGTTTTACGCGGTTTCTCTTTTTTGGGCAAAGCCCATGCCCAACTGCGCCGACGCGCACGGCAGCCTGAGCAAATCCTTTTCTTACTTTTGAGCGCTCCGAGCCGGCGCCAAAAAGGGAGCGGGGTCGGAGCGGTTGGGGCCTATTCATTTAAGGCTACTTCTTTAGCTGATTGGCCGGTTGTGTTCTGAGCCAGGGCTGTGAAGTTCATCCCGGTCGAACTAAACGGGACGCATCTCCCGCTCGGCTCCTCACCTCGATTTACAAACTCCAACATCTCAATCGCCGACAGGCGATCAAAGGTAAGAATGTCGAATATCAGCCGAATCCGGCTCTGCGCCAGACCGACAGCCAAAGAGTGCCTCTCTCCGTGTAGGATTTTCCAGGACAGCTGCGGGAATGAGCATTTTCCAAGCTCCTTGAGCCATGGCGCAAGCCAGTGGCAGGCACCAAAGCACTGGTACCAGTAATACGAGTCTGGCCTCGGGAGGAACCGTGCCTCAAACTGATCGTATTTGGCCTTCTCGGCAGGAGGCAGGCTGTCGGGATTCGAGCATGTGCATGAGAACTCCCCACGATCCATCGCGAGTTCCACGCCATGGCGTGCCCTATGCAGCCAGCGGTCATCCGGCGTGTAAAACCACGGTCCTTTTGTGGGATTATAGCGTATGTCTCTAATCTGGCCGGGTCTGTAACCTTCGCTCAGCAACCGAGCGCGTTCTGTCTCACAAAAACGCCTCATTCCTTTCACCAAGGCTTTTCGGACCTTTGGATGGGCAAGATGTGGCAATACGAGGGCCCATTTGTTACGGAAGTCGAACACTTCCGCCTCGCGATGCAATGAATTCATCGTAAGCATATGGTTGGTCGTAGTGCCTGTCACCGATTGGGCTTATTGATTCCGAGCAACTCCGGCAATGCAGTGAGATCAAAGCCACCCTTCTTAAGTGCTGGCATGACGCCGACCACTGAGGACTCCTTCAGACCAGTGTGGCCTATACTGTCCGTGACTCCTTGTGGAATACCCAGGTCCTCCGCCGGATAAATGAGAATGCTCTTTTCAACTAACTTTTCAGCAATTTGTTTGGCCTCGTCAGGGGTGTCCGCTGCGATCTTGAACGCTGCAACAGAGCGGTGAGTGCTTACGGTGGTAACCTGAAACTCCGGTTTTAAGAACGACCCGGGGGGTTTTTCGTGTTTTGTATTTTTCATGTGTTTACCTCTTTGGTTTGAATTTTGGCACTATGGTGCAGGCGCCTGGCCAGCTTTGACCAAGCTGTGCGTGCCGTTCACAGCCTGGAAATTGGTTGCGGACTCCGGCGAAGTGCGGTGCGCGGCCTGCCCGCACTTTAAATGTCAGGAGCGCGGCGTTCTTCGTAGTTCTCTGTGCTAATACACAGAGAACTACTGAACACGTGAACGCCATCCCAGTTCTCCACTCGTTCCCGGAGCACTGAACAACTGCTTTATCGGCCACGTTTTGTCCTCCCTCCGTTCACTGGACGCTTTTCTTCAGGCATGGCAGCCTTGAACGCTTTTACGGCTCCTGGCAACCCTGCGAGGACTTGGTTGTGTGGTAAGCCTCTGATGACGCCAATCTTGCCTTTGGCCTCCAGAGCGTCCCGGCAGGCGATCAGAGAGTCCTTATCGAACTTGCGGGTTTTGAACTGCATCGTCAGCTCCGAGTGCGAAAGCAGGGCGAAGCGCGGGTTCTCGGGCGGCCAGTCGGAAAAAAAAAGGACAGAAATTCATCGTCTGTGGGCACCCGCGGTCCGCGCCCGCTTCCCTGCTTCAGTTCGTCCGGGTTTAACTCCGGAGCCGGAACCATGAGCGGGTATTCCCAGCGGACGCAGAACGGCTGGATTGGGGGGAAGTTCCGGAGCGTCGACTCAATGACGTAGCTGTCCTGCTGTTCGTGCCGGGTCATGACCAGGATGGTGTCCGGATCTCGGGCGAACACGCCCGAGCCACCGATGCGGTCGATGGAGTCTTTGCCGGCCTGGCTGCCTTTACTGAAATGCGCCCCAAAGGCCACCGCAGCTCCGCTTTCAACTGCCAGTGCCTCTAGCTCGTTCATCAGGCTGGCGATATCCCCGGCTTTATTTTCGTCGCGGTTGCCAAGGACTTTGTAGATGGGATCCAAGACTATGAGCGAATAATTGTTGGCTTTTATCTTTTCCAACATCCGGGGCTTGAGGACCGTCAAATCCGCACCGTGCCCCCGCAGGTTCCAGACGTTCGCGTCACCTTCCCCCAGAACGAGCCCGCGCTTCGCCAGCACTGTTTTAAGCCGTACGGCAAAATGAGCCTTGGCGATCTCAAGGTTGGCGTAGAGCACCTTCCCCGGCTGGGTCTTTCGCCCCCACCAGTCCGCTCCGGCCGCCACGCTGATCGCCAAATCCAAAAGCGTCCAGGTTTTGAAAGATTTCGAGCCTCCGCCTACAACCATTTTACTCCCCAGGTGCAGCAGCCCGTCGATTAGAACAGGAGGCAAATGTATCTCCTCGGTCACGAGGCTGGCGACGTCCTCGATTTCTGGCAGAGCGCGGAGGGGGTTCCCTTTGCTATCAACTTCCGGCGCGCTCATGGAACCTCCAGGGGCTGAGGGTTGAAGTAAACTACTCGCTGAATTCGGCCATCAGGACGGCGGCCACCCGGCATCCGGACCAATTGGACTGGGTTCCACAGGAGGGGGTCCGCGCCTAAGGTCACGGCGTATCGGAAAAACCGCAACAGATCGTCCTCATCGGAACCCTCGACCAGCCACCACGCATGCAAGCTCTTCCCTGCTGAATCGACAACGAGAATCAGAGGGAACCGAGGCTCTGTCTCCGCAAGGTGCCAGATCACTGCGGCCGACTCGTCCTTTTTGGCCTTTTTATAGTTCTCCTCGGAACCAAATGCCGCCTTAGCTTGATTTGGTAAATCTTCCCATTTCATTGGGTCGCATTCCGATACCAGGAATCGGCGATGTCCGACGTTATCTTTACTGCGCTCCGAGCGCTTGCCCTCCAGCGTGGTGCCCATCGAAGCCTTCATCGCGTTAGCGACCAGGAACTGCATTTGCGCAGCTGCCTTGAGGTGCGCTGCTTTGGTGCGAGTTGCAAAACGCCTTTCGTCCAGCGCGAAGCACAGTTTTACCTTGTCGGGATTGCCAGGGTGGAGCATGTCGACAATTTTCCACGCCGCAAGCGAGCCGGGTTTTACAGGCGAACGTTGTTCAAGTTGGGCAAGAGTGAGACCGGTTCGGGCAATCTCATTTATCCGTAGCTGATTCTTCGCTGGCCATTTTCGCACCGCGGCGCTTGGATCGGCTTTGAACCCAATCGTTACCGCACTTCTAATCTCCCGGTCCGGCACTTCGCGGCCACAGTGCGCGATCAATCTGCGAATTACTACGACGGCGGTATTCTTATCGCACACGTCCTTAAGCCAAACTGCAGCACGGTAAATATAGCGGTGAACCCCGCCGCCGGTACGCGGGCACGGGCCCATCTCATCGCCAAGATGGTCGGCGAAAGCGGTGATCCAAGCTGGATCGATCTCTGGACTGCTGTTAACCATCTACTCCTCCACAGGTCTTTGGTCTCCGGTACGATTCTGCGTAACTATTTCTGCTTCCATGTTTGATAAGATACTACTAAACTAATTTCGAAATTAACTGATTGTTTCAACCTCTATAATCGACAGAATAACTTCCAACTGTGGTAACTCCCGTCAACAGTAACTTGTTTCGCGGAAATCTCGAAACCACACAATCTGTTGTGTTGTAGGGTTAGTTCGGAGCATTGCAACCGTTTTACCCCACGGGAAATCCGTGAAACTTACCTTTTGCGTGCCTTTTTGCTTGCTGGATAAATTCAAAATGCTCGTTAGCTACCTTCTCTGCGTAGTAGGCGGGTCCAACCCGGACCCCAAAGTACAGCTCGCTGGGCTCCGTCGTTTCTATGACCCGACCCCGATCATTTCCCCATGAATGCAAGCGCCAGATCCCGTCATCGGAAAGTGCAAAGCCCGTCCACCACTGGAATTTTTCGCGTACGGCCAGCAACAATACATTTCTGTGGCATTCGCTTGGAATCATTTGAAGCATCGATGCGCCCTGGCCCGGAAAAAAGCGTCCTTCCTCAAACAGTCTCCGCACAATATTGCGGCTCAGCTCAGAGTCCAGGACGTCATTGCGTTGAAACCTGTTTCCCCCTTGCCGGAGCAGCCGCTTTTTCAGACGCGTGATGTCGGCGCGACCTTTGACGTGAAGGTCAAAAAGTTTTTCGCCTTGGCTTGCCAGTTCAGCTCTGCAGCAGTCACAGACTGGACTGCAGGAGTTATCCTGGAATTGCTTGGCTGCGTTTTTGCGCGGCGAGTTGGCCCCCGCCTGTTTTTTTGTGTTTTTGTTCTTCATTGATGGGTACTGATCTCATGCGTAGTTGCGGTTGTGTCGCGTGGGCACCACTACGCGAGGAGCGCACGAAATTGGTCGGACATCACCGGTCGATTGCACCGGCGCAGGATTGAGGTAGACCGTCTCCTGGAACTCGCCCCGAGTGCGGCCGCTGTCCGGGATGACCGCGAAATGGCTTATTTCCCAGGCCCTTCGATTGGCCCCAAGCGTCACGCCGTGACACATGAGCTTAAACAGGCTGCGTTCGGGAGCCCCTTCGCAATAGAACCAGCCACGGGTCGACCTGCTGTCGTGTTGGACGACGGCCACCAGTGGGCGAAAACGCCCAAGATGCCAAAGCAGCGCGGCATGCACGTCACGTCTTGCGCAGTAATAGCGAACTTCGTTGCCGAAGTGCCGGCGGTCTTCTGCGGAAACGTTTTCCCAAGGCGGGGCCGTTAACTCCAATAAAAGGAACCTGCGGCCCCTGACCCTTACAAGTGGGCCACGCGTTCTTCTGGAGCACGGCTCCAACACGGGTGAGGGCACCATGAGTTTTTGGGCCGCGAGCTGCCCGCGCCACTGCTCGCGAGACTGAATCGTGAACCGCCCCGGACCGAGGCCAGCGCAAAGCATTGGATTGCCGTGGAACAGCAAATCGATGATTTCTTCCGTCCAGGACGAACGGTCGTGTTGCAACTTGACTGGCGACATGCGACGCAGTTGCGCAAAGGAGGGGCCGTTGCGTGCCAGGATTTCAGCAACCCCGAAATTTGGTTCGGGCCAGCTATAGCGGTCGTCACTAACGCGCCGACGATTTTGCTGGCGCCTTCTGCTGTGGCTGCGAGGTTCCATTGAACAGGTCACGCAAAGTAAACCCGAACGAATTGAACCCGTGAGCCTGTAGTGGGCCAGTTAACCGGTGTTAAGCAGAAAGGCGCGATGAGAAAATGCCGCAGGATGTCCAGCGACGGTTTTCCAGTCCGCTCTCAAGAAAATTAAGGAGGCTAGGTCTGATAACCTATTTTATCAGACTCAGCAGGGGGAGTATTTTCAATGGGTTCCAAGGGGCCGAAGGACGACTTTCACAGGTGCCGATCCCCATCGGTGAAGAACGGCTGCTGTCGAAAATTGAATTCCAACGACTGGCCGACGTCCCTCCCGAGGCGGGAGTGGTTCGCGAATCTCACGAATGAAAACACCAAGCGCGCGTATCGAAACGACGTGATTTCGTTCATGCGGTTTGTTGGAATTGGGCGGCCGGAAGACTTTCGAAGTGTCACACGCGCGCATGTGATCGCATGGCGCAAGGTACTCCAGAAACGGAAGCTCGCGACGGCGACGCTTAGGCGGAAGCTTTCAGCGCTTTCCGATTTGTTCGACTATCTCTGCGAAGAAAATGCCGTCACCGATAACCGGTTCACGGCGTTGAGCGACCCAAGGAAGGTGCCAACCAGGGAAAGACGCCGGCAATCTAGGATGCGCAGGCCGGGGCCCTGCTCGAAGCGCCTCCGCGCGACACCCTGAAAGGCAAGCGCGATAGGGCAATTCTTGCAGTGCTCCGGTTTCATGCGGTCCGGCGGGCGGAACTTTGCGATTTGCTGGTCAATGGTTACGGCGATTCGTGAGGGCATCGAGCACTTAACCGTTCAGGGCAAAAGGGGAAAAATCCGGTTCATTCCACCGCATCCGCGCGTGGTCCGGTTGATCGAAGAATACTTAGAGGCGGCTGGACACCGCGACGAAGTCTCCACTCCCCTCTTCCGGGCAGTGTCAGCGAATATTGAGCACGTGACACTACGGCTGAATCCTGGCTCGGTTTATCGGAATGTTGTGATGCATTACTGCAAACGCCTTGGGATCTCGGCAGAACTGATGGGACCACACGCACTTCGGGCAGCATCGGCGACAAACGCGCTACTAAATGGGTCTGACATTACCCAGGTCCAAGAATGGCTTGGACACTCAAATATCTCCACCACAAGGCTCTACGATAAGCGCAGAATGAAAACAGAGGACTCTCCTACGTTCAAAATCAAGTATTAAAAGCCGCGAGAATCGACCTTCTCCGAGGTCGGCTGGAGCTAGCGGCGGGACATAGCGTCAATTGCACAGCACAATGAGCTTTTCATTTCCGCATCGAATCGGATAATCGAGCTTTCGGTGAAAGCCGTTCCGCTGTGCGCAAGACCAGAACATCAACCCCGTCTGTTGACGGGCTGAAAACCGAGGGCAAGGATACCGTCGGAGCCCCCTCCACACTCGATTCGGCGAACCCCTTACGGACGGAGCGGCCGACTCTTCGGCGTCCGAAAGTTTGCTACTTGATTGGAGGCTACCTGCTTCTCGCTGTGCTGCTCTCAGCAATCGGCGCAGTAGCAATTCACTTGATTGGCACCTCATGGATTTCAGAGAGCTGGGTTTTGCGAACTCATGCGATGTGCGGCTGCTTCGGAGCGTTAGGGGCTTCAATGGCTGCAATGCGAAAATACTACCGCGCCTTGATAACGGAATCCACGGATCACAGCTCGGGAAGCAGAATAAGGTCAGCGGTATGGGACTGGGGCTGGATCTACTACTATCTTACTCGTCCAGTTTTAGGGGGCCTTTTAGGTTCGGTTTCTTTCACTCTTTCGTTCGTAGGGTTTCAGGTTCTCGCCGAGAATAAGACTATCCAACTGTCAAACCAAGGGCGGTATCTACTTTATGGCGTCGCGTTCTTGTGCGGTTTTTCGGTCAGCCACGTTTTAGATCGACTCAACAGCATCGCGAAGCAAGCATTTAGGCCCACAAACGCAGAACCAGATTAGATGTCAAAAAAGGATTATGGGTGCTTTTTCTGCAGCGGAAAATCTACAGATTTTTCCGGAGCCTGTAACATTTGCGGAAGGCCGATAGACATCTCTGCAGCCCTAACAGGAATCGTCATCGGAGGCTACTCTACAATTGCGGTGCTGGGACGTGGATTTAACGGTTGGACGCTAAGAGTGGAAGACGGGTATCAAGAGTTCGCGATGAAGGTGATCCCGAGGCACCGCCTCAAAGCAACGATGGAAGATAAGGAGGCTCGATCGCTGGCAGCGTGCGCGCCCCACCGGAATATTGCTCGCTTTATCCGACCATTTAGTAGTTCGATCGAACTGCTTTCAAATCAAGTCGATGTCTTTTGTCTTGTTTTCGAATATGTCCGCAACGCCAGACCGCTGAGTAGATTTTGCTCTGAATCGCGAGCTACTTTCGAAAAAAGAGACGTGGCCGCACTTTTGATTGGGATCGCAAGCGGCCTTGCTCGGTTGCACACTGTTAACTTGTGGCACGACGATTTGCACGATGACAATATTTTGGTGCGAGACGTTGGTCCGGATGAAAATCTGACAGACCGACTAGAAGCGAAGCTGATCGACTTCGGGTCAACAAAGCCCCTCGTCCCGGGGACACCCGAACCACGAGAGTCGGACTATGCCTATTTGGGGAAGCACATTTTCAATGTACTAACCTGTTTTGAGGTTGCAAATCTCGGACAGATGGCTCCATCAGATCGAGCTTTTGGGGCAAGACTTCGACGTTTAGCCCATCGTTTGTCGGACTCTAATGTGTCCCGAAGGAGCTTGACGCCCGCAGATGTGGCGAAGGAGATTCGCAGTGCTCTTGAAGAGTGCACAACTGGCGAAAGTTATCCTTCCTTCAAGGAGATGAAGGATCAAACGCGAGTCTCTTTCGATGAGCCACTGGCCAACACGAACGCGCTGAGCCTTGCCCCCCAAGATATCCCACTTTTATTCATCGATGCGTTGGGATGGAAGGAACGCATTAAAAAGTCTGAGACAGTATTAGTGGTCGGGCCGCGTGGATGCGGCAAGACAATGTTGCTGCGATATTTGTCTGTTGCAAGTCATGCCCGGCCACGTTCCGACGAGAATTCGGTAGAATCTGTAGCCAAGCGCCTCGACGAGATGCTTCACATCGGATTTCTAGTGAACGTCGGGCAGTTGCGCACCCCCTTCTTACGCTCAGGCTACAAGGAACTAGAGAGACTCGACGTCGGACGGGCAGAGGATTTTTGTCGGGAGTATTTGAATTCACAATTTGTGTTCGAGGTCGTCCGAACAATGATTTGGTTATCTTCCGAGAAATTTGTTCATCTTCGGGAAGACGATCTCTCCGTGTTAAAATCGACCATCGCTTCACTTCTGGAACTCTCTAATCAGACCGCGATTGATTTGCCGTTCGAAACGCTTGCAGAGGTTGTGGACCGCAAGGTGGTTGAGTTGTCGAACCTAAACGTGCCCACGTCCTATCACCCAACGAAACTTTCACGGGACGACGTTCTCGTCCGGCTGGCCGGGGCGATTAGGGAGACCGCTTGGGGGCGAAATAAAGAAGCATGGTTCTTGCTTGATGATTATAGTGTGACAGTTCTCCCAGAATTAGCGCAGCGCGCATATAATCCTGTCTTATTTAGGCTTTCCGAGACCCTAAGAATAAAAGTTAGCAGCGAAGGCGAAGGTCCTATTTTAGTCGATACACTAGGCAGAAAATACAGAGAAGGGAGAGAGGTAACGAAGGTCAATTTGGGGGAGGTTTATTTTCGCTGCGAAGAGGAGGAAACTCTTCGTTTCTTCGAGGAAATCTTGAAAGCACGGTTTGAAGCCACAGGCAGAGGTGACTTGAAGACATTAAAACGCTTACTGGGAGAGCATGAGAAGGACAAAAGCTTTGGCGAATACATCTGTAGTCTCAAAAGACCTGGTGATGCGCGTTTTTATGGCTTCGGGCTTTTGTGCCGATTGTGTTCCGGTGATGTGAGCTTTATCATCGAATTACTACATTCCCTTGTGAGCGGTCGATGGGGCGATGCGAGTCTCAAGCCCATTCATCAAGACGAAATGATCAAGCGCTTCGCGCAGAGACAACTTGCCGAACTCCGTGCCACATCGGAGTATGGCGACAGTCTGTATTCCTTCGCCTGCTGCATGGGAGAATTAATTAAGCGCTATCTTCTGAAATCAAAGGGTAAGCAAGCGGACGAGCGCTTACGCATAGAGGTGGAAGGTTCTGGAGAGCTAACTTCAGAGGCCCAGAGAATGCAGGACGCCTTGATGCGACACAGCGTTTTAATTTCGGGAGGGGCCGGAAAAAGCCAAGCGGGCCTTCCTACACGGAAACTGTTTTTTCGGCGACTTTTTGCCCCCTGTTTCCCATTTAGTCCGACAAGAAAGGGCTGCATCGCGGTGACCTTCACGGAATACGAGACGTGGCTTTTGAAGCCTCAACGAATGCTGGGTAGAGGAGCAAAACAAGCGCAAAAACGTAAAGGAACAAGCGCCGCTAAGGGGAATGAAATTCCAAAGACCCGAAAGGCAGCAAATCAAACCAACCAGGGAAATCTTGCACTTTGATGGCATGACCCCCTTAGAATCGAGCTTAGAGGCGCGCTTGTGCCAGGATTTTTTAACTCGAACTGAAGACGAGGCTTCTTTGGACCTCATTTCAGCCGAATCTCTTGCTGAAACTGCATTGTTTGCTGTGGAAGGATTCGAGGAACGGTCGGTCGGAGTTTTAGAGATGCTGGCAAACAAGGCCTGTGTAAGTGAGTTGGTAATTGCTAGATACGACGAACACCGAGGTCCGAACACGAAATTTCGAAAAAGGTTTGACCGCGCGGCTCGCAAGCTGGCGCCTTCACATTGGAGAACTGTGCACAACACCAACGACGGATCTTGGTTTTTGCAAGAACTTTCAAATATCAAGAGCACCCGTATCCTGTTCGATATCACTGGAGCTTCAAATCGCTCTTTGTTTGGTCTCTTAGACGCCGCAGTTTCTTCAGGGCGAGAAGTGTTGATCGCTTATAGTGAGGCCGGCGAATACTGGCCCACTCAAAATGATTGGAGAACATTACGTCGTGAGCTGGTCGCTCCCGACGACCTGGCCCGTGTTGTTGACGAAAAGCCATGGCTATTTGGATATCAGCACCGTTGCGAATTGGTAAAGGGACATGAAGGATATGATTCGGCGGGTAGCGCACGATCTCTAGTTGCGTTCCTTCCCTTCAAGCCGGCGCGTCTTGCTTCTGTGATTGGTGAGGAGGAATACTCCGCATTTGTATACGTTGCCGGCCGGCCACGGCTGCCTGAGAACGAATGGCGCTTGAAAGCCCTTATAGAAATCAACGCAGATTTAACAAGGGGACAGCGAGTGCTTACCATGGACACCTTCGGCTATCGAAAGGCATTTAAACAACTTACGGATATCCTCTTTGTTGAACCAGCTCTTTTGAATAACTTCGATGTCCATTTAGCCCCCTTAGGTTCAAAGCTGCAAGTTGTCGCCTGCTGGGCTTTGAGCTCAATCATTCGATCTGTGACGGTGGTTACGAGCGTGCCGTTGAAATACTTCCCCGAAGCATTCAGCGAAGGCATTGGTGAAAGATGGGTTGTGCGTTTGGTTGCCCCTATTGCGAATAAACCAGTGTGAAAAAGTCACAAAAAGGGGTCAGTTCCAGACTGCTATCGCGGCTGGCAAAAAGCATAAAGGATGGATTGCATGCTCACATCGTCGACGTTAAGCGAGGTGCTCCACAAGTTCACCCTGACAAGGATACTGTTCGAAATCGACATGGGGCACATAGGCGGGAGTGCCTGGAGTTTTCGAGCGGCTTTATTTGCAAGAATTATTCATCATTAATCAAGCATTTCGCGTCCGGGCGCGAGATTGAAGTCGAAAGGATTGCACCGAAGCTACAATTGGTTTCGTCAGGGACAGAGGAAGCTCGGCTTTTTCGGCTCGCTAGTCTGACGTGGAGTGTTCCGGTCTCTGAAGGATATGGGAGGCGAATGCGCTTTTTAGTGTGGGATTCTCAGAACGATAAGCTTATCGGTTTAATCGCGGTTGGGGATCCAGTTTTTAATTTACGTGTTCGAGATCAATTAATTGGCTGGAGCGCGAATGATAGAAAACTACGTTTGGTCCACGTAATGGATGCTTACGTGCTGGGCGCCGTGCCGCCATACAACCTCCTCCTCGGGGGAAAGCTCGTGGCATCTTTGGTGCGCACAAAAGAGCTCAAGCAGGCCTTTTTTGATAGATATTCAAAGACCTCGGGGATCATTTCTGGTCTTGATAAGCGTTCGCGGCTAGTCATGGTCACAACCTCCTCGGCGCTTGGCCGGTCATCCGTTTACAATCGTTTGAAGCTGAATGGTACGCTGTATTTTCAGTCCATCGGGTTCACGGCCGGATTTGGCCATTTTCATGTCCCCAGTCCTCTTTTCGATAAAATGCGGACGTTTCTTACATTAATAAAACACCCTTACTCAAATGGGAATCGCTTTGGAAATGGTCCAAACTGGAAGTTTAGAGCTATTCGCGCAGCGTTGGAGTCACTTGGCATTAGTAGGACGTTCCTTCAGCATGGAATCCATCGCGAGGTATTTGTTAGTCAACTGGCTCGCAATGCGTTTCAAATACTGCGTGGAGAGCATCAACGCCCAAATTACGAGGGACTGCTCTCCGTTGAGGATGTGGGTGCGCTCGCAGTTGAGAGATGGATGTCGCCGCGTGCTCTCCGAAGACCTGGTTTTGTCAACTGGAGAAGAGAGCAGGTTGCTGACCTTCTGGAAATTTCGAATGGTCTCTCTATACAAATCGCAGACTCGTTGTCAAAGGAGCAAGATGTGCCCTGGTGAATGCGAAGTCCAAAGGACGTTATGATTCACTATCGCGTAACGTCACTGCCACTTCACTCTTTAAGGCTGTTTCGTGAAGATATAATTTCTGTGCGTGAAAAACGGCGAATCAGTTGCTGGGGTTGGTAATACTGCTGCCAAGCTTCCTGGATTTGAACGAAAAGAGCTCCCGGACGGCTACTTTCTTTGGGAAGGACGATTGCGGGAACCATTGATTCCGAACGCGGTCTGCTTTGAAGCGCTTTGGCGGCTTCATCCAATAGAGTTTCACGAAATTAAAATGCACGGGCGCCTGGTTAAGACCAGCAGGCCTATGGCATGGATTATCGATATACCGACCGCATCAACCGCGCGCTTCCGATCCCATTTTCCCTTGGTCCTCGCCTCGGAGTACCATTGATGAGGACCTGAGAGGATTATTGTTGAATTGGTACAAGTGCAGCCTTTGGCACTACATCGGCAGGCACCGGGATAGTATTGCAAACATAATTCCTGGCAGTCCACGCGCTTCGCCGGCTCCCGCTGCACCAACCGTGGCCAAACGGAGCGCCCCGGGTTAATGTCAGAGGACGGCTCGTGCCCGCCACACTATGAAATGCCAACTCTGCCACAAGAACGAAGCAACCCTGCATTTGACTCAAGTTCAAGGCAACACCTTGCAGCACCTTGATCTGTGCGGAGCCTGCGCTGAAACACGCGGCATAGCCACTCCGCAGGGCCTTCTTTTCAAGTCCCTCCTGAAAGACAAGGCTGTCCCCGAGCCCCGTTCTGAATGACTCGGCGGCCAACCCGCACTTCGCCCGGTCCAGGCAAGCCCATTCACAGGCAAAGCGCAGAGCCGGCGAGGAGAACTGCGGCTCAGGTCTGAAGAGGCGCTGGCGGGCAGCTACGGAGCGGTGAATGCATCGGTCGTAAATGACGTGTCTGGATACGACACGGGGGACCTGTCAAACGGATTTAACGAGAGGTGTCGCTGATCATTAAAGATCCAACACTTTAACCGGAAGGGGAAACCATTCAGACCACGCCGAAGCATTCCAGCCCGAACAGCGAGCCGAAAGCGTTCACCCGGCTCAAACCGGTTAGTTTCACTGAACAGATCAACAGAAAATGTTTTTAAACTGTGCCCGTCAATTTTATCGCGTTCCAGGAACACAAACGTATGCGGACGCTCTTTCCAGGCAGCGCCGTTCGTAATCTGCAGTTGTATGCCCTGTGGAATATAAGCGTGCTCCGTTGCGTTGCTCATTTGCAGGGTCACTGAAAATCCCCCCGGAATGTTGGTGACCTCCACAACCCTTGCCGTAAGCGGCGGCTCGCGCTTCGCCGTGGCCACGGCAACGGCAACACACACCGCCACCAGCAGCAAAGCAGCCGCGACCAAAATCCGAGGTTTGGCCATGGCTGGGTCTACTCTGGGCTGATAGCGCAATCAATCCGAAAGCTCTCTCGGGCATGGAGGCGCAGCCGAGGTGGTTTCTGGAGCGCCCTGCGCCAGAGCTGCGGCCTTCACCGCTTCAATCGCCTGGGCTCGCTCACGTCGTCCGGCCAGAGCAGGCAGGCGGGCGGGTTGTCCAGGAAGGCCGGCTTGTCCCTCGGGATCGTGTCGTAGCTCAGGCTGCTTGTAGCTTTCCTGTTCTTCGAGGACTTTTCCTGCTTCTTCGGACGCAAGGCCATAAAGCGAAGTTACAATGCGGAGGGTCGACTCCTCAAGCCGGTCGGGAGGTCACGCGCTTCGCCGGCTCCCAGGCCTTTCTGCATGGCCCGAGTCGCTCCGCTCACGTATTCCCCGCCGTCGCTCGGCTGCTTTGACGCTTAATAACGTCGGAGGCCTTCGGCGTCACTGCAGGCCTGGACATTCTTAAATACGACAACGTTGTCCAGCTTGTCACGATCAGCGTGAAACTAAGCGCTCCACTGACCAGGAAGGCTCCGGCCTTTAGTGCGCCCACTAGCTGGAAAACAGTAGCCTGTCTTTGATCATGCGATGCGATCAGGTCCAGCTTGCTTCGAAAGTGAAAATACAAGGCCAGGATAAACACAAGGTAGCAGCTGCCTGCAACGACGCATAGCCAGGAAGAAAACCAGACTGATCTTCGCTTTTTGGATAACTTGTCCACGCCGGAATGTCGGTCACACGTTTCTCGCCAGTCAATGGGCAGTTGGACGCAAGCGAGTTGGTAGAATTGCATGGGCGGAATTTGGTCCAAGATCCGGGACGTGGCAATACGGTCGGGCTGGGCCTGAGTCCCGCTCTGAATGACTTGGCGGCGCAACCCGCGCTTCGCCGGTCGGCGGGTGTCATTTATTGTGCCGAGCCTTCGGAACGACCGCCTCTTCAATGAGCTGGTAATTTATGCCGACCACCCGCGCCTTCGACTCTGACGGCAACCGCTTTGGGAAAATAAAAAAGGAAGCACCGGGTGTCGCTTGAAACCCGATTGCGCCGTAATCCCTTTTCCCTGGCTCCTGGATGACCGTTAGGACTCGGTGCTCTTTGATAGCACGGGTAAGGACTTTGTTCTCCTGCGGTTTCGTCCAGAGCGTGATGGCCTGGGGTCTGCCAGACTGGCGAACGAGATCCCCGAAGCGAAGGCGCTTGTCCATGATTCAGAACCTGCACTGTTCCCGACTAGTTGGTCAATGGGCCAAAGGTGGGAGGTCTAATTGGCCCGCTCGGCAAATCCGGTTCGGCAGGGTAAGAAAAATGACCGGCCCCGAAGAACTGTGCGTGCTCCGAGACCGGGGGCCCGGCTCGCGCAACACCGTTCCCAGGTGCGCCTGGAGCAGGCGCGGTGCCGCTAGGCTGCGGCTGGCCAGAGCTGTCCACAAGGAGGACTTGAGTGTCGCGGTGAAAGGCATGTGGACCCCCGTTGGTTTCCCTGACTCGACATTTCTTCCTTCCTCGCGCATTTTCTTCGCTGTGGGCCTAATGGATTTCTCATGACGCCAATTGGACTCCGACAGCGGGTTCCAGCAAAACACATACTGCTTGCAGAAGACGACCCGGTTGTCGCCCATACCTTACGCATGGCGCTGGCTGTTGATGGGCATTCCGTCGAGATCGCCGAAGACGGGGGACAGGCACTTGATATGTTCAACCTTGGCAAATACGATCTCGTGATTACCGATTTTAGAATGCCAAACATGGACGGAATGGAGCTGGCCGAAGCCATCAAGACCCGTTCACCGGCAACGCCCGTCATTCTGATCACCGCTTATCTGGAGATGATACAGCGAACTGGTGGGAGGGTTTCAAACGTCGACGTTCTACTTGGAAAGCCGTGTTCCGTGATCGAGCTATACAACGCTTTGCGGCGGGTGTTCGAGCCTGCGTAACATTGGCCAGCAGGCAAGTGGGCTTTGAACTACAATGGATTGGTTTTGTGTTGCCGGGCCCTCGCCTCCGGGGTCATGCTGTGTTGTGGCCCGAAGAAATAGCCGGTTGGAGAACGGGATTAAGACGCTGAGGATAGCCCAACACCGGCTGAGCGAATTGCGGGCTTCCGGCACGAAGGACGCTGAAATCCGAAAGGTGATGCTCACCCTTGGGTTGGGGCTGATAACTCCCGACCAATTTTTGTCGGCAAAAACCGTGGAGGACTTCGCGCGCTTGCTCGATGACGGCAAGCCCCACGCGAATTGATCATCGGCACTATGCGCCCCGCCCAAACCGCAGGCCAGCCCCTGGGCCACACCGGAGTTGGTTTTCGCAGCGCCGCCAAAGCGCCGGTTGAACTGATGCAAACAGCGGACAAAGCGTTCGCTTCGCCGTAAGCCCCGCCTATGAACGATCAAGAGTCAGGTGGCACTGCACGGCAGCGGCCAATGCCGAGAGTTCCTAAATCCCGCGAAGAGGCGGTCGTGCGGTGCAAAGAGTTCCAGTGCCGCGCCTACAAAGGCCGCGAGGGGCAATGGCACAGCGCCGCCGACGATAGTGTGCTTGAGGTGGTGGAGATTGTTCTACGCTTTGATCTGCTCGCAGCGACGCCGGTGTCTTAATGAGTAGACACCAATTCCTGATAAAACCCGGACAAAAAACGTTGGGAGTGTGTCCATGCTTGGAGCTATGGTTAAGGCAATGAGCACCGAAGGAAAGGCCGTGGAGGTAGTTAAGCAAGCGACCGTTCGCGAGCAAGCGATACGCGAGCACACTGCCAAGAGGATGGGCATTGTGCGGTGTAACAACTTCAGGTGCTTGGGAGTTATGGGTAGCGATGGGATCTGGCGTGACGCCCATCAACGGCCACTGGAAGTTGTTGAGGTTGTAACGGAATTTTGAGCGGCCTTCTTTTGGCCACCGAGGAAAAACACAAAGAAGCCCCCTCGGTCCTGGACGGAACCAGAGAAGCAGAAACTCTACAGGGACTATTTTGCGTGAGAAGCAGGAGTCTGCCCTGTGTGCGCCGCTGAGGTTCACGTGGTAATGGAACATGCTGGTGAAGTCCCAATCCTTTATGTGAGGTGCGACTGCGGCAATCGGGCCAAGGTTTGGGCCGGCCAAGACATTTAGCTGCGGGCTTGCCTCAGTGATGGTTACCAGAATGGCTACTCCGGTTTTGTGTTGAAGCGGCAGGCACTTGAAATACTATGCCTGGAGCATGCCACCCATGGCACGGGGAACCACTGACACGAACGGGAAAAAGGGAAACGGCTCGGCTCTCGGCTTTGAGGCCACGCTGTGGGCAACTGCCGACAAGCTGCGCGGCAATCTCGACGCAGCCGAATACAAGCATGTTGTCTTGGGGCTGATCTTCCCTTGGCAGAAGCTTCCTGCAACCTCAATAAAACACTTCGCGACCGGAACTGACCTGCCAAAGAACGCGCCCAAGCCTTGACCTGGACCCGTTTCAGTCAGGGGAACTCAAGCCGGTAAAATCGATGGGCTCCCCCGAGGCTAACCCCGTTAGTTACCAGGGTCGTGAAGCTACCGCTGGTCGCGGGAAAGTTGGTGGCCAGCCTTGTCCATTGAGCGGGAGGCAGCGCCACGTTCGTGCTAGTCAGGACGTAACTGGCTTGGCCGGCCGCAGCTAACCAGCCGGTATTCCCGTCGAGCTGTATATTTGTTCCGTTGAAGACGATCCCCGTGAGATATGGCACTAATGAACCCATCGCAATTCGCCAGGGCAAGTAATAAGTGTCGAAAAACGTGCTGTAGTTGCCCATCACCCACAGGCTGGAGTCCGAGGTGGTAAATAGGCTGTGAATGTCTCCTCCTGAGATCGCCGTTACGGCGGTGGCAACAATTTGTGTGGGGTAATAGATATTGCCATCGCTCGACGGATCATTCGGGATGCCAAGTTCCCCGTGGAAGTTATTGCCCATGCCCCAGAGACTGCCGTCTGTTTTTATAAATAAGGAATGAGTGGTGCCAGCAGCAATGGCCTTGACATTCGCGGGCACAAGGCGAACCGGCACGTAGCTGCCGGGATTCTGGCCGGTGCCCAATTGGCCGTAAGTGTTGTCTCCCATGCCCCACAAGCTTCCGTCGGATTTAAGGAACAGGCTGAAGTCTTGGCCACAGGCAATCGCCACGACGTTACTGGATATGATTTGCTCGGGCAGGTAGCTCTCGGTATTGGTTCCATCGCCCAGCTGGCCGTAGAAATCGTCCCCCATAGCCCACAAGCTTCCGTTCGATTTAAGAAAGAGGCTGAATTCGTATCCCGCCGCAGCGGCAGTGACACCGTTGGAAACGATGATGACCGGACTGTAAATGTTAGAGAGAGCGGTTCCGACCTCGCCCAGACTGTTGTTGCCCATGCCCCAGAGACTTCCGTCGGTTTCTACGAAGAGGCTGTGAAACACGCCAGTGGCGCAGGTCACGACCTTGCTCGACACGATCCTTGTCGGACGGTGAACGTCACCTTTTACGCCTGTGCCACATTCTCCGGCCTCATTGGCACCCATCGCCCATAAGCTGCCGTCAAGCTTTATGAAAAGAGTATGGTCGCTTCGAGTAAAGACAGCCGCCACATTAGTTTCGACGACCTCGGTGGGATATGGGATTGAGGTTGCACCACCCAGGCCCAACTCGCCGCTACCGTTGTCTCCCTGGCCCCAGAGACTGCCGTCTGAGAGTATAAAAAGACTGTAATCGCTGCCAGCGGCAAGGCCAACCGGGTTTAGGGCGGCTACAGGCTGTGTGAATTGAAGGCCGATGAAAGCCGTAAGGAGCCAGAGCGGGAGAGGTTTCATTTTATCTATACCTGTTCGTTTATTTCCCCCTCTAATCCGACGGGATGCGCCAGGTTCACGCCTGGTTTTTTTGCCCGTTCACCAACGACCACGGCTGGCTGGATAGGCCCATGCGAAATATCCGAGAATATTGGGTGTGAGCGGCGGAACGGAACCTTACGGAAACCGCCGGGTTGAAACTTTCCATTCTTCCGTGAGATCTTCTTGCAGCACTTAGCAACAAAATCTCTTCTTCCTTCTTCGATTTGGTTTCTACCTTCCGAGTGGGGTTTTGAT
>DASRFK010000099.1:0-32708 GCA_035651635.1 Verrucomicrobiia bacterium | reverse complement strand
TAAGCTCCGGTTCCTGAATCAAGTCCCGCATGTCGCGCAGCAGCCCCTGGTTGGAGACCGGAAACAGGCCGACGACAGCCGAATTCAGAAAGGAAATCCCGGGCTGAAGTTTCTCCGTCGGCGGGACCGGCTCCAGGTTCGATTCACCTTTGAATTCAGCCGGCACTGGAACTTGCAGGGAATCGGCCAAAAGCTTCACGATCCCATTGATCTCCTGGTAAGGATGTGTGCCCTCTTCGTCCGTAAACAGCTCGTTTGGGTCGTGCCCGGTTTGCTGCTCCAGCCATGCCAGTAACGGGAAGTTAGCGACCACCAAATCGACGCCGGCGCCCTTGGCAGCAAAGCCCACCGACTGAACGGCCCCACGTTTGATGCTCAGATCCACTGCGATGAGCGCGACCGGGGCGAGGATACGCGCTGAGGAACCTTTCAGAACCGCAGATCCAGGCGCCACGCTGATCAGCGGGTAACCTATATAAAGGGCATTCTCGCCGGTGGCATGCTCGTAATCAAACGCATCAGCAGTTAAGGTGCGGAGGCGATCCAGCAGCCGGCTTTGCTGTTCGCAGGCATACTTTTCCTTGCGTTGCTCGTCGGTCAACTGTTCCGGCGGCAGCCCTGATTGGAACATCGGCACTTTTGCCAGGAGCTCAACTTTATTGCTGCCGGTCAATAGCTTGGGGAGAATTTCGTTTGGAGCGAGATGCCTGAAGGCCTTGAAAGCGGTCAGATCGGTGCGCTGGCGACTGGAGTGCGGCCGGCAATTCAGGCAGGGACCCTGCACCAGCGAGGCGTAGAGTCGATCCAGAAGTTTTTCGAGGATTACTTTCTTGCTGTCAGCCATACACGGGCATCATATCTTTGGCCTGTTTTCTGTGAAAGGCACACTGACAGCAAGGCTGAATGGAATGTGGAGTCACCAGGTTCACCAAATATTCTGTTCCAGCGAAGCCGACGTGTCTCAGGAACGGCCTAATTCAGGTCATGCTGTTTTCCTTAGTTAATTGAATTCCCACCAGGGAGCAAGTTTCGACATCCGGAGCTGATCCAGTTTTTCACCACGGCAGAATTCATCAAGCCTGCGACCTGCTACTCCCACGTGACCTGTATGAGTGCACCGGAAATGGTGCCAAAAGGACTCGATCACGGCCGCAGCTTTTGAGGTAAGCGCGAGGCCATTGCGTTTCTCTTCTTTCACGATGCTAGCAGACCACCACCGAGCCAGAGGTGTCAGCGAGGGTTTTAGCATCTGCAGCCCGGCTGAAACTTTATACGGGTCGCTTTCATGAAGCAGCCGACGGAAGAAGGTTCGGGCGCTACTTTCCTGCAATGAAACCTCAGTGGCCCATTCAGCATGTTCCCGAACCCAGAGGCTTGGGTCAGCTCGGCTTACGCGCGACAGTGTATCAACCGATTCCTTTGTCCCTACCCAAGCCAAAACGGAGATGCCGAGAGCACGCTCACGAGCAACCTCTTTTTTCTCCATCTCATCGGCCAACTGAAAAAGTTCCAGTTCCGAATTGTTCGCAAGAGCGGCAACGCAACCGACCATGACTTCAAATTCGTTGCGACACTGAACGAAAAGATGCCGCCGTAATTCCCTATGCTGAGGCGAATTACAGCGTTCGTGGTCCCAGAGAATCGACAAAAATTCAGGAACATTGTAGTCGCTCTGTACGCTCAAACAAAGCCGTCCCTGATTTAAAGCATCAAAGTACGCCCATGCCGCCCATGGCGAGGTGGGAATTAAGCAGCAAATAACCGCGTGTAAAAAGCCTCCCAAGTGCCATTCCAATTTGGGATTTCCAATGGCGGCGTCTAGAACTGCCCCTGCTCGAGGAAGGAATTCGTCAGGATACCACTTGCTCCAGATTTCGAGCGCCGGCCACGCTCCGAACGTATGGAGTTCGTAATGTTCCCATTTCTGGATGTCGCTTTCATCCATCTGCCAACGCTTGAGCTCATCATCAAGCAATTCCTGCCGTTTTTGTCTGTCTGACAGCATTCCCCCGAAGCTTCCATAATCAACGCCCCACGAGCCTGCCGTACTACTCCAGGCGTGAGTTTCCGAGGGCGGACTTTCAAATCCCACACTTCGGATCATGCGATTTGCATCAAGTCGAAGCTGCGTTTCGATCCTGGACCTACGCTCGAATGGTGGTTTGCCAAGTTGCTTGATTGCAACAGCAAACAGTTCTTGTCCCCAGCGATTAAGGTCGTCCTTACGATGATTCATCGATAGAACGCCCCCGACAAAGCCCTGGGGAAGGGTGCTCATTAATTCATCGTAGGATCCGTCCAGTTGTGTCGTATCAAAGGGAAGCTCTCCGCCTATCGCCCAAGCGCGCAAGGCTTGCTTGTTAAACAGCTTCGCGACAGTCCCGTCTCGCAAATCTGATTCCAATTTCCCTTTTGGGGCTGATCGCAGCCAGAGACGAGTGAGGGAAAAGTTTTGATCGGCGCTTCCAGCTTGGCTGAGGAGTTGTCGCTTAGCCCAAGCGTAGACTCTCTCGTCTGGCGCGGTGGTCAAACCGCAAATATAGCACCAATACTCTCGTTCTGTCGGAGGCTCGTCAACCGGCCCAAAAGAAAGCGCATCAAAAGCAAGGCACTTTTCCATTGCGAGGCGTCGGGTCACAGGCGGGATTGTAAGTGGAATCAATTCCATCATTGGAGAGAAGAACATGCAAAACCGCCGCCCCTCATGACGTGCCGAATCCAGGAACCAACAATGGACGGCCTCTTCTGGTAAGAGAAGGAGTGCGGTTTCGGTGATCGCAAGGCCGTCGTAGTTTTCCAATTTCCGGTTAAATGCTTTTATGCTACTAGCTTTCGCATTAGCTAATTCCTGCCATTCAAGCAATTGTCGTTCAGTTAGCTTCGGCAGCACCCCCGCTAAAAATCCGAATGTAAGGTGGCTTTTATTGGGTTCGTCGCATCGCAAGGCGGTGAGTTGCAGGTCCCCAGCAACTTCAGCAGTCTCCATTGGGTAGAACTTTGCGAACCAGGGCCAAGCGGCCTCCAGGTGAATATATTCAAGCGTACAACCGCCATGCGCCTGCAAAACGTCGTTGCGTTTCAACGCCTCGATTGCGCTATGGATAGAATCGATGTCTTCTTCAGCCAATCGCGGCAGGTCATCTCGAATCGCAAGGTAGCCGAAGTTTATTTCGCTAGGATTCGGTTGGCCTTGTGAGACCCCAAAAACCCTGCGCCCTTGTCGAATCAACTCAACGGCGGGCCTGGCAAGATACGACGAGGTTGGCTCTGGAGGAGGAAGTTTCAGCACGGTTGGTAGTCCAGCAATTTTCAGTAACCTCGCGAGCCATCTCAATCCGTGTAGTATCAGTTCATCTGATTGATTCTTCGTTGCCAACTGCTCCAAGTCGGGCAGGACACGCTCGGTATAATGCCATCGCATGAGCACCCCAATATTTTCGTATACGGACTTGAATCTATCTTGGAGTTCCTGAACGCGCCGCCAAGTGAGGGACTCCGTCGCGATACAAAGTGCCAAGTCGGGAATGAAGCGGATGTCCTTGCGGATGGAGAGAAATGAGATGGCCAATGATGCTAGGCGCACTTGGTTCTGCGTTTTAGCAATTGGCAGGGTGTGTCCTTTGTGTTCCAAATGGTCTTCGGAGCCTCCTTCAAACCAGACAAGCAGCAACCACTTTCGTAGATGGGCTTCCAAAACGGTCGCTCCTTGTCCGCCATCTCGCCAAAGTCGGACTAGCGGATAAACAACAAATTCCTGTGCATTTCCAGAGTAAAGTTGCTCAAAAACAGCTTCCAGAAACCGCGCATATGCGTTTGTATCATGATAGCACCAGAACGAAAGTCTACCGTCCGAAGCATTGGAGTTGTGGCTCAGTACCCAAGCATAGAGCAAAACGGCCCGTTGTTGGGTGAAGTAGGGATTCCCAGAGGAATCTTCGATTGCCGTTAATTGGAGCGCCACAAAGAGGGCCTCCGCGCCTCCGTCTTCCCCTGTCAGGGGCTCCAATTTTTCCAACAAACGATCTGCAGCATCTCGGACATCGACCTCGTGCAAAGATCTAAGAACCTGTTGCAGGAAGAGTGCGCGACCTAAAATCGTGTGCTCCCGAGTCATTGTAGCCTCAAACACCCCGGCTTTCTCCATTATTCGAATTTCTTTGAGGTAATTTCGCACCTCCGCGTATCGTCCCCCAAAGCAATCGTTTAGCAATTCCTGAGCGGTACCCTTCTGTACGGCTGCTGGCAACGACGTCGCAAGCCTAACCAAAACCTCAATCGCGTCCTGCTCACCAGAAAATCCGAGTTCTTGGCGGATTGCAGGCTCGAGGCCCCCGATCTTGTCAATCAGGTCAGTCCAGATCACGAGCGCTACACTGATATTATGAAATTGCTGCAATCTGGTACGGAGGCGAACACAACTTGTGAAATACCGTGGAACGCGAGCGATCGGACGCAGTTGTTCGGTCAACTCGTCCACGGGGATTCCCGCCTGTGCCAACGCGGCAATCAGTTCTTTCTCGTCAAAGGGTTCAACATCAATTTGGACGCAACGTTTCCACAGAACCGTGTCAACACCGCGAGCTGAATTAAGCGGCCGCGTCGTAAATAAGAATCGAGTATTGCCTGGGTTTCTTACCCAGAGATCTTCGAGTATTCTCTGCGCAGCCGGGAGCGCGTCCCGTTCACTGACCCCATCAAGGACTACCAAAGTTCTTTTGGACCAACGCACATTTAATTTTCTGACAAGCCGGGCAACCTTTTGGGCATCGCCTATAATAATACGCGAAACCGCTTCGGTAAGGACCGCCTCGATTGAACAGCAGTCTCGCCACTGAATACTGTCGAGCCATAAGACAATGTTTTCTCCTTGTTGGATTACTTCTAATGCGCATTGCGCCGCAACCCATGTCTTTCCATAACCCTCAGGAGCGTTCATTACCAGCATTCTGGCCTCCGGCTTAGACCACCAGGAAAGGGTTTGTTCGCAGTACCTCTTTCGAGGCACGGCCGTCGACAACAATACCTGCTGCAAGGGCATCGCCTCAGACCCAGGGGAGAGCTGAAACCTGCGGGTCAGATAAGCCAGGGCCGCCAGCCGTACTGTCGAGAGCGACTGCGTGCAATCCCGCAAAGCGGACTGTAACCGCGCAATTCGATCATTGTGAGGTGCCACAATCTGCATAGCAGACGCCCAGCCGTGTAGCTCCGCGTTGAGTGTGCTAAGAGCGGGAAAGTCCTGCAACTGGCCCCAGTATTCGACGCACAATGCGGGCAAGGCTGAATCCTCAGCCCCAAAGTCCCAAACCACCACGTCGACTGCACTCTTTTCTCGCATTGCCTCGATAGTGTCATTGAGTTGCGCCGTCTCGCGAGTAACGGCCAACACATAAATGTCCGTATTCAGCAATGTTCTAAGATTCTCGTCAAAATCACCTTCGATGTTCTTTGCGTTGGGCGAAACCTCAGTATATCGCTTGGCTTGAACGCACACATTCCTTGAAATGTTGTGTGCATCTCCGCTCGGTTGATCCCCGGATCGAGCTAGTACGAATGCTTCCTTAAGAATCAGTTCGAGCAAACGCTTGACCAGCCCTTCAAACCCCAGAACGCCCGTTTCGGGCATTTCCTGCAAAGCCTTTTTGAGCTTCTCACTCGAAGTTTTAGCACTCATGTAGCTGGAATCCTCAAGCTTGTTTAGGTTCAGACGAATCCGTGATCACTGCTGGTTTACAGTTTTGTGTAATCTGGCACCCATAGGTCACACCCGCTGTTTTGGTGCCAGGTGCCAAACCTCTGTGCCATTTCCCGTAATTGTTCGAAATCCGCCAACCTAAGCTGATACTCATATTCACGAGCAGTTTTTCGCGCATCCAGAGAAAACGAGGTTGTTGCAGCGATAATCCCAAGATTGGCTTTCGATTTCTCCCGAATCACGTGAAGGAACCGTTCGACCACCGCAAGTCCAACTTTATTTGGGGGCAGCCAACGCTTGCACTCAACGATGACGAGAAGTGATCCCAGTGCGGTTTTCATTTCGACAATGATATCGCGCCCGCCGTCACGGGTAGCCGGGGTCAATTGAACTTGGTGGCCCTGATCGCGGATGATTTCCGCCACTACCTCTTCAAATTTTCGGGGTGACAGCTCGCGCATTTGCTCCGGGTGCTTTGAGAGCCAACGAACCAGCTCGGCATTGACGGCAGTAAGTTGGACATCGAGGACACCATCTTGCCTTACACGAGTTAGCTGCTGCGGGGAGGCTTTGAAAATCGTTTCAAGACGCTTGCGAGATAAAATTCGCTGCTCTCTGTGCTGGTCGCGCTGTTTGAACATCCGAGAAAAGCTATGCTTGTCGTCGGGTGACTGCTGGCGGGTTTCCAAAAGCATTCGATGTCGAATGCTCTGGACGATCCCCCCCTCTGATGTGCTCAATTGCTTTAACCGCACCGCTCGCGACAAATCGTCACTTCCAAGCTTACGCATTTCTTCGAAGCATCGGTCGCACACACCGGTTCGACAGACGAGCCGATCCCCGCCGCAACGTTCGCATGGGCCGGGTTCGGTGAACTCGATCGCACTCACAAGGGAAAACTGAACAAAACATACTCATGCGTCCATGAAGAAATCGCTGACAGTTACGGGCTCCCTGCAGGCTCGATTCGCGCGTGAACTCAGCCGGCAACGCAACCGGAATAGGTTCCAATTCGATTGATCTCCTGGTAAACACATGAGTGCCCTGGTGTCCGTGAACATCTCACTTGCATCGCCGGCTTGGTGCGCCCGCCAGACCCATAACGAGAAAACTGGCAATCCCAAAACCTCGCACGAGCTGAGGAGCTCTTTGGAACCGCTCAGCCAGGCGCTACGCTGATCTGCGGGTAACAAATATAAAGTGCGTTCGCGCCTTCGGCCTGGTGAGCGTGTGCTCAGTAATGGATGTTTCCTTTGGAGAAGATCACAGTCGGGTGCGTCAGGGTTATGTCGACAAGAATCTGGCTACCCTGCCTCCTCAAACGCGAAAAAACCAAAAAGAGAGGGATTCGAGGCGAAATGCTCAACGCAAGCTGGGACCACTCTTACCTACTACCTTTACTCGGGCCCGACCCCAGGGCATTTGGATGCGTCCGCCTGTGATCAATTCCTCAGCCGCATTGAGAAGGAGGACAGCCCCGTAAACTCTGTAATGGTGGGCGAAAAGTCGTGGTCCGAAATCTATCGAGAGTTATATTACGCTTACTAACAACTAGTTATATCAATTACGACTTGAGGGATAAAAAAATCATTGACGAGCGGGGCTAAATCTATCATAACACTCGCACAGTCGCATGATTGCACGACCATAATAGTAAAATGAGCAAGCCAACGATCGCAGAGTTAGAAAAAATCCTGGAGCAGGAACAGGAGGTTGAGATTGAGATCCTGCCCAACGGGGAAGTCAGACGAAAAGGCCAAGCGTCCTCTGAGGAGCGGGGCGGTCGCAAGCCGCTGACCATGAGAGAAGATCTTGGCGGAGAATACTAAGACGAATTACCTGCCATGGACCTCCAACGCATCCGTTCAGAGGTTGCCGAAGCCGCCCGGACATTCGCACTAGTTGAAGCTTATCCCACGACCGAGGGCGGAATCTATGTTAAAGCCGGATTGCAGACCTCTGCTGGCAACACGTTCGTCGTCGCGATCTATTTTCAAAACTATCCACATCAGATGCCCAAGGTGTTCGTCACTAAGCCCGATCTGTGGGCCCTGACCCCGCACCGATACACTGACGGAAACATTTGTTTCCTGCACCCGAATTTGTGGAATCCGGGGCGCCACAACTTAACATTTGTTTTGATGCGCACTGCCAAATGGCTGAACAAGTACGACGTATGGCGAGCCAACGGTGGCGTGTTGGGCGGCAAGTGGGTTGGAGCATCACTCAAGCACTAAATGCGTCTCGATTTCTCATTACTTTCAATGACCGAACTTCGAAACCGCCCCGGCGAAATACTGGACCGGGTGGCGGATAAGAGTGAAGCCTTTATCATAGAGCGGAGCGGACGTCGAAAGGCATGTTTAGTTCCGCTGTCTGTTTTTTTTCCTGATATTTCCCCGGATCGCATTGCTCACGAACTGAAAACTCTCGAGGATCACGGGGAGCAACCGCGCACGACAATAACTGACGATCGTGAGCTAGCGTTTTCTTTTCCTCAAATGCTGTCCGGCGAAAGATCCTTGGAAATAACCGTCGTACTCCCGCACGGCTACCCAAATAACTGCCCTCGTGTTTACGCGAATGGTATCAATGACGCACCGCCGCACCGTTGGGCCGACGGAGCGCTCTGCCTATTCGGCATTGTCAGCGCTTGGAACCCTGGAAAACATACGGTCCATACGACCTTAACCTTGGCAAGGCAGTGGCTGAGCCATTACTCAGCGTGGCGGCAAACCGGGCAATGGCTTGACCAAGAAGGGAGGACCAATGACGGATGATCAACTGTTCGCGCGGATCGCTCCGCTCTTTGATGTTGGAGTGCTTCGTGATTCACGCGTAATCGTTGCTGGCTGCGGCTCTGGTGGAAGCCAAGTCGCCCTGCAGTTGGCAATGGCGGGCATACGAAAATTCGATCTGTTCGATTCGGATATTTTGGAGGTGGAGAACGTCATTCGCCATGCATGCGGACGCCGGTATCTTGGAAGATTAAAGGTCGACGCCCTTGCAGATGTGTTGCAGGACCGCAACCCGGCGATCGAGATAACTAAACACAATGTTGACCTCCTGGCTTGTGACAATCTCAAAGAGCATGTTCAACGGAGCACAGTCGTGGTGCTGGCTACTGATAACGATCCGACCAGATATCGTCTCAACCAGATCTGCGTCGAGTGTAAAAAGCCGTTCATAGTTGGCAAAGTCTTTACACGGGGAATTGGCGGAGAGGTTTTTTCTTATCGCCCCGGTGAAAGTGGTTGTCTTGCCTGTTTGGAAAGCATTTTGGAACGAACGAAATTTCGAGAAGGAATACGAGAAATTGACCTCGCATCCGAGGAGGATCGACAAAAGATGTACGGGCTTGAAATCCCCGAAATCAAAGATTCTCCTGGGCTTAACGTTGATATTTCATTTATTACTTCCTTTCATACCCGTTTTGTGTTAGATGCGATAATCCGAACCCTTCCCGAAAAACCCAAGCATCTCCCTGCTATTGAGCAAAATTACCTGGTATGGGGAAATCGTCCGGTGCATCCATTTAGCAAACATTTCGAAATCCAGCGCATTCAGCTTCATCCCCAAACCAGCTGTTTAATCTGTGGAAACGGAACCTCAAAATGAAATTCCCGATAATTCGCACTGCGTGGCAGCAAGGGACGGAAATGCCTTTCCGCCCGGCCAAACGTGTACGAGTAGCGCTCCCGCAAGCAGCGCTGAATGTTATGTTCAACGAGTGCGACCGGTACGATTGTGATGAAACCGGTGGCCGAATAATCGGTACGTTCAAGCAAAATCGAGGCGAGCTAACCCTGAACATTACTGGCGTGATAGAGCCAGGACCAGCTGCGCAACGCACGGCTGTCAGCTTCTTTCAAGACGGCGTGTATCAAGAATCGATCTTTAGGCAAGTCGAAGAGAAAAGCCCGGAGATTGAACACCTTGGAAACTGGCACACTCATCATTGCAATGGACTTTCACACCTGAGCAGTGGGGACCTTGCGACGTACCGGCGCACCGTCAACCATCATAACCACAACACCGATTTTTTTTATGCGTTGCTAGTGGTGGCCAGGCGGCAGTCCGGGAACCCAAGCCAGCGCTACAGCATCAAGCATTACATTTTCCACCGAGGTGACGACCACGCGTACGAAATCCCGGAACGTAACGTGCAGATCATCGAAGCGCCTCTCGTCTGGCCTCACAACGTATCGCATGATTATTCCATAACTGAGAATGTGGCCAAAGGCCTTGAATCCAACAAAGAAGTTAATGAAAGCCTTGGGACACATCGCCAAGGCGTGCCGAGGAATGTCGCCAGTCCGGAGCGTGCCAATGATCAGGAGGTGCTCTCTGAGCACTTTCCAGGCATTCGTCCATACATGTCCGATAAACTCGGGTTTTACTGGCGCGGCCTTATCGAACTGCTGGACAGCTCGAGTGTCGAGGTGGTTGTTGTCGAAGACGCATCAAGTCGAACTCCGCGCTATTCGATTCTCTTAAGGAATTCGCCCGCAGGGTTAAAGGCTGTTGCAGATCGCTTTGCGGCGCGTCACTTTAGATCGGCAAGCAGCGCGGTTATAGCGATGGAAAGGGCCTGTAATCGCGCGCTGTTCGATGGTCGAAAAGGATCTCCTTGAGATACTCGAGCGTGAGTTGCCGGCTTGCGTTTGCTCGCGACAATAGAAATTGAAGAAGAACCGATATGGATATCTATACGCTATACGTTGGACAAGGTTCCCTCGCGGCTGTTCGCTCTGGCGATGAAGCACTCATTATCGATGCCCACATGCCGAATTGCGACGAAGATGATGTGATGCAGGAACAAATCGAGCAAAGCCTTCAGGTCTACCTCTCAAAAAGCAAGGTCCGGGGTCTGATCCTGACTGGCTTCGACAGAGACCATGCTTGCCCGGCGGGTGTCGAGTCAATTTTGACCAAGTACCTCCCGGACTGGATCATGTATCCAAAGTACTTTAAGGATACCGACACCGCTTCAGAGGTGTTTGCAATAATTGCTCGGCACGAGAAGAATCGCGCGCGGACAGCGAAGCCATTAGCCAGAAAATCGATGCGTGTAGACCGAGTTGATGATCGAACGTTCGACGGGCTTGCCCGGCATTTTTCGTTCGAACTGTTTTCACCCCACATGGAAGACATGGATTCTTCCAATAACAGCAGCCTGGTTATCAGGCTAGCCGGCCTTGATCAGAGTGGCTTCAGCTATTTGATAACTGGAGACACGGAGAGAGAACGCTGGGACATCATTAATCGGATCTTCGGGCCTTATTTAGCGTCGGACGTGCTTGCGGCGCCCCACCACGGTGCCCTTTCGGGGATCAATGCCGGAACTTTGATGCTTGTGAACCCACACACAGTGCTAATTAGTGCCGGAGTGGATAACTCTTACGGCCACCCAGATGGGGTTGCGGTCGAGGCATATAGCAAGGTGGCAAAGTGCGTTTTTTCGACACATGCCAACGATGGCTGTTGCCTCTTCACTCGCCGCGTTGGCGACGAACTGCAAACACGAACGGTTTCCCATCCGGCACCAACAAATGCATAGTGTCGATGGAACCCACATTAGCAAAAGCGAAACGCACCAAATCGGACTCGCTCTTTCTGGGGGCGGGTCGCGTGCGATCGCATTCCACCTCGGATGTTTGCGCGCCCTAAACGATCTTGGAATCCTTGCCCGGGTTAACGTCGTTTCGACCATTTCGGGAGGTTCAGTCATCGGGGCTTATTACGCTTACATGCCGAGTCTCTCATTCCCCGAATTTGCGAGCCATATTGAAGGCTTTTTGTCGAACGGCTTTCACCGCTCCATAGCCTTTGAGTTGCTCAAGCCGTGGAACTTTGTACGGTGTGGATCAAATTTCTTGGCTGCAAAAATTTGTGGATTGGTTTCAGCCTGTAGCGGGCAGCAGCCCTTACTGCCCAGATCCCTCTCAAGGACAGACATGTTTGAGGCCGTCCTGCAAAGGACAGTATTTCCAAATCTGAAACTAGGTTCGCCCCGCACATCAAACCTTCAGATTGTAATCGGCGCCTGTGAACTGCGTACCGGATCTGCTTTCCGATTCGGAAATGTCAAGAGCGGTAGTTGGCGTCTGGGAGAACTTGTGGATCAGCATGTTGATGTTTCCTTCGCCGTTGCAGCATCAGCAGCCTACCCAATTTTCCTGCCTGCGTTCGATCGCAAAATGACCTTTCGCAAGAACAATATGGCTCAGGAGGCGCGTGTTTTGATAACGGACGGTGGCGTCTACGACAACCTTGGAGTCCAGGTGCTCGAGCCTGGTCGAGACCCTAAGGTAAGCCTGCATTCCTTCCCTTGTGATTATATCATTGCGTGCAATGCCGGGCATGGCCAAGATTCAGGAGACAAAATACCTGTAGGCTTTATCCCACGAGTTTCGAGGGCCTTTGAGATTGTCCATCGAAGGGTTCAGGATTCCGCGATGCATCGACTCCATCATTTAAGACAGGTCGGGGCGATCAAAGGTTTTGCTCTTCCATACTTGGGCCAACAGGATCACCTGCTGCCTAGTTGTCCCGCCGACCTCATTCCGCGGTCGGAGGTCATAGCGTATCCAACCGATTTCGCCCCGATGCCAACAAAATGGATCGACAAACTATCAGAGCGTGGCGAGCAACTAACCAGGCTTTTGGCTCGGGAATACCTTTCAGACCTTATACCAGCAAAAGGCAAAGGAATTGGCGAAGTAAACTGAACGCGGGCAACTCCTTAATTTAGGTCAAAATCGCAGGAGGAGAGGGCGATGGCCGCAAGTATTAGAACTCGAATGCCCGATCGAGATGCTATGCCATCCGCGCAGTGTGGCCTGGGCGTAAATGGCCGTATTTTTTAGCTATGAGTATACCCTTGTCCCGGTGCGAAACCGAGATTGCGATCGTCATATAATCGATCCAGGGCTGGGCCATGACTTCATGCGAGATGAAATAGTGCCGGAAATGGTGGAAACCAATGTCTGAAAGGCCCGTCGCCTTTTTTACTCGCTCAAGCTGTTTCCGGAAGCTGCCCATTGGCTTTGTGGGGTCATCTGGGTTGGGAAAGATCCATTCGGAGTTCGGATTCCGGCGCTTGAACATTGCTTTCAGGTGCGCCTCAAGCCGTTTATGAAAATCGACCTCGCGGTCGAGCGCTGGGCGGCCGCCCCCGGCTTTGGCTTCCCTTCCCGGAAAGAACAAGACCCTACGTTTCCACTTCACGTTTGGCCAACGTTGCCGGATTGTTTCCTTTTCTCGGCCGTGACCGTGGCGAACATGCGCGTCAACCGGCGACAACTTGGCGCGCAGGGCTGCCGCAGGCGAACGAGCAAAAGTCTTATCGTGAGGCACCCTGAAACACTCTGGAACGTGGAGACGCGCTATACTACTTTTATACTACTCGCGAGGGGAAGGGGTGATCGGCTGTTTATGTAATTTGTTGATGGACTGGCGCACACATCAGGAGTTGAACCTTAAACCTTCTGATCCGTAGTGATGCGAAAGTGTTTACGGCAATTGCTGGCCTAAAAAATTCCCCCCAACCGGCGATCAACGAGGAAGGCGTCTCCAATTGGATCTGCTAGCCCAATGAAGCACCCCGGTTGTTCCTGAGTTCGCGCGGACGCGTCTACGCCTTAATTGGGCGGCCGTTTCATGAAGAGCAGGCGAGTGGAGTGTTTTCCCTTGGAAAGCATATGCTGATTGACTGATGCCTCGTACCGCTTCCGAACGGGCGTCCATGGTTCTAGAAAATCGAAGCGCAGGCCACTGATTGCAATTCGACAGCGGCGGCCGGAACGGCTTTTTGCGTAAAACACCGTTGCCAAAAGGTGGCAGATCGGCCTGCGCGTGCCAAAGCTGCGCCGCAACTTCCTGCTGCCGCACGTTAGGATTACACGGTTGGTGTCACGCGGGTTGAACTCGGTTTTCGCCTTCAACTCCAAGGCAAACGAGCGATTGTCATTGACCCTCAGCAATTTGCGGTCAGGGTAGCCTTGCCCGACGCAACGGCGGAGCTTGTATCCAACCAAGTGCTGGTCCAGTCCATCGGCAACTGCGTCTGCTACCCGATTCCCAAGCGCTGGCGTTGAGGTAGCCCCCGGTACTGAAAGATCAATTGAGCAGCGCCGAAGCGCCTGCGAGAAATCTTTCGTGATGCTCTGGACATCACCGGGTCTCCAAGGCGCAGCGAGGCGGATGGCTGGCATTCCCTCGTATTTGGCGAGTTTATCGAAGAACGTGGCGAGTGTTTCCATATTTCGTGTTTTGTTCTGTGGTTTTTTGGTAACAGACCATTGGGTCCGGTTTGCCCGTCATTGTGAATAGCTAACGACCGAGAACGGACTGTTCAGAAAAGTTTGGTCGCCAAACTAAAAGCGTTCTCAACCAAGGAGGCACATGAAAAGTTTGGTAATTGGACCGTTTTTTAGCTCCATGCACGTAGCGGCAATCGATTGCGGCCAGGTTGTTCCGCTGGGACTGCAGTTGGAGTGGGCCAGCGCGGATTCTGCAGCAGGGATTCCTGTTTTCCGATCTAGTTCTGGTGACGGGCTGGACCGACTCACGATTGAACGAGTGGTGCTGGAATTACGCCAGCTTCCCTTTCACCTGCAATGCGCCCGCTGCCATTTGGTGGAGACCTCATCCGGACGCTTTTTGCCTTTGCCGAGCCTGCTCGTAGCCCTGTACTCGGAATATGAGGTTGCCCGCAGCATTTTTGACGTGTTGGCCGAGCTCGGAGGCCTTGTGCCCCTTGAACACCCAGGCAGACCTTTGGCGGCAAACTCAGGACTACTGATCCCTGAGGCGGAACAGCAAGGGTTTGTCCTGAGCACGATCGTCGCAGACGAAACGGATGTTTACGCAGAAATAGGCTGGCGGCCGCCGCAACAAAATTACGTCTTCCACACCTGTATCTGCGCATTCCACCAGGACAAAGCTGGAAGTGCTGGCACAGGACAGTGGCGGCAAGCAGGACAAATCGGAGTTGGCCAACTCCTGTCCCAGGAACTCAGGCGGATTGTCCCAGGTCCCCCTAGCTGGCTTCTGAGCCGGGCCGGTACAGAGCACCTTAAAAACCGGATCCACTCTCCAGTGACATTTTCGCGCTAAAATCGCCGCCAGGGAGCCTCGTTCGTCAGGAAAGAGGAGTGCCAGTATCCAACTAGATCCTTGATTGCCTGCAACTTATGAATTTCAGAAATCTCAACATTGGGCTTGAAAACCGGGCCGGGCTGTTGTCTATTATTCTCGATGCTGGTTGTGAAAGCGATCAGCAGGAACTCCTGCACCTTAGTGTGCAGTGAAGCCAAACCCCGCGCACTTCGCGGGGTTTCCCTTTTTCAGGGCCCAAGCAGGGTGGATTTGGCAATCTGTTTGCGCAGCCATTCCCCATCCGGCTCGAATGCGGTCCCTAAGGCTAATCCGTGCTTTGTATAAACTAAAGAGATAAAATAGCTCAATCCCTTGCTGAGGGTGATAAAAACACGCTTCTTTTCGGAGACGGCATTTGGACCGAATTCCCGTGCGCGCATCGAATGGTTATTCACGTAGATCCTGGTCTTCGGTACCCGCATCTCCAATACCGGCCGAATCCAACGAACCCGGCGCAGCCGTTTGACGTCCAAGTCGCCCGTCTTTTTGTGTTGATACTGCGCCCAGCCCACGCTTAGTCCAAACACCTTTGCAAAACCCCCTTCGCTGGGAGGGACAATCAACGTTCGGCGCTCAAGCCAGGTGAACCGCGGAGTTTCCGGCGGGGATGGGACGAGATCTTCAAAATAGATCCTGCGTGCTTCCTCCTCAAGTTGCTCCAAAGTCCAATCAGCCGGAAGCAGCAGAGCGTTCAGATCAACCGGTAGAACCGCGGGGTTGTTCTCCTGCGCGGCTCTGGGGGGAGCAGGCACGGGGGCCACGGGCGCCTGTGGCGCGGCGGATTGTTCGGGTGCTGGCTGGGGATCCGGCCCCGCGTGCCCACTCATGATTAGATTCGGAAAATGTTAAATTGTTGACGCGCCGGGTCATCACTGCCGTTCAAGTCAGCTCGGTGAAACCGTCGAGCGATGTGTCCGCAAAGGGCCTGTTTTGCGGCGCTTGTCGAAAGGCCGTTTTGTTCATAACCAACAGCGCCAATCAGAACATCCGCGACTTGGCAAAAGAGATTTTCCCTGGAATCGACGCAATTCAGAGCGTTCAGCCAGGCGCGTCCCACGCATTCCTTCTCCAAGACCCTTAGCAAGCGCCGTGGGCCCGAGTGCAAGCTCTCCGGCTTAAAGTCGATCGAGATGTTGTAGGTATTTCCGTTTCCAAGCCATTGCTTCAAACAGTGCAAGTAAAAGCTCCAGAAACTCAGTTGCCGATCATTTTGGAAGTATTTGTCTAATTCCACTTTGCTTTTATCAACAACAATGCAGCGGAAATGCACGTCGTCCCGCGAAGCAATCCAGTCAATAATCGACTGATATCCCGTCAGTTTCGACCGGCTAACCTTTCCCCATTTGAGCTCGCTCGTAATCAAGTGCTCCGCTTGTAATCGACGGATCCCACCAAGGACTTCGCCGCGATGCGCTCGTGGCAGCCACAGACCGCCGATGACCATGAATCGCTGCTGGTTCTGGCCTTCATGACGGCTTTCGTCACAGTAGATATTGACCTCTGTACCCGTGAACGGGCCATAGGTCCCATCCGGGACCGCAACTATCGCGCTCATTTATCCCTAAGCTTTTAACATCTTGCCGGCGGATCCAGCAAGTTTGGCTGCCTTCGCGCAAGCAGCGTACGGGGCGTTCGAAACCATTACGGCCGTGTTCGTGCCAAATCGCCGCCTAACAAAAGCGCGATATGAGCACTCCGATAAGTCCGGACATATCGGCAGCCTGTGAAATTCGCCTCGGTGAAATCACAGCCGCCGACAGCACCGCCCTTACGGAATTCGCTGAATGTCGCCTCGCTAAAGTCGGCATCTCCACCTCGTACGGTGAAGATGTGACCCAAAGGGCGTTCCAGGCGGTTCTGAAAGGGTTGGAAACGGACCAAGGCGGCCGCAAGCCGCGCTTGGTGGACATCTCTGACAAACCAGCATTCCTGAACTACATGCGCGGGGCCATCTCTTCGCTCGTTTACGCGATGACCCAGAAGCAAGGTTTCAGGGCGGAGCCATTCAACGACAACGTGGCCGATCCAGACGCGATCCATCAGTCACCCGCGGAGCAGGCGCAAGTCAGCGACTTGGGACAGCAAATGTTTCCGCGTCTACGAGCGCGGGCACCACGGCGGCTGTTGCGTACGATCGATGCCTGGGAACCGGTATTCGCGGAGAGCGATCGCATCCCGGCGCGCGGGCACCGCAAATACGTGGGCGAGGTGAGGAAACTCGCCCAGGACGTACTGCGGGAGTTGGGGGGCCTCCGCTAAGAGGGGCCCGGGAAGAAACAGCTCAAGCGCCGACCAAGGACGGCGCCCGTTTCTTACTCCACCAACTCCAATTCTCCACGGGTTCCAAGTTCCGCTGCCAGATCCGGTCTCTCCGCCCTCAGCACGGCCTTGTGCCTCATCAGGACCGGTCGCCAGAGCGACGGGTAAATAAACAGGTTAATACTCTGGGGAATCATCACTGCAGCTTCCCCCCACATTGTCGAAGTTGCGTCCAGCCGTGGCCACAACACGCCGGCCTTAATCCCCACGCCCATAACCGTTTTCGCTAGCGAAGGGTTTCGCAGAAACCAATGGTGGAGTCCGGCCAGCCAGCAAGACGGTAACGTTTCCAGACCGGAGATGTTCCGATCGAACCTTGACAACAGATCGTTCCTTGATGTGCAGGGAATGCACAACGGCCAAACCGCTGCCACGACAGTGGCTGTAGTCAATAAAGGGCGTCGGCGTCGATGCATGTGAATGAGGAAGCCGGGCACATTCGGGTCTGGGCGTGCGTCAGGGGTTTTCTGCAGGAGCTTGGCCACTGCCTGAGCCAAATCATCAGGTCCATGTGAGGTCGTTGCCGGATGGCCATTAAAAAAGTGCGGCTGAAGCCAGACTGGCCACTCGGTACATGTGCCATCGGCCTGCTTTACCAGCACCTGATGCGGCTTCAAGCGGGCAAGAGTTCCTGGGGCACAGATGGGCTCCCGAATACCGGAGTCTGTGTGGCCTCCCACCATCAGGTCGCCGGGTTCATCAAAAGTCCGTCGGCGCTGGCGCAATTCCCTGTTCCCAAGCGCGAGCATCGCATATTCGTCCAACGAGCTTTCCCTGGCTGCAAAAAAGAAGACTGTGTTGAAATTCGCCATCAATGCTTCCCGTTCGCGCCAGCCCAACACAGTGTCCAGGCCATTGAGCGATTGGGTGGCGGCAACAACAAATCCGCCTTTTGCCCGAATGACAGAAAGAGACCGAACGTCCTCCGGCATGACGGATAATGCCAATTCATCAGCGATGACTCCGCATAACCTGGCTTTCTCCGGATTGGCGACTTTTCGGGACTGGACAGCCGCATAAAAGTCCTGCCTCACGATTCGAAAGATGAGCCTTGCCAGCTCAGGATGGGAAATGGCGTCCAGGGACACCACCATCACTTTGCCCTCAAGCACGCTTTGAGCCCGAAACTCATCGGCCTTGGGGGCGAAAAAGCCTTGCGCGGCGGAGGACAGTAACGGCCGCAATGCATTTTGGAGCGTGCTCCGATGAAGTTCCTTCGTCCTTTGATCCAGCTTGGCCCAGTGCTTGGCCTCGGCCAATGCCAGTTCGAGTCGGCGTTGCGACATCGGACCAAGCTCGCCTGAGGCCAGAACGTTTTTCACAAAATCGAGCTTTGGCTCCACTGCGGTGCGGTCGGCCGAGAACCACCAGGCCTGCATGAAGGAAATCGCCTCGTCCGTACGGACTGGCCGGCCATTCGCCAGCAACAGTACCAGGGCTGTCTGCACCAGGCCGTCCCGGGTTTCCGTCCAGTAAGCGTTCTCTCGCCCCAGGTCGCGAGTGCCCAAGAGCAATCGGCGCGCATACATCTCGACCTGGTCCAGACGATCGAATCCTTGCAGGGGATCCAACCATGAGTTGCTGCCTGGCGAGAGCAGAACCACATCGGATTCTCGGCCGGCCTCACGGGCGAACGCCTGGACTTTTTCAGCCGAGTCGTCTCCTTTGGGATCAAGAACCAGGAGCCCGGGGCGCAGATCGCGTTCCCGCGCCCGCCAAGCCAGCAACTGCCTGAGCACAGGGTTAATGAGGGCAGTCGTTTTGCCGCTCCCTGTCGCTCCGAAAGCGATTACATGCCGGGTGAGATCGCCAGGGGTCAATTCCAGTACTCGCCCGGCAGGCTCATAACATCTCAGGGTAATCATAGGGGATCCTGCATTTATTAGAACGGAACCACGTTTTGTGCCTGCTCCGATTCGATTTTAGGTTCTGAGCTTTCCACCTCGCCGGCTGCCTTTATGCCGGGCTGGATCAGTTGCACCGTTTGCACCATCAGCACCAAGCGAGTGTGGCTCACGCCGTCTTTGTTCCAGGTTTCGGTTTTCAGACGACCGGAAGCCAGCACGGGCTCGCCTTTGTGTTTCTGCGCCAAGGCCTGGGCGCCTTGTCTCCAAACGCCACACACGGCACAAACGCCACTTCATCTTTCCACCGGCCGTTTCTGTCTTGGTACGCATGGTTACTGGCCAGAGAGAACGCTGCAAACGGAGTACGTGCGGGCGCAAATCGCACTTCAGGATCGCGAATGAGGCGTCCGATGATTGTGACCTGATTGATATCGCTCATAGACTTTGCCGGTGTTGTTTGCTTTTTCGCCCTCCGATCATCGCCGCTGGGGAATTGTTCCGCGGCAAATCGCCCGTGACCTCAGCTCGCTCCTCGGGAATGGAAAGCAGCACTGGAAGTGGCGTTGTTTCGGGTGCAGTCGTTTTGGCAACTCCAATGGCGGCTGAGCAGCCATCTGTTTTGTCACTATGGATGGGGGGCTGATTGTGATGTTCATAGTTTCGTTCATTGGGGAATAGCTCATAAGCGGTGTGGGATGCTCCGTGGCTGTTCAATGGGTCAATCAGGCGACAGGATGGCCAGGCCACTCTTGCCTCAGTTCGGCGTGTGCAAGTCGTGCCGAATGTGGACTTGCATGCGTATCAATTCTTGCGTTCCGCAGGGCAGGCGCCGCCGGTTCCACCACTCGCAAGGCCTGCGCAACGCCCAGTGTTAGCTCCAAGTCGGTGCGCAAATAATCGACGGCCTTAAGACGATCCTCCCGCCACAACCGGGAGAAGTCCTCGCCATGCCCATTTTTCTTCCCGACGCCGAGGTGCCGGGCGATGGCGTCCAGGGATCCCCTGGCCTGCCGGTCGCCCAACTGCCATTCCTCCCGGAGATCAATCATCTCGTCGCTCCAGTAACGGCCACGCCGAACACCGAATGGAATGTCCACCCGGTGCTTGAAGGAGCGTCGAATGAGAAACGGCAGGTCAAAACTGCGGCTGTTAAAACCGACCATGCGATTGAGGCGACCCTTATCACCGCGGCATGAACGCCAGAAATCCTGGAGCAGTCTAGCCTCGTCCTCATCAGCGATTACCGAGAACTGCGCCTCCTGCGTCATCAGCCCGATCGCCAGAACTCGGCCCGTCAGGGGATCCAGTGCCGCTCGCTCCACGAATTCGTGTCGATGAGCCGCCTCGGCCTCCGCCAGTTTGGCCGCAATTTTCTCAGGGTCCTTCAAATTGCCACACTTGACCCCAGCCGGATCAAATGGGGTCATCATGCCGGACGTCTCCAGGTCGTCCAAAGGACCAGTTTCAATGTCGAAAATGAGAGTTTTCATAGAGGTTTATCTTTTACTGCTGTTCAGATTCAAAACTGCCTAGTGCTACTGCTGAATTCGTTTTACCAACCGAGAAGGTTCAGCGTTGCCGTTTTAGACCAGCACGGTACGGGTTTCGTACCGGCGCATCGCTTCATCGCAGGTCTTGCGGTCAAATCGCACGAACCGGCCCATCTTGAGAAACGGCAACACACGACGTTCCATCAATTTGTTGATGTGCCTCTCGCTGCATTTGTAGTGATCGGCGATTTCCGCTTTGTTGAGCCATTCGCCGGCTTCCGAGTTGTTCTTCGTTTCGTCGTTCATAGTTGTTTACGGCCGTGCTTTGCTTCGTAGCAGCACACATCGGCCGTCACTTATGTATGGCTTGGGCCACGTTTGTTTTGGTCACGGTCTTTTCCTGGAGGTGTGCCCGCAGGCAGTGGACGAATTGCCACCAAACACGTGGTTCATGAAAATGTTGATTTGTCACAGCGACACTGAGGTTGTTCAGAGGCTTTTGAACCGTCCACAGGCCGGCAGGAACATCCTCGTCCATTGCCGGGGGGCTGAAGAACTGGTTTCCATGGTGGCCGCCACCGAACCGCACCTTGTAGTAATTGGCAGGAGCGCGATTAAGACAAGCCAGGGAGAAGCTCAGCGCGTGCTGTTGGAGGCAGGATTCAAGGTTCCAATTCGCCTGATGACGGAAGCTCGGCCCAGTGACGAACAGTTGGACGAGCTCTGGAGGGCTTTGGCCGAAAGTTCGGGCAAGCCGGAGAGCTTTGCATTCGATTCTGAGAATTACCAGGTTCTAACCGAGAGCCCGTGGGAAAAACAGGTCGCCGGACCTGCGGCACGCGAGGAAACCAAGGAACTCCAGGAAGATCGGTTCCTCGCATTGCTCGCCACCGGAAAGGTGAATCATCAAAAGGCCCGGACTTACCTGGCCGCGGCAGAGGCCACAGAGCGCCATTGCGAACCATACTGGGCTTCGGCGGCGCTGATATCTGAACCAATCGCCTGCCTTTGGAGAACCCAGGCGTTTCGTTACGCAAGCGTGCTCGCCCACTATGTGCCTGGGGTCGAAGTGGATTGTCTGCCGCTAGCCCACCCGCTCTCGCCAAGCCTGGATTATCTGCCCACCGGACTTCCGGGCGAGGCCTGCTATGCCCTGAGCGCGCTCGCGACGTTCGGCATCCATCCCCAGTCGAGCCAGGCACTTTGGAATCTGGGGGCGCCTTTGGCCACAAATGATCGAAATATTTGCGAGTATGCTGCTTGCCTGGCTGGATGGGCGAGGTTCCTGCAGAACATGGCCGGGGCCCACGTTTGGGTCCTGGATCGCTGCCTTTCCAGCGAGTCGGTGGAAATCACCACGCTCCAGACAACCCGTCAAAGATGTCGCTTCCAGACTTTCTGCCGGTGGTGGAACTTGAATGAGCTGCTGACATCGCCCGATGCGGCAAAGCGGCTGATTGCCGAGTTCAATGACGGCAGGAGGGCAGAAGGGGTGCCCGCATTTTATTCCTTTTACAACTTCACCGAGAAAATTCAGGAGCGCATCCGGGAAAACTTGAACCGCAATTGAGCACGCCGGGGCCATCTCTGCGAATCCGCGCTCTTTAGATATCTAAAGTTCTGATGTCGGAACATTTTATATCTAAAGATTTCAATAGGGGACGACCTTGTACAGACGATATTAGGAAAACAAAAAAGAGCCAGCTCTCTAGTGTTCAGCCTTGAGCGAAAATCTGCCGTTCTTACGCGCAAACTCAGGAGCCCTGTACAGCATCGGACGGACTGAATTGACGGGATCCCGAGTGCTGAAGACGTATCCCCGCTTACGCATTTCATCGATAATCTCGTAGATATTCAGACCTGGTTGGGCCTTCAAGATCTCACGGCACAGTTCTCGGCCAGCAGGGACTAGCCGGTGAACATTGCGTTTTTTGGCAGGCGATTCGATTAGCCGGCCAAGATCATCCACTGCCGTTTTAATCCTATCGAAAGCCGCCTGAAGTTCATGACGGTGCAACCGTGACATCGTCGAAATATTGGGTCCATCGGCATCATATATCAAGGGTTTGTACGAAGCAGGGATCGATTAAAGTTCCGTACAAGGGGTTCCCAGGATTGTTCCAAAACGCGCAAAATCGAGTACGCTGAGCTCAAATTCTTTGCTCAACTAGGTACGCTCTAGAGACTTCATCCGGTGAGCACGTGGAGGAACGCCTTCATTCCGGCACAGCCCCTCAATAAACACGTCCAACCGCAATCGAGTACAACGAGCTGAAATCCTTCGCTCAATCAAGGATCGCTCTAGAGACATTATACTGTGAGCACGCGGAGGAACGTCTTCGTTCGGTCGGTCCCCCTTTCCGGCAGGGCCCCTCAATAAACACGTCCAACATCAAGCCCGCCCAAGCTTCCAGAATCGTGCGCGTCCGATCAAGTGCTCTGCAGCCGATCTGGTCCGCGTCAAATAGGTTTCCCTGAGTGCGTCGACACGTTCGCTGGGACTTTCTGGAGTCGATCACTCGACTGCCCTGCTCCTCCGTTGTCGCAAATCCGCGCCCCGTTTTCTATGGGAAAGCTTGCTGACGCATAGGCGCCTGCAATGGCAAACCTTGGTCAGCGGTGGTTGGCGCCGACCGAGCGCGCGCCCCCCTGAGGGAGCAGAGGGAGAGGAGCCGGCGGTTCGAGAGAGTACCCCTGATGATTGCCAATTGCGTGTAACACCAAACATAGATATTGACAATTCATGTAAACATGTGTACTCATGTGTTTACTTGTTGGGTAATCTCCTCGGTGGAGAGCGCCCGGCGGGGGGCGCCAGAGCCGAACGGCGGTGACTGGATAAGCCCCCGGTGAGCAGCATGAGCGATGAGCTGCAATTCCGGCGTCACGGCAGCGGGCGCAGAAAAGCGCAGCGACCAGGACGCATAACCAGTCTTTGCGGAACAGTGCCGCCAACCTTGTCGCGAGGTTGGCTTGCGACCCGCACGCTTCCGAAATGAGAACTGCATCGACCGGTTATGACAAGCTGTGTAGGCGACGTAGCGGAGAGCTTCGGCTGCTCCCATTTTTTCCTTCCCCAGGCTTCATGGTCTCCGAATGGGACGCCCGGAGAATTGCCCCCCGAATCTCCCCATAAGGCGGCAGAGAATGCGCCCCATCCAGTAACGGCCAGTTTCTCGGTGCGAAACCCGCCGCCGGAAACAAATGCTTCGACGGCCGCTTCCGGCGAACCCCCTCGGCGCGTGTTCCTGCGCCTGCCGGATTGTGACAGCGGCGAGCCGTGGCTGGTGCCGACCTTAACGTACTGGAAACTGCAGCGGTTGATTTCGCCGGGGCGTTGGAACAATGGCTCCGCACCCGTGCGCGCTTATGTCCTGCGCAGGACCAGTGCGACGCGCGGCATTGTCCTGGTCGAACACGCGGACCTCATCGATTGGCTCAATGAATGTTTTCGGAAGTCCGGCATTCCGACGCCGCCAATCCCTGCCCCGCAAATCACGCTGCCCCCGGTGCTGCGGATTCCCCCCGCCGGTGAAGCATGCCCGTACACGAGCCTGACCCACGGCACGATGTGCGAGCTCTCGCGGCCGTTCGGGGCGTACGGCCTCACGCAGATCTACGTCGCGCGCTATCTGCTTCCCGGCAGCGCCGCCAAAGCGGTCGTGATCGAGACTCAATCGTTGTTGCGCTACATCCGCTCCTTGCCCCCTCCGCGCTATAAAATATCGGCCTACTCAGGGCCCGATCACTCCAAGCCGGGCCGGCCTCCGGAGTAACTCCATCATGACATCGCGAGGGCGAATTCAATTTCTGGGCGGCCTCCACCTCGGCTGGCACCTCATCAGACTCACATTCCTACTGCTACACGAACCCTTTATGTCCGCCGTACGAAAACAGAAGCGCAGCCCGCATTGGTTCGCGGTGGTAAAAAAGCCCGACGGCACCCGGACCAACATTTCCACCGGCATACTTGTCTTTGCCACCACGCGTGAGCTCTGGGAGCAGCAGCGCAGCCGTGCGCTGGAGATCTCAATTAAGCTCAACCGCGTTTCGTTTGATGCCAGGCAGCGGGGGCTGACCCGGGAGCAGTTGATCGAGATCGTAAACGAGATCCTCCGCACCGCGGGGTGCGATGGAATCGACACCGTTAGCATTCGCGCCTTCCTCAGGGATTGGGTCGGTGGAAAAACAACGGAGGGTACCCGGGAGCGTTATGGTCATGTGGCCGAGCTGTTCCTCACCCACCTGGGCCCATTGGCTGACCAGTCGATCGGCAAGGTCAGTTATCAGCACATTCTGGATTTCATAGCCGCCAGAAAGAAAGCGGGCATCGCCCCCAAGACCATCAAGGTCGACGCGAAGGCCTTAAATAATGCTTTCAACCTCGCCCGGCGTCTCGGGAAAATCTCCGTCAACCCCGTCGACCAGGCATTGGCGTTGCAGCCGATAGTTGCCGAGTCGTCAACGAAAGGTGTTTTCACCCGCGACCAGATTCGGCTGCTGGTCGCCACCGCGAAGGGCGATTGGAAAACTGCCGTGTTGCTCGGGTACTACACCGGCGCCCGGCTGCGTGACTGCTGCAATCTATTGGTCAGCAAAATCAATTGGGCGGTGAACAATGGAGTAATCACCATCCGACAGCTCAAGACAGGGGAGCCTGCGTGGATACCCATTCACGTCTGCCTGGCTCGGCACCTCAAGAAAGTCACTGAAGGCCTCGGGCCAGAGGACCTTGTTTGCCCCTCCCTGGCGAATCGCAAAACTGGGGGCAAAACCGGGCTGAGCCGGGAGTTCGCAAACATCATGCGAGCGGCGGGCATTGATCAGGGCCGGGTGCCGGGCAAGGGCAAGAAGCGGTTCAGCAAGCTGTCATTTCATTCGCTGCGTCACTCTTTCAACTCGCATTTAGCCAATGCCGGGGTCGACCAGGAGACGCGGCAAATCATGACCGGGCAGGCGACCAAGGCGGCCAATGACGATTATACGCATCTCGATCTGGACAAGCTCACTGATGCAATCGTCCGGCTGCCGGATGTCGATCCTCCCGCTCAACCAGAAGCCGCCGCTGCATGAAAAACGAGCCCAAGAACTGGCTCTTTGAAGCCCTGAATGCGCGCTGTATGAAAAGTCTGTTCCTGGCTGTGCATGTTGGTGCGCGTCTTGCACTCGCGGCCGCAACAACTGCAGCCGCGAAGAGCTTGCAGGTCCCTGACGGTGCCTGCACCTCCCTGACTGAGGCCCACCTTGTTGGAACGGGAAAAAAAACCAGTCAGCTACGCCATAAAAATCTAATCTGCTACTTTGGGTTCCCTCCTTTCCGCCACGTTCGCTCCTTACTAAAACCCTGCCAAACAAGGGTTTGTGAGCGCATCGACGCGGCGGTGTCCACACAAAACCAAAAAACGAAAGGCACCTGTATGAGAGAAAGTATGACTGAATCGCAGGCTTTTGAAGAGCCCGCGCAAACCAACTCAGAACCATCGGCCGCGTCGCCAATTCAACCCGCGCCAACGGCCGCCAAAAAGAAGGGCAAGCCCTGGAAGACCATTAAAGGCACCTGCCAGACAGTTCCCATCTACCAGTACCGCACTTGCGGCCTGCGCCGCTTCCAGGTCCCCATTCCCGGGGCCAAACCGCCCGAGAAGACGCGTCACACGACCACTAACCTGAAAATTGCCGTCGACCTGGCGACCACCCTTGCGAACGCGCCCGCCAAAGTGGCGCCGACTCTGGCCGGCGTCAACCCGGGCCTGTTGGTGAAAGCGGCCGAGGCGGTCAAAAAGCTCGAGCCGATTCTCACGCCGCTGGAAATGTCGATCCACTCCGGTCTGGAGGAGTATGCCAGCATCAAGGCGCGCACGGGAAAGCTCGCGCTGCCCGAGCTCATTGACTCGTTATTGGCCTGTGGCCCGGCAACCGACGCGGTGTCACTGGTCCCACGCTTGAAGGAGATCGCCGCGGCCATCGCCAAGCTCGTCCCGGTGCTCGAACCGCTGAACATTTCGGTAGCCAGCGGCATCGAGGAGTACGCCGCGGTTAAAACCACGGTCGGAGCCCAGGATCTGCGCGAACTGCTCAAGCAACTTGCCTCCAAACCCTGGGTGCAAAAAAGCAAGACGTCTCTGGCCAAAGTCGCCAAGGAATTTCTGGCCGCCAAAAAGCACGACGCCAAGAGCAGCGGGGAATACAACAAAAGCCTCTACTATCCCATGGCGGGGCTCGTGCGCCTCATCGAGGCCGAATCGGGCATCGGCGCCTCCATTGGGTCGGTTACAACCGAGCAACTGAAGCGATTCGTGTTTAACCCGAATCGCGCCCCGCGCGGCAATTCCACGTACCGCACCAACGTCCGGACCTTCTTCCATTGGTGCCAGCTCCACGAATATCTGGACTATGGGCAACCAACCGCCGCCGACCGGCTGGAAAAGATCAAAATCCCCCCCGCGACGCCCAGGATCCTGAAAGTTTCCGAGGCCAAAGCGATTTTGACCGAGCTGGAGGAACCGTGGTGTCTTTTATACCTGGTCCTGAGTTTGTTCACCGGGATCCGCCATGATGAGCTGCAACGCGCCACCTTTGAGATCATTCGCCCCGGCCGCGTGGTGGACATTCCGGCCGAGATCTCCAAAACCAAAAAGCGCCGCATTATTCCCATCCAATCGGCGCTGAACGAGTGGCTGGCTCCATTCTACGGCCGGGAGGGACTGGTAATTCCAATCGCCAACATCCAGGCCAAGGTTGCCCAGTTTCTGAAACAATCCACCGCGCCGGGCCTGCCGCGGCGCTGGGGGCGAAATTGGCTGCGCCAGTCCTTCGCGAGTTACCGGCTGGCCCAGACCGGAGAGGTCATCGAGACCGCCAAGGAAGACGGACACTACGCTTACATCCTGGAACGCGTGTACCTCCAGTTGTCGAGCCATGAAGAGGCGCTCGCCTTTTTTGCCCTGACGCCCGAGGCGTGCGGCAAGCCGGACTGGAAGCAGAGGGTCAAAGCGTTTCTGGCCGACGTCCCGGAAGTCCATGCCCGGCGCAAGTTCAAAAGCCGCCCGTGGAAGCAAATCGGCGGTGACCCCGATGCCGTCACGCCGGCGGCAATCGACGCGACTGCTCAAGCGGCTGCCTGACCGCGCACGAGGTCTGACATGAAAACGCCTCAAGTGTCGGTTTCACCTGACTTCCATGCGACTCAGTCGCTGAAAACTCTGTGCTTGGACATCGGGACCGACACAGGCATTTCGTTGACGCAGGGCCCGGAGCTCCTGAGCTCCGGGACCCTGCAGCTCGCCACCGACGAGGAACTCGAGCAGCAGCGCCGGGAGGGCAAGGAGCGCACGCTCGATGTCCGTTTTGTGCGCACTCATGCGTTCCTCACCCGGTTCATTCGCGAAGGAGTCGCCCGGATTGTGTTCGAAGATGTCGAATTTGTTTCCACCCGGATGCAGACCCAGCTTTGGGCCAGCCTTCGAACGGCCATCTGGACGGCCATTCTAGAGCACCCGCACGTCCGTGTTTTTGGCGTGCCCGTTTCGATCTTGAAACAGTTCGCCACCGGCAACGGCCATGCGCAGAAGCTGGAAATGGCCCAGGCGCTGGCCAAACAATTCCCGGCCAGCTACGCCCTCGAGGGAGAATTCGTTCGCAAGGCGGACGGAGCCCTCGCCGACGACAACGAGGTCGATGCCATCTGGCTTGCCCTCTACACCCAGGCAGTGGACCGGGGGGAACGGTGCTTCCTCAGCGTGTATCAGCGCAAGCTGCTCGAAGCGGCGGAGCGGCGGGAAAAACGCGCGCAACGACGGCAGAAAGCAAAGGCGAAGAGAGCCGCGGCACTCGCCCAAGCCAAGGCCAAAAAGCAGGCGATCACCGCCGCTCTGAAATCCCTGGGCCGCTGCTGCGGGGTGTTTCGCAAATACAATCGAGCTCGCGCGGTCTGTCCCAAGTGCGGTTCAAGAACAGCCCTGCACCTTCCCGCTGCTCAGCTTGGCGGCACGCCTGCCAGTGAGACCCCAAGCCTCTCCGCACCCGACCCAGGCGACCCAGCCGACCACACCCCGGAATTAGCCGGATCATTTCACTCCGCAGAACAGCAATAACAATAAGACAAAGAAAGCAAAAGACATGAATACAGACGAACAAAACAATCCGAATCCCAATAACGAGCCTGCATCAAACCCGTTGGAGGCGAGGTTCGCAACGCCTCTCGATCAAGTTGTGCAGGTCTACCTGGACTCAATGCCGAAACCTCAAAAACGTGAGGATTACCTCGGCCACGTGGCGCGGATCCTCGGCTACCTGGTGGGCGAATTCGGGCAGATTGCGATCGGAGAGGTGACCCCCGCAATGCTTCGCAAAGCTGCCGCGCGATCCTATCGCTCCAGGAATGAGCCATTGCGTGTTAAGTCCTGCTTCAAAAAATTCTTCGGCTGGGGGAGGCGACACGGATACCTGCCTCCAGGTGCCCCCACCGCGGCCGAGATTGCGTTTCCGAACGATGCAATCACGGCGAAAGAATTGGCGGAGCTGTTGGGAGCGTCGGCTCTGGCTCAAGATCCCCAAACCCGAACCATGATTGCCCTGGCTGCAGTGACCGACCTGCGCTGGAGTCAGCTTGCGCTGCTTCGCCGGCGGCATATCCGGGCGTTCGGGAAATCGGTTCCCCGGAGCTCAGGACAGCAATCCGCAGCCGCTTAAAAATATGAACATGCCAACCATTCCTTCAGTGACATGGGCCGCAATGGCTCAGCCCCAAATGCCATCTGCACAACCGACCGTTGGGCAGGCGGCGCGGGAATTTCTCCGCATCAGGAGTCTCGACGCCAGTCCCAGGCACCACGTGAACCTTGAATATTCCCTGCGTGACCTGGTGGCGCTCTTCGGCCAGGTGCCAATCATGGCAGTGGGATCCTCGATGATCCAGCGAGCTCTCCAGGCCACCCAACGCAGCATTTACACCAATAAAGTTCTGCTAAAGAGCTTGAGGTTGTTCTTTGCGTGGTGTCGTGACCAGGGTTATCTCGCTTGCGGTCCGACCGCTGCAGAATTGGTGCGGATCAACACCCCGAACAGTCCTCTGCAAATTGTTCATCCCCATGAGCTCAAGCGGGTTCTTGCCGCCGAGGCGGAGGTGGATCTGCGCTTGGGAATCGCGTTTTGGGGGTTCGCAGGAATCGGATACGGTACGCTGTACCGTCTCAAGTGGGAAAATATCGTGCCCGGCAGGGCCATTGTTCCGAAACCTGAACACGGAAAAGCTTTCGTGAACCCGGTTCAGATTCGGCCCGTCCTGGACGCCTGGCTGGCGCCCTTTTACGGCCGCAAGGGACCGGTGGTGACGCAGAAGTATCTTGCGAAACAGTGCCGGCTGCATTCCAAAATGGTCGGCGTTCATTTCGATGCCCGGACCCTCTGCCGATCTTTTTGGGTGTTCTCGAGTTTACTCGCCGGGATGCAACCCACCGCACCGATGAGCTTCCCGGGAGTCACAGCTCCAGTGGTCTACAATCACTCGCCTGCTTTGCCCAGCCTGGCCGATGCTCGGGACTACTTCGGGCTCACGCCGGACGCGGTCGGTCTGCCGGACTGGCCGGCAATTGTGCGTCAGTACCAGGCGAACCAGTCGAAGACCGGCAGGTCGCGATGACACGTCTGCAGCCAACTAGTATGGCTGAGACCTCCAGAGCGTTGGTGGCCGGGTGCGTCAAACCGCTCCCGGCCACCATTTGCGTGGTTGCGCTGGGAAACAATCCGACAGAGCCAATAGCTATTCTCCATGGCGGGCCCAATTCGGTCAGCGAAAGCCCGTTCGATATCAACACTTGATAATATCATACTACGATGAAACAGATCGTCACTAAGGACGACGTGGCCCGGACAATGGCGGAGTTAAATGCCCGCGGCAAAAAACCAACTCTCGCTGCTTTGCACGCGGCTCTCGGCGGTCGCGGATCCATGACCACGCTTGTGCGCCTCAAAGCGGAAATTTTGGACCATCAGCCCTCAACGGAGTCCCAGGAGGCCCTGATAAGTTTCCGCGAGATTTGGGCGCGTGCGCTCGACGAGGGGAGAAAAGAACAGGAACACAGCTTGTGCGATCTCCGCGAAACCGTCGCGGCGCTCACAGCCGAATGTGATCGTCTGCACGGGGTGGCGATGGCGGCCCAGAACCGCGCGACCGAACTGCAGACAAAGTGTTCGGAAGGGGAGCTTGAAAACCAGCGAGCACAAGTCCGCTTTCAAGCCGAGGTGTCCCGGCTCCGCGACGAATTGGACGCCGCCCGACAACAAGTCTCAGCCGCGCTCGTTCGTGTGACCGAAATTCAGGAAGCTTGTCATAAGGAACTCCAGTCCTCGCGGGTTGAACTGCAATCTGTTCGCCGGGTTGCTCACGAATTCGAACTAAACCTGACCCGGGCAGCTGCACTGCTCGAAGCCAACGGAATCACCATGCCCGGCCTCGCCGTGCCGAATCGCCAGTCGTCGATCGCCTCCGACCCAGATGTCCTGACAACTTCCGTCCAACCATCACTCGCATCCAGCAAGATATGAACTCAAAGTTAATTGTTATTACAATTCGCTTCCAAAATCCTTCAGACATGCATCTGGACGAAAAGTCCTTCGGCAGCGATCTCCAAAAATCTGTCGCAGAGCTTGGTGGCCGTTGTGTCGCCAAATTCAGCAAAGAGACATTGACCGTCTTTATTCAGGGTCTGGACGTGACCGCAATTCGCCCATTGCTCCAAGCTTATGAAGAGTGCGCGATGAAGCACAACCGCCGTCTGACCGTCCTTTTGAGCGAGCAGGAAGCACCTCAGGGCTTTGCACTGCCTGATGAATATTCAGGGCCAGGTGCAATCCGCCGGGAGAAATTGACCAAGAAGCTGTTGTTCGGGCTGCCTGCGGGAGTCTTTGTGGTAAGCAACCTGTACCCCAAGGGGCGGAGTGCCTTCGCCGAGAAAATGGGAGCCCCCGACTCACGGCTGGATGCCTGGAAAAGAGCGGTTGCTTCTGGTGCCGCCCAGTGCCTTTGCCAGGTCATGGAAGATCCCGACGACTTTATCAAGGCAGCTTTCCCGCGGCCCGGGCTCCGTTTGTAAGCCAGATAAGGAAAACGTCGCCTGACTAGACGATGAGCCGACCAAAGGGCTGCCGCAAACCCGCTGGCTGTACTGGCAGAGCCCAAAACGTCGGCATGGCGGATTGAGTCGGATAAGGGTGCACATTTCTCCCGCTCCACCTGTGCGATATCCTCCGACTCAGGAAAGCCCAGGTAGTCTTTATAAAAGCAACTCGGTACAGCGACGAACGCTAAGGGTTATCCGGGTAGCTCTGAGGCTCCGCCAGCTTGCGCTGGCAAGGGCCGCACCAGGTCGCCCAGAATTCCAAAACCATGATTTTTGCCTGCGTAGTTCGACAACCCGCTCGCCGGCCTTGTTTGCCACCTCGACCATCTCAGCATCCGGAGCTTTCGTTCCGGTCGCCAAGAGTAAGCCGTCTCCCCAGGGGCACATTGATTTCTCCCCGCACGAAGCTCAACTCTCGCACCTGGGGATTGTTTACTCCAGCGGGAATGATTGTCAGACGCACCGTAGTACCCTTTAGGCCTCGTATTGAAGCCACTTGGTATGAGTCCTGACAAATTAATAGTGGCGCGGAAGATTGCATATTGTATTTATCGCAAGTAAAGCTCCTGGGGATTGTCGATACCGTCGATGTCGATAGTGGCGGAATTGGCCGTGATCGCGCGGCAGTGAATGGTCAGCGAGTGGTCTTCGATTCGGATGGCGGCCGACTCTCCTATGGCGAGAGTTTTGCCGTTAATGATGGCCAGGGCGCGCGGCGGAGCGCCGCTGATGCCGTTCAGCCGGATGCCCTTCAAGCGTGCGGGTTCCGGGCTTAGGAGAGGCGCCGGGTCATTTTTTGGCATTTCCACGATGAACGCGTACTCCCGATGATCTTGAAGCTTGCGAAAGGCAGCATAGACCTGACTGGCTTGAGTCGAAGCCAGACAGGCATCCAGGAGCTGTGAGGATTCGGCGAGTGAGAGCTTGTTATCCTTGATGTGAGCGGCGGAACGGAACCTTACGGAAACCGCCGGGTTGAAACTTTCCATTCTTCCGTGAGATCTTCTTGCAGCACTTAGCAACAAAATCTCTTCTTCCTTCTTCGATTTGGTTTCTACCTTCCGAGTGGGGTTTTGAT
>DASRFK010000098.1:0-15841 GCA_035651635.1 Verrucomicrobiia bacterium | reverse complement strand
GGCGGAACAGAACCAGAGCGCTTGCGCGATAATGTCATTCTTTGCGCAGCTGCGCGGCGCGGACGTCGCAGCGCGACATCCCTACCTCGGGTGCTGGAAGATGCGACCGACCCGCCGGTTGTCATTTTTATGGTGTTTACGGTGGCGGCCGTTACTTTGAAGGCTGCCTTATGGGCCACAAGTTCAACTCGATAGAAGCTGTTGTTGCCGACCTGCGTAAAGGTCGAATGGTCATTGTGGTGGATGATGCCGACCGTGAAAACGAAGGCGACTTGATCATGGCGGGTCAGTTCGTCTCGCCCGAAGCGGTCAATTTCATGGCCAAACACGGGCGCGGGCTGATTTGCGTGCCCACGACCTCGGAACGTTTGCAGCAACTCGGGATTGAACGAATGGTTCGCCAGAATCGCGAGACCTTCAAGACCGACTTTCAGATCAGCGTCGATGCGGCGCGCGGTATAACTACTGGTATCAGCGCGGCCGATCGTGCCGAAACCATCCGCATCATGGCGGAGCCGACGGCCGTTCCGGAAGACCTGGTGCAGCCCGGCCATGTGTTCCCGCTGCGTGCCCGGCCAGGCGGGGTATTGCAACGCGCCGGCCACACCGAAGCCGCGGTCGATCTGGTGCGCCTGGCGGGGGGGCGCCCGATTGGGGTCATCTGTGAAATCATGAGCGATGATGGTTCGATGGCGCGCCTGGGTGAGCTCATCAAATTTGCCAAGCGCCATCGGCTCAAGATCTGCACCATCGCCGACCTGATCCAATTCCGCCGAACGCGCGAGAAACTGGTCGAGCGCATCGAGGTTGTGAAAATGCCCACGGACTATGGTGAGTTTAATCTTTATCTGTATCAATCGAAGCTGGACAGCCAGCACCATCTGGCGCTGGTCTGTGGCGATGTGGCCGGAAAACCCGGCGTGCTGGTGCGGGTCCACAGCGAATGCCTGACCGGGGACGTTTTCGGTTCACGTCGTTGCGACTGCGGTCCGCAACTTCACCAGGCGATGAGGCAGGTGTCCGAAGCCGGCCGGGGCGTGGTGGTGTACATGCGCCAGGAAGGCCGGGGCATCGGCCTGGCGCCTAAAATCAAGGCTTATAAGCTCCAGGAACAGGGATATGACACGGTCGAAGCGAACCAAAAGCTAGGTTACGAAATGGACCTGCGCGAGTATGGACTGGGTGCACAAATACTGACGGATCTAGGGCTAAAAACCATTCGGTTGCTCACGAATAACCCGCGCAAGGTCGTCGGCCTGGAAGGTTACGGGCTTGAGATTATCGAACAGGTCCCAATCCGGGTTAAGCCCAACCCGCACAACGCGCGTTATCTGGAAACCAAGCGCCGGAAACTGGGACACCTCTTGTAGGCGAACTGCCGCACCGCAGCATGTTGAAGCCAAACAAATCGCTGACGATTCGGGGCCCCAGGAGCGCCAGGTTCGCCATTGTTGCCTCGCAGTACAATCGCAAGTACGTCGACGCCATGCTGAAGGCGGCCCGCGCGGAATTGAAGCGTTCCGGGGCCAGCCAGGTCCAGGTCGTTCGTGTGCCGGGCGCCTATGAAATCCCGTTAGTGGCTGGCCGCCTCGCAAGACAAGCTTCGCAGATCACGACCGGCGGCGCGCCTGGACAGCCTTTGTCAGGGATAATTTGCCTGGGAGTGATCCTGCGCGGCCAAACGGTCCATGCTGCTCACATAGGGGAAGCAGTGAGCCGGGCGCTAATGGAAATACAGGTCCGTTACGAGCTGCCGGTCATTCACGAAGTGCTGCTGCTGGAGAATGAGGAACAGGCGCGCGCGCGTTGCCTGAGTCGGACGCATAACCGCGGCACCGAAGCGGCGCAAACGGCGCTTCAGATGGCCGAAATCCTGGCGCGGCTTTAATTCACCTGCGGACGCTGCTGGAAAAATTTCAGTGCTCTGCAAGCATTGCATTCGTTTGCCTAGGCGCAGGCTGCGGCTCGCCGGTCGAGGCAATCTCGCACCATGTGCAAGAGCCTGGCCGGCCCGTAGGGTTTGGCCAGGAAATTGGCGCCTTCCAACAGAGCGAGGTCCCGGCCGGCCATGCCCGGACTGTAACCGCTGGTATAAATGACGGGCAAACTGGGCTTTTCCTGCAAAACTCGCTCACCGAGCTGGCGGCCGGTCAATCCGCCCGGCATCACCATGTCGGTCAGGAGCAACTGGATCTCATTTTTCCGCTCACTCCATTTCTGCAAAGCTTCGGGCCCGGACGCGGCGCAGACAACGTTATAGCCGTGAGATTTGAGCAGTTGCACGGCGAAATCACGAACCTCATCCTCATCCTCGGCCACGAGCAACGTTTCGCTTCCGCCTTTGAGGTTTCGAGCGACGGGCGGCGCGGCCGGGGCTTCAGGTTTACACTCCGATACCGGTAGAAAAATATTAAAGGTGGTGCCTTGTTCAACCTGGGTTTGGACTTCGATCCAACCGTCATGTTGTTTGGCGATACCGTAGACCGTCGCCAGCCCCAAGCCGGTACCTTTGCCGACCGGTTTTGTCGTGAAGAACGGTTCGAAAATTCGCGGCAAAATCTCCGGCGGAATTCCACAACCGGTGTCGCGCACGCTCAGGCAAATAAACTTGCCCGGGCGCGCCTCCTGATTTTGTTGGGCTGTCTCGGCCGTTATTTCCACCAACCGGGCCTCCAGCGCAAGGCGGCCGCCCCCGGCCATGGCGTCGCGAGCATTGACCGCCAGGTTCATGAGCATTTGTTCGATCATGCCGGCATCGGCATTGATCGGAGGCAGCTCAGGTTGGGCCTTGATTTCGACCGCAACGTCTTCGCGCAAAACGCGTGGAAGCATCTCGGCGATTGAGGCAAGCGCGTGGCCGACATCGAGGGATTGAACCTGAATGAACTGCTTGCGACTGAACGTCAGCAACTGGCGAACTAACTTGCTCGCCCGGTCCGCGGCGGCGGCGATGCTCTGGAGCGATCGGCGATCCGGCGATTCGGGCGGCTTGGCTGCCAGGAGCAGGCTGGCATGGCCGTTGATCACCGTCAGGATATTGTTGAAGTCGTGGGCGACCCCGGCCGCCAACTGGCCGACCGCTTCCATCTTCTGGGCCTGGCGCAGTTGGTTTTCGAGTTTGATCTGCTCGGTAATATCTTCGGCAATCGTCAACAGGAACGGCTCCCCGTCCAGTTCAAACAGCTCGACTGAGAGCAGGGCCTCGCGCGTCTGGCCGGATTTGGAGCGCAGGCGGCAAGGCAGGTTCAGAACGGACATTTCCTGATGCAGTTTCTTGAGCAGGGCACGTCCCGCGCCGGGCTCGCTCCAGAAATTCAGTTCCTCGGGTGTGTGGCCGATGAGTTCCTCACGGGTGAAACCGGCGAGTTTCTGGAAGCCTTCGTTGACGTCAATGAACCTTTCCTCGCGCAAGGACTGAATCGCCAGCGGGATTGGGCTGGCGCGAAAAGCCTTCGAGAAGCGCTCTTCGGAGAGCCGGAGCGCTTTCTCCATCTGCAATCGGTCGGTGATCTCGCGCTTGAGTTTATCGTTGGCCGACTGCAGCTCACTGGTTCGCTGGGTGACCAGCTGATCCAAGTCGTTCAAACGGCAACTGATCTCGTATCGAAGCGCCCATTTCTGGGTTAAAGCGTGGGCCAATTGCAGCACCTCGATATTGTCGAAGGGTTTCTTCAGGATGAGCAAGTTATCCGATTTGCCGATGTGCCCGATCATCTCCTCCCAGGAATAGTCGGAATAGGCCGTGCAAATGACCACTTGCAGGTCCGGATTATCCTTCCAGATACGGGTAATGGTTTCGACGCCGTCCCAGCCCGGAGGCATGCGCACGTCCACGAAAGCCATCGCAAAAGGCCGGCCCGCTTGCGCCGCCTCTTGAACCTTGCCCAATCCCTCTTCACCCTGAAAAGCCGAAACAATTTCAAAGTCCGTTTGCGATGATTTTGTCGGCGTCTCGTCGAAGAGCAGGGCCTTGGCGTCAGCCAAAGCGGTGTTCGGGCGTTCGTTCGGGCTGAGGATTTTGCGAATATCCGCATGGATCGATGGATTGTCGTCGATGACCAGGATCCGATTGTTTCGGGCGGGGCTTTGGTTGTTCATGAGCGGACCTTTTCGCTTGAGAGTGGCAGTTCCAGGGTAAAGGCCGCGCCTTTGCCCGGTCCGTCGCTGTGTGCCCGCAGTTCCCCGCCCATTTCTTTGGCCGCATTGGCGCCGCTATGCAAGCCGAAGCCATGTCCGCCTTTGCGGGTCGTGAAGCCGAGGGAGAAGATGCGGGTGAGGTTTTCGGGCGGGATGCCAATGCCGTTATCCGCAACGGTTATCCTGAGCCGGTTATCTCCGTTGAGGCAGATGGCCACGCTCAATTGCCGATCGGCGCGGCCGGAAGCATCGAGCGCATACTTTGCGTTATGGATGAGATTCACCAGGACTTGGAGCACTTTGTGTTTGTCGATGTTGATCGGCGGCACGCTGGCGAAGTCACGCTGGATCTGGACGCCATGACGCTGCAGACCGGCGGTGTGCAACCGCAACGCATCCTCGACCAGGTCGGCAATGGAGATCGTTTCGCGGATGCCGGAAACACTGGCATAGTTTTGCTGCATCGCGACAATTTCCTTGATGTGCTCGACATTTCGCACCAGCAGGTTGTGCTCCTCATTCAGGCGCTCGTGCTCCTGCCCCAATTGCTCGGCCAGTTGCACCACGAAACCGGGAATCGCCTGGCCTTTCGGGTGCGTGGTGAGGAATTGCGCCTGGTCCGCGGCATGGCTTTGGAGCAGAGCCGAGAGCTTGAGCAAACTCGAAACCTCGGATTGCTGCAATTGATCGCGGATGACCGTGAGCGACACGTTGACGCTATTGAGAACGTTGCCGACATTATGCAGGACGCCCGTGGCCACCTCCGCCATGCCCGCTTGCCGCGAGGTCACCAGCAGCTGTTTATTGACCTTTTCCAGAGCTTCCTCCGCCTTCTTGCGTTCCTCGATCTGGCGTTCGAGCACCTGGTGGGATTCCCTTAATGTGGCGTCGTCATTTTGGATCTTGGCGAGCATGGAGTTAAACGACGCGGTGAGCTGGCCCACTTCGTCCTCGGATCGCTTGGCCACGCGCAAGCTGTAATCCTTGCGTCGGGCCACCTCTTGTGCGGTCTGTGCCAGGTCCAGGATTGGCGCCGAGATCAGCCGCTCGACCCGCTGCGACAAGAGCAGGGTCAGCAGGATGGAGGCGATGAGCACGCCGGCGAGAATCGCGGCATACAGCCTGAACGAGCGCCGGTACTCGTTTTGATAGTTAGAGACCAGCCGCAGCGTGGCAATCCGTTCCCCCGCCAGCAACACCGGACGGTTCAACACCAGCCAGGGACCGAAAAAGTGGAAGCCATCGCCTTTGGGCGCGACGCTAGCGCCGGAAAAGCCCGACGCCTTGTATTCCGCAAAGACCGATTCATCGGGCAGTCTGAGGGTCGCTTGAAGAATATGTGACTTGGCGCTGACCGCTCCGAGGATCTCCTCGGCGGCTTTGCGGTCTTTGAAGCTGATGGCCGCGGTGCTGTTATTGCCGAGGATTGAACCGATCGCTTCGAGATCACGGGTGAAGGCCTGGCGGAAAGTTATCAGCTGGGCCACGAAGATAGCCGCGGCGGCCACCGCCAGGGCGGAAGCGCAGGTCATCTGAATCGCCACACCGATCTTGCGCTGGATCGGCAGATTCTTGAAACCAAGCTTTAGCCTATGCATAATAATCTCTTCTGAAATGGGCCGCTTTCTTGGCCAACCTGGCCACGTTGAGCAGCTTCGAACTGATTTTTAATCCCGCCCCCTCGGCCGCCGGCAAGTTGATCGAAAACTTTACCGTGTCCGACTCGACAAAAAAATTGATCATGCCCCCGCGGCTCAGGAAACTTTCCTCTTCCCCAACCAGGAGCACGGCGCCGCCTTTGAGAGCCTGGGCGATCTCGTCGAAATGATCTTTCTCGGACCGGCTCACGAAAACCAAATGACAACCCTTGAGATCATCGCCGCGTTTGTACTGGCGCAGTACCAGCGGGTGATCGTTGAGTTTTTTGTTATGAATCACGCGCTCGAGGACATCGCCAAACGGGCTTTCCCCCATCACCCCAATCACGAAAGGCTCCTCGGGCGAACTGAACGCGGTGGGCGGCCACTCGACAAATTTCACGAAATTGAACAGATAGGCGGCCTTAACGGCATATTCCTGCGCCGAAAGCTGCTCGGCGCCGGCGTCGTTGCCAACGCCCAGCAGGGCGCCTCCGCATAACAGCGCCGCAATCAGGCGCCAGCTTCGGGCGAACAGCGAAATGAAAAAGCGTGGGCGCACGGTTAGAAGCGATAGGTGAGTTTGACCCGGAAACTTCGCCCGGCTTGCGGAATGGGGTTGGCTGGAAAATCGCTCCCGACCGGGTCGCTGTACTTCTTATCCAGAAGATTGTAAATGCTCGCCGAAAGTTCGAGGCCATTGACCAGTTCCCGGCTGAAAAGCGTAAAGTTAACCAGGCCATAAGCGCCCACAGTGGTTCCATTAACCGTGGTCCGGGCGCTGATGCCCAGGACCTCCACATTGGCAAAGAGTTTCTCACGCCAGAGCGGGGCCGTGAAATTCAGTTTGCCTACGTGCTCGGGCGAGTTGCTCAGGCGCTGGCCGCTCGCTCCGTCACGGGCGTCCGCATAGGTGTAACCCAGACGCGCCCGCCATCCGCCCTGCCACTGGCCGTCCAGTTCGAGCTCTCCGCCTTTCGAGTTGGCGCTGGCCAGGTTGCCAAAGGTCGCGTTGCCGCTGGGATCCAGACCGAAACTAATCAGGTCGTCGACCTGGTAATAAAACAGCGCGGAAACCAGCTGCACGTGCTGATTGAGGACCTGGTCGTAGTCCAGTTCATAGGAATGAATCGTCTCTGGCCGCAGATGCTGGCTTACGGCGTAGCCAGGGGCGACGTAATACAGCTCGAAGGCGTCGGGCGCGCGGAAGGCCCGGCCGTACATGGCCTTGAAAGTGGAATTCGTCCACGGCGTATAGATCAAAGCCGCTCGGGGGTTAATCGTGTCGCCGAATGAAGAAAAGTAGTCGTACCTGCCTCCCGCATTCGCGATCAGGTTCGCCAGGATAGGATACTCCCCCTGGACATAAGCTCCCACCGTATCCTGGGCTACGTTCGAATCGAGATATGTGACGCCGCCGACATCGAAATTGCGCTGGTCGAGCGTGAAGTCGTGCCGGTACTCCGCGCCGCCAATGATTCGCGCTTTGCCAAACAGGACCTTGCTAATTTGCGCCTCACCGCCGAACGACTCTTGCTGGTCGCGATCCTGGTTAAGTGTGATGGCCCCCGGATAGAGCGGGTCTCCAAAGGCGTATTGCGCCAAGGGATAGTTCCCGTCATAACGGTAGTGATCGTAATACAGCCTGGCAGTAATTTCCCAATCGCGCTCGAACGCGTGTTGAAATTTCAGATCCGCGAACGCTCGTTCGTCCACCACGGAATCCTGCGGGTCGTTGAAGTTCGAGCCATAGGCGCCGTTCGGCACAATCCTTTTGCGGTAAACATACCCGCCTTCGAGTGCAAAATCGCGATAGCTGATCGACATGAAACCACTGGGCGCGCTGCTTTCACCATTCCGCCCGGCGTGACCTCCATTGATGGCGGCGAAGCTCGGATAGTACAAATCGTTATTGCCGGCGCTATCGAGGTAGGTGCCCGAAAGCGCCAGTTCCACACCGTTCTTAAACCGCTTACCGTAGCTTAACCGGCCCGTATAGGTGTCGTAGCTGCCATAGGATCCCGCCACCTCGGCTCCGTCGAAATCATGTCCCCTTCGCGTGATGATGTTAACCACCGCGAACACAGCGTTGTTGCCATACAGCGAGGAGCCCGGCCCGCGAATGACTTCAACCCGGTCGATCAAGTCCACGTCCAGAAGAAATTCCGTGCCGATGGCGGCACTGTCGAAAATGTCGTCATTCATCCGGTGGCCATCGATCGTGATTAAAAAGCGTCCGCCGTAATCGCCGGGCCGGTTGAACCCTCGTGTACCGATGTAGTTGTACGCTCCATCGGAAGTGGTGTAGAACCCCGTGACGCCGTTCAGGATTTCGCTGAGCGTCCGGTACCCCGATTTCTTGATTTCGTCGGCGGTGACAATGCTCACGTCCGAGGGGGCCGACGTCACACTCTGCTCGTACTTTGACGCCGCGAAAACCTTCTCGATTTTAACGGAGCCCAGTTGCTCGAGGCTCAGCTCGGTCAGGTCGGTCGAATCAGGCAAGGCCGTTGCGTCCGCCGCAGAAACTTTCAGGGCGCAAAACATTGGGCCGACCAGGAGCCGGAGCCAGTTCCGGGGACTGACGGCCCAAAACCTGTTGATTTTGGCCATGGGACTGAGCCGATGACTGCCGCAGACCGGGACAACCTGGAGCGATTTGGCGGGTTCTCTACCCTGGGCATTCCACAGAGTGCGCCTGCCCGCCTAAATTTGAGACAGTGATCCAGCCGGTCGCTGGACCTGCGCCTTTGTTAAGCAATTCATAAGCCAAGGGGTAATTGAACCGTGTCGATACCGATTCGATGGATTGCAATCGCAACAGGGTTATCCAACGCCTTCATCGGGTATATGCCAGACATCGCTCCGTAGAGATTCGCCCTAGCCTGATGGCCACCCGCGAGCCAACGTTCAAGGTGAACAAACACTTATGAACGAAGTTGAAGCACGTTTGGCTTTGGTCAGGCACCTGCAAAAGTATCGCTCGCACTCGCACGCGTACCTGGCCACGGCCGCGTGCATCGGGAGAAGCGACCGCGCCAGGGTGGCGATGCCCGGCGGCGAAAAATATCAGATCGATGTCCAGATAGTCTGGGAGGATCTGACCGAGGGCAGGGTGAAGGTCATCGCCTCGATCATCGACAACGGCACGCGTCCGGAGGGGCCGATCACCGAGGAGTTCATCGTCAACCCGATCGGCGACTCAGTGTCTCCTTAGCAACCGAAGAATTACTGCCTCGAGTGTCTGGTGGCGGAGGGCTTGGCAGGAGACGAGGAATGCAAATCGCGCGGCCAGGCTCAGGCTGGTTGCAATTTTCGCCTTGTGGACACAAAACGGATCTCAACGCGCTTGTCAACCGCGGCGGCGATTCGCTTTAGCATTGTCAGCGAATGCCGTTCATACTCGGAGTCCTCGAGCCGGCTAATAACCGACGCGGTAGTCCCGACGAGCTTTGCAAGCTTTGCTTGGGTGAGGCCGGCTTGCTCTCTTAATTCGTAAATCTTTCTGGCAAGTTCATCCTCGGCTCGCGCCTCTTCAAGAGCCGCACCCCTCGCTGGTTTGCCCCGGTAATAACGGCGGTGTAAAATCTGAACGGCGTCTGATGTAGTTTTTCTTTTTTTCGTCATAACCACTCCTCGTGGGTGTGAGAGCGGGGATCGTTCTCAAATACTCGTTTCCGCTCAATTGCTTTCTCGATTTCCTTAGGAGGCACGGCCGCTTCCTTGACCAAGCCGTGCGAAAGTACCGCGGCGGTTCGCCCATGAAAGAAATACAACATCCGGTACTTCACATGCTGCAGCCCCACGCGCAGTTCGTAAATGCCATCTCGCAGCAAATCGGCCTCAGGGCGTCGGAGCTCATGGCCCATTTCAGCCAGTCTTTCAATCCGAACCGTGCATTTGTCAAGCGCCTTGGGCTGCAACGAATCCAGCCAATCGAGAATCGGTACGGAACCGTCGTCTTCCTTGTAGAAGACCACTTTCGTCTTAGGCATTTTCTGACCTTTCTGACGAATCCATTATTCGCAATGTTGCGAAGTGTGTCAAACTGCTTTATGGGTCAGTGCGGGCAAAGGAATCGCGCTGAATGGGGAATCGGCGCCACCGCGTAAATAGCGCGTTGCGGCCCGTGATGCAAAGTGCGGTCTGCCCAGTGGCTTTCGGCGGCGACCCTGAAAATTGCGGTCGCCCGGTCGCCGGCAGTGTGGGCGGCGTGCATCCGCCTTGCGCGGGGCTGTTTAATCTGGTATCAATTTCAGCGTGGCTGAGAGGCCATGCCCCATCATTCCCTGCTGGGGCTTGGTTTGGTGCGCCAACGTAGCTCAGTCGGTAGAGCAGCGCTTTCGTAAAGCGCGGGTCGTCAGTTCGATTCTGACCGTTGGCTCCATTTCCTACTCGTTGGAAAGCAGGGAGTTCGACACTCAGATTGGCCACTGTCAGTGAAACTGTCAGTCTGCTCGGCAGAATCCCGCTGAAACTCGCCCGCTACTCGCTCACGCGAGCGTGCCGGACAAGGTCATGATTCAGACCTGAATTATGAAACAGCGCTTTGTCCTCTGTCAGCGAAACGCCACCCTTTACTGCCAGGACAACGAAACTGGGCAGCAACTCAGCCTTCGCACCAAGGATGAATCGGAAGCTCGCACGCTCCTCCAGGCCAGGAACGAATCCTTCCGCGAGCCGCACCTCAACCTTCAACTCGCTCGCACCTACCTCGCCGCCTCCGACCCGTTGGTCAGCAGCCGAACCTGGCAGGACGTGATGAACGAAATCCTCAAGCTCAAGTCCGGAAGCACCCGAGTCCGATGGGAGTGCGCCAGTCCTGCCAAAGAAACGCTGGTCCGGCTCCCCACTTCAAAGAGAAACGCGCCATCACTCCCGAGGAGCACCAAAAAATCCTTGCGGCGGAGAGCAACCAGGAATGGCGAGCCTTCTACGAACTACTGTGGCACCTGGGCGGATCGCAAACCGACATTGCGACCCTCTGCGCCGAAAACGTCGACCTAAACCAAAAGACCGTTTCCTACACCCGCCGCAAGACCGGCTCACTCTGCCTCATTCACTTCGGAGAATCCGTCGTGAAATCCTTCGAAGCCGGCCGCAGTCCGGGTCCCTTTTTCCCATGCTCGCCCTGTGGAAACAGGCAGATCGCGGAAAAGCCTTTATCCGGCGTTGCCGTCTCGCGAAAGTGTCGGGCGTCTCCCTGCACTCCTATCGCTACGCCTGGGCTCAGCGCGCACGCCAAGCGGGCTGGCTCCGGCCTGGAATGACGCGGGCCATGGAACACGAACGGAATGAAGCCGAGCGGAGCGTCGCCTCGCCTCATCGCAGTACGCTCGCCCCTCATCCACTGACCATCAACCTGTGTCCAAACTTCCTGGAAACAAGCGCCACTATCCATTCGGAACGCCAGCAAGCGCGCACCATCCTTAAGCACAACACCAACCAGCACCGACCGCTCGCCAATGCGCTCGACTTCCCAGTTCACCACATCCTCAGCCCGCCACAACGAACCCCATGGCCGGGCCCCGGCGGCAACCCCAGGTCCAGCAAACACCACGACTTATTACTCTTGCTGGTCCCGCCAAGAGTCATCTTGCACCCTGGTGCAAAATCCCCTCGACGATTTGGCGCAGCGGCGCCGTCGCCGCCTCCACCAACTGCCGCAGATTGAAAATCTCCGGCAGCGGCGGAGGCACCACCCCCAAGTCCACCGCGATATCGACTTGCTCCGCCATACACAGCCTCCACCATGCCCGTATGAAGGTCCGACTCGCTGTCGCCTTGCTCGCGCTCATCTTGCTCGCGCTCGCCTTTATCTTCCATCGCCCACCGCAAACACCGCCCGAGCCCACCGTCCACGGCATCTCGCTTACCGAGTTCGTCTTGCGCAACGGGAATACGCCTCAAACCAGAGCAGCAATCCGCGCGATCGGGACCAATGCCCTTCCTTGCCTTCTGGCCTGGTTGTCTGCCGACCCCGAGGAGAACAGACTTAGAGGGATCACTGAGCGCTTGGCCACCAGCCTTCCGAGTACCCCGACGTTCCAGCCCGTTAGAGTTTGGGCTCTTTCCGACCCAGCTGTCCTTCACTTCGAAATGACTGGCTACGTCTTCAACATCCTCGGGCCCGACGCCGCGCCCGCAATTCCAAATCTCGAGGGCTTCGCAAACGACGCCCGCGGCCGACGCAGCGCTTACATCGCCACCTACATTCTCGCCGGCATCGGGCCGCAAGCTATTCCGGCTCTCCAACGCATCGCAGCCAACGCCGTCTGTCCCACCCGCAATGAGGCGGCCAGGGAGGTTAAGCAAATCCTTACTCAGTCCGCCTCTGGAAATCCCGTTGCCCATTAGCCCTCAACCTTCCAGCCAAACCAACCTCTGCAGCTTCCCATCCCTCCACGCCCCGGGCACCCGCACCGGCTGCGAGTACGTGAACACCTTCGGGTCACACCCAAAAGCGACGAGACCGGCCTTCAGCCGGTCCTCAAAAACCTTGCTTCGCGGCGCATCGAACTATTCCGTGCAGCGACTTGCCAGCCGTATCAACGATGCAGTGCAAGTCGTAGTGCAAACGCCGGCGCAGATACGCGAAGACGGCGCCGACCTCATCCCTGGCCAGCGTGTCCGACTCGATGACCATGAACCGGTGCACGTTCAGATGGGCGTGCTGAACCCGGAGTGGCCACAGAGGGTTAGCCGGAGGTCCAACGGAGTGCAGACCTCCAGTAACACTTGGATCAACCATTTTAACAGGTTTCCGTTCTAAAACTGCGGGGAATCGACGGGATTGGCGCCGTTTTGAATTTTATATTCGCGCAGGGCCTCTTTGGTTGATTAAACTGCGGGTTGGGTCGTTTCGATGAGCGATGGTTTGATGATAGAAGTGACGAACCTGACGAAACGGTATGCTGGGCGCACTGCTGTATCCAACATCTCGTTCTCGGTCGGGCGCGGAGAGATTGTCGGCTTGCTCGGCCCTAACGGGGCCGGCAAGAGCACCACGATGCGGATCCTCGCGTGCTACCTGCCCGCCACGTCGGGGACGGTGCGTGTTGGCGGCCTGGACGTTTTCCGCAACTCGGAGGAAGTGCGGCGCCGCATCGGGTATATGCCCGAAAATAACCCGCTGCATTTCGACATGCGGGTGCGCGAATATCTAAAATTCAGGGCGCGGCTCAAGGGTCTGGGTTACAAGAAATCGCGTGAGCGAGTCGATATTGTCCTGGAACAATGCAGCCTTTCGGATGTGGCTCATCGCATCATCGGCCAATTATCCAAGGGGTACCGGCAGCGGGTTGGATTGGCCGACGCCCTGGTGCACGAACCGGAGCTGATCATTTTGGATGAGCCAACCATCGGGTTGGACCCGAATCAAATCCGCGCGGTGCGCCAGCTCATTAAAGGCCTGGGCAATACGCATACGGTCCTGATTTCCACCCATATCCTGCCGGAGGCAGAGATGACCTGTAATCGGATGATGATCATGTATCAGGGCACGATCCTGGCCGCCGACACGCCTGAGAATCTGCAGCAATTCATGCGCAGCAAAAGCCAGGTCCTGGCGGAAATTGCCGCCCCGTTGCCCGAGTTGCAGGCGTGCTGGGACGAGTTGCCTGAAATCGAGAGTTACGATGTGTCGGCGGTCGAAGGCGAGTATTTCCGGTGCGCTCTGACGCCGCGCAATGGCATGGACCTGCGGCCACTGGTGTTTGCCCTGGTGCGTGAACGAGGATGGGGCTTGCGTGAATTAACTCGGTATCGCCATTCGCTGGAAGATATTTACGTGCAGCTGACCCGTCCGCCGGAGGAGGAGGAAAGCTGATGCAGCCGTACCTGACCCTGACACGCCGCGAATTGGGGGCCTATTTCCTGTCGCTGACCGGATACATCATCATCGCGGCGGTGACTTTTCTGCTCGGACTGAGTTTCGTGGTGTTGTTGGTCAAACTCCAGCAGGAGCCGACCCCCATTCCGGTGACTGAACTGTTTTATATTACCCAGTTCTTCTGGCTCATTTTGCTGCTGTCGACGCCGGTGATCACCATGCGGCTTTTCGCGCAGGAAAAAGCCTCGGGCACCTTTGAGACGCTCATGACGGCGCCGGTGAGCGAACTGCAGGTGGTATTGTCCAAATTCACGGCCGGGCTCATTTTCTACGCGCTCGCCTGGCTTCCCTTAATGGCTTGCCTGCTGATCGTGCGCCATTTTTCCAATGAGCCTGACGCCTTTGATGCCGGGGTCGTCGCCAGCACCTTTTTAGGCATCTTGTTGCTCGGCGCGATGTTTGTCTCTTTGGGTTGCTGCGCCTCGGCTTTGACTCGCAGCCAGGTGGCGGCCGCGATGATTACCCTGGTGTCGAGCGGCACCATTTTCTGCCTGGGAGTTCTGGCGGATCGATTTCCAAATCAGACCAATTGGCATGCCCAATTGCTCGCGTCGCTGGCTTTTTTCGACCAAATGCATGACTTCGCCCGGGGAGTCGTCGACACGCGCTCGATTGTTTTGTACGTGAGTCTAACGCTGTTCTTTCTGTTCCTGACCTTGCGGATCGTTGAGAGCCGCCGCTGGAAATAACATGGCCGACGAGTCTGAACCAAAGCCGAGTTTTTCGCCGTTTCGCAAGTGGGTGATCGCGCTGAACGTCGGATTAGTCGTAGCGCTCGTCTTCGGGGTGGTGGTGATGGTCAATTACGTGAGCCGCCAGTACTTCCTGCGGCTGCACGTGAGCACGCAGAGCAAGGTCACCTTGTTTCCTCGCACGGTTAAATTTCTTGCGGGCCTGACCAACTCGGTCAAGGTCACGTTGTACTATGACAAGGAGGATCCGTTTTATTCGACGATCGCCGAACTGCTCAACGAGTACCACACCGTCAATCGCAAGATTTCGATCCGCATTGTGGATTACAAGCGCGACCCGGGTGCCGCCCAGGTGCTTCGCACCAATTACACCTGGCTGGGCCTGGCCAGCGCCAAAAACCTGGTCATTTTCGACGGCGGCGAAAAACGAATCAAAGCTGTCGATGGGAATGCGCTGGTGAAATATGTTCAGGAACAAGTTCCCAGCCAGGGCCAAATCGAGTTCAGCCGTAAACCGACGTTTTTCGAAGGAGAACGCGCCTTTACGGCGGCCCTGATTGCGGTGACATCACCTAATAAGCCAAAGGTCTATTTTCTCACGCGCCACGGCGAGCACGACATCAACAGCGATGACGAGCAGTTTGGATATAAGAAGCTCGCCACACAACTGCAAGGCGAGAGCTACCTGCAACTCGAATCCATTTCCTTACTCGATACCAATCACCCGGTGCCGGCCGATTGCAATTTGCTGGTCATTCCCGGACCCCGCACGCCGTTTGAGGATTCGGAGCTCGAAGCCATCGATCAGTACTTGAGCCAGGGCGGGCGGCTTTTTGCCCTGTTTAGCGCCCTTTCGCTCAACCACGGCGACACCGGCCTGGAAAAGATCCTCGCCAAATGGGGAGTGAACGTCTCGAACGACATCATCAGCGATCCCGACGCACGCAGAGGGGAACAGGACGTGATTGTGGGCGCGTTTTCCAATCATCCCATCGTCAGCCCGCTGACTGGCCTGGCAATTCACATGATCCTGCCCCGCAGCATTGGCAAGTTGAGCGCTCATTCCCCGGCCGCGGATGCTCCGAACGTGGAAGAAATCGCTTTCTCGGGCCCGCACTCCCTGGTGGCAAACGCGCCCGGCAAGCCGCACCGGGCTTATCCGCTGGTTGTGGCGGTGGACAAAGGGAGTGTTAAAGGGGTGATCACGGAGCATGGCATGACCCGGATTTTGGTGACCGGGGATTCGATTTTTCTGGCCAACCACCAAATCGAGTCGGCGGCCAATCGAGATTTCGGTACGCTGGCGGTCAACTGGCTGCTGGATCGGCCGCAATTGGTGGAAGGCATTGGACCGCGTCCGATCACTGAATACCGCCTGGTGATGACGCGCGCGCAGGTGCAAGGCGCCGAATGGATTTTGCTGGGGGGAATGCCCGGCGCCGTGCTTTTGCTGGGGGGAGTGGTTTGGCTGCGCCGCCGCAGTT
>DASRFK010000097.1:0-91303 GCA_035651635.1 Verrucomicrobiia bacterium | reverse complement strand
GGATGCTTTTGCATCCAACTTTATTTAAGCACCTTTTCTAAAAGTACCAGGCAAAAATTGCCTACCTAATCTAAATCTCGGTGCGGCTGGGCACGGCTATCCAACGCTAGGTCAGCTGAATTACCGAAAGGCATTAGCCTTAAGGCGGTTTCGGCGCTGGGCCGCCTAAAGGCGGGACTCCAAACCGAATTCTAAAACACCCTCTCAGAAATTGAACTGGTCAATGTTGTCTTTGGTAAACAGAAAGGGTTTTCCCAGCAGGATGTTATCCCCCTCGATGGTGAACCGGCCCAGCGGGCCGGCCTGGATGGTGGTTTCACCGGGTTTAAGCGTGCCGCGGGCCAGCGCCTCGGCGGCACAAACCGTCAGATACCCCAGGTCCTCAGTCTTCCAGAGGATCACCGTATCGGTCACTCCCTCTTTGACATAGGTGCGATTCTCACTGGGTAGACCCAGCCCGATCACCTTGACCTTGCCCGCTTTGCCGGCCTGTTTCACGGCTTCGGCGGCTCCGGGAACCGCCGGCGAGCAAATGGCCATGATCAGCTTCAGTTGCGGGTAGGCGCTCAGTAGAACGGTGGCTTCAGACTGAGCACGGTCCTTCAGATCATCGCACGGGCGCAAGGCGACCATCTTAAGGTTGGGATACTTGGAGGCACGGCGCAGCTCGATGAATTTTTGCCATTCGTTCATATTGGCTGCAGTGAGGCTGGCGGTAATAATGGCAAATTCGCCCTCGTTGCCGCACAGCCGGGCGGCCTCATCCATCAACGCGTTGGCGATCCCTTCGGCCGTGGCTTGATTGACAAAGAAATCTCGCGCGTCCGGCAGGGCGTCCGAGTCGTAAGTGATGACTTTGATCCCTTTTGACCTGGCCTTGCGCAGTGCCGTCGAGACGCCCTCCTTGTTCTCGCAGGCTGCGGCGATGGCGTCGACCTCGAGCGTAATCCAGTTCTCGATGACTTCGTTCTGCCGCGCGGGATCGGGATCCGTGGGACCATCGAAGATCAAATCCACTCCCAGATCTTTGGCAGCCCGTTCGGCCCCGGTTCTGCACGAGACGAAATACGCATTGCCCTTGCTTTTGGGCATTAAAGCGATCGTGAGCTTTTTCGCCCCCGAGGGATCATGGACGCCGGACGAATCGCTTTTGCCGCAGCCGGCAACGGCAAGGAGTACAAACAGCAGCAGGCTATGAATGGGTTTCATTCACTCATTGAGAGGCAAGCTGATTTCAGGTGCAAGAATTACCGGCAGCGCGAGGCATCGACCGCGAATGGACAAGAATGGAGCCGGGAACCTTGAGATGAAAGTTTGAGGCAGCACGTCTGAGCCTCGCTCATCGGCTTAATTTGCTTAATTCCTCAGCATTGCCGACGAAGGAATAATGGGGTTAATCTGGAGCTACTCAAGCGATTGCTCGATCGGACTTGGATCGTGCGGCGCCCGAGACGAAATATGGAACCCGTGTCGCGACGGCGCATGCTAACTAAAGCTGGGTTTTTCGGCGCGAGCCTCGCCGCGGCGCTTCCGCTTGCCGCCGGTGAGGCCCCGCCACAACCCGGCACATCCAAGCTGAAAGTGATCGTGACTGGGGGCCATCCAGGCGACCCTGAATACGGCTGCGGCGGGACGATTGCGCGATACTCGGACCTGGGTCACGAGGTGGTGCTTCTATATCTCAACGAAGGTGACCCACCGGACAAGACCGGACCCAAGCGCCAGCGGGTGGGGGAAGCCGCCAATGCTTGCGGGGTCCTCAAAGCGCGTCCGGCATTCGCCGGCCAGATCGATGGACGCGCCGTTGTGGATTTCGAACACTACCAAATGTTTCGCCGGTTGCTGGAAGCGGAGAAGCCGAACGTGGTGTTCACACATTGGCCGATCGACAATCACGCGGATCATCGAGCCATTTCGATGCTGGTGTATGATGCGTGGGTGCGCCTGGGAAGGAGTTTCGCCCTATACTATTACGAGGTTTCCAACGGGGAAGACACCGTGCACTTTGCTCCGACCCATTATGTGGATATTACGGCGACGGAGACGCGCAAACGCGCGGCCTGTTTTGCGCACGCCAGCCAGGCACCGGAAAAATTCTACGCCCTGCAGGAGGCGGTCACTCGTTTTCGCGGCATCGAGCGGGGCTATGCGCAGGCTGAGGCTTTCATCCGCCATATGCAAAGCCCCGATTTCAACCTGCCTCTCTCAAGCTGATGCCTGGCAAACCGAAGCCGAAGCCAGCGTCAAAGGTACCCTCTTTACTCGGGCCGGCAGTAACGACTCCGTTGGGCCGTTGCGGCTGGGCGAATGGAGATCTGAACGCCGCCTACCACGATACCGAGTGGGGCGTTCCCGTTCACGATGACCGCCTGCTCTTCGAGTTCTTGATCCTCGAAGGTGCCCAGGCCGGCTTGAGCTGGATCACGATCCTCAAAAAACGTGACAATTATCGCCAAGCCTTCGATAACTTCCACCCCGATAAAGTGGCTCGGTACGATTCACAAAGAATCAAGAAGCTCATGGTTAACCCAGGCATCGTTCGAAATCGGTTGAAAATCGAGTCCGCTGTCCGGAACGCCCGAGCTTTTTTGGCCGTGCAAAAGGAGTTCGGCAGCTTTGATGCCTACATTTGGAGCTTTGTAAACGGACACCCAATTCGCAACCAGCGCAAAAGGCTCCAGGACATTCCTGCGCGCACGGAGCTATCGGACGCAATTAGCCGTGACCTCTCGAAGCGCGGGTTCAAATTCGTCGGCTCGACGATTTGCTACGCCTTTATGCAGGCGATCGGAATCGTGAACGATCACACCGTCGGTTGTTTTCTTTACGGCAAAGATTTGGGCCTCCCCGCTTCAGGCGCAAGGAGCAGTCGAAGACGGTTTCGGGACTGAGCCCGCGCTGTTCGGCGCGCGGGCATTCCTGCCCGCAGCAACGTGCGACAATCACCTGATACCTCTTCTACACAATGCGGCATACTTTTTCTCCGTTTCTGGGGATTGGAAAGTTAGTTTCAATCGGCATCCCGTACACCCTGAAAGTCAATGGCTTAATAGCTTCTTGCGCATTCGACTTTCCCTTGGGTAGCATGCCGCGTCCTGATTAAAGTCCATGCCACCAAAAGTTCTTCTGGTCGATGACGACCGCCTGCTTCACCGGCTTTACCGGCCGCACCTCGAACGCGCCGGGTACGAAATGACCAGCGCTTTTAATGGAGCCGAGGCGGTCGAAGCCGCCTTGCGCGAGCTGCCGCAGGTGATCGTGATGGACATTATGATGCCCGAGATGGACGGGCTCTCCGCAATCCGTGAGCTCAAGCGAGATGACAAGACCAAATTAATCCCGGTGATTGTGATGACTGCCAATCCCCAGTATCATCTTTCTCAGATGGAATCGCAGTGGGCGGGCGCCGCCGTTTTTCTGACCAAGCCTTTTGGCCCAGCCAGCCTGGTCGCGGCCGTGCAACGGGTGGTGCCTATTAGAGGGCAGGCGCCTGATCCCAACGCCGCCGCAAAATAGGGCCTGGCTTGCTTTGAGACTCCTCAGGGATTGCGCGTTGGACGACGCGCTACAATGTCAGCGCAGCTCGTAGCGCAGACTTTCTAGTCAGACTTTCTAGTCTGCTGTACCGCCGACTTTCAGTCGGCTGGGTGATATAAGGGATAGGCGCGCCGAGTTCTTCGGGCGCCGCGCAGACTAAAAGTCTGCGGTACAGCAGACTGGAAAGTCTGCGCTACGACCAAGATGCACCTCCGCTGCATTCCCGGATAAAGCGTTTTTCACGCTGTCAGCGCGATTTCATCGGCCAGACTTTGCTCTTTTAGGATCCTCGTTGCAGCTTTAGGATGTCGGGTATGCTGAATCGAAGGTGGCGTCCGGTGCTCGTCTGTGGCGTGGCGGTTTTCGGGATCTGGATTCTCGCAGTGACCGGCTATTCGGTCGCCAAGGCTCGCCGGGTCACTGCGGACAGGGTGCGTGCCTTTGTTGAATCGGTGGATTTAGCGAAGCTATCGGGCCAGGATCGGGCCAAGGCCATCCGTAGGCTCGAAGAGCTGCTCAACGGGCTCTCCCCGGAAGAGCGTCAGAAAGCTCGCCTCGAAAGGCTCGCTTGGAGCTGGTTCAGCCAGATGACCGAGGAGGAAAAGGCGCAGTTCATCGAGGCCACGATGCCGGCTGGTTTTAAACAGATGCTCACGGCCTTCGAGCAACTGCCCGAGGACAAGCGGCGCAAAACCATTGACGATACTCTGAAACGGCTGCGCGACCAACAAACTCGAATGAGCGCCGCTTCGGCCGACGACGGCCAACCGGGCACCAATGGCCCACCCGTCATTAGCGAGGAGTTGCAAGCCAAGATCCGCACAATCGGCCTCGCGACTTTTTACAGCCAAAGCTCTGCACAAACCAAGGCGGAACTGGCTCCGGTTTTGGAGGAACTCCAACGCGCGATGGAAAGTGGCCGGCCGTTCCGTGGGCACTAAGCCGAAAAGGCAGCAGTTGAAAACCACGGGTGCACACCGCTCGACACGGATACCGAAAGGAGATGTCCCCGGATACCCCGGGGGTCAAGCCGGCCATGCCCACGCTTTCACGTTGATCGAGCTGTTGGTTGTGATTGCCGTGATCGCTTCGCTGGCGGCACTCCTGCTGCCGGTCTTCGGTCGAGCCAAAGAATCGGGCCGGGCGACGGTTTGCCTGGGCAATCTCCACCAAATGGGGTTGGCGTTGCAGCTCTATGTTCAGGATTATCGCAATCGTCTGCCCAATATGCGCGACCACAGTCTGACCACCACCAACGAGTTGCCGGGGCCGGACCTGGTGCTGTCCAATTATCTTGGCAACGTTCGCGTATTGCTCTGCCCGTCGGACAACCAGAACCTGTTCCAAACGACCGGCAGCAGCTATTCGTGGAATAGTCTCCTCAACGGCCAGGATGCGGACCACCTCGTCGCGTTCCATATGAATTTCGACCCGCACCAGATTCCCTTGATGTACGATAAAGATCGGTTTCACCGCGCACGGGGTCTGAAAAAGGAGGTGAACTATCTCTACGCCGACGGACACATAAAGAATCTCCTGGCTATCGAAGGCACCATCCAGCCCAGCCAATGATTGAGCTGACGCAACTGTGTAAGCGATTTGGCCGGCGCCTGGCGGTGCAGGATTTGACGTTGAGCGTTCCAGCCGGCGAGATCTACGGGTTATTGGGCCATAACGGTGCAGGCAAGAGCACGGCGATCGGGATGATGCTGGGCCAGGTCTGGCCCACCAGCGGGCAAGTCAGGCTTTTTAACCAAGATATCACCACGCATCGGAGCCGGGCTTTGCGCCGGGTGGGCGCGATCTTTGAAGCGCCGGCGTTTTATGATTATTTGAGCGGCTGGCGCAATTTGGAAATCCTGAGCTCCTACACCGCTTACACACCCCCGCAGCGTATTCGTGAGGTGATTGAATGGGTCGGTTTATCCGGTCGTGAAGGTTCGAAGGTGAGAACGTATTCGCATGGTATGCGCGCGCGATTGGCCCTGGCACAGGCTTTGTTGCCAAATCCTGAAATGCTCATTTTGGACGAGCCGGGCAGCGGCCTGGACCCGGAAGGCATCCACGAAATGCGCGAAACGATCTTGCGGCTGCATCGGGAGCTGGGCTTGACGATTCTGCTTTCGTCGCATCTGCTGCACGAAGTGGAGCAACTCTGCAGCCGAATCGCCGTTCTCAACCAGGGCCGTCTGGTTTTCGAGGGCAGTCTGGCTCAAACACGCGCGCGAGGGCAGTGGGTTCGTTTGCGGGTGGGTGATTTCAATCGTGCAGTCGCCGAGTTGAGGCGAGCGCAACTGATCGTAGCCGAACGGGACGGGCAGTGCGTCGGGCTGGCGGCAGGCGCGGGGACCGACCAAATCGTGCGGTTACTCGTCCAGGCGGACATGCCGGTTTATGAAGTTGCGGTCGAGCAGGAAAGTCTCGAGGCGTTTTACTTGCAGCTCATGAACGGCAAAAGAGAGGGCGCCTGATGTTCTACCTTCACCTGCGTAACGAACTGTGGAAGCTGTTTGGCAAAAAGCGGACTTACATCGGCTTCGGCGCCTTTCTAATTGCCCAGAACGGGATGCTGCTGATGTTCCGCTTCACCAAATGGCAGAAGAATTGGGAGCGCTTGCTGGCCGGCAACGGTTATCTGGCTCAGGATTATCTGTCGGCCTTGACCGTGGCCCTGGTGATGCTCATTCCGCAGATTATTTTGCTGATGCCCCTTTACACGGCGCTGGTGGGCGGCGACCTGGTCGCCAAAGAGGCTGAAGACGGCACGCTGCGCATGATTTTATCCCGACCGGTTTCACGGTTCAGGCTGCTCCTGGTCAAATGGCTGGCCGGCTTGATTTTCTCGGCGGTTCTCGTCCTGGCGCTCGGTGGCACGGCCTTGGCCTTTGCTCGGATTTGGTTTCCCTGGCGGGGAATGTTCGTTTATTCGCTCTGGCCGGAGCACGTGTTCAACCTGCTAAGCGCTGGCGCCGGGACGCGGCTTTACCTGTTTTCGCACCTGTTCATGACGCTTAATGCCAGCGCGATTGTGGGCCTGGCTTTCATGTTTTCGTGTTTCAACATGAAACCGGCGGCCGCGACTATCCTGGCTCTGTCGTTCTTGTTCATCAACCTGGTCCTGGAGCATCTGCCTTTTTTCGAGCCATACCAGGAGTGGTTTCTGCTCTACCATTTCCGGGTCTGGCTGTTGATCTTCGCCGACCCGGTGCCCTGGGAGCGGGTGATTGGATCACTGCTGGTTCTTGGCGCGTTTAATGTTACGACGTTTCTGATCGGGGCCGCCGCATTCCAAGCGCGCGATATCAAATCCTGATTCCCGCATTGGGTGGGGGCGAAGACAGCAGTGACTCATGCTTAGTGTTTTATATCATGCTAGCGACTGTAGTTCGTGTCATGCGGTTGTTCCTTTGTGGGCTTTGTGGGCGCGGTTTCTTGACTAACCACTTAAATTAAGTAATCTTGACCAGGTTTGGCAGGGGTCTCTCGCGGTGAACTCATATTAAAAACGGGTATGAAGCCGGAGGTTTTCCTCAAGGCATTTGTTCTCCATCGCTCAGAAGCCGGATTCGTTGAGTTGGTGGCCGCCACGGTGGATGAGGTTTACTCGCGTGCGCTACGCATCATTGAGGGACCCCCGCATTTGGTCGAAGATGCCGTTTTGAGGGTTTACTGGGAGTTGGCCCGCAAAGCGCCCAGATTGGGTAAAAGCATAGTGGTGGCTACCTGGCTGCGTGAACACACTTGCAGGACCGCCGTAAAGGTCCTGCACGAGCAGGACCGTTCCGTGGATCGGGCAGCGTTGAAAAAAGAAAAGCAGGGACGATCCACCCCTGGCCGCATGCAGGCCGCTCCCCCCGGATTGGCGACTCGTGTAAGCCAGAGCATTTTGCTGAATACCGCGCGGAACAAGAGTTTTTGGCTTTTACTACCACGAGCCGTGTGGCCGGCCTGGATTCGGCCAATGCACATCGGCGCCGGGGCAGTTTGCGTGCTGGGCATGATGGTCCTGTGGAACATTCCGCTTCATAGACGCAACCCGATCGTCCTGTCGCCGGAGTTGCAGATGACGCCTGCTTCCTATGGGCAACTGGCAAATGCTGAAGAAGGGGGGCTGCCTGCGCCGGCGAGCGCCGCGCCCAATTCCGAAAGCCACCGAAAGTAACCATGAGAACCTCGAGTCGGAAGCGTTCGGCATTCACCCTGATCGAGCTGCTGGTGGTCATGGCGATCATTGGCATCCTTGCATCGATGTTGCTGCCTGCCTTCGCCCGCGCGAAGCGTCACGCGCACGTTGCGACTTGTTTGAACAACCTGCACCAGATCGACATAGCTCTGGAGATGGTTCTGATCGATCAGCAGCGGTATCCCAGCTCGCTGGGAGGTCACGAAATCCCGGACGAATTCGCCTGCGGCGAGCCACTGGAGAAACGGTTGGCAGAAATGCGCGCCCGCGCGCTGGCCACCTACATCGATCCTTATTCAAAGACCTGGAAATGCCCAGAGGACAAAGGATTGGATTTCCGGCCTGATGGACCCTATTTCGGCCCTACTGCGCATTATGCATTCGGCCTGAGTTACCGGCTGAACGCTGCCCCCTGGGAAAATACGAAATTTGAAGTCGCCGGAGTACTTCCTCGGCAAAAAGCGGGATGGGTCAAGCAGCCAAGTGAGTACATCTATGTTTATGAACCTCCGGCCTTACCGATGCATAAGCCGCTCCTCAGTCCGGATCTTTGCCATCTCAAGGGGATTCTCGAGCCCTACAACTATTTCCATTGGCATTTCAACACGGGGCGGTCGAGCGTCTTCGATATCGCCAGCGACGGGCAAAAGGCTATTTCACCCATCCTTTTTGTGGACGGCCATGCAGCCAAGCATGACTTCACCAGAGCACTGCATCAGGACTGGCGATTTCCGACTGAAGCGACCAAAGACTGGATTTGGTACCAGCCGGTGATTGGCACCAACGGTCAACCGGTTCCGAAATTCTAAAGGGTGGTTTTAGGAGGAGAGGCCAATCGAATAGCCCCCCTTTGGGCCGCCTTAGATTCAGCGGCGTGAGTCGGCTCGGCGCGCAAGGGCGCCGAACGGTTCTATCCTGGGAATTAGTGAGCGACGGCTGCGCTCATGGCGCTCAGCTCGGTTGCCGGAGCGATAACCGGAGCATGGCGAATGAGGTGATAAATGTAATCCTTAAGCTTGGCACGCCGCATCTTGAGCTCCTCGATTTCCTGATCCGTGGCGAAATCGATGTCTTCTTCGATGCGATAGATCTCATCGTCAAGCCGGTGATATTCATCGAAGATAGCCCTGAAATGATCGTTGGTGCCTTTAAGCCGGCGGATCACCTCGCGGTGCTCGGGGAATTCTCTCAGGATAGGATGATGAAGGTCCATTGGAACAATCTCCGGTTTCGGTTTGTTAACCTGGTTTGTTTGAATAAGAGACGACGGCGAATGGAAGGAGACCTGGTCGAGCGCAGAGGCGGCGAGCTCAACTGATACCGAGGGAGAGTTTTGGAGGGTTTGCCGAGGAACTCGGCTCTGTGACGACGGAATTAAACGAGTCTCTTTCCGTTCCATTTGCGGGCGGCTGCTTTCGCCAACCCGTCAACACCTTACTCGGATTTGGGCCACAGTAAAGTTTTTCTTTTCGCGAAAGTCATTTTTTTTGCTCCGGGGTCACTTCCATCCCGACCAGGCAAACATCGTCCGTAAAGGAGGCGCCGCCGGAGAATTCCCGGACCTCCTGCAACAGACGGTCGAATAGTTGCGGAGTGGGCGCCTGCATCAGCCGCTGCACCGCCCCGTGCAGCAGTTGCTGGGTGTACAGATCACTTTGAGGACTTTGGACTTCAATCAGCCCGTCGGTATAGAGCAGCAGCAAATCGTCGGGGCAGAGCAGAATCTCTGAACTTTGATAGCGGGCATCTTCCATGAGCCCGAGGGCGGGCTGGCTTTTGCCGGAGGCATTAAGCACCTGGAGCACCTGGCCGGCATGGCGTCGCACGTGAAGCGGCTTTGGGTGACCGGCGTTGGCGTAGAGCATCACGCCCGTTTTCCAATCCGCCACCAGGTAAAATGCCGTGGTCAGCAAAGGTGTGCCGGTGTGATGTAAAATCGCGCAGAGGTCGCCGTTGAGTTTGCTCAGGAAATCGCCTGGGTTCTTAGCCAGCGGCTTCAATTCCTCAACCAACGCCCGGATCATGGCGGTCACCAACGCTGACCGCACCCCGTGCCCGGCTACGTCGCACAGAAACACGCCCACCTGAGTCCCGGACAAAGGAGAAATCGTAAAAAAATCTCCTCCCACGCTTCCCGTGGGCAGGTACCGGTGCGTGAACTCAAAGGCGCTGGCAGAGCCTGGGCCGCCGCGGGGAAAGGCGGGATACTGCTGGGGCAGCATCGTCAACTGAATCTCGCGCGCCATCTTCAAATCGTCTTCCATCTCGAGGTTCTTGATGGTCAATTCGCGGCGGCTTTGGGCCAGCGCGGCGTTGGCTTTGCGAATTTTTTCCTCGGCCATGCGCTGTTGGGTGATGTCCCAAAAAATCGCCTGCAAGCCGATGATTTTGCCATCCGCGTTGCGCAGGGGCGTTTTGACCACGTGCACGTAAATCTTGCTGCCCCCGGGCGGCTGATGTTCCTCCACCGTTTCGTAAGCTTCGCCGGTTTCGAGCACGCGCCGATCATCGCGCTGATACTTTTCTGCCAGCTCTTTAGGAAAAAAATCAAAATCGGTTTTACCAACGATTTCTTCGAGCGGCCGCCCCAGGACGCGGCAAAACTGCTGGTTGGCGAAAGTAAAGCGGTACTCGAGGTTCTTGCGGAAAATATTCTGAGGCAATGTCTCGACCAACGAATGGTAAAGGCCTTCGGAATGCCGCAGCTTTTCTTCCGCCAGCCGTTTCTGGGTGATATCCTCAACCGTTCCCTCGTAATAGAGCAGGCGGCCCTTGCTGTCGCGGATGGCCCGGCAGTTTTCAGAAATCCAGATGACACTGCCGTCTTTGCGGAAGACCTGGGATTCAAACCCCGCCAAAACGTCGTTCTCCTGCATCAACCGGACGAAGTCGTCCCGGCGCCCTTCCTGGACGTACAGCCGCCGGCTGATATCGGTCAGGCCTTGCATCAATTGTTCCGGGGCATCATACCCGTAAATGCGCGCCAGGGCCGCGTTGGCCATCAAGTAGCGGCCGTCCGGCGTGGTCTGAAAAATTCCTTCCACCAGGTGATCGAACACGCTGTGATATTTTTCTTCCGCTTCGAGCAGGGCCCGGTCCATGCGGTGGCGTTCGATCGCGTAGCGCAACGAGCGCTCCAGCCAACTGGGAGTCAATTGTCCTTTGACCAGGTAGTCGTGGGCGCCGGCATGCACCGCCTCCAGAGCCACTGCTTCGTCGTCCGAGTCTCCCGCCACGATAATCGGCACCTGGGGTGCCCCAGCGCGAAGCAAGCTCACGTTGGCCAGCCCCGCGCCATCGGGCAAGGACATGTCCATGACCACGACATCGAAATTCTCTCCCGCCAACTCCGATAAGCCTTTGGACAACTCCTGGGTTGAGCGAATTTCGGCGGCAAAATCTCGCGCTTGCCCGAGCATCTCCCCGACGTAGCGCGCAAATCCGGAATCGTGCTCGATGAGCAACACCTTTAATTTATCCTGCGTCATACTGCTTTCCTTCGACTGGCACGCGAGAGCGCCGGACGGAGGTCGATCCCGGTCATGCTGACAAAGCCGACCCAAGGTGCCAACGTAATAATGCCACGACAAATTTGGCACGGACGGCCACGCCTCATTCCAACCCTAATCCCTTTAGTTCTTCTCACGCAGGCAGAAAGCGAGCCAACGACTATTCGTGGCCTGGATTGGATTCGATGCGGTAAAGGTCCGTTTTGGTTCTCAAAAACAGGGCCTTCCCCGCCACGGCCGGAGAAGCCATGAACCCGCCGGGCAATGAATTGGTCGCGAGGGTCTCGAAAGAGCGGCCGGGCCTCAGCACGGTTGTTTTGCCTTGTTGGCTGCAGAAGTAAAGGCGTTGATCGCCATAAATCGGTGAAGCGGCGTAAGTGCCGCCGATGCGCGAGTGCCACACCTGTTTGCCGCTCGCCGATTCGAGACAGGTGACTACCCCGTCGTCGCTTATCATATAAAGCAGATCCGCAATCAGGATAGGCGAGGCGGTTCTCGGCACCATGGCACTTACCTTCCAGGCGATCTGGGTTTCGGTCACGTCGCCCTGGCCGCCGAGGTGTACGGCCGCCAGCTCGGTTTCGCCGTGGCCAGTGACAAAAAACATCAGGCCATCGCTATAAACGGGCCGCGGGGCCGCCGACCATGCCGGGAAATGAACTTTCCATAATTCTTTGCCAGTGGTTGGATCATAATCATACGCCGCCTTGGCCCCGACGCTCAGCAGTTGGGGTCTCCCTTCATAGTTCACGATTAACGGGGTACTATGGGCTTTGCGCAGGTCGCCTTCGCGCGCCATTTGACCTGGCGCATCGGCATCATTCCATTCCACTGAGCGATCGGTTTTCCATACAGTCTTGCCGGTCTCTTTGTCCAGGGCGACGACATACTGGAGGTCGGCACCGTCGAAGGTGAGGATCAGCAGGCTTTGGAACAGCACTGGGGATGAAGAAGGGCCGCGGTAATGGCGACAACGCAGATCGGTGCGTTGCCACAAAACCTTTGCCGCGCGGGTGTCCAGGCAGGCGGTCCCATAACTGCCAAAATGGACATATACGCGGCCTGGTTCAATCACCGGCGAAGGTGTCGCATAGGCGTTGACGTTATTCCCCAGCGGTTCCGGGTTATCGCTATGGAACAGCTTTTCATTGAACTCGATTTTGCCGGTGTCCGCATCGACACAAATTACGAAGAAATCATGGCCGTCCACCGTTGCGGTCGTTAACCAAACCTGGCCGCCCTGGATGGCCGGGGTCGACCACCCGCGATACGGGATTTCGGTTTTCCATTTCACATTTTCCTGCTCGCTCCAGTGCAGGGGCAGGCCCAGGATATTGGTGCTGCCCGGCGCGGTGGCGTATCCGTTCTGCCAGGGCCCCCGGAACTCCGGCCAGTCTGCCGCTGAGATGGTAGACGTTAGAAGAGCGACTAAACCAAGACCGGCCAAAAGGCCTTTACTTGCCATAAATGGACCGCGACCAATCAATGCGCGTGCAGCGTGGGGCATAGCAGCAGAATGGGTTGCGATCCTGATGTTGTCAATGGCTCGAGAGGAGGAAGGACCCCGCGCCCTTTGGGGTATTCGACCAAGTGCAAGCCATGCGTAGTGAGGGTACTGTGTAGACACGCCAGGCGTACTTCTGTATCGGCCGGCGCGAGACTGAAAGGCCCGAACCAGTGGCGAACGGCAACCGATCCAACAGCAACGCGAAAACCCAGACCCTGTTTGTCCTTCTGATCGTGATTGTGGTGCTTTACTTCGCCCGCACCATTTTCATACCGCTGGCCCTGTCCGTTCTGCTGACCTTTATGTTGGCGCCGCTGGTCATTCGGTTGCGGCATTGGGGCCTCGGCCGGATCCCCTCCGCGGCAATTGTGGTTCTCATCACCTTAACGCTCATTGGAGTGATTGGCTCCGTCATGGCTTCCCAGCTGGCCGACCTGGTCCACAAACTCCCGGAGTACCAGCACAACGTTCACCAAAAGATCGAGTCCATCCGAACCTCGGGGGGAGGGTTCGTTAAGCGCATCTCCGGCACGATCCAGAAATTCTCGGATGAACTGACCCCGCCCACTCCGCCCGCGGCCACGAGCCAGCACCCGGAAGAGCGCCCGGTGCCGGTCGAGATCCGGCGCGCGCCGTTTTCGCCAGTGGAATCGGTTCAAAAAATCCTCAGCTCGCTGGTGAGCGTTCTGATGACGATCGGGATCGTCGTTGTATTTGTGATTTTCATGCTGATCGAGCGCGACGAGCTGCGCGACCGATTGATTCGCCTGGCCGGGTCGCGGCAGCTAAACGTGACCACCAATGTGCTGGACGACGCCGCTCACCGTGTGAGTCGGTACTTGTTGGCGCAGTTCGTCATTAACGCGGCCTACGGCGCTGCCACCGGCACGGCGCTCTACTTTATTCACATTCCCAACCCTCTTTTATGGGGCATGCTGGCCGCTTTGTTCCGATATGTTCCGTATCTGGGCATCTGGGTTGCCGCGGTGATGCCGGCCGCCGTGGCCCTGGCCGTCAGACCCGGTTGGATCGAGGTTCCGATAATCCTTGGCATCTATGCGGGAGTGGATCTGCTGATGTATAACCTTGCCGAACCCGTGTTGTACGGCAGTTCAACCGGCTTGTCACCTCTGGCGGTGCTGGTCGCGGCGGTTTTTTGGACGTGGTTATGGGGCCCGGCAGGACTGCTGCTGGCGATGCCTTTGACTGTTTGCGTGGTTGCCATCGGACGGTACGTGCCCAGCCTGTCATTTCTGCAGGTTTTGCTCAGTGACGAACCGGTGTTGCCTCCCGAAACACGCTTGTACCAGCGGTTGCTCGCCATGGACCTCGAGGAAGCCAGCCTCATTTCTGAAGAATTTCTCAAAAACGCTTCTTCGCTCGATCGCCTTTACGATGAACTAATCATTCCAGCTCTCACCCTGGCCGAGGAAGACCGGCACCGGGGCAAGCTCGATGAGGACAAAGAACAGTTCATCTTTCAGAACGTGCGCATGATTGTCGAAGACCTGGCGGAACGCGCGGACGACCTGGTTGCCGCCGACGCCGCCAAAGTCTCCCTTCTTTCCAAGTCGAACGAACCCTCAAAAATTGTTCTGGAACCTACCGGGCCCGTCGAGGTGTTGTGCATCCCGGCCCGGGATGAGGCCGACGAGTTGGCCGCCTACATGCTCAAATTCCTGCTGCAAAAACGCGGCCTTGGCGCGCTGGTATTGAACACCGGGATTTCGATCGCTGCCATGGTCGGTGAGGTTGAACGCTCCAAGGCCAAAGTGGCTTGCGTGGTCGCTATTCCTCCTTTCGCGCTGACGCACACGCGGTACTTGTGCCGGCGATTGCGGAACCAATACAAAGAGCTTAAACTGACCGCGGCACTGCTTACTGAAAAAGAGGCCGACCTGGCCAAACCAGCCGCAGGATTGCCCTCGGCTGATCAAACCGCCGCGACGCTCAGCCAAGCTGCCGACGGAATCGCCTCACTAAGCCGCGCGACGACGAACGAGTCCTGGCCCGCGGCGGTTGAACTTGCCTCTTAGCTTCCCCTGAGGTAGGGACATCGCGCTGCGATGTCCCCGCCCGCGTTTAGCGGGCGGAACGAATGCGAGAGGAGTTACGTTCACATTCCAGCCTTGCGCCGCTGAACGCGGCGCGGACGGCGCAGCGCGCCATCCCTACCGCGGGAATTAGATGCAATTAGATGCGTCTGCCCTGCCACTTGGCTGTATCGCAGTTGCGCGCCGTTCGGGGAAATCGCATTCTGCGGCGCGCGCTTACGATCATGTTTGGAGTTAACGCCGCCTTAGAACCTTTGCCCAGGTCGTTTTATAAACCTTCGGCGAAGGCAGTTGCACCGCGTTTGCTTGGGCATCTGCTCGTGCGCAATACGCCCGATGGCCCGGTGGGTGGTCCCATTGTCGAAACCGAAGCTTACCTTGCCGATGATCCCGCCTGCCATGCGGCTCCTGGATTAACGCGGCGAAACCGAGTGATGTTCGGGGCACCTGGTCACGCGTATGTTTATTTGATCTACGGCTACCATTACTGTGTCAATGCGGTGTGCCGGCCGGAGGGTATCGCCGAAGCCGTTTTGATCCGGGCTGTGGAGGCAACTCTCGGAGCCCCGACCATGCTACAGCGGCGGCCGGTCGTTAGTGAACATCGGCTGACTAATGGCCCAGCTAAACTGTGCGAAGCCATGGACATTGACAGTGCGCTCGACGGAGTCGATCTATGCGATCCCCAATCGCCGCTCCTGATCGCCAGGAATCCCGATGTTCGCGCTTTCCGCCGTCGACGCGGGCCCGTCGTCACAACCGTGCGAGTAGGCATCTCACGGGCGGCGGAATGGCCGCTTCGCTATTACCTCCAACACAGCCTTTTTGTTTCCAGGCGAGACATCAAGACCGCGGGTTGAGAGCAGTTTTGTGTTGCTTTAATTCTCCGCGCGTCCAGTTATGGCTCGTGCGCGAAGATATTACTCAGGGAAAACAACTGCCCGCTGCCTCGCTTCAGGACAAAATCCTGGAGTTGCTGGGCCGGCCCGACTACACGCCGCTGGACATGGCGGGACTTGGGCGCGCTCTGGGCCTGCAGCGCAGCGCCTCTCAGGTCCTCAACCAAACCCTCGCGCGCATGGAGCGCGCAGGCCAAATCGCCCGGCTCAAGCAGGGGAACCGTTTCGGGTTGCCGCTTCAGGCCGACCTTGTCCCCGGCCGGATCCGGATCAATCGCCAGGGCGGGGGAGTGTTGCAGCCAACCGATCCGCGCCTTCCCGCCATTCGCGTTCCCAGTGATGCCACAGGAACAGCCATGCACGGAGACCGGGTTTTGGTCCGGCGCGATGCCGCGCCGCGCCGAGTCTCGGGCGCGGAGGAGCCACCGGCTGGCCGGGTGGTGCGCGTTCTCGAGCGCGCCCGAACCAGCCTGGTAGGCACTCTCCAGGCCGGCCGACAGTTCCTCTACGTGATTCCCGATGACCCCCGTATCCCGCAGGATATTTATGTGCCGCCCCCAACCGATGTTGGCCGTCCGGCCGTGCCAGGAGATAAAGTGGTCGTCGAGCTTCGCGAATGGACCTCGCGCCATACGAATCCGGAAGGGGAGATCATCGAAGTGCTCGGTTCACCCGACGCCGAAGGCGTGGACATGCTTTCGGTAATTCGACAGTATCAACTATCGCTGCACTTCCCCAAAAAGGTTTTGCAGGAAGCCAAGTCCATCGGCTCGGAAGTCCGTGACGCCGATCTTCGTGGCCGCACCGATTGCCGGGGGCATGAGGTCATTACGATCGATCCGGAGGACGCCAAGGATTTTGACGATGCCATTTGCCTGCAAAGCGCCGGTCCCGATCGCTGGAAGCTTTGGGTTCATATCGCCGACGTTTCCCATTACGTAAAGCCACGCAGCGCCCTGGACCAGGAGGCCGAGCGGCGGGGCAACTCGACTTACCTGGTCGACCGGGTGGTTCCAATGCTTCCCGAAGCCCTGAGCAACGAGTTGTGTTCGTTGAAACCGCACGTGGATCGCCTCACCAAGTGCGTCGAGTTTCTGCTTTCCTCCTCCGGCCAGGTGCTCAAGACCCAGTTCTATCCGGCCGTGATTCGCTCGCGTTGCCGGTATAACTATCGCGAAGTCCTGGGCATCTTGCAGCGCGCGCCACTCGATTCGCTCGAACAAATGCTGCAGCACGCCCATAAACTGGCGCAACAGATCCGGCGTGACCGTTTCCGTGCTGGATCACTTGATCTGGATTTTCCTGAGACCAAGATCCGGCTCGACGAACGCGGCCGGGTGCTGCGCATCGAGAAAGTGGAAAACGATATCTCGCACCAACTTATCGAAGAGTTCATGCTGCTGGCCAACGAGGCTGTGGCCACCCGGTTGATGGGGTCGGGGCGGCCGGCCTTGTACCGTATCCACGAACCTCCCGATAAGAGGCGATTGGGCGAGTTTCGCGAGGACGTCCTGGGTCACCGCATTCAATGCGGCAATCTGACCGACCGGCGTGAAGTCCAAAAACTGCTCGAACGGCTCAACCGGCTGCCCATCGGGCCGGCGCTGAAAATAGGTTTTTTGCGCTCGTTGATGCGGGCGCGCTACTCGGTTGAAGCGCTTGGGCACTATGGCTTGGCCAAAAAGAAATATACCCACTTCACCTCTCCGATACGTCGCTACGCCGATTTGATTGTTCATCGCGCCCTCTTTGAGCCCGCTGGCGTGAGTGTCTCCTCGCGACCACTGGCCGAAATCGCCGACCATCTCTCCGAGACCGAACGCAATTCCAGCGATGCGGAGCGTGACAGCAGAGACGTCAAGTTATTCGCGTTCCTGCTATCCCAGCTCAAGAACCAGCCGCAAACCTACGCCGCCTTGATTACCGACGTGCGGAATTTCGGGTTCTTCGTCGACGTCACCGGTCTGGGCATGAGCGGGCTGGTTCCGCTCTCGGGTCTGAACGATGATTTCTACCAGTTTGACCCGCGACAAAACCATCTCGTTGGCCGCAGAACCCGTCGTGTCATCAAACTCGGTGACCGGGTCGAAGTCCAGGTCGCCAAGGTCGATCGGTTTAAACGCCAGGTGGATTTTAAGCTAATCGAACCACCGCGAACGGGTCGTCAGCCCGAGCGCCCGTCCCGCGGCCAAAAATTCCGGAAGCCGTTTAAAACCTCGCGTCCGTCTGGAAGGTGAGGCTGCTAATCGGTAGCAACGGCAGGACGGACGCAAATCCACGGTCGTGGTGGACCATTACGCAGGTCCGATTAGCCGACGTTCTGGGCGGCAGGAAATATAATCGGCGTGCGGAACCTGATATTCGTCTCCAACCGCCACTAAGTGTTGAGATGACCCTTTCGGCTTATTATTCCAGGCAGCCATCGTTCAACACTGGCAAGCAGCCGATGAGGCGGGGTTTCATAATGACGCTTCCGCTGGCCTTGGCCCATCGACCATGCGCACCACCACGATGCTCGGGGCTAGCTTAATCCGCTGGGATTGAGGCTGGAGGGCACTTTGGCTCGGGACTTGCGGTCAGCGGCCAGAATGAAAGTGAACCTTGCCAGCAAGAAAACTGGACTCTCAGCTTGGGAACTGAGAATTCTGTGCCCGGCGAAGGAGGGCTTCACGTTGATTGAGTTGCTGGCCGTCATCGCGGTCATCGCGGTTATCGCTGCAATGCTGCTCCCATGTCTCAGTAGGGCGAGGCTCAAAGCAGAAACAACAGTTTGCATAAATAACCAGCGCCAATTGCAGATCGGGATGATTCTTTATGTACAGGAAACCGGCTTTTACCCGAACATTAATGATCGTGTTCCAGCTCTGCTTCCCTTCGTACGAACCGATTGGCCCTCAAACAATTACGCCATGACGTTAAACGAAGGAGATCCGTTTCTTTATTTGGGTACCCGAAGCGGCATCTACGCTTGCCCTGGCTATAATCGAGTGAGGGGGTGGTTTGAACCAGGAAATCTCTATTACGGCAGCTGCTATGGAAGCTATGGATTCAATGCTATCGGGATGGGAGGAGGTGGTCTCGGGCCGTACGACGATCATGTCCATCCACCGCTCGACCCGGCTACAAAAGACGATGAGGTCTTGGTCCCAAGCGATATGGTTTGCTGGGGAGATGCCAGTCTGCGAGCTCAGGCTATGCCTGTCACCGGCGACGTTGATTATCAGGACGTATGGCTCGAACGAGAAAACTTCGCTCTTGTTCTGGAAGGGCAATCTCACACCGATATAACGTGGGCGGTGCAGGAAATGAAGCAGCGCCACGGTGGGCGCTGGATCGCGGCGTTTTGCGACGGCCACGTCGAGAACCTCCGACCTGAGGCCCTCTTTAACCAAACGAATTCAGCTGTAATGAGTCGGTGGAACCGGAATCATCAGCCTGTCGAAAACACCAATAAGTGGGGGCCACAGTAATTCAATCCAGCGCCCGCCACAAAAGAAGAAACCGCGAGGATGAACAAATCGCACGATACTAAGAACCGACCCCTTTCATAATAGAACACAGAGCAAAGAAAATACAGGTAGTAAGCCGCGAACGCAGCAGAGGCGGCAATGAAAACTTTCAGTGCAACCGCCTTCATAATGCATAACGTTTTCCTGAGCGACCGCCTCCGAAAATGGAAGTCCGTGCGTGGTTGGAATGTCCGAACTGCCCTCCGGCACTGAGCGCAAAAGCGGGGAGGCGGTTCGCCTCCAGGAAATAGTTCGGTTTACGCCGCCGTTGTGAACTCGAACCTTTCATCATGAGAATATTCTAACCGCCAACCTCCTGCAACTGGCACAATGGTGACATCATCAGAGGAAGGATAGCAAAAGTCGTTCCAATACTCCGTAAAAATCCCCCACTTCGTCTGCACAGCCAAATTATCGCTCCAGCTCACATAAACCGACACCTGCCCGTCGGGCTGAATCTGACGCAGCCAGCCCTGCACATCCTTAGAGCCATCCGTGCAACAAGAGACCGCGCGCATACCCTCGACAGGCGGAACGCGATTCAGTCGCGCCGCTCCCGAAGGAGTCAACGGGACAATAGCAGCAAGGACTTCAGGCGGTAGCACAGCGTGAGATGGTTCAGTCCATCGCCACGCCAAAGGAAACTCCTGAATGCTCATACCAACGATCGTGAAACCGAACATCGCTGCTCAGGCACGGCGCGTCCGGGACGCGTGGAATGAAACGAGAGCGTAATCGCGCCGTTGCCTGAAGCAGCCGGGTTAAACCGTGCCCAGGCGCTACCACCTGACAACCTGCCTGTTATTGAAAAGGTCATAAGCGAGGAACAGCACGAGCAGCAGTGCCGCAGAGCCTCTCTGCAAAGACGGAAGCCTCCTTAGGGGCCAAACAACAGCCGCTGCAATACCTGTCTGAAGGGCAAGAACGAGCAACGTCGGCAGCTCAGGATAGTTCAGCCAATGAAGCATGGCTTGGTAATGCTCGGTATCCCGGACAAACCAGATCCAGCAAGACTGAACAAAGGCGGCCAGCACTGGCAGCAGAGGTATCAGGAGAACCGTGGATGCCCGATTTGCGGCAGACGGTGCATCGGTTCGACGGAACCAGTGCTCCCGCATGCCTTCGAGGTCGCCTTGTTTCGTCATTTCCAGAGATATGGTTTAACGCTCCGCAGCAGCGGCCCCGCGCCCCTGGCGTAGAACGAAACCGCAGCGGAATCGCGGGGTCCGCTGACTGCGGTTGTTGGGCGACGATCTTCTCACACCTGGGTCGGCTGGTGGTTTGATCCCTTGTTTAGCCAATCGGAATACTGCTGCCAATCTTCACGGTATGTCTTCTGGCGCTTGGCTTCGTCTTTTTCGTCCCAGCTGTAAGACGGATACTCCGCCCACGAGACGACATCACGATAGTCCCTCTTAGCCGTCTGGATCTGGATCAGGAGTTCGTCGATTGATCCTGCGGCATTCTTCAGCACCGCTAGCTGAACCCGATCCTTTTCTGTTTCGTGACTCCTCGTGCCGTATTCGTCCAACAAGGCCATCACCGTGGCGAAATCTTCCGAAGGGAAGTCTCTCCTGACAATGCGCTCAACGTCTGAGCGAGTCACACTGGGGGTTGGCTGGTTCATTTTTTCGCCCAACGATTGCACATCAGCTGCCCCGCGCAATGGGCGTCACCACGAAACAAGAGCGTAACCGCGGGGTCAGGCTGCATGTGCTTGTTGGGCTTTAAGCTTACGATTCTCTGAGGCCGCCTTGCCTAGCAGACCAGCAATGAAACCGAGGGCACCACCGACAACCAATATTGGAATGCTGCGAGCCACAAAGTCGTCCCCAGGATTGCCAGCAAGAACACTCATATGACCGCCTCCAGGCGTTCTGTTCATATGGTTCGCGATTGTCGCAATCGCTATCCACGCCAGTCCGACACCAGTAAAGGCGGACAGCACTGCAAAGCAGGCGATGGCAAACACCGACCGCGCTGGTAGAGCGAATAAGGGAGCCGACGACTGGAGAGGCTGTCCATCATTGGCGCACAGGACTTCCTCGTTCAAATACTCTTTGCCGCAATACGAGCATCGCTTCATAGACTCTTACGCCCAACTATGTTTGTACATTTAAAAAAGTAAACCTAAGCTGATATTAGGGCAAAAACATTGCATTTTGTAAATGTTTCATTAGGATAACACCCGCAGGCAGGAAAGCAAATAAACAAGGCGAATCTGAGGAAGCATATGCCGGGATGGGCGCGGCGGGAAGACAGGGGCCTGGAGGGGATCATTCCGAACCCCAACCTCAAGCTCTTGGACCGGGTGCGGGAAGTGCTGCGCCTCAAGCACTACTCCATTCGAACCGAAAGCTGTTACTGCGACTGGATTCGGCGCTACGTCCGGTTCCACAAAATGCAAAGGCGGGAGGAACTCACGGGCGGGGAAGCGAAGATCGAGTTGTTCCTCAGCGACTTGGCTGTAAACGGGCATGTGGCCGCCTCGACGCAGAATCAGGCGTTTAACGCGCTACTTTTTCTTTACCGGGAAGTGCTTCACCAGGAGCTCCAAGGCATTCAGGCGGTGCGGGCCGATCGTCCCGTTCGGGTCCCGGTCGTGCTCACGCCCGAGGAATGCAAACAAGTCATTGCGCGGATGACGGGGACTCCGCAATTGGTTGTCAAGCTACTCTATGGCAGCGGCTTACGACTGATTGGTGCGGCCACTCATCTGTTGTCGCTTCTCCGGCGCCAAAAACACACTTCGGTCGGACGATTTTCGCCTTCAATCCAGCGCCCGCCAAAAGTACCACGCCGCGGTGCTGCGGTGGGGTCTCCACCGTTCGCCGAACTCCAGGAGTTCTTTCGGTCGTGGCAAGTCTTTCCAGCCGTAAGTCAGGGCGAAGCCTTTACGCACACCGTAGTCGGTGACCGGCAGAACATCGGGACGGCCCAGTGTGAAAATCAAAAGCATTTCAACTGTCCATGGGCCTACTCCACGCAAGGAAGTCAACCGCTCCAGGATTTCTTCATTGGACATTTGCGCAATGGCGCGCGACGTCGGAACGATCCCGTCGATGGTCCTGGCCGCGATATCCTTAACCGCCACCGTCTTGGCCCGCGACAGGCCCGCGGCCCGGAGCCGTTCATCGGACGTTGCAATAATATCCTCCGGTCGCGGAAAACGTCGGTCCGGATAAAGCGCTTTCACTCGTCCGAGAATAGTGGCGGCGGCGGTCCCGTTGAGTTGCTGATATACCACCGAGCGCACCAGCGACTGAAACGGGGTGCGGCCCCTTTTGGGAACCAGCTTGCATGGACCAACCTTTTTGATGAGTTGCGCCAGCACTTTATCTGATTTTGTTAAATGCAAAATAGCCTCGGGATTCATGCTCGGCTGTTTCGGTTAATGTCCGCCTTGACCTCATTAAACTTTTCGCGGAAGGCTACTGCACCTCCACATTTCTCGAAAATCGCCAGAGGACTGGCGCAGTCCAAAACCGGACGGAATTCGTGCGCGCGCAGGCACCCCGCGAAGCGTCTTGGACTGCGGTGGTCCTCCACCGCTTTTTCCAGGTAACGGGTGAAATCTATGGGGAGGAAGGAGTTTTCCAAATCGTGTGGCATGAAGCGGGCGCCGTCGCTCCCAGGGTTAGCGCAAGGTTTTAATGGTCTGCGCCTGGTTGATCAGCCATTCCCGGTCGATATTGGTGAAGCCTATTTCCAATTCCTGGACCTCCGGAATCTTTTCTCCCGGCAGATTGGCGGTCGCCGTTAAATGCGCCCGCGCCGACTTTTTATCGGGTCCCACCTCGACCACCACGTCCACGAATTCCACTTTGAGCGTGTTGAGGATAGCCCGCGCCCCGATGGCGGCTTGTTGAATCTCGTCGCGGCCGTTGAAGCCCTGAACGGCGCGCCCTGGTATATCCACGTTAACGCGAGCATCCATCGCAAAAAAGGTCGAAAGCCGCTGGGCCTTGGCTAATTTAACCAGCGGCGCCTCGTTGGGGGCAATTGATGCGGCGGCGGCCAATTGCGAAAGCCGTTTGCGGATCACTTGCTGGGGACTGGGAAATAGCCAGTGCCAGCTGCAAAACAACGCGGCGCAGAGCGTCCCCAAAAAAGCCAGCCGGACAAACCAATCCCTCATAGCAGGATTCGTCCGACGATCTTATCTCGGTCCGCGATTCCCTGGGTATGCTGTTCAAAATCCATCGAGCGGTTGTCGCCCACCACGTAATATTCATTGGGGCCAATCCGTTTGGGAGGGCGTTCCCAGTTGCAGGGGCGCTTGACGTAAGGTTCGTCCAGAACCTCGCCGTTGATTTCAATATGGCCCTCGTGAAAGGCGATCACCTCGCCCGGCAAACCCACAATCCGCTTGCACAACATAATGCTCTTGCCCGAATATTGGATCGCCACCACGTCGCCTCGCTGCGGCGGATGAAAAGCATAGGCGATGCAGTTAACAAAATTGATCCCATTCTCTTTGTAAGTGGGCAGCATGCTCACGCCCTCGACCCGGATGGGCAGCAGCACGTACGTTCGAATTGCCACAATCAGAACCACCCAGATCACCACCCGCACAAGCGTCCGCATGGGATTTTTCCCGATCAGGACCCGTTGGACCAATCCCGGTCGGCGAAGTTCTTCGACCTCTGACGGCATATTCTTTACTGAACGGTAAAAGCTGGTAAATGTTAGTTTCAGTGCTTGGCAACAGCCAGTCAAAACCAGGCGGCGCGCCGCAGCCATTGAGAACCACGGATGAACACCGATGGACACGGATAAGAAGTCTCCTGAGTTCACCGCAGGATCAGGCGAGGCCTGTCGTTCGGAGCCGGCGGCACAACCGATTTCTGTCAAGATTTGCCCCGGCTCATGTTTGTCAAAATCTCAGTCTGTACCGGCATCCTGTAATCTTCAACCTGCACCTGCTATCGTCGCCGCATAGTCTCTTATGCCGATTTCTTTGCCTCCATTGTCACGCCGGCGATTTCTCAGGCGCTCACTAGCCGCGGCTGGCGGAGCAGCCCTGGGTGCCGAGTTACTCGGTGAGGCCCGCGAGCCGGATGGGCGCTCCTGGGCGTTACTTTCGGACACGCACCTGGCCGCCAATCGGGACCTGGTCTCGCGCGGGGTCAACATGACCGACCATTTTAAGAGTGTTTCGGAAGAAGTGGTGGGGGCGCAAACTGCCTGGGCGGGGCTCATGATTACCGGCGATTGTGCCTATAATAGCGGGGAGTTGGTGGATTACGCCCATCTGGGCGACTTGCTCCGCCCGATCCGCCGCGCCGGACTTCCCGTCCACCTGGCTCTGGGCAACCATGATCATCGCGAACGGTTCTGGCAGGCGTTCGTCGAGGAAAAGAAAGCGGCTCGGCCACTCGCCGACCGACAGGTGGCGCTCTTGCGAACCGATCAAGTGAACTGGTTCATCCTTGATTCGCTCGAAACGACTCTGTCGAGCCCGGGCTTGCTCGGACCCGAGCAGTTGCAATGGTTAGCCAGAGCCCTGGACGAGAACTCGACGACGCCAGCGCTGGTGGTCGTTCACCACAATCCTGGGCTCAATGGCGGTAATCTCGGGCTCAAAGACACCTTTCCATTCCTCGAAGTGATTCGGCCCCGGCACCAGGTCAAAGCCTACATTTACGGCCATACGCACAATTGGAAGGTCGAGACCGACACCAGCGGCATCCATTTGATCAACCTGCCGCCGGTTTCCTACGTCTTTCGCGAGGGAGAACCTTCCGGGTGGGTTCGCGTCCAATTACTAGACGATGGAATGCAACTGGAGCTGCGCTGCATTGACCGAACCCACAAGGACCACGGACAGAAGTTACAACTGCAATGGCGCGTCTGACCGGCGCCGCTACTTGGCCGCCGCCAGCAACCTGAAGTTCGTGCATTCCGATTTCATTTTGATCCGCATGGGCTCGAGGAGTTTCCTCCCTTCAAAATCGCCGCTGGAAAAGCTGTGCAGCCAGACGCCCTCGGCCACCCGGGTGCGCGTCATGGTATAGGCCAGCTTGCGCAGGCAGCCAATCACACCGCCCAGAACGTCCACCTCTGCTCCGAGTTGGATATCCGCTCGGGCGATTTCGTATTCTTCGGCGTCGACCCACAAAGTTCCTGAAATATGATTGAGCAGCCGATCCGCGATGTGCCGTACGGGCGGTTCGGGGTTCTTGGGCTGGAAATGGATCTGGTAGGTTCGCCGTCCATTGAACGTGACCTCTCCCACCAGCACATACTCAAACCGGGCCGCCAGTTCTGGAGTCAAAAAAGCGTCGCGATTATCACCGCCTGACGCCGGCTGGCCAAAAAATTCGTGAACGCTGGATTGGGTCTCGGTCTGAAATTTCACATCCGCTTGCGCTGGAGCGTGGCCGTTAACCTGGAGTAATTTTACGTAACTGGTGCCGGCGCGGAAGTACACCTGGAACATTCGTTCCTTGCGTTCTTTGACGTGGCCTTTGGTGTCGAATTGTTCCGTGACATTGACCTTGGTGTAGGTGTAGCCGGGGCCTTCGGCGCTGGGCCGTCCGGTTGAGGCGCGGGCAACCGCTTTCTGAATAATGCTCTCGGCTGTCACGGCGATGGCCGAGCCGTGCAGCCCATTTGTCAAAACGAGCGCTGGCAAGATGAACCTGATTAAAATCTTTCCTGACACTATCATTCAGCCTACATCCTAGCCGAGGCTCCGCCGCCAAAGCAAGCCGTCGCAGACTGAAATTCTGAAATTACTGTCGACGCCAATGGCCAAGGCCTTTGAGGCCAAAGATGGTTTTGTTGCACGCAAGAGGCACACGCCAAAGGCGTGCTTCATACCAGCCTGGGCCGGAGGCCCAGGTCGACAGAGCCGCCGCGAATGCCGGCTGAAAGCCGGCTTCATTTGAGAGCGCGTTTTAGAATTCCGTTTGGAGTCCCGGCTTTAGCCGGTTTTGGCGCCGGGCCGCCTAAAGGCGGGACTCCGAGCCCATACTCCCACGCCTGGGTCGGCATTTTTACAACACGCGTAACGCGGCGGACTGGGCAAGCTTACTAGCTTGGCGGGTGACTTGTTTACGCCAGGAGTGGTTCAAGATAACCTCAATATATGCGCCGTTCGCATCGGATCGTGTTCTTCCTGATTGTTGTGCTGGCAATCGCGACCTTTATTTTCGGCGTGCTCGTGCTGGTCGGGGTGCGAAAATAGTTGGTAAAAGCGCCTGGAATGCCGGACTTTCTTGACCCCGCGGTGCCCGGTAAAACCTCGGATCCGTTAGCCTTTCAACCTGAAGCCTTCAACCTATCCTCCAACCCGACCGCTTGCCCGATGCTTTTCAACCCGTGTTGCTCGAGCAATTCGACCAGTCCAGCCACAATGCCGCGGGCGATCCCCGGGCCTTCGTATACCATGCCGGTGTAAACCTGAACCAACGAGGCGCCCGCCGAGATTTTTTCCCAGGCATCGGCGGCGTTGAAGATACCTCCGACTCCAATAATCGGCAGCTTGCCGCGGCTCTGGCGATAAATGTGTCGAATCATCTCGGTGCTGCGCGCTTTAAGCGGCAAACCGCTGAGCCCTCCGGTTTGGTTATAGACCTGTTGCGTTTCGGCGGCCGTGGCCGTCGGGCGGGAGATGGTTGTATTCGTCGCCACAATGCCATCAATGGGCAAGCTTTGGGCCAGATCCAGGATTTCATCCAGGGCCTCAAAAGTCAGGTCCGGAGCCACTTTGACCAGCAGGGGCTTGGCGCCAAAAGCTTTCGGATCATTTGCGGCGGCGTCCGGCTGCCGTTGAAACTGCGACCGCACCTCCAGAACCGCGGTAAGAATTTCCTTCAACGCTTCTTTGTCCTGCAGCTTTCGGAGATTAGGCGTATTTGGCGAGCTGACGTTGACGACAAAGAAATCGAGGTGCGGCAAAAGAATCTTAAGTGATTGGGCGTAATCTTCGGCCGCCTTTTCCAATGGCGTAATCTTTGATTTTCCAAGATTCATTCCGACCGGATGGTCGGGCCAGCGCCCCATTTGGCGCCAGCGCTCCAGGGTTTCAGCGACGGTTAGCGCGCCGGGATTGTTAAAGCCCATCCGGTTTACGATTGCTCCTTCGGGAATGGCGCGGAACACTCGCGGTAATGGGTTGCCGGGCTGCGCATGCCAGGTCACTGCTCCGAGTTCGGTGAAGCCAAATCCCAACGCCCCCCACGTGGGCAGGGCTTCGGCGCTTTTGTCCATCCCGGCAGCCAGGCCCACTGGATTTGGAAACCTGAGCCCAAAAAGCTCCACCGGCAGATTCGGCGCGCCGAACCAGGACTCAAGAATGCCACAGGCCCATTCTCGCCGGCCAACCCAGGTTAGCGAGCGCATGGTTTGATTATGGATTGCCTCCGCGTCCTGGGTGAAGAGCGCGGGTCGGATTAGGCGGCGGTACAGCCAGCTCATACGCTGCCGCGCCGTTGGTAGCCAGGCCGGGTGCCAGCCACAATGGAAGGCGCGGGAAAATTAACCTGCGGAGCGCAAAGACTCGGCGAGGAGCGTAGCACGGACTCGGTTTAACGGGCTTCCCGGGTCGCGAGAATCGGTTGATCCGGAGCGGAAACATGAACGGCTCCGTTCGTGTGAGGTTTGCCGTTCACGGCGCCATTAACCCCGTTTCGAGCCGCAGTGAGCAGCTTGCGGTAGGCTCCCAGTGCCAATAAGGGCCAACTATTGCGATACATATCGTACTTTAGATAGAACACCTTCGGAAAACCGGTGCCGGTCGTCTCATGTTCCGTCCAGGACCCATCCGGATTCTGCTTATCGATCAGGTACTGAATGCCGCGCTGGATGCTGGGCCGAGACGGATCGTCGAATGCGCACAGCCCCATGACCGCCCAGGCGGTTTGGGAAGCCGTGCTAGGTCCCTGGCCTTTGAAAACCGGATCATCGTAAGTGTTACAGCGCTCGCCCCAGCCGCCGTCTTCGTGTTGGACGCTTTCCAGCCAGTCGCGCGCTTTAAGCAGCCACGGCTGGTTCATATCCAAGTTGAGTGCGCGCAAGCCGCGTAAAACCTGCCAGGTGCCGTAAATGTAATTAACTCCCCAACGCCCGTACCACGAGCCGTCCTCCTCCTGGTGTTCCTGGATGTACCGCAAAGCCTTTTGCACTTGCGGATGCTGAACGCTGTAGCCTTCGTAACCGAGCAGTTCCAGGATCCGCGCCGTGATGTCCGCGCATTCCGGGTCAAGCATCGCGTTGTGATCGGCGAAGGGCACTTTTTCCAGGACGCCTTTGGTGCAGTCTTTGTCAAAGGCAGCCCAACCGCCGTCACGGCATTGAAAAGTCATCATCCATTTGAGCCCGCGTTGAAAGCATTCGTCGCGCTTTTGGGGATTATCCGTGGGCACTTTGCGCAATGCCAGCAGGACCATGGCCGTATCGTCCACATCGGGATTCCATTTGTTCTCAAACTCAAAAACCCATCCACTCGGCTCGACTTTGGCCGGATTTTTGTACTGCCAATCGCCGCGGAACCGGATTTCCTTGGTCATGAGCCACTCGGTGGCCCGTTTCAGAACCGGGTCGTCGCTGGAGACCCCCGACTCGTGCAGGCAAATCGCCACAATCGCCGTGTCCCATACCGGAGAGAAACAAGGCTCGATCCGCACGCTATCCTTGGTTTCGTGTTCGAGTTCTTTGAGCTTTTTTTCGGCGCGGATCACTTGCGGATGATCATCCGGGTAGCCGAGCGCCTTGAGCGCGATCAGTGAATTAAGTATCCCCGGGAAAATGGCCGCCAGTCCGTCGGTGCCCTCGAAGCGTTCGAGCATCCATTGCTCGGCCTTTTTCAAAGCGCGCTTGCGGAACGGATGAATGTTATTTTCAGCGAACCACTCGGCGAATTTGTGCAAGCGATCCAACCACAGGAAAAAGTTGCGCCAGGTCACGCGTTCGGGATCGGGCGCCAGCGCCAGGTCGCGTTCGTGGATTCCTTGCGGATACAATTCGTTCAAATTGATCTTCGGCCGGCGGGTCGGCTTGAAATGATTGATGATGGCGAGCGGCACCAGCATCGAACGGCTCCAGGAACTCATTTCATTGAAATTCACATAGAACCATTTGCCGATCAGGATGACCTCGCAGGGAATGGTGGGCACGTAATCCCACGGGAACAGCCCCAGCAGGGCCAGGTACAGCTTGGAAAAAGTGTTCATGCGCGGCACGCCTCCCAGGCTCAAGGCTACCTCGCGCGCGCGCAACATCCGTGCGTCGGTCACCGGCACACCGGCCAGCTTGAGGGCCAAATAACATTTAATCGTCGCGTTTACTTCCGAAGGCCCGCCATAATAAATGTTCCAGCCGCCGTCGAGCAACTGCATCGAAAAGATGTGGTTGACGGCTTTTTTCTGCCAGACCGGGTCCACTTTTCCATTCCAATGGTGATACGCGATCACATCGGCCACCAGCGTCGCATCCACCATCAACTCGCCGATCCAGTAACCTTCCGGCTTTTGCTGGCTGAACAAATAGCTTTGGGACCGCTTAATCGCGGTGTCCAGCCGGCTTTGGGATGGAGCAGCAGGGGCCTGTTCACGTGGCGTGTCCCCTAAATTGCTCGCACGCAATGATATGACATCCACAGCAAATACTCTGCTGAGGTAAGCTCTTTCTGTAAAGCGATTATTCTATGCTTTGTCCCTTGAAGTTTGAACATTCAGCGATACTTTTCCAACCCATGTTTGTGGAATTCAGCAAGATGAACGGCGCAGGCAACGATTTTATTCTGATCGATAACCGCGCGCAATTCATCCGCCTGAGCCGCGAACAGATCGTCAAACTCTGTGACCGACACCGGGGAGTAGGCGCCGACGGCGTCATTTTGCTAGTGCCTTCCCGCACCGGGAAGGCGGACTGGGCCTGGGAGTTTTATAACAGCGACGGCAGCACCGGCGAAATGTGCGGCAACGGTGCGCGTTGCTTCGGCAGGTACGTCCGAAAAAAAACGGGTCTGGATCGCGATTTCACTTTCGAGACCGAAGCCGGGATCATCTCCGCCGCGTTTGCCGGCGATCTCGTGACGGTCAGCCTGACTGCTCCCACGGGATGGAAGCTGAATGAGAAGCTGCCGCTGCGGGACGGCGCGCTGCTGGTGCATTCCCTTAATACCGGCGTGCCTCATGCCGTGCTGTTTGTTCCCGATGCTGACAAAGCCATGGTGTTGCAACTCGGCCCCGAGATCCGCCGCCACGCCCATTTTGCCCCCAAAGGCACGAATGTGAATTTTGTCCAGGTCCTCGGCCCGAACCATATTCGCGTGCGCACATTTGAACGCGGTGTCGAAGGCGAAACGCTCGCCTGCGGTACGGGCGTTACCGCTTCGGCCCTCATCTCAGCTCGCGTGCATCAGTTCGCGTCGCCGGTGCGGGTCCAGGTCCAAGGCGGGGATGAGCTTCAGGTAAGTTTTGGCGAAAAAAATGGCGAGTTCTCCGCCGTGCGCTTAACCGGGCCCGCTGACTTTGCTTTCGAAGGCACCATCGAGCTGTGAGGCTCGCATGAAAGACCCCGCAGATTCAGGGCGACCACAGATGCGGAAATCGGAATTTGGGGTTCTCTATGAACCGCGCTGGTACAATGCCCCCTCTGTCCGGCCCTCTCGATAGCCAGATCCTGCTGGCCAAAAGCACATCCTTTCTGCACTTTTCAACCCGGGCATCATGTTTACTGGAACTTACACGGCAATTGTCACTCCCTTCAATCAAGGCGCAATCGATCAGCCCGCGCTTAAGAAGTTGATCGATCGCCAGGTGCGCGCCGGGGTCGATGGGATCGTTCCAGTGGGCACGACGGGCGAATCGCCCACTGTTTCGTATGAAGAACATATCGAAATTGTTGCTGCCTCCGTCAAATATGCCGCGCGTCGAATCAAAGTTATAGCCGGAACCGGCGGCAATTCGACTAGCGAAGCGATCTATCTGACCCAGGAAGCCGAAAAGGCCGGCGCCGATGCCTCGCTTCAGGTGGCTCCTTATTATAATAAGCCGACTCAGGAAGGATTGTTCCAACATTTTCGCGAAGTCGCGCGGAAGACCAAACTGCCCATTGTCCTGTACAGCATCCCGAGCCGGTGCGGCGTCGAGATTGGGGTCGAAACCGTCAAACGCCTGGCCGGCGAGTGCCCAAATGTCGTGGGAATCAAAGAAGCCGGCGGCACGCCTGATCGTGTGAGTCAATTGCGCGCCGCGCTTGGACCGCGCTTCGCCATTCTCAGCGGCGACGACAGCCTCACGCTCCCGTTCATGGCCGTCGGGGCGCAAGGCGTGGTTAGTGTGGTTTCGAACCTGCTCCCGCGCGAGGTCGCCCGGATGGTCCGGCTCTTCGCGCGAGGCCAAACCAAGGCCGCGCTCAAAATCCACCAGCGTTACTATCCTCTGTTTAAGGATTTGTTTATCGAAACCAATCCCGTTCCCATCAAGGCGGCGCTCGCTATGGCGGGACAGATTCGTGAGGAATACCGGCTGCCCCTGGTTCCGCTGAGTCCAAAGAATCGCCAGCTGCTGGCCGCCACACTCAAGTCTTGCGGCGTGTTGAAGTAGCCAATGGGACGCACCGTCTGAAAAGACTTTTGCAGTTCAATCGCCGCCACTCGCACAAAATCGTGCACCGGCATCGAACGTCACCCTCCTGGGGGGAGAGGGTCAGGGTGAGGGCGGGCCTTGACTGAGTTATGGTTGTAAGAAACCTATGACACGTGTAATCATCACCGGTTCCAAAGGCCGAATGGGCAAAGTGCTTTTGGCCTGTCTTCCCCAGCATCCCGAATTGCAGCTCGCCGGCCAGATCGACCAGGGCGACGATTTGGCAGCGCTTATCCCGGCTGCCGACGTGGTCGTGGATTTCAGTTCGCACAGCGCAACGGCCGGCATCGCGGCGCTCTGCGCCCAACATCGCAAAGCCATCGTGATCGGCACGACCGGGCATTCTACCGAGCACCGTTCACAGATCACCGGGTTCAGTTCCCAAATCCCCGTGGTGCTGTCTTCGAATTTTTCCACCGGCGTCAACGCGCTCTTCTGGTTGACCCGAAAGGCGGCCGAAATCCTCGGCCCGTCTTTTGATCTGGAGATCCTGGAAATGCATCATCGGCACAAACGCGATGCACCGAGCGGTACCGCCCGGACCCTGGCCGAAATTCTCGCCGAGGCCCGGCGCCAACAATTGGAACAAGTTCTGCGCCACGGCCGCGAGGGAATCGTCGGTGAACGCACTTCCTCTGAAATCGGCATGCATTCGATCCGCGGAGGGGATGTGGTAGGCGATCATACTGTCATTTTCGCCGGGGCCGGCGAACGGCTGGAACTGACGCATAAAGCTTCGAGCCGGGAGACTTTTGCCAACGGCGCCTTGCGCGCCGCACACTGGGTCGCCCGCCGCAAACCGGGCCTCTACGACATGCAGGATGTGCTCGGCTTGAAGTAATCCGGCGATTGATCCCTCCCCACGAATTGGCCCTTGTCGCGCTCGGCTCAAATGTGGGCGATTCGCGGAACCTGGTGCTCGAGGCTATGGATAGGCTCCAGGAACTCTCGGCGGCGGCCCTGCTCAGATCCGCGCTCTGGCAAACCACGCCCGTGGATTGTCCGCCCGGCTCGGCGATCTTCGTGAATGCCGTTGTTGGCCTGACGCCGCTTCCGAGTGAAACGCCGGAATCACTATTGAGCAAACTCCAGGGGATCGAGCGCCAGTTCGGCAGGCGGCCCAAGAAGGTCCTCAATGAACCGCGCCCGCTCGATCTGGATTTAATCGCCTTTGGCCGAGAACAACGGCGCGGAGAAACCTTGAATCTGCCTCACCCGCGCGCGCATCAACGCCGCTTCGTACTCCAGCCGTTAACCGAAATCGTCCCCAGCCTGGTTTTGCCTGGCCAGCATGAAACCGTCCAGCAATTGCTTGCCCATCTTCCCGAAGACCCCAACATGCGCCGCCTCGGTGCGAGTGGCGAGTGACGAGCCGCAACCCCATCAATGGGCGCCCTTGGCAAACATTGAACAAATCTCCGGCGCCCATTCATGGGCCCATTAACCTGTAACCTTCACACGCTTTACGCCGGCACAGCATCTTTCTCGGTCGGCGCGGTCTCACGTTTCGGCGGCGGGTGGAAGAACAAGGCCAGTGAGATCGCAGCCAGCAACGCTGCGAACATTGGCACCAGGAACATGGTCCGGAAATCCGTGTTGGCCCCGCGCTTGAAAACTTCTTGCATCAGGTAGGGACAAATGGTGTTTGCCACTAACGCGCCGACGCCCAGGACCATCATATTGAACAAACCCTGCGCGCTGGCCCGGACGTCTTTCGGGAAGTATTCATCCGCGAAAATGTAAACCGTGGCAAAGAAGAAGGCGTAGCAGATCCCGTGAACCAGTTGGATCACAATCACGGGCAGGGCGTGCGGGTAGAACGCATAAATAGCAAACCGCGCCGCGTGGCCGAGGATCCCAATTACCATCGTCCAGCGCCAGCCCAGGCGTTTCAGAGTTGCGCCCAGGATGATCATCGTAAGCATCTCGGCGATCTGCCCCAGGCTCATGACCGGCATAATCCAATTTCCCGGGATGCCCACCCCGCCGGCCTCAGCCGGCGTGCCCAGGAACGTTCCCGTCCAATTAAAATAACAATAGAGCACGAAGGCATCCACGAAGGTCACCAGCCACAGCACCAGCACGAACGGTTGCTTCAAGAGTTTGAGCGCTTCGAGCCAGGCGAAACGATCGGCGCCTTGCTCGATTTTCTTCGGCGGCGTATGCGGCAGGGTCAGGCTATAGGCTGCCAGAATGAGCGACGCGATTCCGCCGACAATGAAAGTCGAGCGCGTCCCGCGCTGCAAGGCTTCCCCCGTCAACCCGGAGCCCAGCACCGTTCCAAGCCAATTGATGACCCCCTGCGGATTGGCGGCATGGACTTTGTCCCAATCAACCAAAATAAAGGTGAATGGCCACGCGGCCAGGATCCAGCCGATCGTTCCCCCGACCCGGATAAGCCCGAATTCCTTTTGCGGATCTTTGATGTTCGCAAACGCGATCGAGTTGGCGATCGAGTTCGTCGGAACGTACAGCAAACAATGCACCATCATGAGGCCGAAAAAGGGCCAGAAAGATCTCGTGAACGCCAGGCACAGAATCGCCAGTCCGCCGACCAGGTGACTGAAGGCCATAAATTTCTCCGCGGCAAAATGACGGTCGGCGTATTGGTTGCTGAAGAACATGCCGACAATCGCCGCGATGGGGAAGGCGTTGAGAATCCAGGCTTGTTCGCCAGGAGAGAATCCCAGGCTGGGCAAATATCCGTAGATCAGCGGCAGCCAGCAACCCCAAATGAAGAACTCGAGGATCATCATGAGGAGCAGGCGGGAGCGAATCGAAGTATTCATAGATTGCTTGACTCAGGGTAGGGGGCCGCCGATGTCCAATCAAGGAATACCCGACGGCGGAAATGAGGTCGAAGTCTCGGAGACCGGGTTTGAAGCCAGGCCCGTTGAGTGAGATTGGTCGTCGATCCAAACCACGTCGGTGTTTCTGCGGGCAGAATGCCCGCGCGCCCGATTTATTCCCTTCGGCTCGACAATCGGCGGGAGTGAAACCACATTGTCCTGTGCGATGAAATGGCCTGCGCTCATTTTGGCATCGGCGTCGCCGCGGCGGGCGGATTTGCTGCGGGAAATGGGAGTCGAATTCAGGGTGGTGGCGAGCGAGATTTCGGAATTGCATCACGATCAGCTAACAGCGGTTGAAGTCTGCCAAATCAATGCGTATCGCAAGGCTCGTTGCGTCGCCAAGAAATTCCCGGATCGCCTGGTGCTGGCTGCTGACACGCTGGTCTATCTGGATACGAAGCTGTTCGGCAAACCAACCAGCCTGGAAGAGGCCTACCAGATGTTGGAAGAACTCCAGGGCCGAACACACCAGGTGGTGACTTCCATCTGCCTAATGCACTTGCGCGAGCGCCGCTACAGGACTTGCTCGGAATTAACCGCCGTAACCTTCCGTCCGTTAAGCGCTCCGACTATCCGGCGATATCTCAACAAAGTTAATCCGTTGGATAAAGCCGGAGCTTATGCGATTCAGGAGGAAGGAGACCTGATCGTGCAAGAGATAGCCGGGTCCTATAGCAATGTCGTTGGGCTGCCGGTCGAACGGTTGACCCAGGAACTCAAACAATGGGCCGAGCCGGCCTCACTCGCGATTTCTGCGGCTTAACCTGCATTCGTTTTGGAGTCCCTTGTCAGTTTGGAGTGGCCGGCTGAAAGCCAGTCCTCCACCATATGCCAACTAACGTAATCAGTACCGGCCAGTTTCGGGGCATCAAACGATTCGTCGTGTTGATGCTGGAGAACCGCTCCTTCGATCATCTCTTCGGCTTTCTTAAGACACAGAACGCGAAAATCGCCGGGCTGAATGGGAACGAATCCAATCAAAAGGACCCAAACTCGCCGGGCGACCCGGCAATTCCAGTGCGGCGAGCCACCTCTTTCGTGATGCCGTTTGATCCCGCGCATGAATACTACGACGTCCAGGTGCAATTGTATGGACCGCTCAAAGACACCGCGCCCGACCTGCCGCCGCTCGCCAATCTGCCGACCGACCCCGCTCCGATGACAGGTTTTATCGCCAATGCAGTCCACGCCGTGGATTTCAGCGGCGACGAACGACTCGTCATGGATTGTTTCCAACCGGATCAGTTGCCGGTGCTCTCGACTTTGGCTCGTGAATTCTCAGTGTTCAACTACTGGTATTCTTCGCTGCCGGGGCCGACCTGGCCGAACCGCTTCTTTATCCATGCGGCCACTTCGGCGGGCCTGACCGACAGCCCATCGACCGGCCAGATTTTGTCGGGGTTCGATTTCGCCAACGGAACCATTTACGACCGGTTGAAGGCGGCCGGAAAGCAGTGGTGCATCTATCACGACGGGCTTCCCCAGACGGCTGGCATCACCAGCTTGCGCGATGAATTTGTGGATCCGCTCACCCGCAACTTTCAGGACATGGACGATTTTTTCGAGGATGTGTCCAACGCCAAACTGGCCGACTACAACTTCCTGGAGCCGCGTTACGATACCGGCAACAATTATCTCGATGGCAATTCGATGCATCCTTTGAATGATATCCGAAAAGGGGAAGCGCTGGTTAAAAGGGTGTACGAGAGCCTGCGCAATTCAGCGTATTGGGGCGAGACGATGTTCATCGTTACTTTCGACGAACATGGTGGGTTTTACGATCACCAATCGCCGGCAGCAGCGATACCAACTGGTGACGACGCGCGCTACGCCAATGCAAACTATACGTTTCGTTTCGATCGGCTCGGCGTGCGCGTGCCGGCGTTAGTTATTTCCGCGTACACCGCGCGCGGCAGCGTTATCGGCTCCGATCCGAACGACGGGTCAACCGTGTTCGACCATACTTCGGTACTGGCGACGGTTGAAAAGCTGTTTGGGCTAAACCCTTTAACGCAACGCGATGCGGCCGCAAACACCCTGGAAATTGCGCTCAACGCCAGTGCGGCGCGTTTGTCTCCAATGGATGCTCTGACCTCGCTTCCGGCGCCGGCATCTGATTCGGCAATCACCGGCCCGGCGGATATCGCCAAAATTTTTGCCGCGGACCCAAAAGCACCGCTCTCGGTCAACCAGAAGTCCATGGCCGATCTCGCATTGGCTTGTGATCTGGCGGTCAGCCCCCCGGCAACACACCCGGCTCTGATTAGCAACCACCAGAAGCTTGTGGAACAGCAGGACGCCGGCAATTACATTCAAAAGGTCGAGACCAGGATTTCAGCCCGCCGCACGAACCAAGCCCGTCAATAAGCGCGGGGCCAGGGCTAGAATTCAGACTTCCTGAGATAGGCAACGCTTTGTTGGGTGAACTCCCAGTTCTGTTCGACAAAATAGTTTTTGACTCCACCGATTTGTGCCGCGCGGAAGGTTTTCCCCCAATCGATGCTGCCTTTGCCCAGAGGCACCTGCGGGTGGCTGGGCGTGTTCATATCGATATCCTGTAAATGCATCGAGAAGAAACGGCCGGGGTAGCGGTTGAAATAGTCGGCCGCTATCAGGCCGGCGGTGATGGTGGACATCTGAAACTGGAATTTGACGAGCTTGGGATCCAGTAGATCGAATAGCAAATCGTAGGTCCGCTTGCCATCCACCATCGACAACTCGAAGCCTTCATTGTGCAAGCCTTGCTGGAGCCCGGCTTTGGCCGAGGCTTCCGCAATCCGGTTGTACTCGTCGGCGGCGCGTTTGACCTGGTCCATGGTCGGATGTTCCCCGCCATTGCCGTCGCCAAGGCTGGCGGTAATCATCTGGGTAATGCCGATTTCTTTGGCCCAAGCGATGGATTTCTCATGACTGTGACGGAGCTCTTTCATGCTGAAATGAGAGCTCTCCGAAGCGAGGCCGTGGTCCGAAAGGATCTTCTTAACTTCCTTTGCGTCTGACAACGAAGCGAACTCGGCGCCGTACCCGATGGGAGAGCAGAGTTCGAGCCGGGCGACGCCGATGGCGGCAATCTTTTGGGCGAACGCGGGAAGATCTTTGAGCATTGAGCGCAGCGGCCAGACCTGGCTGCCGATGGGAAGGTTCAGTGGAGTGGCCATAAGATTGATTTGAGTACCAGTCAGGATGCCGGCCGCGGCACAGCCGAGAGCGGTTTTCTGGATGAAGTCGCGTCTGGAGATAGGGTTCATTTCCGTCCATATAAAGCAAAGCCACAAATGGTGGAAAGCTTAAATCTGAGCTCTCGGCAGCGGCATCGCGTTTCAGCCAGAATCAAGTTCCACCCCGAGTGGCACAAATGGACACGATTGGGAACGGTTGAGACTGGTTGTTAACGAAACGAGTGCTTCGCATTTCCGGTCTTACGCCTTCGGGTTTCTCCCCGCAAGGGTGGGCTTGCCCCTCACCCACTCGTACCTATAATGCGCCGATGCTCGACATCAAAGTAATCCGCGAACGCCCGGATTTTGTGCGGGAGCGCCTGGCCGCTCGCGGGGCCGGGGACGAAGCGCATGTCGATGAAGTGCTTCGACTCGACGAGCAACGACGCAAGATCCTCAATGAGGTCGAGTTGCTCAAAGCCCAGCGCAATAAAGCGTCCAAAGAAATTGGCGCGTTGATGGGTCAGAAAAAAACCGCCGAAGCCGAGGCCAAGAAAAAAGAGACACGCGAGTTGGGCGATCGGATCACGGAATTGGATAAGGAAGCTTCCGAAGCGGACGCAGCGCGGCACCAAGTCATGCTCCGGTTGCCGAACCTGCCGCATGAATCGGTGCCGATGGGCAAAAGCGCGCAAGATAATCCCGTCATCCGAACCCACCACGAAAAGCCGCAATTCGCCTTCAAACCCAAGTCGCACGTTGAACTTTGCGAACAGTTGAAACTGGTTGATTTCGCCCGGGCGGCCAAGCTATCGGGAAGCGGCTTCGTGTTGTACACGAACTGGGGAGCCCGGCTGGAACGCGCGTTGATTCAATTCCTGCTCGACTTGCATATGCGTGAGCACGGCTACACTGAGATTTCGCCGCCCTTCATGGTCGGACCGCAATGCCTCGAAGGCGTGGGGCAGTTTCCGAAATTTGTCGATCAGTATTATGGGGTTCAGGAAGGCCTCGATCCCGGCACGCTGGGCAAGCTTTACCTGATCCCGACGGCCGAGACCCCGGTGGCCAACATCCATCGCGAGGAGATCCTGCCCGAGAGTCAGCTGCCAATCCAGTACTGCGCCTACACGCCCTGTTTTCGCGGTGAAGCCGGAGCAGCAGGCGTGGGCACGCGCGGAATGATTCGCGTCCACCAGTTCGACAAGGTTGAATTGATTAAAATTGTCCGGCCGGAAACGGGGTACGCGGAACATGACAAAATGCTGGCCGACGCCGAGCGCGTGCTGCAGCTGCTCGGCTTGCATTACCGCGTAGTGCTGCTGTGCACTGGCGATATGGGTTTCGCCAGCGCCAAGACCTATGACCTTGAGGTCTGGGCGCCAGGGCAGGGGAGCTACCTCGAGGTGTCCAGTGTATCAAATTGTGAAGCTTTTCAGGCGCGCCGAATGAACCTGCGGTTCAAAAGCGAGTCGGGTGAAAACAAATTCCCGCACATCCTCAACGGGAGCGGGACGGCGCTCGCGCGGCTGTTTGTGGCGCTGCTCGAAACCTACCAACAATCTGATGGGAGCGTAACCATCCCCGCACCGCTACAATCGTATCTCAAAGCCGAAAGGATAGCTCCTTGACGCATCGACTCGGCGGGCAATGAACTCAAGCCTCAAAGTCAGGGCAGGGGAGGGGTGTCGCGCGCCCGGTACGAGCCAAAAGCGCAAGGCCGCTCACTCCAGAACCTTTGGAACCCGGTCTGTTCAGGGAGAGCCATCTTTTGCGCATGCAGATGTATTGCGACCATGGACCCAAACTGCGCTGCGAAAGCTCCTCCCTCTCCTGGGGGAGAGGGCCGGGGTGAGGGCGGGCTTTTTGCGTTCGGTTCATGGAAAGGATCGAGGTGAAGGGAGCCCGGTGGCTGCTTTTTGGCGACTGGAAAGTCCGCGCGCCGGCGACGGGAAGGATTTATGAACATCCTGCTCGCCAGCAGCGAAGTGCATCCGTACTCCAAAACGGGTGGGCTGGCGGACATGGTGGGAGCTTTGGGCAAAGCGCTCGTGCGAGCAGGGGAGCGGGTCGGGGTCGTCACTCCGTTGTACCAGGGCATTCGCGAACGTTTCCCCGGACTGCAACCTGAATGTGCGTTAGAAATTCCCTTGGGGATGCGACGGGTCCCGGGAGAAGTGTGGGCTTTGGAAGCGCTGCCGGGCTTGACCATTTACTTTGTCGACCAGCCCGAATTTTATCAGCGGGCTGGCTTGTATCAAAAGGACGGCATCGATTACCCGGACAATGCGGAACGCTTTCTCTTTTTGGCCAAGACGGTGACGTATCTGGCGCAGCACCTGTCTTGGCGGCCGGAAGTGATTCATTTGAATGACTGGCAGGTGGCCTTTGCCGCGTTGCTTCTGCATTATCAGCGGAGGTCCGGGGCAGGGCAGGGACCCCGGGTATGCACGACCATTCATAACCTGGCCTACCAGGGCATTTTTCCGGCATCGCAGTTCGCACTCACAAATTTGCCTTGGGAATATTTCGCGCCCGAGGGCGTGGAGTTTTACGGCCAGATGAATTGCCTGAAAGCAGGCATTTCTTACGCCGATTTGCTGACGACGGTCAGTCCGACCTATTCGCGGGAGATTACTACGCCCGAGTTCGGTTGCGGCCTGGACGGCTTGCTGCGCAAGCGCCAGCACCTTTTATCCGGGATCCTTAATGGAGTGGACTACGACGAGTGGAATACGACTCAAAATCCCTACCTCAAACACTCTTACTCGGCCGAAGACCTCAGCGGCAAAGCCCTCAACAAGCTTGAGCTGCAGCGCGAGTTTGGCTTGCCGCAAAACGCGAGCATTCCCTTGTTCGGCAGCATTGGCCGGATGGTCGAACAGAAGGGCGTGGATATCATGCTCGATGCCCTGGCCGAAATGCTGAACGGAGAAATCCAATTCGTCCAAATCGGGTCCGGGTCGGCGGTTTTCCAGCGCGCCTTTCAGGAGCTCGCGCGGCGATTCCCGGAGCGCGCATCGGTGCGCATCGGTTTCGACGAAGGCGTGTCGCATCGGATCGAAGCTGGATGTGATTTTTTTCTCATGCCTTCCAGGTTCGAGCCGTGCGGTCTGAACCAGATGTACAGCCTGCGTTATGCGGCTATCCCGGTTGTGCGGGCGACCGGCGGGCTGGACGATACGGTAATCGACCCCAAAGAGGACCTGGACCGGGCCGACGGCATTAAGTTTCACGAGTACTCCGGACAGGCATTGGCCAAAGGCATACGCAAGGCGCTCGCCTTGTACGAGCGGCCGGACCTGCTCCGGCATTTTCGGCTCAATGCCATGGCGGCCGATTTCTCCTGGAGCCGCACGGCAAATCAGTTTCTGCAACTCTACCGATCCCCGCAGCCGCGCGAGCCTTGAAGCAGCCGGCTCACTCCACTAAGGCCACGCCCAAACGAATCGTGCGGACATGGTGGTACTTGAGCAGTTCCTCCACGGTGCGGCTCTCATCCATTTTAGCGGCCTCGTTGAACGACCTCACGAAGCGGAGCAGCTCCGTCGGTGGTTGAGCGTTACTGTTGCTCTCCCAAACTAGAAGCGTTTTGCGATGCGCCGGTTGAAACAGGGGCGCCACTTCAGGGTCAAGCACGAGTTTGGTCGGAAACCAAAGGCGCAAGTTGCCCGCCACCCGGTGGTTCTCGGCCACAATGCAATCGGCTCTTTCAACTGCACTCTTGAGATCCATTGCCAGTTTGCGAAAGGGAGTGTTCAGGATTTCATTCTTTTTTAAACTTTCCGTCAGCAAGATGCGACCGGGAGCTACCAAGGCAACCACAACTGCGCCAAGCCCGGCGAGCGGCAGAAAAAACCTTACGGCACGCGCCGTAATTTTCCGCGGCAACGCGCCGACCAGCAGGACGGGCAGCCAAACGAAAAACGGCTGAACGTATCGGTCCCGAACCCCGGTCACGCGAAAGATAATGATATTTGCCGTGACCAGGATCAGGATGAAGAGCAGGGTGCGCACCAGGAGCTGTTGTTGGAAGGTTGATGGAAAAAGATCAGCGCCTCGCGCGAGCTCAAATCTCCTTTTGACGGGTAGCGACGCCTGGCCACCCGAACGCTGAATCATCTCGGGAACGAAAGCTAAAGCAACCAAAGCGACCATCGGACCCGCGTGGGCCAGGATGGCCATAATCCATTTGCCTAAGGCCTGTGCCACGGACGACCAATCGCCTGGCGTGGCCATTTTGAGCTTCGGCACCGAAGAAAAAGCCAGCACGGGATGTCTGGCTACCCAGATAAAATGGGGCGCACAGAGCGCCACCATCAAAAGAAGAGCCACCAGCATTTTTCGATTGAAGAGCAGGGGCCGCAGGTCCCGAAGCGAGAGCGCCGCCAGGAACAGAGCCAACCAGACCAGCGCAAAGTTATACTTGGCCAGCATGCCCAGCCCGGAGCAAATTCCCAGCACCAGGTACGGCCGCCAGCGGTCCCTTTCCAGGCCAATAAAGGCCCAGACGGTCGCCGCGGCCAGGGCCGAAAGCAAAACCGTATGGGTCAGTTCACGGTGGGCTTCCCAGGCGATCGAAAAGTTGGCCTGCAGCAGCACCGTGGCTAGCACCGCATGGAGATGGCTGCCGGTCAGCCGGTGTGCGGCGGCGTAAATCACCGCGTAAATCGAGAAAATAATCAGCTCCTTGAGCAACAGCATGGACAAAACATTGTAGCCGAATGCGCCCAGGAAAAGCTTCGTCAGCCAGGTATAGAGCGGCGGCTGTGGCCCGTAGCCCAGGTTCCAAATCTGGGCTCGAAGGATCTGGTCCACGTCGTCAATCCCAGCTGTCTCCGATACCGTCCAACGTAACAAAGCATTCGCTGCGCAATAAACAGCCACAAATCCAAAAAGCTGCGCGCGGCTGACCGACCAACCACTCGCCGCCGATATAGTTGCTCGCGGACGAGGCGTCGTGAACCGAAAACTTTGTTCCAATTCTCCTGCTGACATCGATTCAAAATTGCTTGGCGCCCGCTGAAATATATGGGGTAAGGACCCCACCTCGCCAGGGATGAGGATTCAAAGCCGGGCCGGAGGGGAATGCCCCACCTTGTTTTACGCGAGGCGACTGCCAAAATAACTTCTGAGAGCTCATCAATCAACAACCTGTGCAGTCACTTTGCGGTCCAGACAGCCTTTGCGACGCGCCCTCGTGCGCTTTCGTTTCGGCCGTGAACCCAGACGTCCTGGTCGTGCCGGCCCTCCGGCTGCGGCCTGAACATCTGGAACGGTGGCGTTTTCTGCAGGAATCTAATCCTGACCTGGCCAACCCTTGTTTCTCACCCGAATTCGTCTTGAGCGTAGCGACCGTCCGCGACGACGTCGAAGTGGCGATTCTGCAAAGCAACGGCGGGGTCGTGGGCTTTTTCCCGTTTCAACGCAAAGGACGGTCTCGCGCCATTCCGGCCGGCGGAATTGTTTCGGATTATCAAGGTCTTGTCTGCGGGCCAGGATTCCAATGTGACCCGCGGCAGTTGCTGAAAGCGTGTGGTCTGGTGGCCTGGGATTTTGACAGGCTTATAGCGACTCAATCCAGTTTCAAGTCATTCCACCGATTGTGCGAACCTTCGGCGCAGATAGACCTCAGCCAGGGATATCAGGCGTACGCCGCGGAGCGATCGGCAGCCGGCACGCGGCAATTGCGCGATTGCGAGTACCGGATGCGCCGACTGGAACGTGAGGTGGGGCCGCTCCGGTTCGTGGCCCATTCCAATGATACGGGTGCCCTCGAGCGCGTGGTCGCCTGGAAATCTCAACAATATCGGCGCAGCGGATGGCCCGATCTGTTCGCCAGCGATTGGGGATGCGGCCTCGTTAGACAAATCCACGCGGTTCAGACCCCGTCTTTCGCCGGGATGCTTTCCTTGCTCTATGCCGGGTCATTCCTGATCGCTGGGCATCTGGGGATGCGCTCTCAAACGGTCTGGCACTATTGGTTCCCAGCCTATGACCGCCGGTTCGCAAAGTACTCGCCGGGTCTGATTCTTCTGCTCAAAATGGCCCAGGTCGCCGAAGAGTTAGGTTTGCGATCCATCGATGTGGGCACGGGCATCAGCCTTTACAAAAAGCGGCTGATGAATGCCTCGATCGATGTCGCCGAAGGCAGCGTCGAGAGGCCGTCCCTGTTGCACGCGGTGCGCAGCGCCCGGCGCAGTTTGAGTGCTCTGCTTAAACGCAGCCGAGCTTCCAAGCAGAGTTATTGACCTGTGGCGACGTCGCGACTCAACCCCGCCGTTGCTCTCATGCCTCAGCCGTAACGATGCAGTTCAACCACGGATGGACACGATGAACACTGATAAAATGAGCTGATTGCAATCAACTCGGCTGCCTGAGCTCGCATCACCTTTAGGTGAACGGAGCAGCCTTGCCCGAGATAGCTTCTGCCCCTGTCTGATCCGGGCGAATCGGTGTTCATCGGTGGTTTTTAGCTGCATTGTTTGGGCTTAGACAGCAGCGCTCTGCGGAGTCACCGTTACGCCGCGGATTGTCAATCAGATCACTTGGCCAGTATTTGTCCAAGTCGCTGTGCCATTCTGCACGGATGAAAACGATACCCAGTCTGTTTGTATTGTGGAAATCCTATGAAGGGGTGGCCATGCATTTTAACGACCTGCTCATCAGGCTCAGAACCCAAGCCCTGGGCGGAGTTGCCGCTTTAGCCACGCTGGCGGGGGTGCTGGTGCGAGGAGATCTCGTGCCCAAATTGCGCTGTGGTGTGCTCGCGGGCGCTTTTCTGCTGCTGCTCCTGTTCTGGGTCGCGGTTTGGATTCTCGATATGCGCTATTACAATCGACTGCTTCATGGGGCGGTCCAGGCGTTGCTCGAAATTGAAGAAGCAAGCCTCCATGACAACGCCACGCCTGGCCTGGTTCTCAGCACGCGCATCCAGGAGACTGTCGAGCGCGGAATTCGACTGCAAGTGGATGGCCGCCGCAGCTTCAGCGCCGCGCGCTTGCCCATCTGGTGGTTCTACGGCAGCGTCGGTTTTGGCTTGTCCTGTGGTTTTGTCGGCTCGCTGCTGTGCATGCTCCGACAGTAAGCTAGGGCGACCCGGCCATTCCTCAGCCGTGACATGGCCGGGGCGTTCAGTTAAATTTACCCTACAGAATATGAACCGACGACAATTCATCGCCCTTTCGGGGTCCGCCAGCCTGGCGGCCGTGGCTTCACCAACTCCTTCGGAAGCAGTCGGAGAGCCGGCTGAACGCGACTTTTATGAGTTGCGTCAGGTCAGCGTGGAAAACCAGGACCAAAAAACAAAAGTCGACACCTTTCTGAAAGAGGCCGCTATACCGGCGCTTAATCGGCTCGGCCTCAAGCCCGTGGGAGTGTTTTACCCAGCCGAAGGCATCAGTCCCATTTACGTGCTTCTCCGCCACGCTTCGATTGAATCGTTCCTCACGGTCTCGCAGCAGTTGGCTGGCGACCAGGAGTTCCTGTCCAAAGGGGCCGATTTTATCAATGCGCCGGCTAGCGCGCCGGCCTTTAAGCGTATAGAGAGTTCCCTGATGCGCGCTTTCAAAGGCATGCCGCACTTGGAAACTCCCGTAACCAATTCCGGGCGCGTCTTCCAGCTGCGCACCTACGAAAGCCCGAGTGCAAAGACCGGCCTCAAAAAAATTGAAATGTTCAACGACGCCGGCGAGATGAAGCTCTTTCGCGAGGTCGGCCTCAACGCGGTCTTTTTCGGCCAAACGCTGGTCGGGTCCAAAATGCCAAATCTTACGTACATGCTGGTTTTCAAAGATAAAGAAGAACAGAAAGCGGCTTGGGGCCGGTTTGGATCACACCCGGAATGGAAAAAACTCAGCGCCATGCCCGAATACAGCGATAAAGCCATCCTGTGCGGCATTACCAATCTCTCCTTGGTCGCTGCGGATTACTCTCAGATCTGACCCTCCTTAGTGATTTCGCACAATGTTTGTTATATTCAGTCAGACTGGCTTCGCCTAATCTGGAATTCAATGTTGACTCTTGGCCGAGAAAAGCGCTCAATTAGTGCCGAGTAGGCCGGAACTGGCCCGAGTAGAACGGAACCAAGGACTTACGTCTTAGGCGACCGCTCGATTTCGGTCCATTCCGAAAACCGGGCTCAATCGAAATGTCCAAACGCAAGTAGTTTATAGCGACCAGTGTGTAAGGAACGCCGACACCCATTTTTGAGGTCAATTCGCTTGGCGGAAATGCCCTTGAAAGAGTCTTGAAAAAGGGTGGCCGAAAAACTTCGGAAATCGCGAACTTTTTCGGTCACGTTGCACTTTGAGTACCAGTCGTTTATTAGAAAATCGCCAAAACTTTCGGTCAAACAAGCGTTGACACCCAAGGTGGCCTATGGTTTGCTTTGTAGGTGCGCATCCTGTGCGCATAGAATCCACCTATTATGGCTGTTGCGGAGTTTAAACGAGCTTCCTTTTCGCGTGAGACATGCCCTCCGGACTTTTCACAGCCTGGCGAGATGCAAATTCCCGCAGGCCGCGTCGAGGAGTTGTTGGCTACAATACTCAATGATCCCTCAATTCCAGCACCGGTTAAACACACCGTACTGGCCGGATTCTGGCTCGCCCAGGTGGATGCTTTCCGGCTCTCTGAGGAGGAATTCATGGTGACGGGTAAGTTTGAGAGCATGATCGACGATCATCGGGTTTTCCTTTCTAACTTGATTTCTGATGGCGAAACGGTCCTGGACTCAGTTCGCAAAATGGGGATGGCATTGCCGCCAACTGGTTTTACAGAAGCCGATCTTAAAGCCACGTTAGAATCACTGTATAATACGATGCGTCGGCAGCACGGACCTCAAAACTCAGCGAAAACGAACGAGGGCATCTTGCAGCTCTTCGATGTCGCGAAACCCCGAGATTGAATCAATTCTTGAGGCCTGGTGGCAGGCGGAGCATTGCCACCACAAGGATCGATTCGCTGCCCTTCAATCACTCAACACCCTGCTTGATAAAATTGTTGTGAGGTCAGACTGCCGCTACACGCGCGATCAGGTCCTGGACTGCCTACATTCCCAATATCAAGAGCTGAGGCTTCAGAGAAGAAAATCTGAACGCGTTAGAATTGCCCAGTCAGCTCAAGACCGGCCGCAATAACAGAGCTGTTCACAGCACCCAGTCGACGCAGCCGGCCCCTGTCCCCCCCTTCAGACCAACTCGGCAGCAAAAAATTAGCTCTCCACCATGCGTGGCCAATGGGCCAGGTCAGTGACCAACCGCAGAATAACACTGCTGTCGGCGTAAACCCTCCCCTCTCTGACTCCTTAAGTATCCCCTGCCCGGCTGTTCACCGAATTCGTTCCTGGTGCCACAGTAAGCTTGAGTTTGCCGGCGGTCCGGCAAACCCAAGCTCCACTCTGACCCAAGGCTTCCCGCTGATTGCCCGGCGATAGTCTTGCAATGATACTGCCGCTCTTAGTGGCGGCTTCCCGGATCCTGGTCCGGGAAACTCGGCGTCAACCTGCGACCTTCTTGAGTCTAGTCATCCAGGCTCCGCACCTTGAAGGTGAAGCGGAAGTTAAACAAACCCGAGCTGTTGACACCCAATACCTCCTGTTGAACTTCCCCAATCACGCCACGGTACACGCCCGTTCCTCCACTAACCACTCGATGTGTGGTTACTCCGCCTTCTTCTCCGACGCTGGCCAGGGAATCGTTTACCGCCAGCGAACCTGACGGGTCAAAGAGGTAACTCTGCGTACTGGATTGCGCCGGAACGCTCGCGTCGTTGAAATTGAACGCGCCCCGGCAGACCCAAGTGCCAATCATGCCTGGGGTGTTGATATTGAATCCGTTGCCCGGCTGGATCGTGCCACCGGGATAGATCTTCCCGTTGACGATGAAGGATGAGCCGCGCACGGGCCCGGCGTCGCTATCCATGGTTTTGTTCAGACTGAACGTCGTGGCATCGCAGGCCACGTCGATCACGATCTTCTTCCACGAATCATGTTTCTCATCGTTGCCACGCAGCGACGAACTCGCTACTGCCAGCAACGCTACGGTCGCCAGCCCAATGCCGATTTTGTTAATGATTTTCATAGTTTTTGGTTGCTGAGGCTTTCAATGGCCTCGTTTTGTTTTTTTGGTTCCCCTCTGCCTGGAGCGGAGGAGAAAGTGGTTATTTGCGACTGCGTCGAGTCTCGGGGTTTGGCGACTAGTAGCCGTGCTCACGGTCGGCCGGCGGCCATTTCTTTTCGCGACCATTCTCATCCACAATCAAATGCTTGGTTCCCGGCGGCAGGACCTGAAGAGTCTTCAGAAACTCGATGATGGAATCCTGGTCGTATTTGGCCAGTTGCTGGAAAGCCTGACGGCTGGCCATGGCTTCACCCGAATGCGCCAGAACGGATTGGCGCAAAGTTGTAAACTTTCCGTGGTGAAAGAAAGGGGGCTCATTGGCCGCGCCCCAAAGTTTCTTGGTCAGAAATCTCTGATTGCCGGCAAAGAAACCTGCCGACCCGGCAGGCTGGTTCATATCAAGCGCTTCAGTGCTTGGGTCCGTGGGTCCATCACAAATATTGTGGAGCTTGAGGTCGGTGTAAGCCGGAACCCACACGATCCCGTTGCGGTCGGGTTTAAGCTGCGCGCCTGGCAACCAATCATCGGTAAGGTCCACGCCGATGGGAGGCGCCTGCCCGGGCTGAAGATTGCCGGGCGGGTTGTAAGGGTTAGGCTCGATAAAGACCCAACCCTTATTATCTAACGGCAGGTTTGGAATGTGGCATTGGGCACAGCCGATACTCTCAAAACGTGACTCCCCTCGAAGAACTGCCGCTTCGATTTCGCGGTCATTGGGGATGACGCGGCCGGGCACGGGCAAGGTGGCTTGGTACAGGCACACCGCGGTCATGTCGGCGCGAGTCATTTCGTTCATCACCCCATCTCCGTCGGGATCAGTGTCTTTACCAAAACGTTCGGTGGATTGAATTCCATGGTGATGGTTGAAGGCGGTATTGGAGAAGTCGCGCAGCGAGACGCGGTTGGCGGCCTGGTGAAACGGACGCAGAATCAGTGTTGGCGGAGTGGTTCCCGTGCTGGCCAACGCCTGAGGCGGCAGTCCTTCGACGAGCGACGTGTCCCACGTGCCGTCGGCCCGATGAGCGATGATGCCGAATGACACGCCCTTGGTCAGGAGCTGGCTAGCCTCTCCCGGAGCGGTCTGATCGCGAATGGCCTGGAGGTCGGCCGTCATTTGCCGCGCCAGCATCTCGATAAAGCCCGACCCGAACATACCCAGGGTGGCTCTTGAATTAGCCACGGTTTGCTCAGTCACCGGCCGGAAAAGTTCGTCCAGGGAATTTCGGGTGCTCAGAGTGTCAATTCGATCAAAGGTCAAAAAGTCGAAACGCTGGGCGAGCACGAAAACGTTGGCCACGATGTCGCCCCCGCCGCCGGGGATCCCGTATGGAGCATTATGGCAGCCCGCACAGGAGTTGGCGTCCGGACCGGAGAGGCGGTTGAAGTTGTTTGGGAAAACCAGCGGCTGGGAAGGGTCGCCCAGTGGGGCTCCCGTGCCTTTGGTCAGAGGGCGTCCGCCTCCTTCTTCGATGGTCCAATTGGCAGTAAACAACTGCTGGCCAAACCCGATGAGGTCGCGGAGCGGAATCTGGTACTCTTCGCCATCCTGCAAATGCCGCGGGATAGCGACCTCGCGCCCGATGTCGGCTGCGGGGGCGGAGAGCGGCGTGGCGACGGTTAGTGCGCCGAGAGATAAGAACAAACCAATAGCGGTTGTATGATTGTGGTTCATGGCGGCTCCTTGAAGGGATTATTTCAATGCCAACGCAAGTTGGGTCGGCGCCAGTTGGCCGGCGCCGACCTGTTGACAGAAATGCCTATGGTTTCATCTGAACACCGAAGTGTTCAACTGCTCCGTGCTGATAACCAGGCCCTGGGCCGTAGCTCATCCCGTCGAAGTGATACACCGCCACGAGATGGAACTCGAGTTCGTTGAGCAAACAGCCGTTCACGTCGTAATGCGCGGTGAGCCATGGCGGCGAGATTGACATCGGCCCAGGCGGCATGACGGCGGTGAGTTCGCCTTCACCGTTCGAGGAGGAATGGAAAACGTTCTGGCTGCCATCCGGCAGACCCAGAGCTCCAAGGCCGACGAGATTTCCAAATGGGAATGGGCCATTGGGATCCAGGGGATTGGAGGGATTGGGACCCGCAGGGAATGGGCCGTTAAAGACGAGTGTCCAAACTGTATAGGTGGCATTGGGAACCAGGCCGCTGGCATGGATGTGCACCAAGGTGCCGTCCCGGACGCAGGTGGCGCTGGCCCCGGCTTTGACCTGGCTGTACTCGCCCCAGGTGATTTGGTGAGCATCGGGCGCGGTGACGGGATTGCCGAAGCGAGATTCCCAAAGGAGAGTCGAGGCGTCCGGGTTAGCTGGAAGCGCCACCAAGTTGCCATTTGAATCCTTCGTGCGCAGGAATAACGGCACCACTCCGCCCATGTTCCGGACGACAGTTTTGTCGCGCGGATCATTGGGGAAGTTGAAAGCGAACTGAACGGCGTATCCGCAACCGGCGTTACCTGGCACCGGTCCATGGGTCTGGCCGTCTGGATGATAAGCCCCCAGGATCATGAAGGCCCCGAGATCGAACAGATTGTTAGGAATGAAAGCTCCCGGCGCAACCGTGGCAGCGCTATAGGGGCCTTCTTGTTCCAAGATGGAAAACTCCGCTTCGCCGTGGGCTGAGGCGACAAACCGGTTCTGGCTGCCATCGGGTTTGCCCAATGCGCCGACCCCAGCCAGGTTCGCCAAATCCGGCGTTACACCCGGGGGCCCAAAACCCAGGATCCACAGAGTGTATACCCCGTTGGGCTGAAGCTTGCTGAGTTTGAGATGGATCCTCGTGCCTTGTCGCTCGACACTAACGTTTGCGACTCCCTCAACGGCACGCCATTGACTCACAGTAACGGGCGAGCCGGTCGGAGAAGTAATGGGGAACATATGGTTGCAATGTCCTCCGGCGTTGCTGTAAACGTCCGCATTCGGATCGGAGGTTGGATTGCTGTTCACGTCGTAAACCGGGTCGGCCCACGGGGGTATGACGCTGACTGAGCTCGCTGCGCTTAAGCCCGGGCCATCAGAGTCATGGTCGGCGTTGTTGTCGTGCCGATCATCAGCTCGGGCGTTGAGCGCCAGCACCGCTAACACAGTTGCTGTCAAGATTAGCGGTCGTTTTAGTCTTTCCTTCTTCATAGTTCCTTTCTTTGGCAGGCGTCAGATGTCGGGCGCCTCACGTTTTATTGGTTTTGGTTGTTTTTGGTTCGTCGCCACCTTCGCGCGGCGACGTCGAAATCGCTCGTCACAGGCTGCGTTCGATCTTCAATGCGAATTTCAGTGCCAAAAAGTGCCTGCGCGATGTAGCTGGAGCCGTTGTTCTTAGGTCAGAACAAAGTTTTTTCACCGTTCTGTCCTATTTGGTTTTGGCGCCGCACCAGGCGTGGATCTGCCAGAATCGCGATCATTTCCATTGCTGTTTACGCCTAAATTGCATACGGACTGGCCCGGCGGTGAGTTGTCACTTAGAATCAATTCCAATATGCCCTCGTTAAAGAAGTCGTTGTTATGGCTTGTGTTGATTTCGCCCGCCTCCTGGCTGTCCGCCGCCGACGTGGCGAGCACTTCTTTCGAATACTTCCGTTCCGATCATGGATTGCAAACCGGCACCGGTCCCCTGCCCTCGCAATTGGACGCGGCCGATGCGCTGGTTTGGCGCGTTCCTTTGGATTCCGGCCATTCCACTCCCATCTTGGCCGCCGGGAAAATCTTTTTAACCACCTATCGCCAGGAATCCAAGGAATTGGCAGTCGTGGCGCTCGATCAAAAGAGCGGGAAACAGCTTTGGCGCGTCCCGCTGGTGCCAGAGACAGTGGAACAGACGCATCCGCTGGGTAATCCCGCCACGGCCACCGTCGCTTGCGACGGCGAACACGTGTTCGCTTTTTTCGGCAGCGCCGGCCTGTTTTGTTACGACTTGGAAGGCAAAAAGCTCTGGCAACAGAAGATGGGGCCCTTCCGAGATGAATACGGCGCCGGGAGCTCGCCGATGCTCATCGGCAACGAAGTCGTGATCAATCAAGATCATGACAAAGACAGTTTTCTGGCGGCCTTTGACCGGTTAACGGGGCGGCCACTGTGGAAAGTGCCGCGTCCAGACGCCGTGCGGAGTTACTCGACCCCGGCGCTATGGAGTCGAGATGGGCGAAGCGAATTGCTGGTGGCTGGCGCGCTCCGGCTCACGGCTTATGACCCGGAGAATGGCCATGCGCTTTGGTGGATAAACGGCTTGGCCCGGATTGTTATTCCCACGCCCTTCACCGAAGGCCCGCTGGTGTACATGGCTTCCTGGGCTCCTGGGGGCGATTCGGGGAAACGCATTTCCCTGCCGTCCTGGGAAAACGCCGTAGCCAAATGGGATGCCAATCACGATGGCAAACTTTCCAAAGACGAAATCGACGATCACGAGGTGCTGGACCGGTTTTATCGCATGGACCTGGATCAGGATGGCATGCTCAATCAAAAGGAATGGGAACGCCATGCGGAAGTATTTGCTCGCGCCCAGAATGCGATCCTGGCGATTAAACCCAGCGGGCTGGGTGAATTGGATCCGTCAGCGGTCGTATGGAAATACAGCCGCGGCGTTCCGTATGTGGCGACCCCGGTGCTGGACCACGGGATTGTGTGGATGGTAAAGGAAGGCGGGATCGTTACTAAACTCGACGCCGCTACCGGTGAGTTGCTGCAAGAAGATCGCGTGCCGGGTTTTGGCAATTATTTCGCTTCCCCTGCTGCGGGCGACGGAAAAGTCTATTTCGCCAGCGAACCCGGGACCGTCAGCGTTGTGGCAGCCACCAAAGAATGGCGTTTGATTTCATCCCGCAATTTTCACGAAAAGATATACGCTACCCCTTGTTTGAAGAGCAATCGGCTTTTTTTGCGTACAGAAAAGGCGCTCTATTGCTTCCAGCCGACGGGGAGTGATTAAGTCCGAATGCGAAGCTGAAACCCGAAATCGGAATTCATTGCGCTTCATCCGGATTCGGGTTTCAGGTCTGACCAGCCTTGCTCAGAGACAGATCAGCGGTGCGCCTTTGGGCAGCTTGAGCACAACCGTGCCGGCGATCTTGTCATGCCAGCCTTGCTTTTCAGGGTCCCACGCGATCCACAAATAACCCAGGAACAGCACAAATACCGAAAACGCGGCCGCCAGGCAGCGAATCAAGGTTACCGGGAAAGTCAATGGTTTGCCATCCACCCGGACAACCTTAAGCCCGACGACGATCCCGCCGATGGTCGTGCCTTTCCAAGCCCAGAGCCCGGAATAGTAGGCCAGGACCACTAGAAACGCGACCGGGTGCAGCACTACACAAAGAATGCCCACTAGAATTATGTCCAGAAATGCGGCGCCGAGCCGCTCCCAAAAAGAAGCCTTGGGATAAGTCAGGATTTCCGGTACGACAGGTGGATTCGCGGGCAGTGCTCCTGAGGGCTGAATCTGGGCAGCGGGCTGCGCTTCGGTCTCGGGACCCATGGTGCCAGCCGGGCTTGTCACTGGGTACATGGCAGGTGCAGTCGCAGCCGCAGCGGCGGCCATCGCGGGAGTCACTTGAGGTGCGGATGAGGCGGCGGGCTTTTGCGGCATCTCTCGTCGCAGCCCGCCAAAGGCGGCCGTGACCGCGGTGCCCAGGCTCCACAAGCTAACAATCGCAAAAGTGATCAGCCCGAGGAACGGAACGACGTAGAGCGCCGCGATTAACAACGCTCCCAGAAGCAAACCGGTTATTGCATTGCTCCGGTTCTGGGCGCCGAAGGTGTGCGCGAGCCGCCAGCCGACCCATTCAAGGACAGCGACCCGTCCAATCAACGCCCCAAAGAATAAGGCGGCCAAAACGAACGGCACAACCAACAACCCCACTCCCGTCACACCCAGCAGGACGATCGCCAAGGGCGCTAAAAATATTGTGAGCAAGCCGAGGCAAAACGTGGTTGCAGGTCGTTCGGTCAGTTCATCGACACAGGCCCGCACCGGCCGCGGGAAAAGGGCGGCGATTAACAAATAAAGCAGCACGAAAATCCCCGCGACGAACCAGACCCAAGTCACCTTCAGCGACAACGGCCGCATCAGCAGCACGCATTGGATGAACCAACTCCGCAACCAGGTCACATCCGGAAACTCGACCATCTGCGGATTATGGACGTTGGCCCCCGGGGAAACTTTCACCCGCCCACCGACCGACACCACATCGCCGTGGACGCGGGACCCGGTGTGGGCGGTGATATTGCCCAGCACCGCCACGGCGGCATCTCCTACGCTGCCACCGCCATAAATGCTGAGATCTCCGCCGATGATCACCGCAGCCTCCCGCACCCGTCCACGCACTTTCCCGTTGCCGCCAATAACCACCAGCGCTTCCACTGAATCGCCGACCGGCACCTCGGCATCGTGCCCGATCACCACTAAAGGAGGGCCCCAGCCGCCCCTATTTCGGCCGCCAGCCATGGGCTCGTTATCTTCCTGGCCGGGATTGGTGGCTCCAGCCGTTTTGTTCGTGTCATCGATCAGCGCCTGTTCGGCCTCGGGCGTCAGAGGCTTGACTGCGGGTTGGGCTTCGGCCGCCGGTTGCTCTTGCGCGGCGGGTGCTGCCGGCGGGGCCGGAGCAGGCGCGTCTTGAGCAAACAAGCATTGACCGATAAACAGCATTCCTACGAATGCTGCCGACGTAATCCGAAGTACTGAGGTTTTCGATTCTGAGGTCATAAAGAATTCATCTCCGGGCGGAGGCCAGCCGCACCCAGGCGGTGCCCAGCATCAGGCAGAGAGCGTATCCAAGCCCGGCGATGGCGGCGCAAGCGACGATAAAGCCAGTCCCCAGATGCTTGGCCACCAGGACTACGGCACCCAAAAGGACATTGAGAGTGTTCCAGAGAGTCGTTAGTCCGGAAAAAAGCCCCCCCACTTCCTGCAAGGCGAGCGAGACGCCGGCGGCTTTGGTCAGTTGCCAGCTGGCGACGCAGACGCCGCCGAAAATTCCTGATAAAAAGGCAAAGGCGGCAACGCGCAAAGGCAGCGGCCAATTCTGCCAGGGCTGATGGTACCAAGGCAGCGTGCGCCGCTGTTGAAGCGTCGCCATCACCCGCCGCGACAAGGTCGCCGGCGCTTGCAATTCCGGCAGCCTTTTCAGCTCCCGATCGATCTCCTGCTCTAACTGTCGCTCGTACTCCGAATTCATTTCGAACTTTCTAACCGGGCATCAACTCGTCCCGCCGCGTCCTGAGCCGTTTACGCAATGCTTCGCGTGCCCGGAAAATATCCGTTTTAACTTTGCCCAGCGAAACATTGAGCTTGGCCGCGATTTCCTCGTAACTCAGTTCTTCGAGGTGAAATAAAACCAGGGGAACGCGTTGCGCCGGGGGCAGCTTTTGCAGCGCCTGTTCCACTACTTTGTGGCGGTCGGCCTGTTCGAGGTCGTGGGCGAAGGTGTCGGGCGCCGCAAATTCAATCGGGTCGGTTTCCTCGGTTTCGCCGCTCTTGACCAGCTCCGAAAAGAAGCTCCAGCGCGCCCGGTACCGGGTCAGGTGATTCAGGCTCATGTTGGTCGCCACGGTTTTCAGCCAGCCGCCGGCGGTCGGACTTTGGCTGAGATCGGCGAATCGTTCGTACGCTTTAAGGAAAACCTCCTGGGCAACATCTTCGGCTTCCGTCGGATTGACCAATAAACGCATGGCAGTGCTAAATACCATGTTTTGGTACTTCGCCATAAACGCCTCGAACTGTTGCGGGTCTGGCATCGATTCGCCGCGCCTGATTCGAACGCAGTCTACCTCTTGGACGCCGCTGAAAGCAAAGCCCTTGCATATTCAGTATTGAAAGATTTGCGCATGCGCTGGATTAGTCGTGTTTGCCAATGGTTTTGCGACATTCGGCTGTCGCGGCAGTCCGGGCGGCTGGCTCGTTGGTCATTCTCATCCTCATGCCTGGATCAGTTTCGCAATACCCGCCTGGAATTGCTCCCAGTTCCCCGCCAGCCCCATCCCGCACCAAAAACCATACCCGATTGCCAGCAAAGCCGCGGCGCTCAGCAAGCCCAGGAAGATCATTTCCTTAGCCGAACACGCTGGCGAGTTCGAGTAAGGCGGCGGAACGCGGCGCCAATGCAGAGCAGAATGACGGGTGTTCGGTCCGTCGTCGGGCAAAACCCGCGGCACCGCAGGCGCGATCCATCGCGACGCGATCTGGCGCGCACGATTTTGCGGGTGAAACGCGGAGCGCTCAAGCGGAGCCTTGCCCGCCGCCAACGTATTATCTTCAGCCACAATAGTAATCATGTTCTGAAGAGACTACCCGGCAGGAATCGCTTTTGTTTCAGGAAGTTTGTGACCGCCTTTCCGATTCGAGGTCCTATACGCCCTATTCGGACCTGGAGAACAGGAGTCGCAAGCTGTTCATCACTACAATGACCGTGCTGCCTTCGTGCCCAACAACTCCGACCGTCAGTGGAATGCTTCCCAGCAAGGCCAGCGTGACCAGGATCACGACCGTCCCGAGCGAAATGACCAGATTCTGCCGGATCACTCGCCGGGCACGCTGGCTCAGGCGGAAAGCAGCCAGGAAATTCTCGAGGCGGTCGTGCATGAGCACGACATCCGCCTGCTCCAGCGCCGCATCGGAGCCGCGCGCGCCCATGGCCACCCCGACCTGCGCCGCCGCCAGGCTCGGAGCGTCATTCACCCCATCCCCAATCATTGCCACCCTACGCCCTTCTTTGATGAGTTTGTGAATCGCCGACAACTTCTCCTCCGGCTTTAATTCCGCCCGCACCTCATCGACGTGCAGCTGGGTTCGCAAATGATCGGCGCTGCTTTGGCGGTCGCCGGTTAGCACCATGGTCCGCAGCCCTTCCCTGCGTAATTCGTCCAGGACCCCTTTAGCCTGGGCGCGCACATCGTCGCGCAGAACAATCCGTCCGGCAACGTCGCTCCAGGAGACCCAGATTTCAGAAAGACCGGCATCCGCGAGCGCCACCATTGCGGCCTGCGCAAGCTGCCCATTACCCGCGTTGACCCATTCACGTCTGCCAACCCTGCATTCGGCTCCGCGACAAAACGCACGCAACCCATGGCCGGTGACCGACTCGAATTTCTCCAACGGCACCGGTTCAAACCCCTGTCGCTTACCATAGCGCGTAATTGCCCGCGCCAGGGGATGGGTCGAGAGCCGTTCCATCGAGTACGCCAGGCACGCCAGTTCATGCTGACGGCCGGGCGGAAAGCTCTCCAACGTTTGAACACGCAACTCGCCAGTCGTCAGCGTTCCGGTCTTATCCAACGCCACCGTATCGATGCCGGCGAGCTTTTCGACCGCAGCACCGCCACGAAACAGAATTCCATGGCGGGCGCTCCAGGCAATTGCCGCCAGGACCGCCGAAGGTATCGAAAGCACCAGCGCGCAAGGCGAAGCCACCACCAGCAGCGTCATCGCATGATAGAAGGCACTGTGCGCTTGGCCCTGGCGCGCAAAGGGCGCCTGACCCAACACCAGCCACCACACAAAAAACATTGCCACCGAAAGTCCCAGGACACAGTACGTGTAAGCGCTGCCGAATTTATCCGTGAATTGTTGCGCCGGGGCTTTTTGTTGTTGAGCCTCTTTGATCAGTTTGATGATCTTTTGCAACGAGCTCTCCGACACCGGCCGCAGCACAATCGCCTCGATCGCGCCCCACAGATTCATTGTCCCCGCCAGCACCCCATCTCCAACCCGCTTCTCGACCGGAGTCGCCTCTCCGGTCAGATTCGATTCGTCGCTGGCGCTCTGGCCTTTGGCCACCTCGGCATCCACGGGAAACTGGGCTCCTGGCTTGATCAGCAAGCGCATCCCGGGCACCAGCTCTTCCACCGCCACTTCTCGCTCCTGACCTGCTTCATCCAGCACCGTCGCCGATTTTGGCGCCGTGTGGAATAGCGCTCGAATCTCCCGCTGGGTGCGGCCCAAAGCAAAGTGCTCGAGGGCTCCCGAGAGCGAAAACAAAAAGAGCAAAGTCGCCCCTTCGCCCAACGCGCCAATGCTGGCGCTGCCAAGGGCGACGGCGAGCATGAGGAAATGAACGTCGACGGTGCGTTTCCGGAGCCGTTCCCAAGCCTCTTGCGCCGTGTACCAGCCCCCGGCCAGGTAAGCCAAAGCAAACGCCGCGGAGGAAACGGCCGGATTGGTCCGAAACAACACGGCGCTTAACCCCAATAACCCGCAGACAATTGCCGCGGCTAATTGCGGCTTCCACTCGTCCAATTCCTCGATGTGTTCAAGGAACTCGACATCCCGTTGCACGACTTTGGGCCAGGGAAGGTCGTTCCAACGCCAGAACTTCGGGGCCGTCGGACACGTGACCCGGGCGATTGTCGTTTTAGCGCCCTGGTGTTGGATAGTGATTCGTCCCCGCTCGCTTTCGGCCAAAGGCTGAACGCAACTGCGGCACTCGCCAACTCCCGCCAGCAGGGTGCACCCCCGCTCAGCCTGAGTTTCCTGGGCCACCCGCAGCGACGAACTGATTCTCTCGGCAACCTTGGGGGGATCAGTCCGGCCGATCGTGGCCACCGAGATTGTCTTATGCGCCCGATCAATAGTAACAGCCTCCAACGAAGGTTCTTCCTCGAGGGCTTTAGCCACCGAACGTGCCAGACAATGCGTCGGGTCGAATGGGTGTTCCGCCGACTTAGCTCCTGCGGGAGGATTCATGCTTTCGCTGGCAGAACATACCGCGAATGCCTCCTTAACGCTATGAAATAGGCGCCCCGCCGCCGCGGGGACGATGGCGCCCTATGGACGACGGCCAGGTAATCCTCCTCCTCCTCGTCGTCTTGCTCAGCTGATTCTGTTGCGACCGCCTGGAGCAAGAGGACCAGGAAGCGAATGTGAAACTCGCCCGGCCCTCGCTGGTAATCCGATCGCTGCAGTCGCTTGACCTTATGGGCCCCGCACCGTCAGAACCGGACAATGCGAGTGCCTGATCACCCGCTCTGCCGTGCCGCCGAGCAAGGCGTGTTTAAGCCCGCCATGCCCGTGCGTCCCCATTACAATCAAATCACTTCCCGTCGCTTTGGCCGTGTCCGGGATCTCCGACTGCGCCCGGCCCATCCTGACCAAAAGCTCGACGGCAATGCCTTGCAGCGCCGGTTGTTGTCGCACGGCCGCCAGCCGTTCGCGGCTTGCCGTCATGAGATTATTGTTGGTCTCCTCCATGGTTGTTGGCGCCATCAAATAACTGTCCGGGTAAACCGCCGGTTCAACCACCTGCAGCAGAACGAGTCGGGCGTGGAAGTTTCTGGCCAGCATCAGCGCATAATCCAGGGCGGAGGCGGAGCACTCGGAAAAATCAATCGGCACCAGGATCTGCTTGGGGGTCGGCACTGGCCGGCTGCTCGAACATTTTTGCGGCCCGGGTCCCTCAACCGAAGCCGTCGCCTCCGAACCCGGTGGGGATTTGCAGACAAACTTAGCTTTCATCTTCAGACACGGCCATTCGGCATTATGATCCCCACCTCTCCTGGATAAATTCAATCTCGATGCTTCCAGATTAGGCATGCAAAGGCCTGTCGCTTATCTCGAATTGGCAAATACTTCTCGTTTCTTGCGAAATACATCTACTGGATTGAAAGGCGGTTGGGCCTAAGTTATAGCAGGCATCGAGAGCCGCAGCAGCAGACCGAACCAGACCGTTACAGTGTTCATGAAATCGAAACTTCTGCGCCGCGGGCATCAGCTGATCCCACCATCGTCGTACTGAATTTGTGATTATGACTAAAGAAGCCTTCGGCGCCTGCAACACCAGCAACCGCGCCATCCTGGCCTGGGTCCAGGAAATGGCAAATCTGTGCAACCCCAGCCAGATCTTCTGGTGCAATGGCTCGCAGGCCGAAACCAAGGCCCTGACCCAGCACGCCGTGAACGAAGGTGTTCTTATTCAGCTCAATGAACAGAAACTGCCCGGCTGTTATTACCACCGCTCCAATCCCAATGATGTCGCCCGCGTCGAGCAATCCACTTTTATCTGCACCGTCGATCAGGAAGAGGCCGGCCCCACCAATAATTGGATGGCGCCCAAGGAAATGTACCAAAAGCTGCGCGGCTTCAGCGCCGGCGCGATGCGCGGTCGCACGCTCTATGTTGTGCCCTACTTGATGGGGCCTCCGGGTTCGCCTCTTTGCAAAGTCGGTGTCGAACTGACCGATTCCATTTACGTCGTCTTGAGCATGGGTGTTATGACCCGCATGGGCAACATCGCCTACGAGCAACTCGGCAGTAGTGACGAGTTTAATCGCGGCCTGCATTGCATGCTCGACATTAACCCCGACCGGCGGTTTATCGCCCATTTTCCCCAGGACAACTCCATCATCTCGGTCGGTTCGAATTACGGCGGCAATGTGCTTTTAGGCAAAAAATGCCTGGCGCTGCGCATCGGCTCTTATTTAGGGCGGCAAGAGGGATGGTTTGCCGAGCACATGCTGATCTTGTGCATTGAATCGCCCACGGGAGAAAAGACCTATGTCGCCGCCGCCTTTCCCAGTGCTTGTGGTAAGACCAACTTCGCCATGCTCGTACCTCCGGCTCATTTCGAGGGCTGGAAAGTCACTACGATCGGGGACGATATCGCCTGGATGAAACCCGGCGCTGATGGCCAACTTTACGCGATTAATCCCGAGGCCGGCTATTTCGGTGTCGTGCCCGGCACTAATTCCAGATCCAATCCCAACGCCGTGCGAATGATTTCCCGCGACACCATTTATACGAACGTCGCCCTCACGCCCGACCTGGACGTGTGGTGGGAAGGCAAAGACGGTCCGGTCCCGCAGCAGTGCCTCGACTGGAAAGGCAATAAATGGACGCCTGAATCGCGGGAAAAAGCGGCCCACCCCAACAGCCGTTTCACCACGCCCATGGCCAACAATCCAGTCCTGGCGCCTGAAGCCAACGATCCGGCCGGCGTGCCGATCAGCGCCATAATTTTCGGAGGGCGGCGCGCCAATACCATGCCCCTGGTCTATCAGGCGTTTAACTGGGTCCATGGCGTTTACATCGGCGCCACGATGGGATCCGAAACCACCGCCGCCTCCACCGGCAGCACGGGCCAGGTCCGGCGCGATCCCCTGGCGATGCTGCCGTTCTGCGGCTACCACATGGGTGATTATTTCCGCCATTGGATCAACATGCACCGCCTGATTAAGCACCCGCCGCGCATCTTCCACGTCAATTGGTTCCGCAAAGGCGACCAGGGCGAATACCTCTGGCCCGGCTTTGGCGAAAACATGCGTGTTCTCAAATGGATGATCGACCGCTGCCGCGGCCGCGTCGATGCCCAGGAAACTGCCCTCGGCTGGGTGCCCAACCCGCAGACCTTCGACCTCAATGGCATGACCAACTTCAGCACCCGTCAGTTTGACGCCGTTCAAACCATTAAGAACGATGAGTGGCGACGGGAGCTCCTGAGCCAGGAAGATCTCTTTATGCAGCTTTACTCGCATCTGCCCAAGGAACTCATATTCCAACGAGAGCTACTGATGGCCCGCCTCTAACGGGCGCCCTTTTCGCCAGGCGATTTGGTCGAATCCCGCTCTCCAGCTCAGAGCCTAGGAGCGTGTTCTAGAATTCGGTTTGGAGTCCCGCCTTCAGGCGGTGCCCGCCCCAGTTTGGAGTCCCGGCTTTAGCCGGTATGATCCACAAAAGAGCGCACGCAAGATCTCCTGTTGTTCCAGTTGTGGGAGGCCTGAAATCCGGACCGGCCCCGTTTGGAGTCGGTTTGGAGTCCCGGCTTTAGCCGCCTAAAGGCGGGACTCCGAACGTCAGACGCCGACCCCAAGTCGGCATTTTTAACACGTCTTAGGACTCCTCCTATCCCTGAAAGAGGCGTAAACCCCATGGCGCAAAAGTCTTAAATGCAAGAAGTAGGTCCGGGTGAATTTCAGGTCATTGTGCGCGCCTGGGATCTGGTACGTCCTGGGCATCGGATTCACAGCCTTCGCGAGTGCCCACGTGCAGTCGCAGACTGTGGCAAAAGCGTCGGCAGGAATCTTGGGACAGAAACCGGCCGCCAAACGCACCATCGATCGCACCCGCTATCCCGCTTATTCTCTCATCGCCGCTCAGCTCTCACTTCCGAACATCGCCGCTGCCGCCGAGCGCGTGTTGGAAATCGACGGTACTGCGCGCCTGGATTTCGCGGCAGCGAACGAGTCGCCGGCGGCCAGCGCATTGGCCGCCCAAATGCGCATCCCTTTGTCTGCAATGAAAGGACTGATTCGCCAACTTGCAAACGAAACCGAACTCACCGGTCCACAGTTGGCCGCTTCGTTCCGGACCGAACTCGTTGATTACAAGTTTCTGGAGGAGCGCTGGAACCAGTTTCATCCTGCGGGCACCGCACTACAGGTCAAGCAGGCAGCGCTCGCAGCCCTTGAGGCCGGCGATCTTGAACGTGCGTGGACTCTGTTCGAAGATCTCCCAAAGCCAAGGCCGCCCCGGCAATTAAGAGTTAAAAACTAAGAATTGCAGTTGTCCGCTCCTATCCCGCCACACGCTTTACCTGCCGGTCGAGTGGCAGCGCACGGTTCACCACTCCCATCAAAAAAAAAGCGGCCGCGCACACACGCAGGCCGCCAGGATTTACTGTTCTGCCGCTTAGACGCACATTGGCGCTAAGTTCCTTTCCCTGTGCCACACGGTCTGGCCTCAAAAAATGGGGTGATTGCCCCAAAAGCTATTTCTCCAGCTCTCGGAACACAATTCACCTGGAAAAAGGCCTGAGCTTCTGCTAGGTAAATGAAAACTCAAAAAACACCCGCCCATAACCCAATGAAACTCTTCATCTTCGCCTTCGTATCGGTTCTCAGCCTCACTGCTGCTCTCCAGGCTCAACCAGGCCGGCCGGGTGGGATGGGCATGGGCGGCCCTCCGCCGGGTCCCGGCTTGAGCGGCAGCACGGCCAAGCTTTTTGGCGATAACACGTCCTTTTCGGCCAATCTCGAGCTCCAATCCGCCGGTGGCCAGAGCTCTGAAACCATGACCATGCCTGGCAAGATCTGCTTCGACCAGGGCAAATCCCGCTTTGAAATGGATATGTCCCAAATCAAGGGCGGAATGATGTCCCCTCAAGCCGCCATGCAAATGAAAGGCATCGGCATGGACAAAACCATTGTTATTTCGCGCCCGGACAAGAAAGTTGCCTACCAAATCTACCCCGGCATGCAGGCCTATCTGGAAACGCAATTGCCCGAGCAGGAAGCCGCCGCGCCGTCGAGCGATTTCAAAGTTGAGGTCACCGAACTCGGAAAAGAAACCGTCGATGGCCATGAGTGCGTCAAAAACAAAACCGTCGTTACCGACAAAGAGGGGAACAAGCACGAATCTTTTGTGTGGAATGCCACCGATTTAAAGAAGTTCCCGGTCAGAATTGAGCAGTCCGAAGGCGGCCACAAAACGACCATGTTGTTCCGCGACGTCAGCTTTTCCAAGCCCGCGGCCGATCTTTTCGAACCACCAAGTGACGCCACCAAGTACGACAGCATGCAATCAATGATGCAGCAGAGCATGATGAAGCGCTTTGGCAGCGGCCGGCCGCCTCAGGGCCAATAAAACAAACGCGCCGCGCCAAACCTCAGCGTACAAATCACGGACAGGCCGCCCTGATTAGCCCACGCGCCCGAGCCAACGCTTCGTCCAACCTGGCAACTTCTTTCCCGCCGCCGCGCGCATTATCCGGGCGGCCCCCGCCCTTGCCGCCTACTAGTGGCGCAATCTGTTGAATGATTTTCCCGGCCTGAATTTTCGACGTAAAGGCCGACGAAACCGCCGCCACCAGTGAAACCGCACCGTTGGAGCTGCTTCCTAAAACAATCACGCCGTTAAACTGCCCTTTCAACGAATCAACCACCTTTTGCAAGTGGTCAGCGTCCCCGGCTCCGAGGTTTTCGACCACGGCCTGCACCGACCCGAGATTCTGCACTTTGCTTTTAAGGCCACGCGCCATTTCAGCCGCCTGCTCTTGCTGCGCCGCATCGAAACGTTTCTCCAGTTCCTTTTGATGGGCCAGTAGCGCTTCAATTCTCTTTTCCAACTCGGTCACCGGGGAATTGAGCTTGCTGGCCAGACCGCGCAGCAGAGCCTGCTGCTCGACCGCCATTTGATAAGCGTGCAGTCCGGCCGTCGCCTCGATGCGGCGAGTCCCGGCCGCGATTGCCGACTCAGCGCCAATCCTGAACAGGCCGATCTCACCGGTAGCACGTACGTGTGTGCCGCCGCACAGTTCCATCGAATAACCGTTGAGTGAAGTGGCCTGCCCGCCCACCTGCACTACCCGCACCCATTCGCCATATTTCTCGCCGAAGAACTGCATGATGTCCTTGCGGTCCTTAATATGGTTGTATTTGACCTCGACCCAGGTCACCGGCGTGTTCTCGACGATCCGCTCGTTAACCAACCGCTCAACCTCGGCCACCTGTTGCGGTGTCAGCGCGGCGCTGCTGAAATCAAACGTGAGCTTTTCCGGGCCAACGTATGAGCCTTTTTGGACGGCATCGGTGCTGACGACCTGGTGCAGCGCCCAATGCAGCAGGTGCGTGACCGTATGATGGCGTTCAATGGCGGCCCGGCGCGCGCGATCCACCGACAAGGTCGCCTCGCTGCCAATTTCAGGCAGGTCCTGTTCTGTGCCGTTATCCGTACCGGCAGCCCCGACGAAATGCAGCCATGCGTTGCCAGCTTTCTGGGTGTTGCTGATGCGCCAGAGTTTGCCTCCCACCGACAGCTCTCCGGTGTCCCCGACCTGCCCGCCCATTTCCGCATAAAAGGGAGAGTTGTCCAGGATCACCGCGGTTCGGTCCTTCACAGCCACCACGTCAGCAATGTGTGCTTTCGACTCCAGCTTCTCATATCCGACAAAAGCCGTGCTCGCATCGGTGTCGATCTGGGACAACTCGATCACCTCTTTCTTTTGCGCCGCGCGTGCCCGCGCTTTCTGCTGGTCCATCAGTGTGTTGAAACCCGCCACGTCCACCGTGAGCCCCCGCTCGCGCGCCATCAATTCGGTCAAATCCAACGGAAATCCGTAGGTGTCATACAACTTGAAAGCGAAGTCGCCTCGCAATTGGCCGGTGCCTTTTGCTTCGGTTTCCTCCCGGAACAACTCAATTCCCCGATCCAGAGTTTTGTTAAAAGCCTCTTCCTCGCGCTGGATCACCTCTTCGACGTGTTCCTTTTTGGCCCGGATTTCTGGAAATACGTGCCCCATGGTCTGGGCCAGCACATCGACTAATTTATAAAAAAAAGGTTCCTGAAATCCCAGCGAACGCCCGTACCGCACTGCCCGGCGCAGAATGCGGCGCAACACGTAATTGCGATCAGTGTTGCCGGGAAGAATCCCATCCGAAATCGCAAAACTCAGGGTGCGGATATGGTCGGCAATGACGCGAAAAGCAATGTCGGTCGATTGCTGCGGCGTGAGCGTCGAAAGCCCCGCCTGCGGCAGGGTCGATCCGTATCGCTTGCCGCTGAGCCGCTCAAGTCGGTCGAACAATGGCCGAAAGATATCCGTCTCGTAATTGGAGATGGTTCGGGTGAAATCGGTAAACTTGCGGGTGCATTGAATGAAGCTGGTCAACCGCTCGAATCCCATTCCGGTATCCACGTGTTTGGCCGGCAAAGGCGAAAACGTGCCGTCCGGATTGGCGTTGAACTGGATGAAAACCAGGTTCCAAATTTCAATGCATTCGGCTGTCCCTTGGTTGACCAATCGGCCCTGGGTGTCACCTTGGGGCGTCAGGTCGACATGGATTTCACTGCACGGACCGCACGGACCGGTGTCGCCCATCATCCAAAAGTTATCTTTTTTATTGCCCGGAACGATATGGACCTTCGGATCGAGCCCGGCCGAACGGAAATGCTCCGCCCAGATATCGGCCGCTTCGTGATCAAACTCGCTGGGATCGCCTTGGCTTTTGTCGGGCGAATAAACGGTGGCGTAAAGCCGGTTCTTAGGAAATTTCCAAATCTCGGTAATTAGCTCCCAGGCCCAGGAGATTGCTTCGCGTTTGAAGTAATCGCCAAACGACCAATTGCCCAGCATCTCGAAGAAGGTGTGGTGGTAAGTATCCAGGCCCACGTCTTCCAGGTCGTTATGCTTGCCACCGGCGCGAATGCACTTTTGTGTATCGGCCGCGCGCGTATCGGTGGCGGCAATAGCCCCGGCCCATTTCGAAACATCCGCAGTTCGTTGTCCAAGGAAGATGGGCACGAACTGGTTCATCCCGGCATTGGTGAACAGCAGGTTCGGCGAGTCGGGCATCAAACTGGCAGAAGGGACAATGGTGTGGCCCTTCGATTTGAAGAAATCCAGAAACGACTGCCTTATTTCCAAGCTCGTCATAGCAATAAGAGGAGGGAAAATAGGCCAAGCTCCGGATGAAGACCAGACCAACTTTAGCAAAGAACAGCGAGGCCGGGCGCCGAGAACCCTCGGTGGCGCCCAGGCCCCGGCCCCGCGCCTCGGAGGAAGGCGCGGGAAAATTGAAGCGCTATCGACTACCCATTGGGTGCCAGGATCGGTTCGTGGGTTGAGGCAGGGCTGCGACCCTGAGTCCCATCCGCTACGAGAGCACGCGCTCGCGCGAAGATGTCCTTGCGGAAAATGTTCTTCAGCACCGGAGCCCGACCCGAATTGCGGGGTTTAAAGACGTCCTGTTGCAGCAACTCATAAAGCCGCTCGATAATCCAGCCAGCCTTGTCGTCGCTCGGTTCATTGGCGTTGTACCTCGAAAAAATGGAAGAGGCGCAAAGGCGAGCCGGGGAATTATCGTTGGAGTTAAATGGCTGTGGCAGGCCTGCCTGAACGCATTCCACGGGCGCATTGAGATATTGCGGATGAGCGAGAATCTGCCCCAGCAATGAACGATTCTCCGGCCGCTCGCAGAATGCGCAGGATTCGAGCAGTGCGCCAATCATGCGCTCGTGCTCTTCCGCCCGACCAAGGGCAAAACTTTGGCGCACCATCAGGACCCGCTCGGGATGCAGGGGCGCCAGTTCCTCGCTGGTCGCCACACACATCCCCGCGCCCGCTTGGATCGCCACTGAAGTCCAGGGTTCGCCCACACAGTAGCCGTCGATGTAACCCAGTTTCAACGTCGGGAACATCTGCGCCGGCGGCACCGCCACAATTCTCACGTCAGCCTCCGGCACGATGCCCGCGGACTTCAGCCAGCCACGCAGCAGGATCTCCTGTGAGGACAGCGAAAAGACCACTCCAAAAGTAAACGTGCGTTTGCCCCAATTCCGGTAGATCCGCTCGCGCAGGCCCGCCGCATCGCGCACTCCCTCGTCCCAAAGCCGGCGCGAGATCGTAATCGCGTTCCCCTGCAAACTCAGGACCAACCCGCTGACACACGCGCACGGATCCGATTCGATCCCCAGATTGGCTAGGAACGGCAGCGTCGCCGGTGCATGGGCTGCGTCCAGCTCCCCCTGGATGACTTTGTCGCGGACGTTGGCCCAACTGGTCTCGCGCTGCAGGTGCACCTCCAACCCATATTTGTCGAACAATCCGCCCTCGAACGCGTAAACCAGCGGCGCGCAATCACTCACCGCCAGATACCCGACTCGCAGCGGGTCTCTCCTCCGCAGAATATTCGGTCTTACACGGCTCATACATTTGGGACCGGCCGCTATCCCCGCAACCGGCTCTCAGTTCTTTTCGATTTGACCCGCCTGGCTTTTGCCGGGCCTGGCCCGCAACGAGATGGCCGAGGCGAGGTACACTCGCAAGGCCTGCCCCACGCAGCCCAGCCAGGTCCACAGCTCGTCCAGTCTCATGACGGGTTGCCAAAGCAAAGGCAGAGCCACTTTTAATCGGGCTTGCGAAAAATCATTGAGAAGTTTTAATAAAACTCAGCCGCAACATTCAAATTTTAACAACCACTTGCAAGTTAGTGGTTTGACTTCGAGATTTTTCCTGGGTCCAGGCCTTGTCTGGCCCGCTTGCGGACGGTATCGACGGATGACGTCAGAAAGGAGCTCTGTTGCGGGTGAGCAACTTTGCTCATAATGGTCAAATTGCTTATTAATCTAGAAGGGATTTCCTCCTCCAGCCTAAGGTTGCGAGTAGTATTTAACGCAACCCTTGGGGTTAAAAACGCCTCGACACAGTCAACCTCGAAGAGGTTGCGCCGATCGATTCCGTCATCGATCGGCAAAGGTTCAAGTTGAGCCCTGGCCGCTTGGGACCGTTGGCTCCGACGATTGCTTGGGCCTTTTCATTTCGGTTCCCACCTCGTAACGAAGCGCCACCGTGCCGCTCTGGTAGCCTTTGACTTCTACCAGATGAAGAGCGACATCCCTCTCGAGCTTATCGAAGAAAGGGATTCCATCACCTATCAAGATCGGCAGGATCGAATAACGAACTTCGTCGGCTAGCCCCAGACGAAGGCATTCTCCAGAAACTACGCCACCTCCAACAAACCAGATGCTGCGAAAAGCTGGCCGCAGACGCCCATTTACGAACCGCGCCAGATCGCCCGAGTAGAACTCGACGGTATCCCGGGTCCGCGGCAGCTTGCGAGTAGTGAGGACGAAAATGGGTTTGTCACCATATGCCCACCCCAATCCTTTGGCTTCGAAACTCAATGCGGTTTCGTAGGTCCTTGAACCCATGACATAACAGTCGATTGACTTAAGGAAGGCCTCGACAAATCCTGGGTCCATCGTGGCTCCGCCCACGAATTCGTCTGCGGTTTCCATCCAGTCGACGCGCCCGTCCTTTCGAGCGATAAACCCATCAAGGCTCGCCGCCATATGAATCGTTACACGCGAATCAGTGTTAGCCATTATTTCCCAACCAGTCAGTAACCGGTCTGAGTATCTATCCATTTTTGGGAATGCTCAATCCTCAATGAACCGGCCACCGCGGCAGGACCTTTTAAAGAGGTTCGGGGCTTCACGCAACCGGTTGACACGAGTCGCTGCGCTGGAGACGATGTTACCAACGAAGCATGTCCGCGGGCGCACAAAATCATTCCGAGATAAATCCTGGCCAACCACTGACCCCGGCGTCGAACGCACGACCAAATGAACGTGAAGAAATATTTCGCGTGCGCGGCCTCACCAAAGTCTATGGGATGGGGACTGCCGAGGTGCACGCGCTCAGCGGCGTGGACCTGGATCTCTACGCCGGAGAATTGGTCGTGTTGCTCGGGCCTTCGGGCAGCGGGAAAACCACCCTGCTCAACAATCTGGGCGGACTGGACGTGCCGACAACCGGTGAACTGCTCTACCGTGGAATCGATCTGACCCAGGCCGACGAAGCGGCGTTGACCCAGTATCGCCGGGATACGGTCGGGTTTATCTTCCAATTCTACAACCTGATCCCAAGCCTGACGGCCCGGGAAAACGTCGGCTTAATCACTGAAATCGCGCGCGACCCCATGGGGCCGGAAGACGCGCTGCGCCTGGTCAATCTCGGCGGTCGATTGGACCATTTTCCAGCCCAGTTGTCCGGTGGTGAACAGCAACGGGTCGCCATCGCCCGAGCCATCGCCAAACGCCCGGAGGTCCTGCTGTGCGACGAACCCACCGGCGCGCTGGATGTCCGGACCGGGATCGTAGTCCTGGAAGCCCTCCAGCGGGTGAACACAGAGTTGGGCACACTTACGGTGGTGATCACTCACAATGCCGTGATGGCGGAAATGGCCGACCGGGTGGTTCATATCTCCGATGGCCGGGTCCATGAAGTTCGGCTCAACAAAACGCGCGCGCCGGCCAGCAGCCTGAACTGGTGATCTCGCACCTCGATCGTAAACTCTGGCGCGACTTACGCCGGATGAAAGGCCAGGCCATCGCGGTTTCCCTGGTGATGGGGTGCGGACTGGCCATGATGATCATGGCTCGCAGTCTTATTCATTCCCTCGAATCGACCCGCCAGGAGTATTACGAGGAGAACCGCTTTGCCGAAGTCTTCGTCCAACTCAAGCGCGCTCCCAATTCCGTCGCAGGCCAGATTGGGCAACTGCCGGGCGTGGCCGCCGTCCAGGATGGGATCGCCACCCAGGTCACCCTCGACATTCCAGGGCTGGACGAACCCGCCAGCGGCATGGTCCGATCTCTGCCGGATTTTGGCGCCCAAGAGCTCAACCGTTTGTTCTTGCGCGCCGGCCATTGGCTCGAACCTGGCGCCGTAGACCAGGTTTTGGTCGGCGAGGCCTTTGCCTCGGCCAATCAATTAAGGCCCGGTGACAAAATCGCGATGCTGCTTAATGGCAAACGGTCCGAATTGCGCATTGCCGGCTTAGTGCTTTCGCCGGAATTCATTTTTGAGTCCAGACCGGGGGCGGCGCTCCCGGATAACCGGACGTACGGCATTTTCTGGATGCCTTACAAAGAGGTCGCTCGTGCCTTCGACCTGGACGGAGCGTTTAATTTCCTGACCCTCACGCTCGCGCCCGGAGCATCGGAACGGCCGGTGATTGCCAGCGTCGATCGGTTGCTCACCCCCTATGGCGGCCGGGGCGCGTTCGGACGCGCCGATCATCCCTCGCACATTCGTGTTTCGGATGAAATTCGGGTCTTGCAGACCATTTCGATTGGTTTCCCGGTCGTCTTTTTGAGCGTGGCGGCGTTCATGACCAACGCCGTGCTTTCCAGACTTTTGAATCTGCAGCGGGAACAAATCGCAATTCTCAAAGCCTTCGGTTTCACCAATCGCCAGGTCGTCACGCACTACCTGAAATTCGCCTTTGTGATGGTCATCGCCGGAACTCTGCTCGGGACCGCGGGCGGCATTTTCCTGGGTACCCAGCTGGTCCAAATGTACCACCGTTTTTTCAGGTTCCCGGATTTGTACTTTCGCCTGGATCGAACCGCGTTGCCGCTGGCGGTGCTGGTCAGCACAGGCGCGGCCATGATCGGCGTCTTTAGCGCCGTCCGCCGCGCCGCCAAACTGCCTCCGGCCGAGGCAATGCGGCCCGAACCTCCCGCCAACTATCGGCCGGCCTTGATTGAACGGACCGGCATTGGGCATCTGCTCTCGCACACCTTTCGCATTGCGGTGCGGAACATCGAGCGCCGCCCGATGCAGGCGCTTTTCACGATCATCGGGCTCGCCTTGGCTACCGGCATTCTGATCGTCCCCAACTGCTTCAGGGATGGTGTGTCGCAAATCCTCGATTTTCAGTGGGACGTCATCCAACGGCAGGATGTTGGGATTGGCCTGGTTGAACCCACCAGCGACCAGGTGCTTCATCCGTTGAACCAGTTGCCCGGAGTCGTCACCACTGAACCGTTCCGCCAGGCCTTTGTTCGCATCAGCTTCGGACACCAACGCCGCCAATTGGGCATCCAAGGTTTACCCGCCAAGGGTTTGCACAACCGGGTCCTGGATGAAAGCTCGCAGCAAATCCAGCTGCCGCCCGACGGCCTGGTGCTCTCAGCCAAGCTCGCCGAGGTCCTCGGGGTGAAAGTGGGTGACGCACTATTGGTCGAAGTCTTGGAGGGCAAACGCCCAACGCGAACCGTGCGGCTCGTCGGATTGGCCGAGGATTTTGCCGGGGTGGCGGCCTACATGGATTTGCATGCGCTCAACCGCCTGCTGGGCGAAGGCGACGTCGTTAGCGGCGCAAATTTCCGCCTCGATGCCGCACACCGGGCCGACTTTCTACACGCCCTCAAAGGCATTCCGCGAGTAAGCTGGGTCGCCATCAAGGAATCGCTGCGCGAGAATTTTCGCCAAACGACCGCCGCCAGTATTGGCTTAATTCAGATGATTTACCTTATCTTCGCCATGGTCGTGGCTTTTGGTGTGGTCTATAACAATGCGCGCATTTCTCTGGCGGAGCGCGCGCGCGAGCTGGCGACTTTGCGGGTCATCGGTTTTTCGCGCCGGGAAGTCGGCACGGTGCTGATCACCGAACTGGTGATCCTGGCCGGAGTGGCCGTTCCGCTGGGACTTCTGGTGGGAACAGGGTTTGCCACAGCCATTCTACACGCCGTCAACACCGAAACCGTGCGTGTGCCCTTGATCCTTACGACCGCCAATTACGCGTTCGCAGTCGCCGTGGTAACCGTGGCCTCGACGATTTCGGCGCTGGTGGTTTTGCGTAAACTCAATCAACTTGACCTGGTCGGCGCGCTTAAAGCGCCGGAGTAGCAAGCTTACTGGTGAATCGGCCGCCCATCTTATGACCTCGAGCACGCCTGCCGGAGCCCGGCGCTCCAGCAACCATCGCGCTCGCCGTTGGCTTCCTTACGGCGGCGCGCTGCTGTTGCTGGCGCTTATCGTTGCGGGGCTCTGGCCAAAGCCTGTGCCAGTCGAGACGGCGCTGGCGACTCGAGGTCGCTTGCGCGTCACTATCAACGAAGAAGGCAAAACCAGAATTAAGCAGCGCTTCGTCGTGGCCGCTCCGGTATCCGGCCAGCTCCGGCGCATACCTTTCAAAGCGGGAGCCGAGGTGCTCGCCGGTCAAACTGTCGTCGCCGTTATCGATCCTCTCGCCCCGACGCTCCTGGATGAACGCACACACGCAGCCGCCGAAGCCAACCGCGATTCCGCCGCGGCCAACCTGGAAAAGGCCCGGGCCGCCCATGTTTTCGCCACCAGCGAGTTGCGACGGTTTCAGAAGCTTTACGATGACAAAACAATTTCAGTCCAGGAACTGGAGGGAGCTCAATGGCGCGAAGCCTCCGCCAACCGGGAATTAGCCGCTGCCGAAAGCGCCTTGCGCCAGGCCGAGGCTGAATTGGAAGAGTTTTCCGCCGCAGCGCCAGCCACGAATGCTCTTTGCGCCGCCCGTGAACTACGCGCCCCGGCGTCCGGACGGGTGCTCAAGGTTTTCGAGGAGAATTCGCGCGCGGTCACCGCCGGCACGCCCTTGCTGGAAATCGGTGACCCGGCGGACTTGGAAGTGGTCGTCGAGGTGCTTTCCCGCGACGGCGCGCGGATTGCCCCCGGGGCAAATGTGGAGTTCGATCAATGGGGCGGGAGCGAGCCTTTGCTGGGCAAAGTCCGCCTGGTCGAGCCGGCGGCTTTCACAAAGGTGTCGGCCTTAGGCGTCGAAGAGCAGCGAGTCAATGTCATCGCTGATCTCCTGACTCCTCCTGACCAGCGCACGAACGTCGGCGACAACTTTCGTGTGGAAGCCAGAATCATTGTTTGGCAGAGGGAGGATGTGCTCAAGGTGCCGGCGGGAGCCCTGTTTCGCCAGGCAGAACAATGGGGCACTTTCGCCGTATCCGATGGCCGGGCGCATCTGCGGCTCGTTAAAACTGGTCAATCCAGCGGCACCGAAACTGAAGTGCTCGAAGGCCTGGCGCTTGGACAAGCGGTTATTCTTTATCCAAGCAGTCGCGTTTATGATGGCGAGCGAGTCAAACCCATCACCATTTCCTCCCGCTAAGCCCGGCGATTCTCGTTTGAAGCCGCTGCCGCACGGCGCAGTTCAACCACGGACAGACGCGGATGAACACTGATGGAATGAGCGGAGTGGCTCCAACTCAGCTGGGTGAGAGCTCGCATCATCTTTAGGCGAGCGGAGCGCTTTCCGTGAGACACTGTCTGCTGCTGTCTCATCCGTGCCAATCGGTATTCATCCGTGGTTTTCGACTGCATTGTTTGCGCTTCAACATCACGAATGCGAAATCGCCCGTTAGGCCGAGCACCCCTTGGGGTTTGGCATGATCAGTGCTCGCTTCCTCTCGAGCCTGTTTGCGACCGGTTGGTCCCTGGCTAACAGACGCGCTTAAATGCCATGGCGAATCCGCCGTTTAATTTGTTCGATATCCTGCTGGCGGTGGTCCTGGTGGGAGGGATAATTCATGGACGCAAGCATGGTATCTCCCTGGAGCTGTTGAGTATGAGCCGGTGGCTGGCCCTGGTCCTCTTTTGCGCCGTTGCTTACCGACCAGCTGGAACACTTATCGCCGGCACTGGAATCTTCGACCTCCTGACCTGCTACCTGTTCTCGTACCTCGGAGCCGCTTTGGCCATCCTCCTGATCTTTTCAATTCTCGAACGCAGGGTGGCCCCCAAGCTGGTGGGCAGCGACATTTTTGGACGCAGTGAATATTTTTTGGGCATGGGCTCAGGCCTGGTCCGGTTCGCCTGTATTCTATTGGCCGGCCTGGCGCTGCTCAACGCGCGCGAGTTCACCACCGGCGAATTGCGCGATCTTCAGCGCTACCAGGAGGAAAACTACGGGAGCAATATCTTCCCGGGCTTGCATAGCCTTCAGGTCGCCGTGTTCGAAAACTCGCTCACCGGCGGCTTCATCAAGCATAACCTTGGCTTCCTGCTGATTAGTCCAACCAGCGCCGATCAGAAGGGGCCCACCATCGAAGCTCGGGCCAGATAAGGCCCGCAGCCGCAGGCCCCACCGGGGCTCCCCTGCCCTCTCGGGGCCCAGCTTGAAAGCTATTGTTGCTGTTTGTATGATCAAAAGGTGCGCCGCAAAGTCACCTCGGATTCCCTCAACCAGTTCATGCAGGCGCTTGCTCTGGCCAGTCGCAGTCCGGGCAAAGTGTATCTGACGGGCGGCGCAACGGCGCTGCTTTTGGGGTTCCGCGAACAGACCATCGACATTGACCTCAAGCTCGACCCGGAACCCCAGGGCGCCTTTGAGGCAATCGCGCAGCTCAAGAGCAAACTCAATGTGAATGTCGAGTTAGCCTCGCCAGACGATTTCATTCCGAGACCGCCCAATTGGAGGGAGCGCGCTCGGCACATTGCGACCGTCAACGAGGTGGAATTTTTTCACTATGACTTCGCGCTGCAGGCGCTGGCAAAAATCGAACGCGGTCACGCGCAGGACCTGGAGGATGTCAGACTTCTGCTTCGGCATGGGTACGTAACCCCGGATGAACTAGGGCGGGTTTTCGAAGCGATCGAACCCGCGCTGGTCCGGTACCCGGCCATCGACCCCCAGCAGTTTAAAAACAAGGTCGCAACATTCCTCGGAGGAGAGTGTTGATGGCCACCGATGCGCAGCCCGTCTTGCTGCCGGGGGAGGAACTCGTTCGCCAAGGCTTGGTTGACCTTGGCGATAATCGGACCACTGATGAGTCCCTGCTGGTTCTGATCGCCGCGCCGCGACTTCGTGGTTTGGGGATTGCGATCCCCGCGGTTCGTCTAACCCAAGCCGCAGAGCATGAGCTTTATGAACGGGTAGAAGAACGGCTGGGCACCGGCGCGCATTCGTATTACAACAGCTTGATCCGACGGATCGTAAGTTACGCGCGCGCGGTCGAACGGGAAAAAAGCATGCAGGATTAGCCGCTGCTGCATCTCAACCCAATCCAAAGCTGCCACCTACACAAAATGATAGTCGTATGGTTTGCGCATTTCGCGCGCCAGGTACTTGTTGGCTTCCTTCGCATGATCGCCCATAAACGTTTCACCTACAGGATCCCACTGCAGATTGAATCCGGTACGCAAAGCAATGGCGCCCAGATGCGAAATCGAGGCCGAGCGGTGACCGGCCTCAACATGCGCGATCGGCAGCTTGCGGGAACGCACGCAATCGAAAAAGTTACCCATATGATCCTCGCTGCTGTACAGGCGGTGCGCCCCCTCTGGAAGCGGTGTGTCGATAATGGCTTTGTCGCTGGCGCGCAGGTTACCTCGGTTTACCCAGATCCAGCCTTGGGTGCCCTCGAAACGAATCCCGTTTCGCTGGCCCGCGGGATCTTCAACCCCTCCGAAAATATTGTCGGCTTTAGTCGTGCGCACGTTGTGGATCACACCGTTGGAATACGTAAACTTCACGTCGTACTCGCTGATGGCGGTGTAGCCGCCGGGAATTGGCTCGGCCAACGCCTTTCCCTCGACCGCCACCGGACCGGCCAGCCCGAGCGCCCACAATACGATGTCATTGTGATGCGCTCCCCAATCCGTCATGGTCCCGCCGGAATAATCGTACCAATAGCGGAAATACAGATGAGAGCGCTGCGGCATGTACTCGACTTTCGGCGCCTGCCCGAGCCAGAAATCCCAATTCAGTTCCGTCGGGACCGGTTTGGGTGAGAAAGGGCCTTCGCGCAACCCGGCCGGGAGCCAGACGGTGGCCTCTTTTAATTTTCCAATCCGTTCATTGCGCACCAACTCGCAAGCCAATCGGAATTTGGCGTCGCTCCGTTGCTGGGTCCCGGTCTGCAAAACGGTCCGGTACTTGCGAACCGCTTTGATCAAGTGTTTGCCTTCATCGATGGTCAAGGTCAGTGGTTTTTCGCCGTAAACGTCTTTTCCGGCTTGCGTGGCCGCCAGGTTTACCAGTGTGTGCCAATGGTCGGGTGTAGCGGTGATCACCACATCGATATCTCCGCGCTCCATTAGCTTGCGAAAGTCGCGGAACTTCGCCGGCGCTTTGCCGTCCTTGGCAAACTGCTCCGCCGCTTGGCTGACATGCTTCTCATCCACATCGCACAAAGCAACGATGTCCCCAAAGCGGCTCGCATTTTTCGCGTCCCCCTTCCCCATTCCCCCGCAGCCGACCAGGGCTATGGCAGGCCGATCGTTCGGTCCCAGACGGCGCGGGGATGCCGTGGCGCCGAGCAACTCACGCTCGACGAACCAGGCCGGCAGGCCCGTTGCCGCAGCCACTGCGGCGCAGGTTTTCAAAAATGATCGGCGCGTAACCTCGAACCGTTTTGGAGTCATGGGACAAGTTGATTAGCTGAAGACTGGGATTGTTGAGCGAACCGCACAGTCCGGAGCCTATGAAAAGCCGAGCACCGTGGGGAGCAAAAAAACGGAGCGCCACGACCAGCGCAGCGCTCCGGTGTCCGAATCCGGACCAATTGCGAATCAGTTACAGGTTGTGCTGCTGCCTGTGTTGGCCGTCTTCTTGGCGTCGGTTGTGTCACTGGCAGTGACAGTGAAGGTGCCGGTTGCTCCAAACATCACGCTGAACGTCTTGGTTCCGCTCACCAGGGCGGCATCAGCCGGCAGCACTGCAGTGTCGTCGCTGGAGGTGATGGTCACCATGTCGTTTGCGGCCAGCGTAATCACATGCCAGGTATCGTCTACCGCGTTGACCGTCACGTTGAAGGGCACGCCGAAAAATTGCGCGTCGGGAGTGCCGATTTTTCCAGTGACAGTTCCCGGAGCATTGGTTTCGCCGGGCATCAATACCTGGAGTTTGCTAAACTGGCGTTTGAGTAACCGGAAGAACCCCTGGCTTGTGCCTGGTTTGTCGCTGGCGGAGAGCAGCACTGCACGATGGTTCCCGAGCAGAAGCGTGGCGTTCGTGTTCTCTTTCCAGCCGCCGCCTATGACCACCGAGTTGGTTTGGAGAGCAAACCCGGCATCGGGCAGCGTCCAGTTAACCCATACACTGTTTTGCGGCACGACCTGTACACCGGCCGTTCCGTTGTTGGCCGCCAACTCCCAAATATTGGAGTCCAAAGCCGATTGAGTGAGGAAGTTCTGATCGATCGGGGTCCCGGCGCCTTGAATTTTTACGTGCGACACCTGCGCCGACAATCCAATATTGCCGCTGTCCTGAGGTTTGGCGCCGATGTAGAAATAAAGCGGGAGCGCGGTGCCAGTGTTATCTTTATAGCCCGCCAATTTGTCAGCGGAAAATTCGAAGTTCGTGATTATTCCGCTCGGACTGGTCATCGTCACCTGGGTGTCATTCAGGAAACTCAAGGTCCAAGTACCCAGCGGGCCGTTGGTATCAGTAAGAATCCCCAGTGCCGCTGAATAATAGGTTCCATTGCCATCCGGTATCGAGTTGGTCTTCCACCGGAAGGTAAAAACCGCCGAACCATCGGCGCGATTCTGCAGTTCCATGAAAATGCAGTTGGTTTGATTCCAATCGGGCGCGCTTCCAGTATCGATGGTTCCCGTGCCCACAGCGGGATCGAACGGCAGCGGAATTAGATAGGTGTGTATTTCGAAATTGGGATGGTCGGCTCCGGGGTAGCCGGCAACCGTGAACGAATAGCTGACTGGAGTGCTGCCCTTGCCCACCCAATTGTATTCCGGACTAACCGTCCGGATATTTTGCCGATCGTACTGACCCGCGCCGGCTGCTGCCAAGTTTAACCCGTTCACCGCCTTGACCAGCGACACTGTCGGAGGCGGCGTCGGCGGCGCGTTGGTGGGAACCGGTTCCAGCCAAATGTTGTCAACGTTGAAGGTAAACGTATTGGTGAACGTTCCGTTGGACCACATCTTGATGTAGAATCCATTGACCTTTTCCAGATTCGCAAGCGTCGGATCGATTGGCCACACAATATGTGTCCAGTTGGTTGCGCTCAGCGGCACGGTATAGGTTCCCAGCCCAATGGTCCCCCAACCATCCGTCGTGAGTCCGACCTCCAGTGGACCGTAATCGTTATTTATCGTTGGAGCGGTTGATGGGTCGACGATCAGGTTCAGCGACACGTTGGTATACGCGCCCACGCAATTAACTATCACTCCCCCGTCCCAACCCCAGCGGTTCGCCAGGGTACCGAAGGTCATGAATTGCTCCCCGCTGGCCCCCGTAAATGGCACCTGGTACCTCAATGAGCCCGAGTTACCGTCACTCGCGCTATCCATTGAATAGTCCCAGTCCAAAGGAAAGCCCTGCATCCCCCAGCCATTCCAGATGATCCAGGATCCCTTTCCGGTATCGAATCCTTGCGGGTTTTGGGCCGTTTGTGCCAGGCTCGAACAAGTGGCAACGGCCAGGCAAAGCCCAGCCACGCCCTTTGATAGCCAATTCTTGGTTTCGGAAGTTAGTTTCATAGTTGTTTCATTTCGGGATTTTCGCCGAAGAAGTTGGACCCTACCGTGCAGGGTTGTGCGACGGGGCCAAACCTCCTCGTTTCTGAATAGATTGAGAACCACGGACCGTCACATTATTTCTACATTAGCAGTGCTGGTCATGAAAACAACGTCATTAAAATACATGACAACCCAGTCACTCCATCTATACTGTTTAGATACACTACTAATCCCCTGTATTAAGTCCACTGACCTGATTCACCCCGCGCAGGCGGGCGAACCTCCTTTTCAAACTGAAAGAACGGCGGGAGGCTACTTAATCCACATGATGGGCAACTGCAGCTATCGAGTGCCCTAAAAGCGAAAGGGGCGCCGACACTTGCCGGCGCCCCAGTTCAACACCTATCGGGAGAGAAGACTATTGCAAGGTTACAGGAGCGCTGGTTCCAGCCGCTTTCTTGCTGTCGCTGACATCGCTGGCGGTGACAGTTTGATTGCCAGCGCTACCGAAGTACACCGTAAACGTTCCGGTGCCCTTGGCCAAAGCTGCATCCGAGGGCAGGGTCGCATTGGTATCCCCGCTCGTGATCGTAACGGTATCGGTGACGTAAGGAATAATGTTCCACTTGTCATCCACAGCATTGACCGTGATGGTGACCGGGGCGCCTACACTTTGAGCCGTCGGGGTGCCGGTCTTGCCGGTAGTTGTTCCCGGCGCCGCGGTTTCACCGGGTAAAAGCACCTGCAACTTCGTGGCCACCGGCTTGAGGAACCGGAAAAATGCCGCAGTGCCGGCGGGTAACGCGCTGCGCGGGACGATAACCGATTTAATCGATCCCTGGATTGAAGTATTGGTCAGGCCCGAATCGGTCCACGGCCCCAGAAGACTCGGGGCGACCTGCAGCTTGAAGTTGGTGTCAGGCAAGGTCCAACTCAAGGTGAAAGCCGCATCGCTAAGCGGGATAAAGACATCGGCTGGTTGCGACGCTCGCAACACCCAGACGTTTGTATCAACCGTCGAACCGCTAAAACTGTCGTTCACCGGATTTTGGGTGCCGGTAATCTTCACGTTGCTCAACACGATCGACTGGCCGATATCGGCCGTAGAGTTCGGTTGGGCGCCGAAGTAAGCAATCAGGGGATCTGAGAAATTGTCCCGGAGCGCCTGTTCATCCGGGAAGGTGACCAGGTTGGTGGCGCCGGTCGGCGCCGTGAGAATGACGTTGGTGTTGTTGATAAAAGTCATTGACCAGGTGCCCACCCCGCCATTGGTGGAGGTCACCGAGCCCAAGGAGCCCGAACCATAAAGTTGTGAGTTTCCGCCCGCCTGGTTGGTCTTGTACCGCAAAGTGGCAATGACGCTGCCGCTGGCTTGGTTCTCAATATCCAGCAGGATTGCATTGGGCTCGTTCCAATCGGGAGCCGTCTCGGTGCCGGGATTCTGCACGAGCATGATATGGGTCTGGTAACTCGGATAGTTAGTGCCGGGATACTTTGCCACAGTCAGCGAGTAGGTTACCGGCCCGGTGGCATCGAGCCAACTTTCAGAATTCAAGGTTGCGATGGCGTTGCGATCGTACTGTGCGGCGCCGGAACTGCTGATGGTCAAGCCGCTAGGTCCTGACGGAGGCGCGGGCTTGAGCGTGGCTGTGGGCGGATTGAGGGGTTTGGTCAGGTTCGTGGAGAAAATGAGGTTGTCCAACCAGAAGTTTTGAACCCCCTGGATGGCGCCGGCATTGCTGGCATCGGTTTGCCAGGGCCAGTTGATCCAGAAGCCCGTAATCGTGTCCACGCCAGGGACCGCCGGATCAATATAGGCATGGACGTGGGTCCAACCAGTATTGGTGTAAGCCGGCATATCCCAGAGTGTAACCTGACCCCAACCGCTGATGGTCACACCCGCGCGGACATGGCCGAAATCGCCGTTGGCGGTTTTCGCTGAACTCGGATCCACCATCAGGTCGAAATTAAGATCGTAGTAGTCGCCATTTACTTTGACGCTATCGTTAAATCCGGAGCCGACCAAGGAGTTCCACACCATCAACTGCGGTTCCGGAGCACCGTTGCCATTGCCCGAAGTGCCGGTCCAATCGGCCGTGCATTTGAGCGAGCCCGACCCGGGATCGTTTGGCGCCAAGGTGGTTGTGTTATTCACCGAAGGATCGACCGCCGTGCTAAAGGCGTGCAGGCCCCACCAATACAAAAGGTTTTGGAAGGGCTCGGTGCCGTTGAACTGCGAGATGACTATATTAGTAAACGTTTGAGCTTGGGCAATGCCGGTCGCCGCTGTGAGAACCAGGGCCGCCAGTGCTGCGCGCGAAACGCCTGAGGCTTTTTTCAGTATTTTCATGATCTAGGGGGTTTCAGTTTATCTTTGGAATCGGAGCGAACCGCCAAGCCTTACTGAGAGGCTCTGGCGGATCCGGATCAGGTGTTGGCTGCTCCTAACTCCGACAAATCTCATTACTGCCAGACGACCAACCTGAAGTTGAGGTTAACATTCATGTTTCAAACCACATGTCATTAAAATGCACTACAAGGTGTGTTAAAGCAGTCCGTTCCTTCTCCTAATGTTCGCCGCGATGCTCCGACCTTACTGATTTGCCGGCGAGGATGTCTCCGAAGGCCTCGCCAGATGCGCGTACTTGGCTACCGCCTGGGCTCGCGAACGCACGTGCAGTTTTTCGTACATCCGTCGCACGTACGTGTTCACCGTGGGCACGCTGATGTTGAGGCGCTCGGCGATTTCCTTGTACAGGTATCCCCGGGCGAGCAACTCCAGCACTTCCTGTTCGCGCGGCGAGAGGTCATCGGCTTCGGCCGTGAGCGGGCGAAGCCGGCCGAAAGACTGGACCACTTTGCGTGCGATGTTACTGGTCATGGGCGAGCCGCCCTGGTGAACGTCTTCAAGGGCATTCAGTAAATCCTGGCGAGGGGTCTCCTTGAGCAAATAACCCGTGGCACCGGCCTCCAAGGCATCGTAGATGTGGTCCGCGTCTTCATAAACGGTAAGCATTACAAATTGCGTATCCGGCAGGAGTGGCTTGAGCTTGCGAACCGCATCCACCCCGCTCATTCCGGGCAGGTTGATGTCCATTAACACTACATCGGGCTTTTTTTCCGGGAGCGCGGCGAGCGCCATTTCAGCGTTCCCCCAGTCTCCGCTTAATCGAAAACCCGCGGCGTGACTGACCCAGCCGGCCAGGATCTTGCGCGCCTGTGCGTCGTCCTCAACGATGGAGACGGAAATTACCATGGTCCTTTTATAACTCATTGACCCTCGTACGAAGTGTCATGTGTTTTGACGACGAATTTTATTCGAGTGCCTTCCCCAGGCGCGGTGTCGCATTCGCAAGTGCCGCCGATTTCATTGAGCCGCTTGCGCATATTAACCAAACCATTGCCCGTGCTGAACCGTCCCTCCGTACGATTCTGAACGCCCGCTCCGGCTGAGGAGTCAAGGGCAAATCCCCGTCCGTTATCCACGACCAGCAGCACAAAACCATCAGGCTCCAGCTGAAGCGAAATACGGACCTCCGTTGCCGCTGCGTGTTTGACCACGTTATGCAAGGCCTCTTTCAAGGCCAGAAACACATTGTGCCGGACCTCGGAAGTTAAAGCCCAGCTCGGCAAGAAAACCGGCACATCCTGCCGGAAGCGAATGCCCGCGCTGCTCAGGAACTGCTGCGCAAAACGGCCCAGGTACGTCACCAGGCTGTCCAGCGTGTCGTGCCGGGGATTAACCGCCCACACGATTTCGTCCATCGCGCGAGTCAGCTCGCGTGCGGTGCTGTAAATCTGATCGACGTCGGCGGTTGCAGGTGTTCCGGAGTCCAACTCCGCGCGCACGGACTGACTCAACATGGTGATCCGGGTCAGGCTGGCGCCCAAATCATCATGGATGTCACGGGCGATGCGCGCCCGCTCGCGCTCTAGGGCCCGCTGGCGTTCGGATAATTCCAGTTTGCGCCGCACGCGGCGGCGGCCGCCCCAGAACACGGCCCCGGCCAGCACCGCGGCAACCGAGCTCCCGGAAGAAGCCTGGAACCACCACGTTTGCCAGAAATACGGCAGAACCGAAAAAGCCAACGACGCGCCGTGCTCGTTCCACAAACCATCATTGTTGCAGGCGATGACCTGAAAACGGTAGCGGCCCGGACGCAAATAACTGTATTCAGCCACCCGCTTCGTGCCCGCGTCAATCCACTGCTCTTCCAGGCCCCTCAGCCGGTATTGAAATCGCACTTTGTCCGGCGAGCTGAAACTCAGACCCGTATAGCGAACCTCAAATTTCTGCTTTCCCGGTCCAATTTCGACGACCGCCGAGCGGTCGTGTTTGTTTGGCATTCTGCTGCCATTTGGGTGCAGGTCGACAGGCGCGCCATCCGCCAGCATTTCCTCGATGACCACTGGCGGAACGGCGTTGTTGGTCCTCACACTGGCCGGATCGACGATTGCCAGGCCTTTGGTCGTGGGCAACCAAATCCGGCCATCGGTGGACCGCGCGGAGCCTGGGTGAAAACCGCCGGAGCAAGTCAGGCTGGCCAGTCCTTCGGCCTTGCCATAGCCGAAGCAGTGAACCGAGGAAATATCTCCGTCGGCGCAACGATTCAGATCGGCTTTGCTCGCCCGCAAGATGCCCGCGTGAGTGCCCATCCATAGATTGCCCGCCCCGTCTTCCGCCAGCTGACAGATTACGGCACTGGACAATCCTTGTTTCGAGCTCAAATTGAAAAACCGCCCGTCTTTCAACCGAGTCAGGCCGTTATCCGAAGTCCCAATCCAGAGGGTTCCGTCCGGATCGGCGTACAAGCAAATAACGAAATCGCTGCCCAGCCCGTCGCGTTTGGTATACTGCTGGATTGAATCCCCGCGCAACCGCGCCAGCCCCCCGCCGGATAACCCAAGCCACAGCGTTCGGTCGGGAGTCTCACCGATGGCTCGCACATCAGGAAAGGACAGTCGCTCCTTCCCGGCAATGCGTGTCACCTCGCCTGACTGGTAACGGTACAGGCCGATGGTGGTTCCGATCCAAAGTTCGCCCTGGGCGCCCTGGTGGAGCGAAACCACCGGAGCTGTGATCTGCCTCAAGACCCCTGGGCATTCAAACCGTTCGCCTTGTTTCAAAAACAATCCGCCTCCCCATGTTCCGATGAACAGTTGTTTGTCGCGGGTCTCAAGCACCGACCAGACAAAGAGGTTGGATATCCCGCTGTTTTCCGTGAATGCAGCCCAGCGGCCGGACTGGTAATGGTAGAGACCCGCACCCTCGGTGCCGATCCACGCGGCGTCATTGCCCGCGAGCGCGAACGAGAGCACGCCGCAGCCTTGGAAGAAATCCGGCGCGGTGAGCATCTGCACCTTCCGCGCTCTCAGCCCATCCAGCCCGGCCGCGGTGCCGACCCAGATATTCCCTTCGCGATCTTCGCACAGGGCTCGCACCCAATCGTGGGAAAGCCCATTCGTACGACTGAAATGGAACGTCTCGCCATTCGGGTTGAAAAGAAAGAGCCCTTCGCGCAGCGTCCCGGCCAACACCGCTCCCGAGCGGGTCTCCAGCAACGTGCTGACCGCCCCAGGTGCTGGCGGGCAACCCAGGACCTCCGCGGTCCAGCGACCGTCACGCCATTTGCGCAGGTGTTGGTTGCCCAGCATCCAAACGCCGCCATCTTGAGCCGGCAGCACTCGCTCGAAGTATTCGCCCGCAGCTTCCCCTTCCAACACGCATGGCCTGACTTGACCGTGTTCTAAAACCGATACTTTGCCGCCACACACAATCCATAGCTCACCCGACCTGGAGCGCGCCAGGGCCGCCTTGCGGGTCGGGGTAGCGCCACCGGGGACACTGGCCGTTTTGCCATCAGCCAGCCGAAACAGCATTCCTGAATCGTTCAGTAACCAAAGCGCGCCATCCTCGTCGGCAGTAATGGACTCAATCGTTCCTCCCGGCCACGTCTCCTTGAGTTGAACCGGCTCGAAGTGGCCGTCACTAAATCGCGTGAGCTGCCCGGTTTCGTGGCCAATCCATAAAACTCCGTCAGCGCTCTCGAACAAACTTGTAATCAGACCGTTTTGAAGACCGGGTGTATTACCCGAATCGAACACCACCGAGCGCACTCCGTCGAAGCGCACCAGGCCATGGTAAGTGCCGAGCCAAAGATAACCTTCGGTGGACTGCAGAATCGCAGTAATGGGATTTTGTTCGCCGGCTCTTTCCTCGGCTTGCCACAAATCAAAGCTCTCGCGCGCGACCCCGACAATTTGGCTTCCGGCCGCCAGCACCCGAAGACAAGCAAGAATCACTACCGCTCCGAGTCCCCACAGCCTTCTCCCGCGCTGCCCCAGAGCCTTTGACACCAACATGTCACAGATTGTGCCGGTTTGACGGGCTCATTGCAATCTTCCAGAACGGCGCGTCTGCCCGCAGCAACGAACGAGCACCTCCTGACGCAAAGCCTCTCTCCGCCTAAATCCGGTTCCGCGCTCCCGGTAGTCCGTCCTCTTTTGCGTTCTTTGCGTTCGCGCGAGGCAACCTCTCCGGATCGCTATATCTGGGATTGAGACGCAACCTCTTCGAGGTTGACTGACCCGCTGCGCTTTTAACTCGGGGTTGCGCGAAAAAGCACGCGCAACCCCGGGCTGGGGACGTAATGCCTTCGGCATATGAATTCGGCACTGGCCTGCCAATAAGAACCGTCGGTGAATTGGCTGGAAGGCGTTCAATCCACGGCAGCTTGACCCAGACTCCTTCTCACTCTATGCAAACCACATGCGCGCCCGGTGTTCTTTTGGTTTCAAATCCATCATCCTCACATTTTCCTGCTTGCTCGCTAGCACCGAAAACTCCGGTTTCGCGGAATCAACCTCCGCCCTTCGGCCCTGGAGCGAGTATCACACCATCATGTGGGTGGGAGACACTGCTTATCGAACGCCCGAAAAGCTGCCCTTGTTCTTCCAGCGTTTGCGTGAAATGGGAATCAACACGGCCATGGTCTACGGCGAGGCTGATCCTCGACCTTTAGTCGATAACCATTTCCCCTACTACGTCGAAAACATGGTCAATCGAGGGTTGTGCCTGAAGTTCAATTCATCCGTTCAAGATTGGGACAAATTCGTCACGGACTGGGCGCGCAACGGGCGGCCGGAATCGGAGTTGGTTCGTGACTACTGTTTGAACGATCCAAACTGGCTTAATTCATCGAGTGAAACCGTTCGCAGGATAGTCACCAAAAATAAAGCGAACCGACCTTTGGCATTGAATATTCGCGACGAACTCTCCACCACAATTTCAGCCAACCCCTTCGACTATGATTTCAGTCCAATCGCCCTGGAGGAGTTTCGGTCGTGGCTTAAAACCCAGTACGCCAGCCTCGCCGCGCTCAACGCCGAGTGGGAAACTCACTTTGACTCCTGGTCGCAGGTCAAGCCGTTCACGACGGACCAAATCAAAAACCGCATGGCCACGGCCGACGCCTTGGCGCCAGGCCAAACCGACTGGCGAAAGGTGCAGCAAATTCATTTTGATTATCACGATGCCCTCCAAAGCCCAACTCGCTGGAATTTTGCGCCCTGGGCCGATTTTCGAACGTACATGGATCTGTCGTTAGCCCGGGCGCTGGAAAAGTTGCGCCAGGCTGCGCACCAGGTGGATCCGGAAACACCCGTTGGCATCGAGGGAACCCAAATGCCGAGTGCTTTTGGTGGTTATGACCTGTGGCGGTTGTCCCAGGTTCTGGATTGGGTCGAACCGTACGACATCGCTGGGGCGCGCGAGATTTTCGGTTCGTTCATGCCCGGCCAGCCTATTCTCACGACGGTGTTCGAGTCCGAAACGAATCCGGCAGCACGCCGCCTTTGGCACCTGTTGCTGGAAGGGGATCGCGGCTGCCTGGTTTGGTGGAGCGAAGATTGTCTCGATTGGAAAAGCGCGGACTGGCGGCTCACACCCAAGGCCAGAGCGCTGGAACCTGTCTTGCGGGAAATGACCTCGCCGCTGGCCCGGCTGTTCCTGCGGGCGCCACGCGCACGCGATCCCATCTTCATCCATTACTCGCAGCCGAGCATCCAGGTGGACTGGCTCATCGAGTCTACCGCCGATGGCTCGACCTGGCTGCGCCGTTTCTCGAGTTTCGAAGCCGAGCACAATCAAATGGCCAAAACCCGCGTCGCCTGGCTGAAAGGCCTCCAGGATCTTGGCTACAGCCCTCAGTTTGTCTCTTCCGACGAGCTGGCCGCGGGAAAGCTTACTTCCACAAGCAACCCCATCCTGGTGCTCGCGAACTCGTGGGCGATTTCAGAAAAAGAATCGCAAGCGCTGCGTTCAGTGTTTGCGACCCGTCCGCACAAGCCGGGTTCGAGTCAAATTCTCGCGGAAGGTCCCGCCGGAGTTTTCGACGAGCACGGCAAACTCCGTCCTGAGAAAACCTCGTTGTCGCCTGACCTTGCGAGCGGCGGGTGTATCGCACTCGCCGACGGGGCTGCGTTGTCAAACACGCAAGCCCAAAGCCGCGACTATCTGGCCGAACGGTTGAAACCGGCCTCCAACTCGGCTTGGCTCGGCTGGCTGAAGCGACAATTAGCGGAGGTGCCATCCGAGATCATTGTCCCAACCGCCACACGCGCGCGCGTCCATCGCTTCCGCATCCGCTCGGGGCGATTGGTCGCCATCGAACGCAACCTCGAATACCAAATGAGCGAAGAGTTGAAACAAGCCGGCGGCAACCAGTCCCTGGAGCAACCTGTAAGAACCGAAGCCCTGCTCCGCCAGGCCGCTCACGTGTACGATTTGCGCGCTCAAACGTACCTCGGGTTTACCAACCGCGTTGTGTTCGCACTCGATCCCTGGCGCCCTTCACTCTTTGCTTTCCTGCGCGAGAAAACTCCTGAGACCAACCTCGTGGACACGCTTATTGAACAACTTCAGATGCAATGAACGGCTCTTAGAGTGTGTCTTAAAAATACCGACTTGGGCGTGGGCGTATGGGGTTCGGAGTCCCCGCCTTTAGGCGGCCCAGCGCCTAAACCGCCTGAAGGCGGGACTCCAAACCGAATTCTAAAACACGCTCTTGAATTAATTTGATCGGCGGTTCCAATGAATTCCCAGTTCGTCCACCGAAAGAGCTCACCTGTAAGGAATTGGGGGTCACCCGCCGAAGGCCTGTCACAGTCAGCAGTGCAAAGGCGCCGCAAGGTGGCTAGGAAATTGGCAAAATAGGGAGAGTCGAGCTTTGCCTTGAGGGTTACTGAAAGGGTATGAATGAAAAGCGCGAGCTTCTTGAGGAAGAAGCAAATCGGGCTAGCGAGCACAAAGCCGTATTGGTCGAGACCGAAGGCATTCAGTGCATGGCGTATCAGGATTGCTACGGAAAATGGAGACGCTTTTATGACCTCGAACCGCTGCCTGGGAAGGTCGAGGTCGTCACCTCCGATTAAAATTCGAGCAAGGAATCCGGTCCGCGCCCGAAGGCTCAAGACCAGCATTCGCGGTATGGCCGGCCGGCTATTTGGGGTTTAGCCAAATCAACCAGGGCGGTGTTTCCGGAGTTGCCTGAGGCAGGGCACATTCGCTTTCGATTTCTTCCCGTAATTCCCACCACAATTGGCGCGGATTCTTTGACCACAGCAAGACCCAGAATCCGCCTTGGTCGACGCGCGGCCCGCTGCGCCATTCGTGGTCCATTCCGCCGAACCAGGTCAGGTGCTGCAGGAACTCCTCGCAAAAGGCCGTTTCCAGCCAGGTGAAATCAGCATGAGCAGGACTCCAGCCACCGACCGTTTGCTGGTGGCGCTGCTGACAGAGCAATCGCCAGACCTGCTCCCCTTGGCATAGCTCAATACAGCGGCGGACAAAATCACGGCCTTCGGTGGCTAAAGCCAAATGCTGGCAACCGGTGGCAGCTGGGGTTTTGCAAAAAGGACAGTAGCGTTGGTTTATCATGGCCGGGACATCGCGCTGCTAACCGTATCTCGCCAACGCGCAAATTCGTCAAGCAAAAGTGTCACACAACTGTCACTTTCCGGATCGCGGTGTTCGTCGCCTATAAGTCACACTCTTGCGACTTACCGGCGGTTTCTAACGCAGCGGCATCCCGGGTCCATGCGGGTGCCGGTGGAGCAGGCTGTGTGGCTTCTCCAGACCATGAGCCAGCATCAACGGCTCATCCGAGAGCAAGGGCACCGTCGGTCCCTGGGCGACGATCTTGCCTTCATCCAGCACGACCACGCGCGCGCATAAATCCACCACCAGTTCCAGGTCATGCGTGGCGATGATTTTGGCTCCGGGCAATGTTTGCAATAAGCTCTTGAACTCGCGGCGCCCGCGCGGGTCCAGGTCACTGGTTGGTTCATCCAACACCAGCAGTGATGGTTTGCAGGCCAGCACACCCGCCAGGCAGACCCTGCGCTTTTCGCCGTGACTGAGCCGATGTGGCTGGCGCTCCTCGAACCCCGCCAGGCCGACCTGCCCCAGGCATTGCCGCACCAACGCCGCCAGGATCGGGCCTTCCAGCCCTAATTGCCGCGGGCCAAAGGCCACGTCTTCGAACACCGTGGCGGAAATGAGTTGGTCGTCCGGGTCCTGGAACAACAGGCCGACCCGCTGACGAATTAGCTGCAGGTTATGTGAACCGATCGGCTCGCCGGAAATCCAAATCGCCGGGGTGGAAACAATTCGCTCGGGCAGCAAGGCATTCAGGTGCAACAGCAAGGTCGATTTGCCGGCGCCATTGGGACCCAGCACACCCACGCACTCCTCTTCCGCAACCGAAAAGGAAATCTGATCCAAAGCCAATCTCCCATTCTGCGGATAACGATAAGAGAGATTGCGGACCTCGAGGGCAGCCTTCATTTCCAGCCCCGGGCGCACATCGCCAGGTAAATCCGTTCGGCGCGGTCGGCGCTGCGGACGAAGAGTTGGCCGATGATCAGCGCCACATTTTGCCAGCTAACCACGCGTTTGCTCGAAAAGGTTCGACTGGCCCGCGCGCGGGTCATGCGCCGCGTTTCTTCGCCCAGCACGGGCATGTAGCGACACATCAACGCCAGCGTGCTTAGCATCACTGTGGGGAAATACCAGCGACGCAATTGCTGAAGCACTTGCTGAAAGGGGGTCGTCCAAGTCAGCAGTAACATCGCCAGCACACACAGGTTGCTTTTGACCAGTGCCGAGAGAAAGAGCGGCGCGGCGGTTGGATGCAGCAAAGTCAGCAGTCCGATCCCCACGATGAAAAGCTCAGCCACCAGCAATCGTCTGAGGCCGTAAATTATCGGCATGCGGCACACAGGCCAAAGCACCAATAAGATTACCGTGGGAACGAGGTACAACCAGGTCAGGTGACGCGGCAACAAGGCGGTAAAGGTCACGAGGAGAACCGCCGCCACCAGTTTTATACCCGGAGCCGCCTGGTGCATCGGCGAGCGCGACTGCCGTTCAGTGTCCGGCGGATGCATCCTTCTTTGACGGACCTAAGATGGGGACCAAAACGCGCGCCAGCGCATAGGCGGCAACAAAGGCTAGCAGGGTTCCGACCGCCCCGGCAATGGCTGTCGCGGCAATGGGCGAGCCAACGAGCGGAAAATGATAATCAGCCAAAGGCGCCGAGATAGATCGCGCAGGCAGGCCCAGGCGCCGGCCAAAGGCCTCCAGGCCGTCGGGCCACGGACAAGCAAAGGGTGCCACGAACACGGCGAGGCCCAAACAAATCAACAGCCCGTAGCCAATTGCACCGGAGCCAAACCGGAGCCGGGGTGCTTGCTGCACGGCAACTAACTCCGGCCTGGCCCGCAACACCGCCAGCAAGATCAGACCGGTTGCCAATCCTTCCCCAAGACCGATAATCATGTGAACGTTAGCCATCGCAGGGAGCGCAATGGACCACGGTACCGTATTGGACAACGCCAGTTCGCCGGCACAAAAAATTGAAGCCAGGACAGTCCCGAACCAGCCGGCAAACGCCGCAGCAAAAACCGCCGACCGTTGTTGTCCCATTCGGAACACACTTTGGAGAAGCCGGAAGACGAAATAACCGCCGCACACGTTGACCAAGCCCATATTAAACACATTGGCTCCTAATGCCATCAGCCCGCCATCGGCAAACATGAGGCATTGGACCATCAACACGCAGGTCATTACGAGGATGGCCGCGTTGGGCCCCAGCAGGATGGCGATCAGAACGCCTCCCACAAGGTGGCCCGAGGTTCCACCCGCAATCGGAAAATTGAGCATTTGGGCAGCAAAGACAAATGCCGCCCCAAGACCGAGCATGGGCATCCGGCGCGGCTCGAGGGAAGCGCCAACCTGGCGCAAAGCCAGGCCCACCCCCGCGGCTGCCACCCCCGAAGAGAGCAGCGCAGTTTTGGCGTCCAGAAAACCGTCCGGCAAATGCATTTTGTTGTGTCCCGCGGGTTCCCGCTCGCAGGACAGCAACATACCCGGGGAAAGGCCCTCTGCGCAACCGCGGAATGAAGGGCCGATGATACCGCCGCCGGCGCGCGGGCATTCTGCCCGCAGCAACGGTCGATCAGCGGCTGACACAAGCCCTTTTCTTGCGCCACATTCAGTTCTGGCGTTTCTGCGGACTGCAAGTCCGCGCGCCGGGGCGCCGACATTCTGCCCGCAGCAACGGTCGATTACAGGCTGACACAAAACCCTTTTCTTGCGCCACGTTCAGTTCTGGCGTTTCTGCGGACTGCAAGTCCGCGCGCCGG
>DASRFK010000096.1:0-34258 GCA_035651635.1 Verrucomicrobiia bacterium | reverse complement strand
CAGGGTGATGTTTTGGACGGGGCGCAGCGTCATCCGGAGGTTGCCGTCGAGGGTTTCAAAGTTCTGCACCACCAAATAGGCGGGGTAGCGGTTGAAGCTGTTGTTGGGCGTGCTGTCGGCCAAATGATTGTAGGTATAGTCGTTGAGCTTGTAGTACCCGCCAAAATCAAACGTCATCTGCCGCAGCGGATACCATCGTGCGCCAGCGCTGTACTTTTGAAAAAACCGATCATCGTCCGTGTTCTGCTGGATGGGCGGCACTCCAATGTCGTTGATTGGTATTGTCCCGCCGTTTTCCTTGAGGTTGCCAGTTCCTTCGGTGACGTCACCGCGGGCGTACAGAACCCAGTTCGTAAACCCGTTGTAGGTCACATCCAGACGCTCGCGAACATCGAGAATGCCTTCGGTGCTATTGCCGTTGAAGGGAGTGGCGGTGTTATCCCCCAGGGTTTCCAGACCGCTAAAATTCGCGTCGGTATCTTCCTTTTGGACGCGGATAGATGGCACAAATGACCAGTGCGGCCAGGGCTTGGCCAGCAGGTTCACATTCATCACGTATTCATCGAGCCGTGAGCCGCCATTTAGAGCGTAATAGCCGAAGCCGCTCTGCGCGCTGGGAATATAATTTACGTCGAAATCATTGCCGTAAATGCGGCTCCCGGAGAAGGTATTGTCGAGGTCGGAGTAGGAGAAACCCGTCGAGAGAAAGAGATTCTTCTTAATCCAGGTCTCCGTAAAGGCGTGCGCGTTGAATAGATCGTACGACGTCCCCTGGTTATCGGTAATTTTCTGCTCCACCGGTTCGCCCGGGAACTGGTCGATCTTCAATGAGTCGTTGAGTTTGCCGCTTTGATACGAAAATCCCACACCCACCTCGGTGGCCTTGATGTGGTGCGTGACGTCCAATTCGAACAGGTCGCTATGCTCGTCGAGATGGTACAACGACGGACTAAGGCCGCGAAGAACGTCGTCCCCGGGATGGGTCAAGCCCCAGCTGGTCGAGCTCTTGTCTCCATCACGAAAGGTGTGTGTGTACTTAAATTTAATCTGGGGCAATTTCTCCAGTGTCAGGCCGCCTTCGAATGAGATTTCTCCCCGATCCAGGCCGAGCGCGTCATCCGAGCCGGGATAGTAGGCGCCCGAAGGCGGGAAAAATCCGCCATCGCCGTTGTACCAGGTCCGGAACTCGCTGAAGGAGAACCGCAGATAGCCGAGCTTTTCCTTCGAGAGACCCAGGCTCAAGTCGTAGTCATGATTGTCGAAAATGGAGCGGCCATCCAAAGTGAAGGTTGTGCCCTTGGCCACATCGCCCTGGAAATGCAGATCCTCGATCCCACCGAACGCGCCGGTCGAGGTGTGGTGCTGTTGTTGCGCCTGGGCTTTATTGCCGCCCGTGAGAAAACCCCCGGCGGAGAGGTCCAGCCAGTTACTGTACGCATTGGTGCCGCCTTCGAACATCTGTTCGGGGGTAAGCGCGGCAGCTGCCGCCGGAGGCGCGTTGGTTTCGGCCGCCGAGACGGACGAGGCAACCGCGCCCACACCCAGCAGGGCGACCCACCAACGATTCCGGTAACTATGCAGAACCTTCAATGATTTCATCGGCGTCTTGGGTAAAGGGTTTAGAAGCGCAACGAGGGGCTCACGCGCGAACCGTGCACGGCCTCATGGCATCCCGCCGTCCAGCACGTGCCCTGCTGAACCCGTAACGTGTGGTCAGAACCGCCAATGAGAATCTGGCTGCCGCTGAGTTGCTGGAAGTGGCACTTCATGCAGAGGTTGGAATCGCGCACCGTAAGGAGCTTGGCGTTGACCGATCCGTGGGCCGCATGACAGACGGTGCAGCCCTCGCGCGAAGCCTCGTGTTCGAACACGTACGGCCCGCGCTCCTTGGCGTGACAACGAAAGCAACTCTCGTTCTCGGATAACAGCGATGTGCCCCCTCCGCGGTAGATCGAGCCCTTATGCGGCGAGTGACAATCCGTGCAGCTCATTTTGCCTTCCGGGACGGGATGATGGCTCGGGAGACTGAACTGTCCGCGCACATCAGCGTGGCATTGAAAACAGACGGTGTCTTTCGAACGCTGCGGCTCGACGGCCACGCGCGCGCCGAAACTCCCCGCCGCGGGACGGCCCGCCGCGAAACTGAACGGAGGCTTGACCTCGCCGCCGGAATCGGAATGCAGGCTGCACGGGCCGTGGCAGGATTCGCAGCCCGCGTTGAGAGCGTTTTTGCCTTCGGCGATAAGTTTGGCGTGATCCGCCGTGGCAAAATCACGGTAAAGTTTCTCATGGCACTGCTCGCATTCCTTCGAGCCGATATACTTTGCGCCGGGCACATCGGGCAGCAGCACCACCGAGCGGTTGACGCTGCGGCAGGAAATCGCGGCCATCAGCAGCGACAGCGCGCCGGCCGTCAGGGCTAAAGTGCGGCGCCGACACAGCCCTCGAATGAAGGGAAGGTTAAGGTTGTTCATGAGTCGGATCTCAGGACATTAAAAACGGATTGGCGATGGACCGTCGTACACTTCCGCAAAACCACGGCAGCTATCGCTCCGAGGTCTCACTGGCTGAGCTCCTGGTCTACCCAAGTTTCAGCGGTATCGAGCAGGGTGACCGTAAAGGGCCCGTTATGAACACCGAAACTGCCGTCATAAAGGACCAGATACAGATTGAATCGAGCCTTCTGGATATTGACGGGTATTTGGGTTTGTTCCGCGCTGCTTGGGCCCGGTCCGCCGGGCGATAGATCGCCGGGGGTGCTATACTCCCAGGCGCGGGTTCCGTACTTCGCACTCAAGGCCTGGGGAGCCTTGGTCACTGCCCATAAATCCAATGCGGCTTTGATGGTTTGCACCTGGTTGGAAATGGCAGATTGGGTGAAGTGCGCCAATTGTTCGGGCAACGGATGGCACGCCAGGCAGGTATCGTACGCTTGAACTTGGAAAGTGTGCCCGCTGGTCGCGGGTTGCGCGCCGTTCACGGAATTAGTGGACTGCATATGACATCCGACGCATTGATTTTGAATCCGCAACGCGTGCGAACCCGGTTGATGGGGCGGAGCGCCTGAATCCAACAGACCGACAGTGCCGATGAGCAGGTTGTATTGGGGCGAATGATGCGGGGCCCGGCTCGAACTGGTCCAGGATGCGCCGCGATGGTTGTGGCACTGAGCGCAGACGTTTATGTAGGGATTGTACTGAGCCGCCAGGGTTCCGGAGGTGGTGATAGAATAATCGTTAGTCGAAGCCAGCGGGTTGTAGAGTTGATGAGGGTTGGCCGTTTTACTGTGGGGCTCGTGACAGTTGATGCACTGGATGCCCAGGTTGGCATCCCCGGCCGGCAACGGTTTGCCTTCGAGCATCGTCCAACGCGCCGTGCCGGAGTGACAGCGCCCGCAGCTATCAATGCGGTTGGTCGGGTTCATATCCTCGACCACGCTCGAGTGCGGACTGGATTTCCATTCTTCATAGGTGGGCGGATGCGGCGCGACCCCGGCAAAGCTGTGTGGACCGATTATCTCAGCATGACACCCTCCACAAACCGTCGAAGCAATTTCAACACGCGGACGCGAGGTTGGATCGTCCGGATTGGCCGCGTGGTTCCCGGCCGGACCGTGGCAACTTTCGCATTGGACACCTTCCAGCTGCGGAGTGGCCGCCGCGCTGCTAAAGCCGCTCGGCTTGCCGAAGCCCACCGTATGACAGGGCAAACAACTCGGATTGTTGTCCTGCTGGGTCTGTTTCAGGGCCGTGAACGCCTGGGCGTGCAGCGTGCCCATGAGGCCATCGTGAATGGTTTGATGACACTCGAGACACGCTTGAGAACCGACGTAATGCGGCGCCGGGCCGGAGACACGGAACAAGGCCGCGGTGGTAGCTCCGGGAACCCATGCTCTGCGAACGAGATTGGTCCGCGGGCCCAAGGCGCGCCAGGAAGGATCGGTCAGGCTGCTCTTTTCAAACAGTTGATAATATCCGGCCGGGCCATCCCAGGTGACGCTCACACCATTAGTCCAGGGAATGACTCCGGTAAGGATGGGTTGACCCGGCAGCCCTCCGGGTTGGGGCACACTGAGGTGTTGAACGCTCTGGGCGGAAGCAGTTAAACTAATTGATAGCAAAAGCGCTGCCCTCAAGCTGAACCGCAGCGACTCTGCACGGGGTCTTTGTTTACAACTGTTCATAAGCCGCAAATGGGATCGCAGGACCAATAACCGGAGAGTCTGCTCCGGCCGACTTCATTGGAATAATGCGCGAGAGGCGGCGAGGTGCCGGGGCTCGAACGGGCGCGCGCACAACACCGCGCCCCAGAGTATTTTGCGAATTGTTCTGAGGCGCCAACATGCTGGCAAACGCTAGCCGCAACCCCCGTGCGCCAGCTTTCCAAATATTGTCGGACTTTCACCTTGCATTGGCATCCAGGGAGCAATCGCCAACTTTTGCTTTGTTGCTTCCCGACGGTTTGGCACAGTCCGGTATCGCATGAGACCAACACCACCCGGTTCGGCCGGCAGCCAAAACCGCCTTCGTCGGCTTCGGGACGGCAGCAGCCAATCCGTCTTGCTTGGCTTGGCAGCCTTCATCCTCGGTGCCGCTGTCACCGCCTTCTGGCTGCATCACCCTGCCAAAACGCCCGCACCCGGCGAGGCCCCAGTTCAGCTTTCCGAAAGCACATTGTCGGTGCTGAGACATTTGGATAAGCCGGTTGAAATTCGGTTTTATTCGGTGCTGGATCCAAACGCAGGCGTCGTTTTAAATGAGTTTTCACATAAGATCGAGCAAGTGCTCTCCGCCTTCCAGCAAGCCAATGGCAAAGTATCGGTTTTGTTTTACGACTCGGCGACCAATGCCACGCCTAACGCGGCGCGGGCCGACGGCATCAAGGGATTTGACCTGGACAAAGGGGAGGGTTCTTACCTGGGAGTGACGCTCTATTGTGGAGGCAAAAAAGAAGTCCTGGCCCAACTCGCACCCGAATGGGGATCGGCATTCGAAGCGGACTTGTCACGCGCGATTGGGCGCGTGGAGGAAGCCGGAGCGACGCGGGTGAGCGCCAGCCAAAGCGCCGCCAATGCTCAGGCGACGCAGGCGGTAAAAGAGCGAATCCCCAATTATGGCGATGTATCGATTGAAGATGGCACGCGCCTGTTGCTTGAAGCTTCACTCAAAGAGTTCACCACAGTCGTCACGGAAATGCAGGCGCAAGTGCAGGAAGCGCAGAAGCAACTGCAACAGGCCCAAAGCGGCTCGACCGCCGATCAGGATGCCGCCATGAAACACTTGCAGGAAATTCAGAGCGTTCAATCCCAGAAGCTCAGAGAAATCGGGGCCAAGTCTCACGCCGAAGTCGAGGCATGGAAACAACTCAAAGCGCAAAGCAAGTAAGGGCGGTCGGGGGGCTTTTCCATTAATAGGGGGGCGGACGCCTAGTCCGCATTTCTTCTAGGGTGCTCTACAATACCGGCTTGGGGGCGGGCACCTGAGTTTGGAGTCAGGCGGTTTCGGCAGCGGACCGCCTAAAACCGGGACCCCAAACCGAATTCTAAAACACGCTCGAAAGACGCTGCGGAACCGTACCCGGGGACGAGACGTCCCCGCCCCTTTGTACCTTCAATCAAAAGAGCCCTTCCGCATTGCTGCGGAAGGGCTCGTGTGCAAACAACCAACTCTAGCTTACGGGAGGGTAACTACGCGGAAGAACTGCTGAGCATTACCGCGCGTGGGGGTCACATAGCTCATCGAAGTGCCGGTGCCGGCAATTGGGCTTCCAACGTTCGACCAAGTGCTGGTCAAAGAGGAGATGGCCTGCACCTGATAGTTCTTGCCGGCCTCGGTGTTGAAGGCGATCTCGGCCGCCGTATAGATGGCCAGGGTATTGGTCGCACCCGAGTTGACCAGGTTCTTGCCGTTGGCAAATACCACGCCGTCGGGCATGCTGGTTCCCGGCACTGTCGGATCAAGCCCGAGGTTATATTTTAACCAGTTGGGCACGCCGTCACCTGACGGGTTCGCATTCGGACCCGCGCTGGGATTATTCGCCGAACCAAAGTACTGGGCCTGCCAGGCATCCGGCAAACCATCGTTGTTGGCGTCACCGGTCAGGTCGGCCATCGAGGCTTTGAGCAAACCGGTGGCGAAAGGTGCGTTATGCACGCCTTTGCTGCCGTCATTATTTACAAACTGCCAATTGTAGGCGGCGTTGAGGAACTTGGTTGGCCAATTGGTCTGGGTCGAGATGCTGGCTTTGACCAGGCCATCAGCCACGTAGTTGCCATTACTCAGATAGCCAGCCTTGGGCAACATGGTCGAAAGTTTATCCAGCATGTGTTGCACTTCCGTCTGCACGCCTTCAATGACTCCGTCGCCGTTGTAATCCTGTTTCGGCATATCGAAGGCGGTGATGGGGCCGTGGCATTGGAAGCAGGCATCCACTCGGTCAACCGTGTTGGTGACACCGTTGGTTGAGACCAGCGAATAGCTCATATGGAAGGTGTGTCCACCCGCCTTGAGGAACGAAGGATCTTTAGTATCCGTGGCAGTGGCTTGCATATGGCAGCCAACGCACAAGTTGGTGACGGTGTAGCGGTGAGCAGAGCTGGGAATATTCTGCCCATAGGTGATCGCGTTGACTCCTTCGATCATGTCTCCCTGCGGGCTGTCATGCACGCCGAAGCTTGAACCGCCCATCCAGGTTGGCTTGCCTTGTTGGTAATTGGCGACATTGGTCGCCGCGGCACCGTTGCGCACGCGATGGCATTGCAAGCACAGGGCGCCTTCGCCAGCATTGGAAACCACGGTGCCATCCGGCATCGTCACGGCATCCAATTTCCGCAGCAAATGCGGGTTGTTGGTTGGCGAGGTCTGCCCATGAGGCTCATGGCAGGTTTGGCAACCAATGGCGGCGTAACTGGTATTGGTGCTGGTGATCGAGGGATCGAACCGGGCCAGGAATCCGTTGGAGGTGTGGCAGGCAACGCAGGCAGACCGCGTGGGCCCGGTCGGAATCCGGGTTGTATTAGCGTGGCCGGAAGTGTACCACTCGGTGCCCTTAATGTGATGAGTCGGGGCGTCGTGGCACTGATTGCAATCGCCTGAGTTAACCGTTACCGACAGGCGCGGCCAAAAGGCGACATTGGTGTTGCCCAGGGCGGCGGCATGTTCACTGCCGGGGCCGTGGCAATTCTCGCACCCGATATTGCCGAGGCTCTGGAGTTGATACGGCAGGGCATCCCAGTTGCCGTTGGTCTGAACGGTCGGGAACACCCAACCGGTCTGCTGCATAATGTCATCGAACCCATCATTAACCGCATTGGTATTAGCATCGTACCCTTGAGTGTGGCAGGCCAGGCAGGATTGGCTGTAATGGCCGAGCTCGCCATCGATGCCTTGCTTGAAGATTTGGGAATGAGCGGTTTGTTGCCAGGAATCGAACTTATTCTCCGCGACGTGGCCGCCGCCATGGCAAAGTTCGCAGGTATAAGCGCCCAGATACTTGGCGGAAGTGATGTTGAAGGTGAGGTTAGTGGATCCTTCCTTGGACGTGGCAATCGAGACGGTGACCGAGAACTGGCCGGTCAGATCGGGGCGCAAGAGCATGCGACCCACTATTTGATAAGCGGGGCGATCACCAGGCTCATAAATAGGCACATTGGTGCCGAGCGGACTGGGTTGGAGCACGGCCAGTGAGTTGAACGGAGTACTGGCAAGGTTCCAGGTCACGTTCGTGACGTCGGCAGCCGGTATCGCGCTGTTGATCTGGGCTTCGAGATAAACAGGGGTGCCGAGGCCAACCGTGGAAAGGCCGCCGGAAACTTCCATACTGGCGGGCAGACCGTAGAGGGTTTTGTCGCCCGGAGTTAAGGGTCGGGCGAGGACCTGCGGCGTGAGAGCCGGCGTTGCGGCGCGCCCCGGCAGGGCGGCGGCCACCGTAAGCAGTCCCAGCGCGGCGAGCCGTGCTGGAGCTGTGTTGAGGAGAGCTTTTATTTTCATATTTTCATTGTTCGCGGGTCTGAATTACACGGTCATGCGAGGCGCTTTCGTTTCGACTGAATCATGCGCAGCCCAGGAGTCAGGCGGCGCAGCCAAACGCCGCTTCGAGGCGAAGCCGCGTTTTCCAACGAAAGCTCCAGGATCGACCGCGGACTCGCGGCGGGTGCTTCCGTCGAAATCTGTTGTTTGAATGGTTTCACTGATTGAGCTCGTTTCAGCGAGCATCGTGTTGGTTATCGATCAACCAGGGCAGGCGGCCACGCCGCCTAAGAGCCAGGCTTCCCGGGGAGCGCTGCGAGCCGGCTGCGGCCGGGCCGCCGGGGGCGGGACAAAACGGGCCAGGAGCGCAGCCGCGCGTTGCGCGATGATGCTGCGGCACTGCGCCAACTCCTGCTCGCGCAAGCGCACGTTCTCGCGCACGATCGCTTCCAGGTGGTCGACGTTGTACAGGTAGACGTTGGGCAGTTGCTGTACGTCGGAATCAATATCGCGCGGCACGGCGATATCGACCAAAAAGAGCGGCCGATTCCGGCGCGCCGGCATGATGGACGCGAGGTCATCCCGATTAAGAATCGTGTGGGGGCAACCGGTCGAACTCACCACGATATCCGCCTCGGCCATGGTCGTAAGAAGCTGATCGAAGTGGACCGCCCGGCCGCCAAATTCATTGGCCAGATTGACCGCGCGCTCATAGGAGCGATTGGTCACCAGCACGGCATGGGCGGCCTTCTTCGCCAGGTGCCGCACACAAGCCTCGCCCATTTTGCCCGCGCCGATAATCATCACTGTCTTGCCGGACAGGTCCCGATCAAAGATCCGTTCGGCTAACTCGACCGCCACGCTGCCGACCGACGTCGAGCCGCGGCCAACTCCAGTTTGCGTGCGGATCTCCTTGGCTGTTTGGAGCGCCGTCTGAAACAGGCGGTTGGTCCACCGCCCCGTCAGCCCGGCCTCTTGCGCCGCTTGATAGGCTTGCTTGACCTGGCCGGTGATCTCCGTTTCGCCGATCACCATCGAATCCAGGCCGCTGACGACCGAAAAGAGGTGCTCGATGGCCTCCGCGCCCTCCTTGACATAAAGGTAGGGGGAAAAATCCGTATCATTGTTGGCCAATTCCTTGAACAGCCCTTCGACGCGGCCTCGAACCACCGGCGCGACGCCATAGATCTCCACCCGGTTACACGTCGAGACCAGTACCACTTCCGAGAGTTCCCCGCGCAATTTCAGACGGCAGCCATAACAGCGCAGCCGCCCTGCTTGCACCGCCAATTGCTCACGCACGGCCACGGGCGCGGTTTTGAAGCTAAGTCCGGCAACAAAGAGTTTCATCAGAGAGCTCCGATTGAGGGTTGAACCGGGAGGGCACCGGGACGGGATAGCGAAAGGCCGGCCGAACTGGACTTGGTTTGTCCTTTGACAGCCATCCTAGTGCCTTTGGCTGACAACAGGACTGCGGTGAGAGTTCGGCCGGGGCCCCGCGGGATGAATTGGCGGGCAACCCCTCGACTGCCACGAGCACAAGCCTCATCCCGGGAAAGGGCCCGGTCGGGCGAAAGGCACTCACCCAATTTTGCAATCGCTTTTGCTAATCCAGCCAGCCGATTTGGATTCACGCGCTTACGCTACTCTCAGGCGGGTTTCTCGCTCGTCCTTCCTTGCCAATTGCTTTACAAATATTGCGACTGCAGAGCAATTGAAGTATACATTATCTAATTGTCATTTGCATCATAGTTAGCATGTCTGATATTTGAACCCTTTTCGAAGAACCGGAGGTGCCGCCCTGGGAAGGCAGGGTTTTAGAAGCAACGGTTAGAGAGACCAAGCGATTTTGGCGATGCGCCGAACAACAAATGTACTGGCAATCTAACCAGGCGAAGGACTCAGCCTGGGATGGCCGTTTGCAGGAATCGTGCGCTCCCTGTCCAAAACTATCCCGCGTTTGCCCGCCACGAAACTACACCAAATCGTCGCCGCCAATTTGGCTGGAGAGCTCGCACAGGACGCGGTAGTACGCATCTTTCGACATTCCGAGAGCAATGGCACCGAAGGTTTCGGCATCGTCGGGCGTTGCGACCTCCCCATAATTGATCAGCACCAATTGGTGCAAGACCAGATACGGCACGTGGCTGAGTTGCGAGGCAAACTGCGGGTGCAAATAAATAATAAAGCCCTGCTCCTTTGTTTCACCTTTGGGAACTGGATGGCCGAACTCCCCCGGGAGGAGTGGCTCAGCGTCGAAGCGGACCTCACAAGGAAAGGGAGTCACCTCCGGGTCGCGCAACAGCTCCTGGAGCTGGTCCCAGCCGATGTCCGGCCCGTACCGCCGCCGGATCTCCGCCGCTTTAGCCGGCAAATCAGCCGTCAAGAGCTGATGCACGTCTTCACCTTTGAGGTGTCTAGCCATGGGAACCACACAGATGCTAACACCCGTCAAATGGAAAAGATACCGGGAAGTTTGTAACGGGCCCTTTTCGTGCGTAAAAGCGCCGGAAAGCGGCGCGCTCTTAAAATTAAAATCTTGAGAGCGTGTTTTAGAATTCGGTTTGGAGTCCCGCCTGCAGGCGGTTTTGGCGCCGGGCCTCATAAAGTCGCCTAAAGACGGGACTCCGAGCCCCATACTCCCGCCCGCGTCGGTATTTTACAGCACGCTCTGAGAGATTAAGCGCTAAGACGCGTGGGGGGCTCCGACCAGGAACGACCCGAACAAGATGCCGGCACCTAAAGGAAGCAGGCCTACCCGGGAACCGGGGTTTTAGCTCTATTGGTCCCACTGCTCTGCTGGACCACAACCGACTCGGGCGCCTTGGGCAAAGGTTCGAGGGGATGCTCTTCGTGCTGCCAATGTTTGGAGACCTTGCCGTTCCAGCAGGCCCAGTTCAGCGGATAGACGTCCGGGTCGAAGATGACATGGTAAAAGTGCCAAACCAGGATAGCCAGGCAGGCCAGGATCGCTTCGTAATAATGAATGGTTAGCGCAATGTCGACCGCCCAGCGCGGGACCAAACGAGTGACGTCCATCTTGAACCAGATCATCAAGCCCGTCACACCCATGATAATGGTTCCCCAAATAACGGCCCAGTACTCCATCTTCTCGGCGTAACCGAAGCGGCCGATCTTCGCTTTTTCGGCTTTGATCCCGGCCAAGTACCCGGCGTTAGCTGCCAAATCCGCGGCATCCTTTTTCGTTGGAAAGAGATCCCGTACCAGGCGGCGCCCCTCGGGTTTGAACAGAACATAGAACAAATGGTAAACACCGACCGCCAGCAAAACCACCCCGGCAACTCGATGAGTCCATCGCCGGAACGGTTCGTTGGAGCCCATTATTTTGGCGACCCAGGAGTCCGGGAATTTCAAGGCAAAGCCGGTGATGGCCAGGAGGATGAAGCTCAGTGCCAAGGTGGCATGCTGGGCGCGTTGCGAAAAGTTCATCCGAACGACGCTTAAATCAGCTAATCGATACCGGGCAACGAGCTTCCTGGCAAACAGCACGCCATTGTGCAAAAGCATGAAGCCAATGGTCCCCACGATTAGCACCAAGTAAACTCTGCGAACCCACCAATTAACCTGCGTGCTCAGACCAACCCCGCTGCTCGCGGTGGCGATGTCGACATGCACTTTGCTCTGAGCGAAGTTGTCGGTGGCTCCGGGATGGCATTTACCGCAGGTGACCGCCAGGTTGGTCGCGTAAATGGTCGAACGCGGATCGGTTGAAGGCAGGATCTTGTGGACGCCGTGGCAACTGGCGCAGTTGGCGGCCAGCGTCGATCCGTATTGCGCCGCCAGGCCATGATAACTTTCAAAGAAAGTCTTCACCCGGTCGGCCGGCAAGTTGTACTTGGTATTCATGCGCTCGGAAGCGTGGCAGTTGCTGCAGACTTCAGCCGAAATTTTCAGCGGCGAACTGCTCTTGAGCGCAATGATTTTGTGTTCGGAATGACAATCGGTGCAGGTCGGCGCATCCCGGTGCCCGGCGGCGACGGCTTTGCCGTGCACACTCTCAGCCACATCGCTGGCGACCTGGTCATGGCAGGCCCCGCAGGTTTGCGCCAGACGTGAGAAGTGCAGCGGGGATTCAGGTGAACTGGCCGATACGATAGTGTGTCCATCGTGGCAATCGCTACAAGTCGCCGAATCCTTTCGTCCTTGCGCCACCGCCAGTCCGTGCACGCTGGCCCCGTAGCTTTCGGACTGCTTTTCATGGCATTTGGCGCACTGCGGCGGCTGGGCCGCTACATTGTCGTCCGGATGTTTGACCGTGATATCGCTGTGGCAACTGACGCAGGTATTTGTCTTGTGAAGCGAGGCCGCGAGCTTGGCCTGGTCAACAAACATTGAGATCCCCTTCCCCGCCGAATTGGTCCGGTACAGCGTCTGGTCGGCATGACAATCCATGCAAGCGCTGTTTTTAATCTCCTCGGCGGCCGCGGCGCTCAACGCCAGACACAACGCCGTTATTGCCAATCCCGCGACAAGCGCGTGCCGGAGTGGTTGAAGGTGGAATGGCGGCCGAAGCTTGGCCGCGCGCCTTTGACCAGCCGCACGAGCTGGACGGATCTCACTCATGCGACGAGGCTTAAGCCCGCTGCGGCAATTGGCTCTACATTGCTTGCGGATTCCTTTGCTTTTTTTGCGAACTCAATGGGTCAGGCGGGTGACCATCGCATAGAGAATCAATCCAAGCAAAATCACTCCCAGTCCGAAGAAAAAGTAGCCGAACGACCGCGCGATGCTCTTCCACCGCAACCATTCGTCCCGGACCCGGAAATCGTCCAGCCGGCCTTCGGCGACCAGGCGGTCGTACCATCGCCGGCGTTCGTGCAACATCTCGTTTTTGGAAACGCGTCCGGAGAAGATGACGGTGTCCATGGGAAACTTCTCGATTCGGAAATGCGTGTTGAAGAAGTGAATCGAGAAGATGAACCCGGCCGCGAGCAAGGCTTCGTCGGAATGAATGATCAGCGCGATGTTGATTATCCAACCGGGCAGGAACCGGGTGAAAAGCGTCGGAAACCACATCACCAGGCCGGAAGTGCCAATAATCAGCACACCCCAAAAGACGGCGAAGTAGTCGAATTTTTCCCAGTACGTCCAGCGATCGAACTCCGGTTTGGGCCCGCGCCCAAAGAACCATTTGTTGTGCGCGACAAAGTCGCGCCAATCCTGGAGGGTCGGCATCATGGAATCGGGACCGAATACCGTGCGCCAAAGCCTTCGCAGCGAAAAGCGGTGGGTTTCAGGATCGTGCAGAGATTTGCGGCCATTCCACGCTTTGGCGATAAGCGACGAGAGGTGCAATCCGAAATACAGAAAGGTCACGAGCGCTCCCAGCCGATGCAAAGCGCGAGCAGTCTCGGCGCCGCCGATCACCTCGAAGAGGATCTTGGCCCAGGCGGTGTAATAGAATTTCAAGGGCATGCCGGTGATCACCAGCAACAGGAAGCTGGTCACCACCAGGAAATGCAGAAAGCGCTCGAAGGGAACGAAGCGGGTGAACCATTCACCGCCATTTTGAGTGTTGACCTTGGCCTCCCGGAACGTCTTGGAATCGTGCAGGTAGAGGTATCCGGCGCGGAAAAGCCAGGCACCGGTGTGCCCGCCAAAGAACACAAACACCCCGACCAACAAACAGGTCATAAACAGGAAGGTGGCGTGAAGCAGCGGATAGTTTTTCCCGTCCAGCGGATTGGCGTGCGGCTTGTAAAGGGTGAAACCCACCGTCGCCGACGGATGGCATTGCTGGCAGGTGCCCAGAATATTGGCTTTGGACAATCGTGAAGCGGGATTGGAAGCCGGCAGCACGTCATGGTGCCCGTGGCAATCGTAACAGGCGGCCACATCCGAGGCGACATTCGGTTTGCCCAACGCCATGGCTTTGCCGTGGTAGGTGTCACGGTAATGGGCAAGCCGGTCCTGGTGACAACGGCCACACCGCTCGTCGCTCGCCATTTTGAAGTGGCCGTTTTTTGGGGTTTCCACCTGGTGCGCGGTGTGGCAATCGGTGCAAACCGGGGCGCGTTTGTCTCCTTGGCCGAGCAAGCGTCCGTGGACGCTTTGGTTGTAAGTCTGCTCGATCCGGACGTGACACTTGCCGCAGGTCTTGGCGATGTTGAGCGCATTAATAGGTGAATCGCGGTCCACCGCGCGCTTGATGTCGTGCACGCCGTGACAATCATTGCACGAGGGAGCCACGATCAACCCCATCTTCAATAACGCTCGGCCGTGAATGCTGTCCATGTACTGCGAGGCCGCCTCGGGATACTTCATCTGGTATTCCTTGGTCAGCCCGGGGTTGCTGTGGCAGGCCGCGCAGGTATTGGGAAGGTTGAGCTTAAAGACCGGTGAATCCGCATGCTTAGCGGGCAGGATTCCATGCGAGCCGTGGCAATCGGCACAGCCCGCCGCCCCGGAGGCGCCCAGGGCATGGCTGGCGCCATGGATGCTCGTGGCGTAGTCTTTGGCCGGTTGTTCGTGGCAGGCGGCACAGTTCACCGGCTTGGGCGTGACGTTATCGTCCGGGTGTTTCGAGCTGATATCGGCGTGACAAGTGGCGCAAGTATTCGTGTGGTGGACCGAATACGTCAGCTTGGCCTCGTCAATGTAAAGAGAGATGCCGACGCCAGCGGTATTGGTTTTATAGAGCGTTTTGTCGGAGTGGCAATCCAGGCAGGCTGAATTTGGATTGGCCTGCGCGGCGCCGGCCCGCAAAGAAAGCCAGCCAAGCGCGAAGAGCAAAAGCAGAAGCGCGCATCCCCTCGTCTGGGGGGCTGAGGTACGCAAGCGGCCCGGCGCGATATCCCTTTGCGCGTGCCTTCCAGGGTGAGCTTTGAGGCGCGGCAAACCCTTCCGCCCCCGTCCAGGCGGCGGGGTCACCCGGTGTTTGGCTTCCAAGTTACAATCCGCCGCTGTGACAATCATTGCAGGCTCCATCAACTTCGTCTCCCGGATGTTTGAATTTCTGCCCGTTCGGCGTGAGCTGATCGAGCTCGGCACCATTGCCCTGGGCCAGGATGGTATGGCAAGCGTTGCAGTCATTGGCTCTGATCGAGCGCTTGCCGTCGGCGGTTTTATGCTGGCCATCATGGCAGCGGAAACAACCGGGCCAATCCTTATGCCCGATGTTTTCCGGGTACTTCTGCCAGCTCGCCTTCATCTCGGGGAAAAAGTTGTTCGTGTAAATTTGTTGCACGACATCGATGGCCCTTCGAATGCGCGCGTCATTCGGATACTGATAAGCCAGGTGGGTGGCTATGCCTTCGAGCGCCTGGGTTTGATTGGTATAATGCCGGGTGAGGGCGAATAAGGCATTCGTCTTGATATAGCGCAGCCCGCGATCGATTTTGCCCAGGGCCAAAGCCATGTTTACCGCATCGTTAGGCGACTCGTACCGGTGCGCGGGCCGGTTATGACAATCCATACAATCCATGCGCCGCACTGAGGCCTGGTCAACTTCGTTGGTAAATTTCGAGGAACGAAACTCGGTCACCACTCCCTGAGAATCGGTCATTCGGACCCAGGGAATTTTCTGGCGCTCTTGATCCGCGGCCAGATATTCGATGCGATTGCCAACGTTCATGTGCCAGTGAATACCGCTGACCGGTCCGTGGGTCGGATCACCCCCGCCCACCTTCAGCAGTAATCGCACGGTGAATGGAGTGTTCGTTTCATCGCCCAGGAAGCAATCGTAGGTGCGCTCGACGTTGCCGATGAACTTCTTCGGCCAGTGACATTCTTCGCAGGTCTCTTGGGCTGGGCGCAGATTTTTGACCGGGGTCGGGATCGGCTTGGGGTACTTATCGGCCATGGTGGCGTAGACCTGGTAAGTGCCGGAAAGTTTCGAACGGACGTACCAGGTGGCGCCTTTGCCGATGTGGCATTCGGCGCAGGCCACGCGGGCGTGTGAAGAATGGCTGTAAGTGACAAACTCCGGCTGCATCACTCCGTGGCAAGCCTGACCACAGAACTGAACCGACTCGGTGTAATGATAGCTCTGGTAGCTGCCCACGGCCGAGACCAGCAGGAACACCACGCTGCCGGCGAGAAATAGCCCAAAGACACGCCGGTCACGCGGGCGGGTTAAATCGATGCGCAGCGGCGGAAACGGCCCGGAAGCCTTAACCAGTTGCCGATGCCTGAGGAAAGCGCCCAACCCGGCAGTTATCATGCCCAGGACCAGGAAGGCCGGCGCGACCAGGTACGTGAGAATGCCCACATACGGGTTGGAGACATGCGCCATCGCCTCTATTACGAACAACAACACGAACGAGAACAGGCTGCCTACCATCACCACAAACCCGGCGAGGCTGAGCCAATTGCGAAACACCGAAGTGCGCCGAGGTGGGGTCGTGGGCGTGGCTGGTTGGCTATCCATAATCTGAATCTTTTAATGCGAGCTGCTGGTCATCGGGGCGGCTGAAAAAGGCAGTCCTGGTTTTGGTTAATATTTTTGTGATGGACTCTGTTTGGGCTGCGAGCCCCGCAACCCAGGCCAAACCACCTGCAACCCGGGGCTCGCGTCGAAGCGCCGCTTATTTCTTCAGCGTGCGCATATAAGCGACGAGACCTTTGATATCTTCGTCCGAAGCACCTTCGGCCGGTTTCATCAGGGTTTTGCCTTCTTTGTCCTTCAGCCCTTCTTTAATGGCCTTGAAGGCGGCATCGTCTTTGAGCTCGGCCTGGACTTTCGCGTCGGTGTAGTCCTTGGCGCCAAGCTTCTTGCCCATCTTGGTTTCGCCTTTGCCGTCTTCCCCGTGACATTTGGCGCAGTCTTTGATGTAGAGCGCCTTGGCGTCCGCCGCTCGAGCTGAGAGCGCCGGCAGCGCCAATGCCACCAACAGCATCGGTATCAGTTTTTTCATACGTATGTTTCTTCCGTTCGCTTTTTTAGGTTTCTTCTGACTGTCAGTCCCGGCCCGAGCCCACCGGCAGGGCTGCGATCGGCCCGCCGTGTGCCCGGCCGAAATTGTTGCTTTCTCCGTCCCCACCCTCGGCCGGCAGCGAGGAGGTTGGCAATTGCTCGGAAAGGAACAGTTTGACGAATACCGTCAGGATGACGAACGGCAGGACCAGGAGCACTGCGCCCATGAACCAACCCTCCAAGCCCGCGAATTCCATCTTGTAACTCATTACCCCGCGCAGGCTCTTGGAAAAGAGTTGTCCGCCGATGACCACGTTCCAGCGCATGGCCAACACGCCGCAAAGAATGAGCACTGCGCTCGAGAAGTACATCCTTCGGCGCCCCAACTCCGGCACGTACTTGCGCAACAGTTGCAGCGAGCCGAGCAACAGCAGCGGAACGGCCGTGCCGAATGTCGCCTGGCCCAGGTTCAAGGTGTAAAAGAGCTTTTCACGGGCCATGTACTGCATTACCTGGAAACCCTCCTCGGCCGAATAGACCCGATGGATCCAGTCCAGCGCTTCAATGGCGGCGTCCATTACCAGCGCGTAGAACAGGAACATGCACATGATATCGAGGCATTTCATGTCGATGGTTTTTCGCCGAATCCAGCTCAAGACCATGTAATTGAAAACGCACAAAGCGATTCCGGACACGACCGCCGACATGATGAAAATGATGGGCATCAACACATTCCCCCACCAGGGGTTGGCCTTGACCGAGCCGAAAATGAAACCGACGTAACCGTGCAGCAGAAAGGCCGACGGGATGCCCACGATTGACAAAATGTGCCCAAGCTTATGATCGAGTTTCACGGCCGGCTCACTGACATCCATGACGCCCACCGTGAACAGCCGATACAGCACGCCCCGCAGCCCTGGGGTCAGGGTCGACCACCGGACAAAATCGGCACGGTAATCGAACCAGAGCTCCAGCAGCAGCACCGCCATCAGGTACCAGGCATACACGAAACCGAAAATGGCCATCGGCGACGTCAAATGCGGGGTCATCATGACCTCGAAACATCGCTCGGGATGACCCAGGTGAAAAAGCAAAGGCAGCGGCGCACAAAGCAAAAAGGCAAACGCCGTGAGCAACGAAAGCCGGTAAACCGGCTCCAATGCACGCACGTTGAACACGCGCACGAGCGAGGCCATAATAAAGGCGCCCGCGACCAGGCCGGTAATATATGGATAGAGGACGATCAGGACGCTCCAGAGCGGCTGCGGCGTCGCTTCGTTCGGGTAGACATACCCCTCGAAGTGCGGCATCGCCTCAAAAACGTAGTTGGTAATATCGCCGGTCATATTATCGGACCTCCTTGTCGATGCCGGCGTAAAACACCCGCGGGTCGGTGCCCAGGTGCGGCTTGAGCGCCTGAACTTTGTTGTTTTGGTAAAACTGCTGGATCGGATCATCCGGCACGGGGTTTTTCAGATCGCCGAAGACCCGCGCCTGCGTGGGACAAACCTCGACGCAGGCCGGCTTCAAACCGCGCGTGATCCGGTGATAGCACAACGTGCATTTCTCGGCCGTCTTGGTGACCGGATTTAAAAACCGGCAGCCGTACGGGCAGGCTTGAATGCAAAAACCGCATCCAATGCAGTACTTCGGATCGATCAGGACCGCGCCGTCCGGCGAGTCGAAGGTGGCGCCGACCGGGCAGACCTGGACGCAAGCCGAGTGTTCGCACAGGTTGCAGAGCTTCGGCACGAAAAATGAATGCTGGATTTCGGACTTGGGGACCGGCAATTCGGGGAACCCATGCATCCCCCCGTTCGGGCAATCGACGAAAGTCTCGCCGCGCGACGCGCCCGAGCCCGGCTTTGGTTTGGTGATTACGTATCGCTCGATCCAGGTTCGATAGAACGGACCATCCGGCACGTGGTTCTCCGTTTTGCAAGCCTCGGCACATAAACCGCAGCCGATGCAACGATTGGCATCGATCGCCATAACCCACTTGTGCCTGGTCGGATCGTAACCCTTCGGCGCGGGCGTGGACACGAGCACCTTTTGCACCGCCGCCTTGGCGGTTCTGGCCAAAGGCAACGTGGCCACCCCGGCCAGGGCAGCCCCGATCTTGCCCAATAAATTCCGCCTCGATACCTGTTTGCTCATGGGACCTCCGTCGGGGAATGCGGCACATGACATTCCGTGCACTTGGACCCCGTATAATGGTTTTTGCTGACGATCTGTTTATGCCAACTCGGTCGTGACGGGTTAGCCTCGTGGCAACGAATGCAGGGGCTGAAATTCAGTTGGGAGATTTTTATGTCGGGATTGTCGGCGTGGGCCTGTCCAGGACCGTGGCAACCTTCACAGGACAAACTCTTGTGCTCATGCTTGAGCAATTTGTTCATCTCTTCCGAGTGGCATTCCTCACAAGCTTTTTTGCCCGCAAAGACCACTTCACGTGCCTGCAACTCCACCAGCGCATCCCCGCGGAACCACCCGTACTGGCCAAAGGAAGGCGGCGTCAGAAAATACCGGGCGATCGAGTAGCTCGTAACGATTCCGACCACCAAAAGCAGCAGCCGTACTATCTGCGGTGGCATTTTGAATCTTTTCACACCAGCAGGATTGAACGTTGACCCTAAGCCTGCTTCTCCTCCGTTGCTGTTCTATTAACGTTTTTTGCTTGGAGTTTGGCTCAAAATGCTCGTCCCTGAATTGCGACACACTGATTATGTGTGCTGATTTATATTACGACATATATGTTATTTACTACTTAATCACCTTTTCAGCGGGGTGTTGTGCCACTCACCACGCACCGGCGTTTGCTCTTGCGGTTTTTGGCCGACGCGATCGAAAGCCGGTCCCAATTTCTGGGCTTTGCTTGGCTTGCTCTGGGCAAAAAAAGGGGGAGCCTTTGAAAGCTCCCCCGGCACAGCTCTGGGACGATCCTTATTTCTTGAACGCGCGCACGTAGGCCACCAGCGCTTTGACCTCGTCGTCGCTTAAATCGACAAATGCTTTCATCTTCGTCTTATCGTCTTCCTTGACCCCTTCTTTGATGCTTTTGAGCATCTTTTCGTCTTTCATATCCGCCTGGACCTTGGCGTCAGTGTAGTCTTTGACTCCGAGTTTCTCGCCCATCTTGGTTTTGCCTTTGCCATCTTCGCCGTGGCATTTGGCGCAGTCTTTGGTCCAGATCTCCTTGGCATCAGCCGCTTTAAGCGAGGCGGCGCCCCCCAGGATCAGGGTACAGGTGATTAGCAGGATTTTTTTCATAATTATATTTGTCCGGTCACGTATTAGTTCGACGTTTCATCGAATTGTTTTATTGAACGCCGAAGGCAGATGAGCCAGCACCCCGCCACGGCATTGTTCTGTCATAGCAAAAAGTGGCTGACCCAGCCCGGCTCCGCTCGTCCTAAATTGTCTTTTGATTCGCATGTTTTGGCCGGGACACCTGGGTGCCCTTCATCTTACGGCACAACGGCGCCTCTCATACCAGCTCAGGGCGCAGCCCTAAAACGTGTTTTAAAATGCCGGCTTCCGGCGTGAGCGCCTGGGTTTGGAGTCCCGTCTTTAGGCGGTTTCGGGGCTGGACCGCCTAAAGGCGTTGCTCTTACGCGCGGCCGTATCTACGGCGGTTTTCGCACGATTCAGAGCGGGAAGTAGCAGCACGGCCAAAATAGCGAGGACCGCAATCACCACCAGAAGCTCGATTAAGCGAGCAGGCCCGATCGAGCCCGGGTTGCCTTGCCATACCGTACCTCCGCCACGGTCGAGCTTCTCTAAGAGCGTGCCCTAAAATCCCGTTTGGAGTCCCGCCTTTAGGCGGCCCGCCGCTGAGACCGCCTAAAGGCGGGCTCCAAACCCCGCGGCGCCCAGACCCGAGCGGGTCGGTCTTGTGCGTCTTTTACTCACCAAAAGATCCGTCTTTCCCTTACAGACTGAATTAGATCAAGTGGTTAATTTGCGGACATACGAAATGCAAACGAGCCTCCCAAATTGTGCATCACTATTCATCCTGTTCGTCGGGTTTAGCTCCACAAACACCAGCCCGGCATCAGCCCAGGCCTTCACGATCTTGCATACTTTGACGCAAACATCTGCTTCTGGTCCTTACACCAACGGCGATGGAGCCGGGCTGAGTGCCGAATTGCTTTTATCAGGCGACAGATTGTACGGAACCGCAGTGGGTGGCGGCCAGTGGGGCAATGGCACGGTGTTCGCCCTGAGCGTCGACGGAACCGTTTTCACGACCCTGCATAGCTTCAGCGCAGCATCCGATTCTCTTTCGAACGTTAAAAATAACGACGGAGCCAACCCGTATGCCGGATTGATCCTTTCAGGCAACACCCTCTATGGGACGGCAGAGTATGGTGGCACATATGGCAATGGCGCGGTGTTCGCCATTAAGACGGATGGCACGGGCTTCACGAACCTGCACAGTTTTACAGCCCTCAATGCCAATGACCTCAGCAATGGCGATGGAGCGAACCCGCATGCCGGCTTGATGTTATCGAGCAACGTGCTCTATGGGACCACCGTGAATGGTGGGACCCATGCCTACGGCTCGGTCTTCGGTGTTAGCACAGATGGGACGAGCTTTACCAATCTGCATAATTTCTTCGATCTTCACGACGGAGCTAACCCGTATGCCGGATTGATTATATCGGGCAACACGCTCTATGGAACAACGCTCCGCGGCGGCTTATACGGGAATGGCGCTGTCTTCGCAATGAGGACTGATGGCACGGGCTTTACCGATCTGCACAGTTTTAAGGTCGGGGATGGTTTCAACCCGTTTGCCGGGTTGGTTCTATCGGGCAACACGCTCTATGGCACCACCGAGAATGGTGGCCGAAATAATTATGGCACGGTCTTCGCCGTTAACACGAATGGCACGGGTTTTACTAATTTGTATAATTTCAACGGGAGCGACGGCTTTGCGCCGCAGGCCAGTTTGATTTTGTCGGGAAACACCCTTTATGGAACGACGACGTATGGCGGCAACGCTGGCAACGGCACGGTGTTCGCCATCAACACTGACGGCACAGGATTTGCCATTCTGCATGGTTTCACGGCAACGGTCGGAACCAAAGGTGGTTACGGCATCAACAGCGACGGAGGTTATCCGGTGGGCGGGGTGATTTTATTGGGCAACACCCTCTATGGGACGACCCACATCGGCGGCAGTTCGGGAAGTGGAACCCTGTTCAGCCTATTGTTGCCTCCACCGCAACTGACGATAACACGTTCGGCGGCAAATCTTAATCTGACGTGGCCTACCAACGCGACCGGCTTCAGCCTGCAATCCACCACGAATCTGGGTTTGTCCTCAGTGTGGACCACCAACCCGGCGGCGCCGGTTGTTATCAACGGACAGAACAGGGTCACAAGTCCAGTGTCGGGTCGACAGCAGTTTTTCCGGTTGAGCCAGTAGTTGCCTGAACAAGCTCAGGCGGCGACATCAACAGATCAACGACCCTCCAAGTCCCAACCAGAGTTCGACGGAAACCGCAGTAAGGCTGTGAGTAGAGCCTCATAACGCGCCAACGCGGCAAAAAAACGGCGCGGCCTTTCGACCGCGCCGTCGCTCCGCTTACCCCCGAGCGCCTCTACTACACGTCGTAGTAGAGGAAAAACTCGTACGGATGCGGCCGCAGCCGCAAAGCGTCGTGTTCCTTGCGTTTATGCGATATCCACATTTCGAGGAAATCGGCGGTGAAGACGTCGCCTTTGAGCAGGAAGTCGTGATCCTTTTCGAGGCAATCGAGCGCTTCGCCCAAACTGCCCGCGACGTTCGGCACTTTCTTGAGTTCTTCAGGCGGGAGTTCGTAGATGTTTTTGTCCAACGGCTCGCCCGGCTCGATCTTGTTAAGGATTCCGTCGAGCCCGGCCATGAGCAGCGCCGCAAAGGCCAGGTATGGATTGGCGGCCGGATCGGGCGGACGATATTCCAGGCGTTTGGCCTTGGGATTTTCGCTGTAGGTCGGGATGCGAATGGCGGCCGAACGGTTCCGTGAGCTATACGCCAGGTTGACCGGGGCTTCAAAACCGGGCACCAGGCGCTTGTAGCTGTTAGTGGTGGGATTGCAAATGGCGCACAACGCGCGGGCGTGCTTGAGCAACCCACCGGCGTAGTAAAGGGCCATCTTCGATAGCCCGGCGTATTCATTTCCGGCGAATAACGGCTTGCCCTTTTTCCACAAGCTTTGATGCGTGTGCATCCCCGACCCATTATCGCCGAAGAGCGGCTTGGGCATAAAACAGGCCGTCTTGCCGTGCTTGCGGGCGATGTTCTTGACGACGTACTTGTAGACCATCATGGCGTCGGCGGATTTGACCAGGGTATCGAAACGATAATCAATTTCGGCCTGGCCCGCCGTGGCTACTTCGTGATGCTGACGCTCGATTTTGACGCCGAGTTGTTCCATCACCAGGCACATCTCGGTGCGGATGTCCTGCTGCTGGTCCAAAGGCGCCACTGGGAAATAACCTTCTTTGTGGCGGATCTTATTTCCCAGGTTGGGCGCCTCGTCGCGGCCGGTATTCCAAATGGCCTCCTCGGAATCGACGCTGTAATAGGTGCCATTGCTCTTCGAATCGAACTGGACGTTGTCGAAGATGAAGAACTCCGCTTCCGGACCGAACACGGCGGTGTCGGCCTGGCCGGTGCTGTTGAGGTATTTCTCGGCGCGCTGAGCAATGCCGCGCGGGTCGCGGATGTACGGTTCCTTGGTGCCGGTTTCGGCAATGGTACAGGTCAGCGACAGGGTCGGCTCGACGCAAAACGGATCGATAAAGGCCGTATCGGGGTCGGGCATGGCCAGCATGTCGGAGGCTTCGATGCTTTTCCAGCCTCGGATGCTCGAGCCATCAAAACCGTAGCCTTCGCTGAAGACTTCCTCGGTTAATTCGCGGATCGGACAGCTGAAATGCTGCCAGGTACCGAAGGTGTCGACAAACTTGATGTCGACCATCTTGGCACCGTTTTTCTTGGCTAATTCAATTACGCTCTTGGGTGTACTCATTTACGTGGTTAGTAGTTTAGTTTGTGTCCGCCGCGCCCCGCCGGGACGGCCGAAGCCGCGGCCCGGCAGGGCGCAGACGAAATAGTTTAAAGTCCGCCTTCGGCGTGATAGCCCTCCTCGCCATGTTCGGCCAGGTCCAGGCCGGAGGTTTCGACTTCGGGCGAGACGCGCAGTCCGACCGCCGCCTTGACGATAAAGGCAATGACAATCGTGCCGACAATCGCCATGCACAAGGTCACAGCGATGGCTTTGATTTGCTCGAAGACCAACGGCTGGAACAGGGAATCCTTCACATAATCCTTCAAGTTCGTGGCCAGATTCCCATTGGCGGCGTTGCGAGCCAGCATTCCCGTCAGCAACGCCCCGAGAGTTCCGCCGACCGCGTGGACACCAAAGGTATCCAAGGCATCGTCGTACCCGAACATGGCCTTGATCTTCCAGCAGGCGAAATAGGGGATCAGGCCCGCGGCAATCCCAATGACGATTGCGCCATCGGCCGTGACAAAACCGCAAGCCGGCGTGATCACCACCAACCCGGCGACTGCCCCGGAACAAAACCCAAGGACACTCGGTTTGCCGCGGGTGACGTACTCGGCCATGGCCCAAACAAAGGAAGCAACAGCAGTGGCGAGCGTAGTGGTCATGAATGCATTGGCAGCAATGACGTCGGCGGCCACGGCGCTGCCGGCGTTGAACCCGTACCACCCCACCCAGAGCATGCCAGTGCCGACCATACAAAGGACCATGTTATGCGGCGCCATTACCTCTTTTCCAAACCCGAGCCGCTTCCCAAGTATGAGGCACAGAATCAATGCGGACCAACCCGAGGACATGTGCACGACCGTGCCGCCGGCGAAATCAATGGCATGGATGGGCGCTTTGGGATTGCCGACCCCGCTCATCATTCCATCGATTCCCCAGACCATGTGCGCGAGGGGAAAATAAACGATGAACATCCACAGCGTCACAAACAGCAGGATCGCGGAAAACTTCATGCGTTCGGCAATGGCACCGATGATGAGCGCCGGAGTAATGATGGCGAACATCATTTGGTACATGGCATAAACATTGTGGGAGACCCAGCCGCCGTAGTCGCCGTTGGGAGTGGAATCCACCCCCCGCAAAAACGCCCAGCTCATCTTGCCCACGAAGGACCAGCCACGCGCGGTTTCACCCGCATGGAACGCGAGGCTATACCCGACCAGGTACCACAAAATGGTAACCAGTCCGGTAATGCCCAGGCATTGAGCCAGGACTGAGAGCACGTTCTTTCTGCGGACCAGCCCGCCATAAAACAACGCCAGGCCGGGCAGTGTCATGAACAGCACCAGCGCCGAACTGGTCATCATCCAGGCATTATGACCGGGACCAGGTCCGGTGATTTTAGAGGTAGTATTGGTATTGGCATTGCGCGCACCGTTGTTCACGTATGCTTCGAGGTCTTCCAGCCGCTCCTGAATGGAGCGTTCCGCCGCAGGCGCCGCGTCGGCAGCGCGCAGCAAGGGCGCAGGAAAAAGAATAGTACATAGCAAGCCAGACACGAGGAATAGCTTTCTCATTGGGGTTCTCTATTTGTTTGGTGGTTTAGGTTAGTTCAGACGGCGGCGACTCCTTTCTCTTCCGTTCGAATCCGGACCGCCTCATCAATCGTTGAGACGAACACCTTTCCATCGCCAATTTTTCCCGTTTTCGCGGTCTTGACGATGGCCTCCACGGCTTCATCCAACTTCTCGTCCGGAATGACGATCTCCAGTTTGATCTTAGGTAGAAAATCCACCGTGTACTCGCTGCCACGATAGATCTCGGTATGGCCTTTCTGGCGGCCAAACCCTTTTACTTCCGTCACTGTCATGCCCTCGATGCCTATTTCGCCGAGGGCGTCTTTCACTTCCTCCAGTTTGAATGGTTTTATGATTGCTTCGATCTTCTTCATCTCGTTTTGGGTTGTAAGCGGTAACGTTGTTGCCCAGATCGCGCGACACAGCCTCCGCCAGGAGCCCGCTATCTGTGACAACAATGCGGGGCGTATGCAGCCGACATGCCAAGGTCTGGAGCCCCGATGAACCTAAGTTGTTATGAGCTGATGGTCAGTTACTTGAGAAAAGCAACCAACGCTCGAAGAACCCATTTGACTGTAGCTATTTGCGCAGCTGGAATAAAACCGCGCATTTGATTCAACCGCGAATGAACGCGAATGAACGCGAATAGGGGAGAGGGTTTAAAGCCAGAAAAAGCCGGAACCGCAACCTGCAACCTGCAACCTTCAGCGTTTCAGATCTCCACCTGCATGCCCAACTCAACCACTCGATTGGCGGGAATGCGATAGAACGAACTGGCTGCTTGCGCGTTTCGTGACATAAGAGCGAAGAGCCATTGACGCCAGCGCGCCATGGAAACCGAGCGCGTCGGCACCAGGGTCTCGCGGCTGAAGAAAAACGTGGTTTTGTTCAGATCGATCGGGTCTCCATCCAGCTTGGCCGACCTGAGCAAGTCCGGGACATTGGGCTCTTCCATGAATCCGTAATGAGCCAACAGGCGATGAAATCCGCCACCAAGGTTTTCAATTTCCAAACGTTTCTCCGGATTGACCTGCGGCACTTCGTCGGTGACCACCGTGAGGATCAGATTGCGCTCGTGAAGCACCTTGTTGTGTTTGAGATTGTGGAGCAGCGCAATGGGGGTGCCCTCGGGATTGGCGGTCATGAACAGGGCGGTGCCGGGGACACGTGGAATGCGTTTACTGCTTTCGAGGCTGTCGAGAAACATTTCCAGAGGCATGGAAGCGGGACCGAGTTTGGCCCAGACCAATTGACGCCCTTTTTTCCAGGTAGCCATCAGGACGAATATAATTAACCCCATGGCCAAGGGCACCCAACCACCACTGAGAACTTTGAGCATGTTGGCGGCGAAAAAGGCGCTTTCGACCACAATGAAGAGCCCGCAAACGGCCAGAGCCTGGGCGATGCTCCAGGCCCAAAGGCGCCGGGCCGCGAAGAAGAACAAGACCGTGGTGGAAATCATCGTGAGCGTAACGGCGATGCCGTATGCGGAGGCCATATTCGTCGAAGACTTAAAGCCCAGCACGAGAGCGATGCAGGCCACCATCAAGGCCCAGTTTACATGCGGCAAATAGATTTGGCCACGTTCCTGCGAGGAGGTGTGCTTGACCACCATGCGCGGCAGGTAACCCAGCTGAATGGCTTGAATCGTGAGCGAAAAAGCCCCGGAAATTAGCGCTTGTGAGGCGATAACGGTCGCGGCGGTAGAAAGTGCCACCAATGGGTACAAGGCCCATTTGGGCGCCAACAGATAAAAAGGGTTGGCCACGGCACTGGCATCGCGCAACACCAATGCGCCCTGGCCAAGATAATTGAGGAACAACCCAGGCAACACGATGAATGACCACGCCAGTCGAATCGGCCTGGTCCCAAAATGACCCACGTCGGCATACAGTGCTTCGGCTCCCGTCACAGCCAGGAACACCGAGCCGAGCACTACGAAACCTTCCCAACCGCTGCGAATCAGGAACTCGACCCCCAGCGCCGGATTAAGCGACTTCAACACAGCGGGAGTATGCAAAACCTCGGCAACGCCCAGCAGGCCCAAGGACAAGAACCAAACGATCATGATCGGCCCGAACACCGCCCCGACCCGGCCCGTCCCGCGGCTTTGGGCCGCAAATAAACAGATCAATGTCACCACGGTCAGGGGAATGACCACCGACTCGAAAGCCGGCGTGGCTACGTTGAGCCCTTCAATGGCGCTCAGCACCGAAATCGCAGGCGTAATCATTCCATCGCCGTAAAGCAAAGCCGCGCCGAATACGCCCAACCCGATTAGCAGGGCCCGCCGGCGTCCGGCCTCAGCCCGCTTCGGAAAGGTCAAGGCCATCAGAGCGAGAATGCCCCCTTCACCCTTGTTAGTAGCCCGCAACACCACCGTCAGGTACTTCAGCGAGACGATCAGCAAGAGCGACCAGAAAATCAGCGAAAGAATTCCCAGTACATTCTCGGGCGTCGGCGCCATCGGGTGCGAGCCGGCAAAACATTCTCGCAGCGCGTACAGCGGACTGGTCCCAATGTCGCCATAGACCACGCCCAAGGCGCCCAAAGTTAGTAAGGCTAAACGTCGGCCCGTAGCCGGCCTGGATTGCATATTGGATTGGTCGTTGGCCACCTTCGGTTCGCCGAGCGGCGTCGGAAGCGGGCCTGGACTTTTTCGCGGCGAAAGCTTAAGAGCAACCCCGCCACGGGTTCAATGCTGGATTTCAGGCCATCAGGATTGGGTGCCAAGGCTGAGTCCCCGGCTTATCGAGATCACTTTTGGATCACTTTCCCGACTTCCGGCTTTCGGCTGCCCGCCTTTGGCCCATGAGCTAGTTTTCGTGCCGGACAGCTTCCCGCCCGGTTTTCGAATACCCTGATGGTTCGGTTCACGGTGGACTAATGAATGTCAGTAGTGGGGTAAATCCCCCACGGTGAATCCCTTTCTAGAGGGCATGGTCCTCCGGCTTATGTTTTGGCCTTGAGAAACAGGGCATTCCAACAGAATGCAGGGTCAGCCAACGCACCAATCCATGGCCAAGCGCGTCGGGCCGCGAGCATTCTGTTGGCCGATGATGATGATCTAATCCGCCAGCTGTACTCCCGAGTCCTCCGTTGTTGCGGCTATCAAACGGAAACCGCTGAAGATGGTGCGGCGGCATGGAAAGCGCTTCAGGCCAAGAGCTATGACCTTCTTATCACCGATAACAACATGCCGAGGATTTCAGGTGTTGAGTTGGTCAAGAAAGTGCGTTCCGCGCACATGGCACTGCCCGTCATTATGGCGTCGGGAAACCTACCTGCGGGAGATTTGGAGCGGAACCCATGGCTCCTCAATGTCACCACTCTGGCAAAACCTTTTACCGGCGACGAGTTGTTGGGAACAGTGGAAAAAGTCTTGCGCGAGAGCGCCACTACCCGGAGCACACCGGGTCGCGACCGATCTTCAGCCAAGGAAAATTCGGCCCCCGAGCACACGTCGTCTCCAACCCAGGCTGCCCTTAGCCCCGCTCGTTCCGTGGTTTAGCCGAAACAAACCCTGCGACCGAGTCAGCTTGGTCGCAGGGTAGTTTCTCTCTGCGGAGCGCGTCCCCCCCGGCTCGATAGTTTGCGCACAAAGAAGACTTGTTGATCATCACCTTCAAGGAATAAGGTGCGTTTGCGCCATAGCCTTGTTCCCAGGATAGTCTATGTTGGTCCCGCGCTCACCTCGCACGAGCCACAGGCTGCGGCGGAAGCCCGGTTTCGCAACTACACCGAATCCAAGTAAACAGGAATTTCCAATCAGAACCCAACGGTTCAACGGTCTCCTTTTCCACCTCTTCGCCCAGATTTCGATTTGGCTTTCTGGGAGTGGTTTGCCTTTCTGGAATCTGATGCAGAATTTGGCAGTGACTGTTGATAAGCCGAGACCCGCAAATAGCGAAAGGTCGCATCAAGGGCCGCCGCGGTGTTTTCTATCGCGTTTGGTGAATGAGCTGCGACCATATGCATCGCCAAGGAAAATGGAAGCTTGATGTTGCAAACTGGGCAGCGAGTGGAATCAGCTACGGACGGTGGTTCATTCATATTGGAAGGGTTAGCGAATCGTTGACCTATCTTGTGGCTTTAAGGCCGGCCTTGGCCCCAGTTCCACGGGTGCATTCATCCCATCGCTAAGCTCGCCACGCCGGTTTCAATTGACGGCGATAGCCGGTTGGGGACTGTCCAAGAAGCTCCCTAAAAACGCGATTGAAATTGGTAATCGACTGAAAGCCGGCTTCAAAGGCGATTTCACTGACACGCAGGTTCGGGTTGAGCAGTAAGTTCTTACATTTTTCCATTCGAATCCGCGTAAGGTAATCGGTGAAAGTGATGCCGGTCACCTTTCTGAACAACTTACAGAGGTTACACTTGCTCGTATTAACCGCCTTGGCAACCTCCCCCAGGCGAACGTTCTCGGTTTGGTGTTCCTGTATATAGGCTTTAGCCTTAGCGATAATTGTGGGATCGGCGTGCTGCTGCTGCACGATTACTTGATTGCACACCATCGAGATGTGCTGGGCAAAAATCTTGAGTAAGGTAGTCGCCGCCTCTTGCTGTTTTCGTGGCATCACCCGCGTGGCGAAGTAGGCCTCCTTCAATCGGCCCAGGTTCACCTCCACACCCAGCTTGGCCAGTACCTTGGCGGTGCGCTCAAATTGACCCTGAGTGGGCTTGTGGCTAAACGCCTGTCCGGTCGTCAAGAACCCAATCAATCGATCACCCAACCGCACCGGCACTGCCGTCTCACACAAACCGGCCAAGCAAACCATTGTACGCGATTCCGACACGGCGGCTTGAGCCAATTTCTCCTGCATCTGCAAACAGGACGCGCAGGAACCACTTTTTTCTGACATCAAGTCGCAAAAAGGGGATTCATGTCGATTGCCGTGCAGGGAAAGCTGCCAGGATTCCACCGGGCGTAAGGCCATCGGCAAACCCGTCGCCTCGGTGAAAGCTTGCACATACTGCCGGTAAAGCGTCGAATTGGTCAGAGCCTCAACCAGACTAAGGTCGGCCTGGCTCACTCTCTCGGTGCTGGGTTTCAGTGCGCTTGGTTTTGGCTGGGAATAGTCCTCGGGAGCCGGGCCAGTGCGCCTATAGGTCCTTAGGAAGCGAGAAGGCGGAGTGACGATCTCTGAAAGTCGTCCACCGTCTATTGTTTGCATGACCGCAATGTATAGGGATTTCGGTTTCGCGGATCATTGGGGATATCCCTTATGTTTCATGGTGATTGACTGGAATAGTTCATTCACGGAGAGCGGCATCGAGCATCCATGCCTTCAAAAACCTCGAAGTGCTGTCTGAAAACGGAATTACGGAATTTCTCTCGGAGAAATTGTCAGAGCCTGTTTTATGTGACAAATTGACCCACTCCCTGAGCGAGCCATGATGGATGACTTTCAGCAACCCGCCAAACCTCAGGCGACGCGATGGAAGGCTTTGCGGTTTGGTCTGCGCCTCGCCAACAGCTATTTTGGTACAGTTTTGATCGCTCGGTTTTACACCTTGTGGGCGTTCATCGGGTTAATCCTCTGTTTGGTTTTCATTCCAATAGCAATCATGGGAAAGGAGCACTCTTTCGAGAACGGATTGAAGCCAGTCGCGTTGTACGGCTTTGCGGTGCCTATGGCGGTTCTGGTGGCAGCAACATGGGGAGTAAAGTTTTTCTCAAGGCTGCTTTGGTGCGCCATCCCACAACCGCTGGTGGCAACGCTCCTTGCCCTTGTTTCAGTGACCGGCAGGTTCTGTGTCGTTATTGGGGTTATTTACCTTTGGCTTCGAGGCGGACCGTGGGGCAAGAGCCTATTGCTGCCTGAAGTCATTGCCTGTTCGGGAATCGCCTGGTTAGGCTTGGGTGCCGAATGGGTATTCATTCGAATTTTGCAGGACGAATTCACTCCGACATCGAACCCGGCTCCATCATCCCGTGAGATGGACGATGCGACTGTAAATTCAACGGAAGAAGATCGCGTAACGGAGCCGCATAAACAAAGCATTCTCACGCGCGACTTCGGAGAATGGTTCAAACGTCGATTTCCAAACGGTCATAAGCTCGTGGTTTGGATCCTTTTTCCAGTGGGTTATGTGACAATTTCTTCACTCGCCGAGAATGGAGATCCTCGCGCAATTCCCGAGGCGATTCTCAGGTTAGCAGTCATCGCTGCGGCAATTCTCCAGACCTTCTGGATGCCCAGTGACAAGCTTCATAGGCTTATCGATGCATTTTCACAGACAACTCCCGTAAAATAGGCACCGGAACAGCCATGATTTCACCGCTTTTGGCCGCCCTAATGGGCTGCTTAGTTTGGCGTGGTCACCTTGCACGCCTCAAGGCTTGTTGGACTTCCTCAGCGCAAGTGGTATAGTAAGAGCAGAAGCTAAAGCGAGTTCCCACCCATTACGGTGATTACGTAAACTGCAGCCTCTCGAAAGGGAAAATGGATTCAACGTTGTTGGTTATCGCCTACGCATTTATCGCGCTAGGATGTTTCGGGATTATCAAGGCCGCTATGCTGTTATTAATGCGGGTCTCACACTTGAAGTGGGCGCTCTGGCATAACGCATTGGCGCTGGTAGCGGCCGGCCTTTGGCCTTTGTCGATTCCGATTTACGCTTACGTTGCTAACAGCAAGGAGCGGACTTGGAAACCGGTTTATTGGGCAAAATAGAAGCAGGGCCTGGGCGTGGTAGAAAAAGCGTAGTGTTCGAGTCCCAGGAGCGACCCGCGGATGGCAGTTGGCCACTCGACCCCAAGGTCCGGCCATGGTCAAAGGTGCGCTTGAGCACCACGTCAATGTCGCCGGGCTATACGGTCCCAAGCCGGTCTCATCCGAAGCAGTTGACTGGCCCGCCCAGTGGGGCATTCTGGGGCTTGTGGAACTGGACCTTGAAAACGAGCTTGCCGAATCGTTTCGAAATGATCCGCCCGGCTTAAATTGTCCCGAACTTTCATCACGAGCCCGTTCTGGAAAACGCTAATGAAACCGTTCTTCCTGATCGCACTCATAGCGCAGGGAGCCCTGCATGGCGTCGACTCGGCCACTGCCAGGGAATTCCACGTGAGTGTCAGTGGCAGCAATACCAACTGTGGGAACAGGGCAGCGCCATTTCGCACGATTCAGCATGCCGCCCAGGCGGCTCAGCCGGGCGATGTTATCACCGTGCATCAGGGAACGTATCGGGAACGAATCAACCCGCCTCGCGGCGGAACGAGTGACAAGCGACGGATCACCTACCGATCTGGGCTCGGAGAACGCGTGGAAATTAAAGGGTCAGAGCTGATCACCAATTGGGCGAGGGTGCACGGAGATGTTTGGGTGGCGGCAATCCCCAATTCAGTTTTTAGCGATTTCAACCCATATACCAACCAAATTCATGGCGATTGGTTCGACGGGAAAGGCAGGGCGCATCACACCGGGGCAGTGTACCTGAACGGAGACTGGTTAATCGAGGCGATGACCAAGGACGAGGTTTTTTCTGAGTCAAGCTCGAGCCCCGCTTGGCTGATCGCTGCTAACCTGCCGCCCGCAAGCAATCTTTGGTTCGCCGAGGCAAATGCCACTACGACTACGATTTGGGCCCAGTTCAAAGGCGTTAACCCCAACCAGCAACGCGTCGAAATCAACGCGCGCCAGACGGTGTTCTACCCGGACCAACCTGGACGGGATTACATCACGGTCCGCGGGTTCAGCATTAGCCAGGGCGCGACGCCGTGGGCGCCACCAACGGCCGAGCAGATCGGTTTGGTTGGCACTCATTGGAGCAAAGGTTGGATCATCGAGAATAATGAGGTCAGCTATTCGATTTGTTCCGGTATTGCTCTAGGCAAATATGGAGATCAATGGGACAACACCTCCGCCAACACTGCCGAAGGATACGTCGAGACCGTTGAACGAGCCTTGCAGACGGGTTGGAGCAAGGAACGGGTTGGACATCATTTGGTCCGGGGCAACACGATTTCACATTGCGAGCAGGCTGGAATCGTCGGCAGCCTCGGGGCCGCCTTCAGCACCGTTGCGGACAATACGATTCACGATATTCACACTCGAAAACTCTTCACTGGAGCGGAAATGGCCGGTATCAAATTTCACGGAGCGATAGATACAGTCATTGTCCGCAATCGTATTTACCATACCTGCCTTGGCTTGTGGCTGGATTGGATGGCACAAGGTACGCGTGTCTCCGCTAACTGCTTTTACCAAAATGGGCGGGATCTATTTGTCGAAGTGAACCACGGGCCGTTTATCGTGGATAACAACCTCTTCCTTTCACCTGCCAGTTTACTCGATGTATCCGAAGGGGGGGCTTACCTTCACAACCTTTTCATGGGAACGATTGTGTCCGCTCCGGAACCTTTCCGCCAAACACCATACCACCCCGCGCATAGCACCGCGCTGGCCGGACTCGCCAGCGTCAAAGGTGGGGACTGCCGGTTTTACAACAACCTCTTCGTGGGAAGCGGTCGGCAAGACTCGTCCGAGTTCGGGTTGACGACCTATGATGCTCGAGAGCGCCCTCTGTTCACGGGCGGAAATGTTTACTACCACGGCGCTCGGCCGTGCCGAAACGAAAGCGGGGCTTCGCGCCCCTTCCAAACGGAACCCATTACTGATCTGACCCAGGTTGATCACCAACTGGTCTTGAACGTGCGAACCGGGCCTGAACTGAATCAGGCTGAAACTAGTGTGGACGGCGGCGTGAACATGTAGGAAATCCGCCGGTTTGAAATTGTTGGTGGCTGAGTGGTCGTCGGAACAAAAAACCCGGCTGGTGGTTGGGCGGCCCGGGTTCAGGAACGGTGATAGCTTTAGTCCTTGGTCTGGG
>DASRFK010000095.1:0-72629 GCA_035651635.1 Verrucomicrobiia bacterium | reverse complement strand
TGACGCGCGTCACATCGTCGGCCGTCTTCAGCCGGTTATCCATAAACTCCAGCAACAGGACTAGCAGCAGGCTCACTCCCACCCCGAGACAGCCGCCTGCAAAGGTCGCAATTCCGGTCTTCAGCCGGCGATGGTTGCTTTTAGTACTAGCCAGACTGGCCGGCGCAAATACTCGAACGCTGCCTGGGGGATCGTTTACGTACAACTCGGCTTCGCGCTGACGCCGGATTAGATCCTGGTGACCGTCCTCCAGGGTACGCAGTTTAATGTGCAGGATGTCGGCGTCCGGGGTGGCGGCGTCCGGGGTGGCGCCGGCGGCGGGAACGAACGTGGAGGCGGCGAAAACGGTGTTGCTGGGAGCGTTGGCAAGTTCGTGCTGCATTTCCGCGATTTGTTGACGCTTGAACTGCACGGAGGGATGCAAATCGGTGTACTTCAGCAACAGATCATAGAGCTCCGCTTGTGCGTCCTGGAGTTTCTGAGCTTGTCTGCTGAAGGACAGCATCGAGGCTTGAGCCGCGGCGGCGTTCGTGGCGAGCGAACTGACCTGGCTCCCGACCGCGGCCAGCTTGTTGCTGAGGTGCAATCCTGTCGGCTGACTGCGGAACTGTTGCTCGAGGTAGGTGATGTCGTCATCCATTTCCTTGAGCTGCTTCTTGAGATACTCGTTGGCGATGACCGCCGCTTGTTTGGATTCCAGCATCCGCGTGTAGGCCACGGCGTTGGTGATGTACAAATTGAGCAAATCGACCGCCCGGTGCGGATCCCGGGAGGCTAACTCAACTCTCACGATGTCGGAGTCCGGATCGGGATCGACCTTGATCGATTTGGCAAACAGTTCGGGCGACATCGGCGGCAGGGCCCGTTGGGAAACGTCCTGCAGCAGCTCGGGGGCTTGAATGATGGCCGAGAACGTGTCACCGGAAACCGGGGCGGTCTTGAAAGTTTCACTGCGGCCAGGGGCTTCGTAGCGGATGAGTTGAGCAGTGGCGGTGAATTTAGGTTTGATCAGCTGCAAACCCAGCACATAAAAACAAGCCGCTCCGCATGCGCCTCCCAGGATCAACCAATGCCACCGTTGGACGACCAGGTCCAAAACTGACAGAAAGTTCAAACGCTGTTCAGGGGCGTGACCGTTGCGATGGAACGAAGAGCCGTTTCCGCTTTGAGAATGATCCTGGGGCGCGCGGGGCGCCGAGTCCGTCTCTTCGCGACGGCGCGCTGCGCCCGCGCTGGCGTTTGAATTGTCCTTCATCAGTGATTCAATCAGATTTGCGAGGCGGGCCCTGCCAAGGCCCATCATTTCAGTTGCGTCAAGGGTACAGGCGACCCAAATCGAGGCGTTAGTGGGTGAAGACCTCCAAGGCCAGCTTCCAAAACCCTAAACAAAAACGGGCGGCCAGGAGAACGCCGGGGTCTCGCCGGGCAATAGGGGTCGAAAGCCAACCATCAGAACTCGATCCTTCGATGAGAGCTGTGGTGCCGGAGTACGACTGGAGAGAAGGCGCTATTCCACCAACTGGTGCTGCATCGCGTAGTGCATGAGTTCGGCGTTGTTGCGCAAACCCATTTTTTCGAGAATGCGTGTGCGGTAGGTGCTGATGGTCTTAACGCTGAGGGAGAGTTCTTTGGCAATCTCACTGACAATTTTCCCGGAGGCGATTAATCGCAGCACTTGAAACTCGCGGTCGGAGAGCAGTTCCTGCGGCGGCTTTTGGGTATCGCTGGCCAAATAGGTGGCCAGCTTTTCAGCCAGGGAAGTGCTCACATAACGACCGCCGGCCAGAACCTTTTTGATTGCGCCCACCAGTTCAACGGCGGCGCTCTCCTTGGTCATGTAACCTGAAGCTCCCCGCTTGAGGACGCGCACGGCGAACTGGTTCTCCGGATGCATGCTCAAGACCAGCACCGGGAGTTTGGGCTTGGATTTCTTTATTTCGCGCAGCACTTCCAAGCCGCTGCGTCCCGGCATTGTGATGTCCAGCACGACCACGTCCCAATTCTCTTTCCAGACCAGATCGAGGGCCTCCTGGGCGTTGCGGGCCTCTCCGAAGGTCGCCCGTTTAAACTCATCGGCGAGAATTTGCTTCAACCCGTGGCGCACCACGGTATGGTCGTCGGCTAACAGTATCTTCATGGTTCAAATCGGGGGCGCGTCGCCGGCGCTGGACAGGAATGGCCACCCTGACCCGGGTGCCTTTGCCGCGCGGAATACTGGCGATTTTGAAAATGCCCCCGAGCAGGGCGGCTCGCTCGCGCATTCCAAGCAATCCCATCGATTGGTTGTTAAAGATCTCGGTCGGTTCGATCCCGCGGCCATTATCTTTTACTTCCAGAGTGATGCGGCGATCGGCTTCCCGGAGAAGGACCCAGACGTGGGTTGCCCCGGCGTGGCGAATCACGTTGGTGAGCGTTTCCTGGAAGATGCGAAAAAAAGTCGTCGCCAGGTCCTGGTCCGGCAGCGGTTCGCGCACACGAGCCCGGACATCGCAGCGGATCCCGGTGCGATTCTGGAATTCGTTCGCCTGCCATTCGATGGCGGCCACCAACCCTAAGTGGTCGAGCACGCCGGGGCGCAGTTCGCTGGAAATGCGCCGAACCGTTTGAATCGTTGAATCAATATGCGCGGTAAGGGCCCGGGCCTTTTCCGAGAGCGGTTTAAGCTCGGGCGGCAGTTTGCTGGCGATCCAGGACAAATCCAACTTGCAGCTCGTCAGCGCCTGGCCCAATTCGTCGTGCACCTCGCGGGCAATCCGGGTCCGCTCTTCTTCGCGCACGGATTGCAGGTACGTGGACAGTGCGCGCAGTTGTTCGTGCGACTCGCGCAATTGTTCCTCGGCGCGGCGGTGCTGGGTCCTTTGCTCCGCCTCGCGCAAGGCGCGCTGCACGGCCGGCATCAGGCGGGACAATCGGGTTTTGAGCACATAATCGGTCGCGCCACTCTTGAGTGTCTCAATCGCCACCTCTTCACCCATGGTGCCGGTCACGAAGATGAATGGGGTCTCGGGACACTTGTCCAAAGCAATCTCCAGCGCGTCCTGCCCATTAAAACCAGGCAGCGAATAGTCCGAGAGGATCAGCGTCGGTGGATCATTGTCCAGTTGATGGACGTACTCGTCCCTGGATTCAACCCGCTCGAGTGAAAAATTCAATCCGCCTTTGCGCAGCGCATACTTCGTCAACTCGGCATCCGCGGAGTCATCCTCCAACATTAAAATGTGAATCTCTTTTTTCACGCGCCAAAACTTCAGACGACTACAGTATAGCAGCCGTTTGCGCTTTTGAGAAAAAACGATTCGCCGCGGGGGTGGGTTCAATTCCCCATCCCGAGGCTAAACCGCGCCTCGAAGCCTTTTCCTCCTGACGTTGAATTGGCGTGGCCGGTGCGCCATATCGGTAAAGTCCGCAGCCAAAATCTTGCAGAAAGAAGCTGCGCGGCCGCGAATGGTTCCGGCTCGGGAAAAGAGCGGACTTTCGACCTTCGGCTTTCGGATTTTGAGGGAGTGCGCTGAGCTTCCCCGTCGCCGCCAACTTAATGCGCGGCTAAAGCTGCCTCGATAGCCTGCGTAACTTCCGGCGAATCGGGAGTCACCTTTGACTCGAAGCGTTTGAGAATAGTTCCGTCACGACCGATCAGGAATTTGCTGAAATTCCATTTAATATCGCCCGGATAAGGCGAGCTTTTTCCGGCCAGTGATTCATAAAGCGGATGCCGGTTGGCTCCATTAACGTCGATCTTATCGAATAGCGGGAAGGTGACGTTGTATTTGCTCGAACAGAACTGCTTGATTTCCTCGTTGGTGCCGGGTTCCTGGGCGCCGAATTGGTTGCAAGGAAAGCCGAGCACCGCAAAACCCTTGTCCTTGTATTTCTCATACACCGCTTCCAACGCTTTGTACTGCGGGGTGAATCCGCAATGCGAAGCCACGTTCACGATTAAAAGCACCTTGCCACGGTAGGCCTTGAGCGAAACGTCTTTGCCGTCGATATCTTTAACGGTGGTGTCGGAAACGGAAGCGGCGGACAGTGCCAGGATTTGCATTAGCAATGCTCCACAAATGATTAGGGATGTTTTCATAGCTCACGCTTAGCACGCCGGCGTCCGATGTCAACGCGTTCTGCTGTAACCTGTCGCCGTTACCCGGCGTCCAATGGCTCGACGGGTCATTCCGGGGGCATGCTGCGTAGCGGGCCAGCCGGAGTTTGCAAACAACGTAACCAATTGCAGCTTATGAACTTCAAAAAGAACATGTTCGCCTCGCTCAGTACCGCAGCTTTAAGTGTCGTCTTTGCTCTGGGCTTTCTCGCGGAAGCCAAGGCGCAGGATAAGAGCGCCGACGCCTCGGGAACCTGGACTTGGACCGTCCCCGGTCGACAAGGCCGTCCGGATCGCAAGATGACGGCGAAGCTCAAGGTCGACGGCGATAAAGTGACCGGGAAAATCACCCAGCCGGGTCGGGACGGGCAGGAAATTGAAAACGAGATTAAGGATGGCAAAATCAAGGGTGATGAAATCTCCTTCAGCGTGACGCGCGAATTCAACGGCAACAGCATGACGACCAAGTACAATGGAAAGGTCAGCGCTGACGCTATCAAAGGTAAGATGGAATTCGAACGCAACGGCGAACCGGTAAAACGGGATTGGGAAGCCAAACGCGGTGACGCCAAATAAGTTTTCGCCTGGAGCAAATACGCATTAACACCCAGAGGGACGCGCTCACCGCGTCCCTTTTTTTTGCCTTGTGTTCTCCCCGTCATGGGCGCGGGCCCAATTCGACCCGGGCTCCGAGCAAGTCTCGTTTGGACTCCAAAGCCAGCTGGAACCGGGATTGCGCTTCCTTGGCGTCGCCGAGTCCCGCGTAACACAACCCGGCGAGGTAGTGAGCTTGGGCGGCGGTTGGCCGACGACGTTGCCGGCGAGAACCTGCGTCGGGCTCAGTTTTGGGGGAAGTGGCGTGGGTGGCCGATTCGAGCAGCCGATGAAGGACCGCTTCGGCGATGTCTTTATGCCCAAGCTCTTGATGGGCCAGGGCGCTGAAGTAAAGCTGAATCGCGGCCTCAGAAGCTGGAGGGGCATCCGGAGCTTGAGGACAAAGATCCGCCGAGCGGTTCCAGGCAGCGCTGGCCTGGCCTGCCTGTCCGAGACGCTGATAAGCTCTGCCGGCCCAGTAATTGAGTTCGGCGCTCCGGTCCTGACCCTGGTTATCGTTCGGGAGATTGTCAGGAATGAGCCTGGCGCGATCAAAATCGGCCAAGGCATCTTCTGGCCGACCGGCCTCCAACCGGGCTCGGCCGCGCAGCAGGTGCGCATCAACCCAATGTCTCGCTACTTCGAGCGAGCCGCCTTCCCACACGGAAAACTTGCGGCCGGTCATCAATTCAATCGCGCGGTCGTACTTTCCGGCAAATACCAGCAAACCGATTTCGCGTGATAAAGCGTCGTCGCGACGGGCAACCACGGAGTGGTTTTGTTCCAGGAGTGCCAGGCGCGTGGCCGGCGGAGTTCCAGCCGTTTCGTAGAGCTCGTCCAGTTCGGTGAAATGCAGCGCATATTTGACAGGCGCCCGCACAGCCCATTCCAATTCCGCCAACGCTGCGGCAGTTTGATTGCTCGTCGACTGATGGGCATAGGCATAAGCAAGGTTCCGATGAACGATGGCGAACGACGAATCGAGCGCCTCGGATTGCTTCCACAGTTGGATGGCCTCGTCGGGCTGCCAATCATAAAGCAAGTTGCCCAGGTAATAGGGAGCCTTGCTGTCGGCGGAATTACATGCCATGGCCCGGCGCAGCACCGGAATCATCTCCCACTGGAAGGGAAACGACGTTCCAGGCAAAGCGGCGGCGGCCTCCCGCCGGCACTCCGCAGCCCGCCTCGCCCGGCCGGCCCGCTCCTGAAGATCCGCGAGGTAGTAATATACTAAGGCCGGGGCATTGCCCTGAGAATGCTGAACCAGCAGTTCCAGCAGCGAAATTCCATCGGCCCACAGGCCGGCGTTGCCATATGACACGGCCGCCTCCAAACCGGCGAGCGGGAACTGACCAATGGTTTTGCGTAACTCCGCTTCCGTACTTTTGTCGCCGACAAGCCACCGCTCGGCCTCCAACTGCGGGTCCAAAGGGTCGGTGGTGCGCGAGGCCGTCACCAGGAGAGCCTTGGCTGCGGTAAGTTGGCCTGCCCGGCGCAGCAGAGCTGATTTCAGCCCGAGCGCCCGGGAGTTGAGCGAGCCAGCTTCCAGGGAATGGGTTACGTAGTCCAGAGCGGCGGCGGTGTCGCCGCGCCGGGACGCCAATTCCGCCAAAGCAAAATAAGCGGGCCCCCGCCAGGCCTGGCTCCAGGTGGCTTTGTAAAATGCATCTGTCGCCTGAACCAGGACGTTTTCGGAATTGGTTTCCAGCAGCGCCCGGCCCCGCAAGGCCATGCCCAAATAATAGAATGGCTCACCATCCTTCGGAGCGGTGTAATTTCGAGTAAGCCTTTCGATTGCGCGACGAAGATGCTCTTCAGCTTCGGCAAAACGCGCTTGCTTGAGGCGGCGGATGGCCAACGCGGTGTTCACGCGCGCATCGCCAGGATCGCGCCTCAGCGCCTCCTGCCAATAAGGTTCCGGTGAAGCAGCGGGGGCGTGAAATTGCTCGATCCTTTGGCCCGCCAGATAGAGCTCTTCGCTTGTTTTGACTGAGTCGGGAGGGGGAGGGTCCACCACCGGGCTGGGCATTGAAGCGGGATCAAGGCGGACAGGTGAATAAGCGACCAACTCCTTGCCTCCAACCACCAAAGCCGCGCGCAGGTCCGCTTCTTCAACACCGGGCGGAAGAACGACCGTTTTGACGCAAGGCTTCCCGGGACTTATGACGCAGCTTTCCGCCAACAGGACGTTGGTGCCGGCCCGCAGCACCGCCGTGGCGTTGGGATACTCCGCGGTGGCACAAAAACCGACACGAGCCGTCCGGTTTGCGACCTCGAGGTTAACCGCCGCATCAAGGTTGGCATTTTTCACACCCTCAATTTCACGAAACGGGTACCAGTACATCTCGAACGATTTGGTTTCATCGGGCTGAAGCCAGCTGTAATCCGGTTGATTATCGGAATACGCGCCGACCATTAATTCAATATACGGTCCATCGGAGTCGGTCAGAATCTTGTCCCACATCTGACCGCGCGGCCCGGTGCCCCACGTCCAAAACTTCTTTCCGGGCACGAGGTGATGGTCGGCCACGCTCATAATCCCCGCATGGCGGCCGTGATCGTATCCGGCAAAGAAATCGTCCTGGTAATTCCAGGCAAACATCGAGGTGGCGGCCAAATGATTGGAGTACCAACTGACATCGACCCCTTGGGTGAAGTCCTCGCCTGCATAGCGTGTGGTGGCGACCGGCCAGGTGGTGAATTCGTGTTTGGAATGGAAAGTGACGAACTGAGTGTGCGGCGGGTAAATGACCTGGTAGCTGTTGTTGACGTGCACGGCGACATTAGCAAAGCAAAGCATCGAATTGGCCAAGTCCGTGCGGTTCAGGATGCGCACCGCGCATTGCAAGTAAGAGCGATCCGGCCGCAGTGTATATCCAACCGCCCAGCGCATCCGCTGACGCAGTTCGAGTTCGCCCACCCAGACGGTTTTGCTGCCGTCCGGATTGTCTTGGATTTTGTATTGAACCGGCAGCGCAGTGGTGGCGCGGTGATGATGCGGGATATTCCATTCAATGCCGCCGGAAATCCAGGCGCCAATCAGGCCAATCAGCGCCGGTTTGATGACGTGCTGGCGATAAACGAAGTTGTAACCGTTACTTTTGTCGACCGCTTCGAACAGACGGCCGCCAACCTCCGGCAGGATCCCGATGCGCACGTACTGGTTTTCCAGGTAAACAATCGTATAGACCTTGTTCGATTTCACGTTCGTCAGGCTGTCATAGAGCGGGTACGGATAAACGCGGCCCTGTGCGCCTTGCGAGCCGCGGCCATCGTAAAAGATGGGATTGGCTTCCGGCTCGCCCGTGAGGTAAGTGGGAATAGTAAGTCGGGTCTCCGTTGCCTTGACCGCTAGCGCGGCAACCGAGGCTGAGGCTGTTAAAAGCGCCGCTGACCATGCACACAGGGCCAATAAGGTCGATTTACCATTCATGGTGGGGATTTTCGGATGCGGCACGGGGAATTCAACCAGCAAATGACAGCCGAGGCGCGCACCATCTGGTATGAAACTCGATAGGTTTTGGCGGCCCTGCCCTGTCCAGCCTGCTCAAGCCGGAACCCGAAACCCACCCAAAACCAACCGGCGTTGCGCCGCATTCAACTCAACCCACTGGCCATTCGGAATCGAGCCGATACTGAACCGACCAATGCGCACGCGGACCAGGCGCAAGGTGGGATGTCCAATCGCGGCCGTCATGCGCCGGACCTGGCGATTTTTGCCTTCGACAAGTTCCAGGCCAAGCCAGCAGGTCGGGACGGTTTTCCGATACCGAATTGGCGGCTCGCGTGGTGGCAGGTCCGGTTGTGGATCGAGAATGCTCGCGCGGGCGGGCAAGGTTTTTCGGCCGTCGAGGATTACACCCCCGGCCAGCGCACGCAGAATGTCGAGCGAAGGAACCCGCTCGACCTGGACCCAGTACTCGCGCGGATGCGCGTGACGAGGATTAAGCAAGCGCTGGTTGAGGCCGGCTTCATCGCTCAACAGTAACAAGCCTTCGGAGTCGGCATCGAGCCGGCCAATCGGATAGACCCGAGAGGGAAAGCCGAAGTCCGCCAAGGTACGGTTCCTCGAACCGTCGGAGGTAAACTGGGAAATCACTCCATACGGTTTGTTGAAGGCCAAAAGCACCGCGGCAGGATACGGATGGATGCGGCGCCGACCCAGAAGTTTTGGCGCCAGGGAAGGTTAAAGCGTTAAAATGTTAAACCGTTGAAATGCTACAACATTGAAACGCTCATTGCTTCCAGATTTGGGTAAACACAAAAGTTTGGAGCGGTTTTGTTCGTTTTAACGTTTTTAGCGTGTTAACGTTTTAACGTCTCAGCGCTGCAACGTCTCACGCTTCACCGCCTCGTCCGGCTCTGCCACGCTCAGATCGGCCGCCATTTGTTCGAGACTGGCAGCCTCGTTTTCGATGTTGGCTGCTTTCCGGCGCTTCTCTTGGGCTTCGCGCCGCAACCGGGCAATCTCCTGAGGAAGCTCATCTGCCTCGGCAGCAATGGCGCCCGTATTCCCGGGCAGGTCGGCCACTAGCGGTGAGGCAGCTGAAGAGTTGCTTGCCACGTTGCCGCTGTCGATTGGCGTTTGAGCTTTGAATTGCCCTGTCGCTGAGCGCGCGGCCATGCGGTCGGCCTGGGCTTCGAGGTAGGCGGCGGTTTCCCGCGCCATGGTTGCGAGCTGGCGTCTGGACGCCGCGTGATTCTTTAGTTGGGAGGCCTGAATTCGTTTTTCGGCGGCCGGGTCCGGCTTGAGCATAGTCGGCCGAACCAAACCACTTGCTGCAGAATCGGGTTTCGTCAGCTTGGCAATGTAAGCGGCGTCGCTATCCGAAAGACTCTTGGCGGGAATGGTCCGGCATTCCCCAGTCCGGACCAGGAGCACGATATTGGTCGTTTCAGCGCGTACAAAAGCTGCTTCGAGGCGCCCATTTTTCTTGAACGATACAATGCCCCCCGATGCGGTTCTCATCTGGCCATCCTGGCTGAAGGTCCAGGTGCGTGGTTCAGCAGCGAGTAAAGCACCGGCACTCAGAACAACGGCGACAAGGAACGCCATCTGAGATTGAATCATCACGAAATCGTTGTAATCTGGGCCGAACCCGCTGTAAACGAAAAGCTTCCGCAGTATCCATCCGTAGATTTACCGAGCCGGCCTACAAAGGAGTTCGGAACCATAATAGATTCTATGTTATAACCTTATACAAAGCGTCGAGGCCGGATAGGAATTTCCGGGAGCCGCGCGGCACGGCCGTCCGTTGGCAGCGGAAATGAGTGGATCAGCCGCCCTTCATTTGTCGATAACGTCGAATGAGAGCGTTGGTCGAACTATCGTGACTAAGGTCAGGGTCGGCCGGGTTTTCAAGCTCCGGAAGGATACGTTGCGCGAGGACTTTGCCGAGTTCGACTCCCCACTGATCGAAAGAGTTGATGTTCCAGATGGCTCCCTGGGTGAAGACACTGTGCTCGTACAGAGCCACCAATCTGCCGAGCGCTGCCGGCGTGAGCCGCTCGGCCAGGATCAGGTTAGACGGACGATTTCCCTCGAAAACCCGGTGTGGTACCAGCCAACGGGGCGTGCCTTCAGCTTTCACCACGTCCGGGGTTTTGCCGAAGGCCAGGGCTTCGGCTTGGGCAAAAACATTCGCCAGCAGGATGTCGTGATGACGTCCAACTGGCGCCAGGGCGCGGGCGAAAGCAATGAAATCACAGGGGATCAGGCGCGTGCCCTGGTGAATGAGCTGGTAAAAAGAGTGCTGTCCGTTGGTCCCGGGTTCGCCCCAGAAAATGGGGCTGGTGTCATAGGTGACCTGCTTGCCGTCGAGGGTCACATGTTTTCCGTTGCTCTCCATGGTTAACTGCTGCAGGTAAGCCGGGAAACGTTTGAGATACTGTTCGTAAGGCAGCACGGCCACCGTCTGGGCATCGAAGAAGTCCGTGTACCATATCACCAGCAGGCCCAGGAGGACGGGGAGATTCCGTTCAAAGGGGGTGGTGCGGAAATGCTCGTCCATTTCGTGGAAGCCAGCGAGCATCGAGCGAAAGTTGTCGGGGCCAATTGCCAGCATGGTCGAAAGGCCAATGGCTGAGTCCATCGAGTAACGCCCGCCCACCCAGTCCCAGAAACCAAACATGTTAACCGTGTCGATGCCAAACGCCGATACTTTCTCGGCATTGGTGGATACAGCGACAAAATGCTTCGCCACGGCCGATTTATCGCCGCCAAGTCCGTTCAGCAACCACTCGCGAGCAGTTTGTGCATTGGTCATCGTTTCCAGAGTCGTGAAAGTCTTGGAGGAAACGATGAACAGGGTCTCCGCCGGGTCGAGGTCGCGAGTGGCTTCCACAAAATCGATTCCATCCACGTTGGAGACAAAGCGGAACAGGAGAGCACGATCGCTGTAATGTTTAAGAGCCTCATAAGCCATGACGGGCCCGAGGTCCGAGCCTCCAATGCCAATGTTGACGACGTTCCTGATGCGCTGGCCGGTATGGCCTTTCCATTCGCCGCTCCGGACCCGGTTGCAGAAGCCGGTCATTTTGTCGAGCACAGCATGGACCTCCGGCACCACATTTTTGCCGTCCACGGTGATAGTCGCATCTCTCGGCGCCCGCAGGGCCACGTGCAAAACGGCTCGATTCTCGGTCACATTGATTCTTTGGCCGCTAAACATGGCCTCGATTTTTTCCCGCAAGGCGCATTCCTCGGCCAGTTTCAAAAGCAGTTCGAGCGTCGCGTTGGTCACGCGATTTTTGGAATAGTCCAGAAACAGGCCGGCGGCTTCGGCAACAAATCGCTCACCGCGCCTGGCATCTTCGGCAAAAAGGGTTCGCAAATGGAGTTTCTCGATCTCTTTGCTGTGAGTGGCCAGCGCTTTCCAAGCTGGCCGCTTGTTCAAAGGGATAATTGTTTTAGTCATGTTCGTTGCTCCTGATGATTCACCCGCTGCGCGAACATTCACACCGCTTTGGGAATAACGTCAAGCCGCTTTCGATGGCAGCCGCTCGCCTCAGAGGGAGTTCGAGTTTGCTTTTTTGTATTCGGCGACGACTTCGTTCATGATATCGCGCAAATCGGCATCCCAGGCAGCCATGAGCGCGCTGGGCGTCTTTGCGGTCAGGGCCGTTTCGTGCGCGCAAAACCTGTCGACCACGACGCGACCCGGGAAGCCGTCACTCAGCTCGTAACAAACAAAATGAATCTGCATGCTCCCCAGCGGTTTTGCGGCGTTGCGAAAATCGCCGCAGAGTTCGTTAATGGACACCTCGGCAATCAAGTTGGGTCGAAGACCGCTGCCCAAGTCAACCACGTGTCCGAAGGCGCCTGCTTCACGCATCAAACCGCGAATAGCCTCCGCCAACGAGCGCTCGGGCGGAATGAGAAAACCCGCATACGGATCCCGTTCATACGAGTTATCGGCGGTGCGGTAGATAAAGGACCGGCTTTGAAAAAGGGGCGAGATCGTGACGCGATTAAGCGCAACGATGTTGGTACGCGCTTCGGCGGCCGGCGGATCCGCCGGCACGGAGAAGGCAAACGTCCGGTGTGTCCAACTTGGGCCCGAGACGCAGCCACCAAGAACGATCACCAGAAGGAAAATGGGCGCACTGATTTTCATTTCCTGGGCGGCTTCTCCAACACGTTAAGCGGATTCGGGGAGCGGCTGAACAAAACCGAAGAAGGTCGCTGTTCGAGATCGTGGATGAGCGAGATTAACTCGTCGGTCGCCATGCGAACATTGGCGAGCGAGCTGTTGAGTTCGCCGGTATCGACACTGGCAATCACGCGACGCAACTCGACGGCAGTCGAGGAAAGTTTCGCCATCAAGGCGGTCGTATCGCGGCTCACCCCGGGCAAATTGGCGCCGTTGATGGCATTCTGAGCGTCTGTCAGCGTTCGTTGCAGCCCGTGTGTGGTCTCGCGGAACTCGACGATTAGTGACACGGCATTAGTGCCGAGTTGTTTGAAATCAACCTGGTTCACGTTCCCCACCAGGTGGTTGGCGGCATCGATGAGTTTGTTTGCCCGATCCAACAAATCCGCGAAATCGAGGTTCTCAGTATGGCGCAAACTCTTTTCCAGCGACGTCAAGACGCGGTTAAGCTGGCTGGGAGCGGAAGGAATGTAGTAGTGCTTGGGCGTCCAGGGAACGGGCTGAGGCGGGTACATCTCAGGGTCGACGTACTCCAGAGCGACGATATTCGCGCCGAGGAATCCCTGCCCCTGGACCCGGGCGCGAAGGCCTTGCGCAACCTCAGCATCGATCAAGGCCTGCATATTGTTAGTTTCCGTGCTCCAGGCGGAGCCTTTCGGAATTTCGAATTTTATCAGGACATACTGTTCTTTGTACTGCGGGTATTCAGCTCCGGTGAATTCGATGGAACTGACTTTGCCGATGGTCACGCCGCGCAGCTTGACCAGCGCGCCAACGGACAAATTCTCCACCTTGCCCGCGACGTACGTTTCGAAAATGATGTGTTGCCCAAAATAAGCTTTCAGGCCAACGGCAAAGAGTGCCGCCACAAAGAGCGCGGCTCCCGAGAGCACAAACACTCCAATTCTAAAATTATGGATTTTAGCGCTCATGCCGCCTCCCGATTCAAAAATTGCCGTACCCAGGGCTGCGTCGCGTTGTCCCGCAGCGAAGCCGGCGGACCTTCGGCGGCGATCCCGCGGATTTGCGGGTCCAGCACGATGACTCGATCGGCCACGGAATAAATGCTGGCCAGTTCGTGCGTGACCATGACGAAAGTGATGCCGAGCCCGCGCGCCAACTCGCGAATCAGCGCATCGAGGCCGGCTGACGTAATCGGGTCCAGGCCGGCTGACGGCTCATCCAGAAACAGGAGACAGGGGTCCATAACAATCGCGCGGGCAATGCCAGCTCGCTTTTGCATGCCGCCGCTCAGGTCGGCCGGCATCCTGGTGGCGGCCGATTCCAGGCCCACAAGGCGCAGTTTGGAAAGCGCAATCAAATCCTTTGCCACCTCGGAGAGTTCGGTGAACTCATCCAGCGGTAAACGCACGTTTTCGAGAGTCGTGAGCGAGCCAAACAAAGCGCCGCTTTGATACAAAACGCCAAACTTTCGCAAAATACGCAACCGTTCCTCTCCTTCCGCGCGCACGATGCTCGCGCCGGAGATCAGGATGTCTCCCTGGATCGGCTGATAGAGTCCGATCAAATGTTTCAGCAGAGTGCTCTTGCCCGAACCCGAGGCGCCGAGAATCGCGAACACTTCGCCTTTCCGCACGCCGAAGTTAATCCTTTCGAGAACCGTCCGATCGCCATAGCCGACGGTCAGGTCATGGACTTCGATCAAATTTCGAGCAGCGCCGTTCATTTTCGAAGGGTGTACGTGATGGCCGCAAAAATCGCATCAGCGAAGATGATCAGCAGAATACTGCTGACTACCGAGCGCGTTGTGGACTCTCCGACCGCACGAGGACCTTCGCCGGTTTGGAGGCCGCGCAGGCAACTGATCGCCGCCACAACGCCACCGAAAACAATGCTCTTGGAAAGCCCCTCGGCCAGGTCGCCGAAGTGCAAGCTGGTTTGAATCTGAACCAGGACCATGCGCAAAGGAAAACCCAGGCCCAGCAAGACGGGAATACCGCCAAGTAGTCCGGCGTACATGGCGAAGATCGTCAAAACCGGCGCCAACAAAATGCCCGCGACGACCCGTTGAATGACGAGGAATTGCACGGGAGAAAGTCCCATGGTCTCAAGAGCGTTGAGCTCTTCGTTGACTTTCATCGTGCCCAGTTCCGCGGCAAAGGCCGAACCGGAGCGGCCCGCGAGCATGATCGCGGCCATCACCGGACCCAACTCGCGCGACATCACCAGTCCCAGCAGGTTGGCGACGAAGACCTGCGCGCCCAGTTGCGCCAAGGGCTGCGCCGACTCAAAGGCAATCACCATACCAACCAGAAAGGTGAGCAGGGAGACCACGGGGAGAGCGTTGACGCCGGCGATTTCAAACACGCGAAACACTTCCTTCCAGTGCATGCGGCGCGGACGAAACAGGTTCAGAACCACGGCCGAAGCCACTGCGCCAATGAATTCAACCTGTTGACGCAAGTCTCCCCACCAGGACAAGGTGGACCTCCCGACGTCCTCAACGAAAAACGAACACCCGGGCTCGTGCTCCTGCAAAGCTCGAAAATCCTCGCGGGAAAAACTGCCCAGCAAATGCTGAAGCTCGGGGCTCAGGCCGCTCAAACTGACCCGCGCCCCCGGGGTCATCCCTCCCACCGAGAGATGATAGAGCAAGGCCAATCCCGCGCTGTCCGAAACCAGGCGGCTGACATCGATCTCCAGAGCTGCCACTTTCGCGCCTGACAATTCGACTTCGAGCTTTCGCCAGGCGACGGCAGTCGAGTCGGCATCAAGTTCCCCCTCGAATGTGAGTTTGCTTGTTCCACCCGGGCGCAAGGAAAAATCCCAGCGAACCGGCAAATCGATGGGGTTAGCGAGAGGCATTCGCGGTTACTGACAAGGCTTCATTATCGTGCTGCCATCCGCCGCCAAGGGTTTTGTAAAGGGTGACCACGGCCAGGAGCTGATCACGTTGCGTGCGGGCCAGATTAAGTTCGGCGGGAAAGAGCTGTTGTTGGGCTTCCAGAACTTCGTAGTAGTCAGCCTTGCCGGCGACGTAGCGTTCGGTCGAAAGCTTGACGGCCGATTCCAGCGCCGTGACTTGGTGGGTCTGGTGGTCGCGCATTTCAACCAGTTGTTCCCGGGAAACCAGCGCGTCTGAAACCTCTCGAAAGGCGTTGAGAATGGTCAATCGATACCGCAATTCGAACTCACTACGAGCGGCTTTACTTTGGCGGTACTGGCCGATCAGCCGGCCTCCTTCGAAGAGCGGGCCGGTGCCTTCGGCGGCAATACCCCAGGCATTGGCACCGCCGAGAGTGAACCCGGATAATTCCGGGCTGACCTTTCCCAGCATCGCGGTCAGCCCAATTTTGGGAAAAAACTCGGCCACAGACTCGCCGATTTGCGCGTTGGCCGAGCGCAAGAGCTGCTCGGCCTGCCGCACATCAGGTCGGCGTTCCAGAAGTTGGGAGGGTAATCCGGCTGGGATCTCTGGAACCTCTTGGGTCAGCAGCGGAGTTGGACGTTGGATGGGCCCGGGGTTCCGGCCCAAAAGCACACACAATTGATTTTCAGTGGCCGAAATCCGCTGGCGGATGGCCGGAACCACCGCCGCGGCGTCCTCAAGCGCCGCCTCGGCTCGAGCCGACTGCAAACCCGATGCCGTACCACCCGCGACGCGCTGGCTGAAGATCCTCAGGCTCTCCCCGAAAGAGTTGGTTGTACGGCTGGCGATCTCCAACTCCTGATCCAGTTCCAGCAGTTGAAAGTAAGTTGTCGCAACGTCGCTAAAAAGCGCTAAGCGCACGCCGCGCCTGGCCTCCTCGGAGGCCAGGAACTGAGCGCGGGCCGATTCGTTGAGACGGCGGACGCGTCCCCATAGGTCCACCTCCCAGAAGGCATTCAAAGTGGCTATCGCTGAATCAACCGTAGAGGCATTATTTGGGAACCCAGAGCCGAAGGCATCGTTGCGCCCGCGGCTGACGGTGCCGTTGTAATTGAGGCTGGGAACGAACTGGGAGCGAGCCTGCATGGCCAGCGCGCGAGCCTGTTCGACCCGGGCCATGGCGATGCGGAGATCGTAATTGTTCGTCAGCGCTTCGCGAATCAGCCCTTGCAAAGTATTGTCCTTGTAAACCTCCCACCACGCCAGGTCGGCGTAGGGCGCGTTTGGGGCCGGGTTTCCCGCTCGAAAAGTTGCCGGCGAATCAACTACCGGCCGCTTGTAATTCGGACCCACTGCGCAGCCTGTCAGAAACGCAAGGCTGCCCATCAGGGGAAGGCATCCGACCAGAAGAGTTTTGGATAAATCCAGGCCGACAGGATTCATACCGTGCCTTCCGCGGGCGCCTGGCCACTTGGACTGACATTGGCCTCCGGCCTCAGCTCGCGGCGAGACCCTGCCAGCCTTTCGATTACGTAGAATGTGACGGGAATCAAACAAGCCGCGATGCAAGTTGCCGCGAGCATGCCCCCGATCACGACGGTTCCGATAACGCGCCGAGAGACGGCTCCCGCTCCGGTCGCCACCCACAAAGGAACGGTTCCAAGAATGAAAGCGAAGGAGGTCATGAGAATCGGCCGCAAGCGCGTGCGCGCACCGGTGAGAGCGGCTTCAATTAGCGGCCGGCCTTTTTCGTATTCGAGCCGCGCGAACTCGACAATGAGAATCGCGTTCTTGGCCGCAAGCCCAATCAGCATCACCAAGCCAATCTGGGCGAACACGTTGTCGACCATGTGCCGGGACCAGATCGCGAGGAAAGCGCCGAACACGGCCACCGGGGTCCCGAGCAGCACGCTAAAGGGAAGGCTCCAGCTTTCATACAAGGCGGCCAGAATTAAAAACACGAAAAGGAACGACAGTCCAAAGATGGCGACCGGCGGCACACCCTGCGCCGCTTTCTTCTCCTGAAAAGAGATACCAAGATAGTCGTACCCCATCTCCGGCGGCATCGTTTGGGCAAAGACCTCTTCCAAGGCTTGATTGGCTTGCGCGGAACTGTAACCCGGGGCGGCTGAACCATTAAGTTGCGCGCTCCGATAAAGGTTGTAGCGCATCGTGAATTCGGGGCCGGCAATGGATTTGGTCGACGTAAGCGCCGCCAATGGGACAGCTTCGCCCTCGTGGTTGCGGACATAGAATAAGCCGAGGTTTTCCGCTCGAGTCCGATAATCGCCCTCCGCCTGGACATAGACCTGCCATTGCCGGCCGAAGCGGTTGAAGTAATCGACGAAATATCCGCCCATGAAAGTCTGCAAGGTTTTGTAAACTTCCGTGAGCTCCACGCCCTCTTTCAGAACCTTATCGCGATCCACATTCACATAAAGCTGGGGCACAATCGGGAGGAAGGTCGTATTGAGGCTGCCGATTTCCGGCCGTTTCTTGGCCGCTTCCATGAACTTGCTGACATTGGCGGCGAGAAACGGAATGTCCCTGCCGGCCCGATCCTCGAGGACGAAGGTAAAGCCACCAGCCGTCCCCACCCCTTGAATGGCCGGTGGCGGAAAAGCGAAGGCGATGGCCCCAGGCAGGCGTGATAATTTTTGAGTCAGGTGGGCTTTGATGGCGTCATAGCGTTCCTCCGGCTTGGTCCGCTCGCCCCAATCCTTCAAGGCAACCCAGATCGAGGCGCTGTAAGTATTGCGGGAAAAGCTCAAGAGACTGAACCCGGCAACAGTGGTGCAGCTTTTGACGCCAGGCGTGGCCAGCGTCATTTCTTCCACTTGCCTGCAAATGGCCACCGTGCGGTCCAGTGAAGCGGCAAACGGAAGCTGAACGTTAATGTATAAATATCCCTGGTCCTCTTCTGGAAGAAAACCGGTGGGAAGCTTCTTGGCGAACACGCCGGCCGCCAGGGCGATGACGACCAGGAACACAAGACTGAATGCCGACTTGTGAATCAGAACGCGGCAGGTTCCGATGTACCCATCGGTAAGCCGCCCGTAAGCTCGATTGAAAAGACCGAAAAATCGGGTGAGCGGGCCGCTGGACTTTTGGGACGCCGGGACTTTGGGCTTCAACAGAAGCGCGGAAAGCGCCGGGCTCAAGGTAAGTGCGTTAAAAGCCGAGAGCAGGACCGAAATGGCGATCGTGACCGCGAATTGTTGATAAAGACGCCCCGTAATCCCAGGAATAAAGACCGTCGGCAGGAAGACGGCCGACAAGATAATGGCAATTGCGATTACGGGGCCGGAGACCTCTTCCATCGCTTTCAAGGTGGCGGCTTTGGGCGACATGCCTTCCTCGATGTGATGCTCCACCGCTTCGACTACGACAATCGCATCGTCGACCACCAGCCCGATGGCAAGCACCAATCCGAACAGGGACAGCGTATTGATGGAAAAGCCCAACAGCGGGAAAACAGCGAAGGTGCCGATCAACGATACCGGGACTGCCAGCAGCGGAATCAGCGCCGCCCGCCACCCTTGCAGGAAAATGAACACGACCAGCATCACCAAGGCCAGGGCCTCCCAGAAGGTTTTGCCGATCTCACGGATTCCCTCGGTGACACCCTTGGTGGTGTCGATGGCGATCTGGTAATCCAGGTCCGTGGGGAATCTCTGTTTTAATTCGGACATGAGCCGTTCGACACCTTTGGCCGCTTCGATGGCGTTGGAACCCGGCAATTGGTATAAAGCCATGATGGCGCTGGGCTGTTTGTTGAAGCGCCCAACGATGTCGTAGTCCGCGGCGCCAAGTTCGATGCGGGCGACATCCCTCAATCGCACGATCGAACCATCGGGAGTGGCACGGACGACAATATTGGCGAACTCGTCTTCGGACACGAGGCGGCCTTGCGCCCGGACGGTATAAGTGAATTCCTGGCCAGGCGGGCTGGGCCGGCCGCCCAGTTTGCCGGCCGGGTTGACTGTATTCTGTCCATTGATGGCATTGATGATTTCGGGAACGGTGAGATTGAGCTTGGCCAACTGATCGGGCTTTACCCAAATACGCATCGCGTATTGGCCGGCGCCGAATATTTGCACCTGCGAAATACCATAGGAACGGCTCAAGGGATCGCTCAGATTGATGTAAGCATAATTAGCCAGGAACTCCGCAGTGCGTGTCCCCTTGGGAGAGTTGAGGGACACGAGGATGAGCGGGGCGGAGAGCGACTTCTGAACGGTGACGCCATAGTTGCGCACATCGGCGGGGAGTTGCGACTCGGCCTGGGCATAGCGCAATTGAGTCAGCACGTGATCGATGTTCGGGTCGGTGGCCAGATCGAAATTCACGAACATGCGCATCAGGCCATTGTTGGCGTTGATCGAGTACATGTAGTTCATGTTGTCGACGCCGCTCATCTGCTGTTCGATGGGCGTGGCGACTGACTGCTCGATCGTCTGGGCATCGGCGCCGACGTAATTGGCCTGGATGAAAATCTCGGGAGGGACAACCTTCGGAAATTGCGCAATCGGCAGCCCTACCAACGTGACCAAGCCTACGATCACCATGATGATGGATATCACCATGGCCACGATTGGGCGGTTGATGAAGAATTTGGACATGACGGCTATTTCGGAGTGGGGGCCGTTTGAGCCATTTGCGCCGCCACAAAATTGGTCGTGGTTACGGTCACTCCTTCTCGGATTTTTTGCGTGCCTTCGACGACGACGCGTTCGCCAGCGTGAAGGCCTTCCTCGACTGCCCAGAGATTGCCAGTACGCTCACCGACCCGCACTGGCTGGATATGGATTTTGTTGTCCGGCTCGACGACCGCGACCTGATAACTGCCTTGCAATTCCGAAACGGCGCGCTGGGGAACCAGCAGCGTGTCGCGTTTGAGATCGAGTTTAACCCGCACCCGCGCAAACTCACCGGGTCGGAGCGAGTTGCCCGGATTGGGAAAGAGCGCCTCGACGCGGAGGGCTCCAGTCGTCAGACCAATTTGGCGGTCAGCGGCGTAAATTTTTCCTTTGAGAGGGTAGACCGTGCCATCAGTGAGAATCAGATCGATCTCCAATTGCCTGAGCCGGCCATAGCGATCGTTTTCCGTGTTAAATTGCCTGGCGAAGTTGAGGTAAGCCTGTTCGGTAACATTGTAGTAAACCTTAATCGGATCGACGGTTGAGACGGTGGTCAACTCGCCAGTAGCGGGGCCAACCAAGTCGCCGATTTGTGCTCGGGCGATGCTGGCGATTCCATCGATTGGCGAAGTAATCCTGGTAAATTCGAGATTCAACTGAGCCTGCTCGACCTGTGCCTTGGCCGATACCACACCCGCCTTGGCTTCGAGGTTGGCCTGGACGGCGTCGTCATATTCTTCCTGGCTGATGGCGCGGTCTTTCACCAGCGGTGCATAGCGTTTAACGTCGAGCTCGGTTTTGCCGAACCTGGCTTCTACCTGCGCCAGCAGCCCTTTCGCCTGGTCCAGCGCCGCGCGAAATGGACGCGGATCGATTTCAAAGAGCAAATCGCCTTTTTTGATCGGGTCGCCCTCGCGGTAATTCTGAGTCAGCAGGTAACCGGTCACCTGGGCGCGAATTTGCGCGTTGACCAAACCGTCCAAGACCCCGATCCATTCATGATAGATCGGCACGTCGGCCTGGGTGACAGTTGCCACCTCCACCAGCGGCGGGGCCGATGATTTAGCCGGCTGCTTTTCCCCGCAAGCCCAGCACGCCAGCAAGGCGATGCTTGCCAGCAGCAGCCGGACCTTAGTGAGGCGAGAGGACGTCATGGGAGACTGCGGGATGACCGCGGGTTGACCGTTGGCTTTGTTTTCCGAGAGAGAGCTCGCTCCGCCTCGTCTTGCTTGAGCGCCTTAAGCACCTCGCTCTCAGCCTGCAGCCAATGACTGAGATGCTCGCCATGGCGACCGCCACCGGAAAGCCAAAGGTGGTAAGCTCGTTTCTCGATCCGCTCGCGCAAGGCCGCATTGTCCTCCGCAAGTCCGAGCGGCACGCTGCTGCTTGAATTCGATTCTCTATTCATTGGATTTTCCTTGGATCGAGATTGGTTTGCTTTCAGCCGATTCTAAAACGGCATTCGACGCGCCGTTGAAATGGGCCGCCGGGTGGCTCGGCGGGGTAATGGCAGCGCCGGCCAGGCGCGGTTCCCTCAACTGGGTGGGATAGTTTTGCTCCCGCCAGGCATCGATGCCTCCCTGCAATGGCCGCACGCGGGTGAAGCCTTTGCGCTGGAGTTGCAAGGCCAATCGCGCGCTGGACACTTCATTCGGGCAGGAACAATACACAATGATGTCCCGATCCCGCGGCAGCTCGCTCAGGCGAGTTTCGATGTCCTCCATGCTCACGTGGATTGCCCCTTGAATTAGATTAGGATCTTCTTCGAGGGCGGCACTGGAACGCAAATCGAAGATGACCGGAGACTGGCCGGCCTCGAGCATATGGCGCAGCTCGCCCACGGTGATCCGCGTCATGCGCAACTCATGCAACAGGCGTTGGCGCTGCCAGTACTTGTAAGCGATTAACAGCACCACCAGACCAATCGCAAGGCTCAGAGCGCTGCCGCCAATTCGGCCAATCGCCGCAGCGATCTGGTCGATCTGCCGGCTGAAGAAATAGCCAAACCCGAGCAAAATGCCCCCATACAACAGCGCCCCAGTTCCGTCGACGGACAGAAATCGCGCGGCACTCATTCCGGACATTCCGGCCAGTGGCGGGGCCACCGTGCTCATGCCGGGCACGAATTTCGCCACCAGCACGCCGCGTAAGCCATATTTGGTGAAAACGTTCTGCGTTCGACGAACGCAGGAATCGGGCTCCAGCGCGATCCGGCACAGCAGGCGCAATACCTGGTTGCCGCGGTATCGCCCGAGGTAAAACCACAGGGCATCGGCCAGCAGGCAGGCGAGCACGGTGACGGCCAGTCCCAGCAGAAAATTGAACTCTCCGGCAGCCGAGAGCGCGCCCGCCGCGAGCAGCCATGGCAGAGCCGGCAATGGGAGCCCCAACTGTTCGACAAATACCGCCGCGAAGATCAGCGGCAGTCCGTGGCGGACGAGAAACTGAGTCGTTTCACTCATGAGTTGAATCTGGGCCTGGCAAACCCTAGAGATGGTGACCTGTGTCCTAGCCTCCCATCGTCAGCACGGCACGGAAACGAGCCTTGCCCGAGTGCATCTGTTCAAAGGCATCCGCCACCCTGTTTAGTGGGTACTTCTCAATCATGGGGTGAACGCCTTTTAGGGCGCTGAACTCCAGTGTGTCCTGCGAGTCCCGCGCCGTGCCTGAGTACCAGCCCGCCACCGATCGCCTGCCCATAATCAGCGGCATTACGCTGACGGTCAAAGGTTCTGAGGGCGCGGCCGGAACCAGCAAGGTGCCATCCACAGATAAACCTTCTACGAGCGCCGAAATCGCTTTGGCGTTCGGCGCCGTCGCCAGGATAACGCGGGCGCCGCCCAGCTTTTGCAATTCCGCGGCGGCATCGCCCACGCCCGAATCAATATAGTGATGCGCCCCCAGTTTCCGGGCCAAGGCTTCCTTGTCCTTCCCACGTCCGACAGCGACGGTTTCGAAACCCATTTGCCTGGCGTACTGAACTCCCAAGTGCCCCAGTCCGCCGATGCCATGGACCGCTACGACATCCCCCGGCCGTGCCCCGGAATTCCGTAGAGCATTGAAAACGGTCACACCCGCACACATAAATGGCCCGGCCTCCTCGGCAGGCAATTCCTCGGGAATGGCCGCCAAGGCTTCCTCCCGCGCAATCATGTATTCGGCGTATCCGCCATCGAAATCGATTCCGGTGACCTTGCGATTGGCGCACATCGCGAAGTCGCCCCGCCGGCATTGCTCACAGGTGAAACAATGTCCGCCATGCCAACCCGCTCCCACCCGTTGACCGGCTTTCCAACTCGTGACCCCGTTGCCAATCGCATCGACTCGCCCCGCAATCTCATGACCGGGCACCCGCGGGTATTGGATTCCGGGCCACCAACCCTCTTTCACGAGCATATCGCTGTGGCAAATACCACACGCTTCGATCTTCATCCGCACTTCCCTGGGGCCCGGCTCGGGAATGGCACGTTCAACCAATTCCCATTCTCCACCGGGTTTGCTGATCTGCGCCAACCTCATGGTCTTGCTCATAAGTTCAATTCTTCGTTAGCGGTGACCACCGGAAATCACGAGGGTCTCGCCCGTGATCCAGGCCGAGTCATCCGACGCAAGGAAAACTGCGGTCCCCGCAATATCCCGGGGTTGTCCGATTCGCCGGAGTGGCGTCTGCGCTTCGATGTTTTTGCGCATGTCACTTTCAGCGATGCCTGCCGTGTGGGTGCCTTCCGTTTCCACCAGTCCTGGGCGAATGGCGTTGACACGAATGCCGCGCGGCCCGAGCTCGGCGGCCAGCGAACGGGTCATCGCGTCCACGGCCCCCTTTGTGCCGCTGTAAACCGCCGATTCCGGAACCGCGAGAGTGCTCACGACCGAACTGATGTTGATAATGCTCGCGCCGGAGCCGTTGAACTGTCTAACGGCGGCCTGTGAAGCGAGCAGCAAACCGAGCACATTCAAATTGAACTGTTTGTGGAAGTGCTCCTCAGTCACCTTTTCGAGCGGGGAAAATTCATAGATGCCGGCGTTGTTGACCAGGATGTCAACCTGGCCAAATTCTTTTTTCGTTTTGGTAAACAGTCGTTCGATTTCTTTTGGCTCCGCGAGGTTTGCTTGAACGGCAATCGCTTTGCCACCCTGCGCCGTTATGGCTTTCACCACCTTGCCGGCATCGGCTTTGCTGGACGAGTAGTTGACGACCACCGCGGCGCCTTCCGCGGCAAGTGCTTTGGCGATGGCCGCCCCGATGCCCTTGGAAGCGCCGGTGACCACGGCAGTTTTTCCTGCCAGTTTTTTTGTATTTTTGTTCATAATATTCGTTAGGCTTTCAGAAACTTGTTCACTTGCCGCCGCTGCCAGTAAGTAACGCGAGATTTCACGTAAAAAAGGCCAAAGGATCCTACGGGCATTTGAGAATCGAAAGAATCGCGTCTTTTGGTGGAGGCGTTCATTGGTTGAATTCCCTCAATCGTGAGATTCGTCGCCGCGAGCCAACCCAGATTCGAAGGGCACTCCGCCAGTCTTTGTGGCGAGACCGGCTCCCTCGACAGGCGTTCGACAGCACGGTCTTACCATCGCGATCACCTCCTCGTAATGGTCGCACCTGGCCAAATCGCGTTGGAATTCCAGCAGTACTTGCAGCGCAGTCAGCGAGACCCCGCCGGCTTGCTCGATGCGCCGAAGAGCCGGGTCGTGAGCGGCGGGATGCGTGCCCGCCGATGCGTCCTTCACGACATAAATGCCGTACCCTTCTTCCAACATCTGCACAGCTGGAAACACCAGGCAGGCCTCACTCCACATTGCCGCCAGGAGAAAATTTCTCCGTCCGGTTCGTCTGACAGCCGCCACAAACTGCGCGTCATCCCACGCGTTCAGGCTGGTGCGCTTGAGCGGAACCTGCTCGGGGAATTCGGCGCCGAGTTGAGGCGCCAGCTTGCCGGCGAACTCCTTGGATTCGATAAGGCTCAAAATGACCGGGACTCGGAAAATCCTGGCCGCCTTGGCCAGGATCAGGAGGTTATCGACAAGGGCTTGCCGCTCCTGGCCGGGCAAGGATAACAACATTTGAGTCTGGTGGTCGATGAAGACGACCGCGCAATTCTGCGGAGTTAACAGCCCTTTATCGGTTGAACTCATGCTCATAAAAAACCTCTGCCTGCCGGAACGATGACGAAAACTATGGCTTCTGACACACCCGCGCGCCATTCACCGTGTGGTCGAACTTTTTGTGGGGCGAACGAACTACCCAGCGCTCCTCCTTTTGGAGGAGACTCGCGAGTTTGAGTACGGCGTCCAAATCGCCTCCGGACCTCAGCTTCTCTGCCACGCCAGCCAGCGTTCCATCCACTTCTTGACCGTGGGGGTGAGCCGCGTTCGATTGTAGGCATCGCCACACTGACGGAGCGCTTCCGCCTGAGTCGGGTAGGGATGGATTACCGAAGCCAATTTGCCCAAACCGATCCGAGCCGCCATCGCCACGCTGATTTCGCTGAGCATTTCCCCGGCATGGCGCGCCACAATGGTGGCTCCGAGTATTTCATCGCGCCCCTTCCGGACGTGGAATTTCACGAATCCCTCTTCCTCACCGTCCAGAACAGCGCGGTCGACCTCCTTGAACTCGCGCACATAGGTGTCCACCTCCAGTCTACGCTCGCGGGCGTCACGTTCGTACAGGCCAACGTGGGCAATTTCCGGGTCGGTGTAAGTACACCAGGGCATCGTGAGGGCGCTGGCTTTTTTCCGTCCAAGGAACAGAGCGTTTTGAATCACGATCCGCGCGGCGAAATCCGCCGCATGGGTGAACTTCCAAGCCAGGCAAATATCACCCGCCGCGTAGATGCGAGGGTTGGAGGTTTGGAGATAGTCGTTTACGACGACCCCTTTGAGCGGATCATACTGGACACCCACCGCCTCCAGGTTGAGCCCTTCGACGTTCGGTGCCCGTCCGGTTCCGACCAGTATCTCATCCACCGTGATCGCTTCGTTTTTTCCGCGCGCCGCGAAACAGATACGCTTCTCGCTGCCGTTCCGCTCAACGCGTGTAATCGTGGCCTCGAGCAGCACCGTCAGGCCCTCACGGAGGAAAGCGCGCTGCACGATTGCGGCGGCCTGAAGGTCCTCGCGGTCCAGCAAGTGCGCATGCTTGTGGAACAAACTAACCTGGCACCCCAGTCGTTGGAAGGCCTGCGCCAATTCACAGCCAATAGGTCCGCCTCCAATCACCGCCAGCCGCGGCGGACGTTGCGTAAGGCTAAACACGGTTTCGTTGGTCAGGTATCCAGCCTCGGTCAGTCCCGGGATGGATGGTTGAATGGGGCGCGCACCGGTAGCAATAACTGCCCGCTTGAAGCGCAGCGTCTGTCCATCAACTTGAACGGTGTCCGGGCCGGCAAAATGAGCTTCGCCTAGAAACACGTCCACCCCCAATTTCGCGAAGCGCGCCGCTGAGTCGTGAGGGCTGATATCGGCGCGCAGCTTGCGCATTCGCTCCATGACGGCTGGAAAATCCACCTGAGGCGGCTCCGCCACCCGGGCGCCGAAATGCTCCGCCTCCCTTATATCGAAAACGGCGCGCGACGAGCGAATAATAGCCTTGGAAGGAACACAGCCCACATTGAGGCAATCCCCGCCCAGGAGATGTTTTTCGACCAGGGCCACCTTGGCCCCGAGACCGGCGGCCCCGGCGGCAGTCACCAACCCAGCCGTGCCCGCCCCGAGCACCACGAGATTATAACGCGGCGCAGGCACAGGGTTCCGCCAATCCGGAGGGTGGAGATTCGAGACCAGGCGTACGTTATGGGAATCCGCGGGACGGACGAGGATAGGCTGGATCTCGCGGGTCATGAATCCTGCGGGCGGTCGCCCGGGTTGATCTTCTTTGCCAAAGCTTTCCGGGCGATGCGTGTGACGAATACGGTCACCACGATAGTGGCCAGCAGGCCGACGCCGTATAATACCCACTCTCCAGTCGTGCGCTGGCGACGGCCTGCGCTGATATTGACCAGCGAACCCAGATAGACGTACATGACGGTGCCCGGCATCATGCCAATCCAGGAGGCGAGCACATAGTGACTCAACCTGACCCGCGTAAGGCCAAACGCATAGTTGAGCAGCGTGAAGGGGAACACTGGCGAGAGTCGGGTCAGGAACACTATTTTCCATCCCTCTTGCGCCACGGCGCGGTCGATGGCGGCGAACTTCTCGCTCTTCTGGATCCTCCGCGCAACGGCATCACGGGCGAGATAGCGACCGACGAGAAAGGCGGCCGTAGCGCCCAGCGTGGCGCTAATGGAAACCAGGACTGAGCCAAGCACCAGGCCGAACACCGCGCCGGCTCCCAGCGTGAGCACCGACCCGGGTATGAACAGAACCGTCGCCACTACGTACGTGACGACGAATACAATCGGGCCCCACGGCCCAAGCTGGCCAATCCAATCCAGCGCGGCTTTCAGCAACATCTGGACATGGAAATATTTAGCTGCCAGCACGAGGGCCACCACGACAGTTGCGTAAAGAGCCCACCTCCAGCGTGACTTGGGGCTGGAAGGGTCGCTCGGTGATTGCGCAAGAGCACCAGGTTCAGCCTCGGTCTTCACGGGTTCGATGCCATTCGATAACATGGTAATAAAATCCACGCTGCCTCAAGGTGCGTATGTTTCAAGGATTCCGGCTAACCCTAAACTCCGCTGTTTCGTCATTCTGCCCATACCGCTAAAAGCGAGAATTCCCGCAAAAAAGGCCAACCAGCCGAAAGGAAGGGACCGCGCGCCAGGTGTGGGTTAGCGCAACTTTAAAGCTGCACCAGGCCGCGGCGGCTGGCAGCGGCGATGGCTTCGGTGCGGCTCAAGACGTTCAGCTTAGAAAAAATGCTGCGCAGATGAGATTTTACAGTGGTTTCGCTAATGTAAAGATTGGCTCCGATCTCCTTATTTGTCTTGCCGCGAGCCAGTAAAACCAAAACATCCAATTCGCGGCCGGTTAAGGTTTCGCTGCTCATGCCGGCAGCCAGTTTCTCGACCAACGACTGCGGGATGCAGGTCTCCCCCCGGCTTACGCGTCGGATGGATTCCAGCAGCTCCTCGCGGCGGGCATCCTTCAGGATGTAGCCCCGAGCGCCTGCTTTAATGGCGCGATAGATGTCATTATCGGTGTCGAAGGTGGTCAAAACAATAATCCGCGCTGAGGGGTCTTCCCCGTGAATTTCGGCGATCGCACCCACACCATCCAACTCAGGCATCCGCAGGTCGAGCAGGGTGATGTCCGGATGGTGTTTGCGCCAAAGCTCGACGGCCTCACGGCCATTGGCTCCTTCGGCGATCACCATCATGTCGGGTTGCATCCCGATGATCGATGCCAGCCCGGCGGTTACCGTGACATGGTCGTCGGCAATGAGCACGCGGATCCGGTCCGCACCCGCGCTTTTTGCCCCAGGGCGGTCGGGGGAATAATCGATGAGCGAAGTTCGCTCTTGTGGTTTGAACGCGGCACTCATAACGCGACTTGAGCTTTTGGAAATGGCAACAGAATGGAAATGGTCGTTCCCTGACCGGTGGCGCTGCGAATCAACAATCGTCCGCCCATCGTTTCGACCCGTTCCCGGATCCCCCTCAAACCAAAGCCATCGTGACGCCCCGCAGGATCGAAGCCTTTGCCGTCGTCCTGCAGTACCAGGCGAATTTCGCCCTGTGCGAACGCAAGCCGGGCATTAAAACGAGCGGCTTGCGAGTGACGCAACACATTCGTCAGCACTTCCTGCCCAATTCGCAGCAGATTCTGCTCCCATTCCTGGGGAAGTTCGGCCGGCTGCCCCCGCACGTTGAATTTTGCTTGGACGCTGGTTCCAGCGGTCATTTTGCGGATCAACTCTTGCAGCGCTTCAAACAGGTCGTTGTTTTCCAGGGCTTGCGGCCGCAGTGCTTGCACCGAGCGCCGTGCTTCCTGCAAGCTGTCTCGGGCAAGCGCGCCCGCGCGATGGAGGCACTCGCTGGCTTTGGCCAGTAATCCCTTCGAAATGGCTTCCTCAACCGCCTCCAACTGAACGATGACGCCAGTGAATCCTTGCGCGAGGGTGTCGTGAATGTCGCGGGCCAGGCGGTTGCGTTCGGCCACCACCGCCGCCTGGCGGCTTTGGCGAGACAACCGCCGGAGCTGGCAGGCGAGCATCGCCTGGTGGGCCAAGGCCTGCGCGAGGTCCATTTCCTCGGAACGAAAAGAGCGCTTGCGCGTAAAGCGGATGCCAACCACTCCTTCCACATTGCCGGCGATAAGCATGGGCACGAGTAGAATCGTAATTACGCCCAACGACAGAACGTGTTCACGCCACGGAAACGATCGTCCTTCGCGGATATCCTCCAGAACGCTCGGCCGGCCGGTGCGAAAAATCTCCGGCCAGGGCCAAACCTCTTCAATCCTCAGGGCCGGGCTGATTTTTGCCAGGTCCGCGTCTGATTTTGTGAGCAGCCTGCCCTCTTCGAAGGCGAATTCAAAACTGACCAACCCGGAGCTCTCGTTTCTAAGCCAGATACTGCTGCTGTGCGCCTGCAACTGCTCGGTGATAGTGCGCAAGACATGCTCCACGAGCCGGTCGGGGGCCGACTCCTTTGCCAAAGCATCCAGGGTTCGCGTAAGGGCCTCGGCCTGGCCGCGCGCCACTTGGGCCGAAGCCCGCAGAGTCTCGGCCGCTTCCTTGCGTTCGCGGACAATCTTGCGCAGCGCCTCTTCCCCACGATCCCGCTCGAGGGCAACTGCCGCCAGGTGCGTCATCTGCTCGATCACACTGCGTTGTTCCGCACTGGGGCTGCCAGGCTCCCGGGAATAAAGCGCAAATGTTCCGATCACCTCGCGCGTGGTTGAGAATATCGGCGTAGACCAACACGCCCGCAGCCCGTGCCGAAGCGCCAGGTGGCGGTACTGCACCCATAGCGGGTCGTTCTCAATATCTGAAACGATCACCGGTTGCTTGCGATAAACGGCCGTGCCGCAGGAGCCGGAGCGTGGACCGATCGGACCGCCGTCAATGGCGCCGATGTAGCTCTCGGGCAGGCTCGGAGCGGCGCCATGCCGCAGGCTCTTTCCATCGGAGCTCACCAGGAGAATCGAAACCAGGACGTTGCCCGAGAGTTCCTCTCCATACCGGCATAAGGCTTCAAGAATCGGAGCAAGGGCACCGCCTCGGGCGATCATTTCCAAAAGTTTTTTCTCACCGGCCACCAACGCTTCGGCGCGCTTTCGCTCGGTCACGTCCCTTACGGCCCCAACGAACTCGACGTGGCCCAAACTGTTTCTGACTGAATGGGCGATCACGTGGAGATGCTTGACCCAACCATCCGGCATCAGCAGGCGGTGTTCGAAATCCAGGCTGGTTCCTTCGCCGGAAGCGACCTCAATCATCTGCTTGACCAAGGCCAAATCCTCCGGATGCACTCGTGCAAGCACGAGTTCCAATCCTGGTTTCAATCCGCGGTCATAACCAAGAATGTTGAAAGTTTCCTCGGACCAAATCAGCTCTCCAGTGGAAACATGCCAACCGAAACTACCCGTGTGGCTCAGCCGCTGAGCTTCGGCCAGATAAGCTTCGCTGCGACGCAAGGCCTCTTGCGTTTCCGCGCATGGACCGTCGCGACGCATCGCATCCTCGCGCTTCGGCCCGGGTTCCGCCCAATCATGGGTCCGCGCAACACCGTTGCTTTCCTGCAGACTCGCGCTCATAACATAGCGATGAGTTTTAGGTTGAGTTACAAACTGCGGTACTCTCCAGAATACCACACCTTTTGGGCGCCGCTAATTGATGGCCTGGTTTAAAACTCCACGAGCCCACGCTATTCGATAACCCCAGTTCTAAGCGTGATTGCTTGCGCCCGCTATCCTGGTGAGCGGCAGGCGGACCTTAAAGCGAGTCTCGCCCGGTTTAGATTCAAATTCGATTTCCCCTCCGTGCCGATTGGCCACGATGCGATGGCTGATGAGCAAGCCCAGTCCGGTGCCGGTGCCAACCGATTTGGTCGTGAAAAAGGGCTCGAAAAGCCGGGGCTGGATTTCAGCCGGGATTCCCTTGCCGTTGTCCATTATCTCGACGACCACTTGATTATCCTCGATGAAAGTGCCAACGCAAATTTTGCCCGAGCCTTCCACGGCATCGATGGCATTGTCGATGAGGTTGGTCCAAACCTGGTTGAGTTCCCCGCCATAGGCCATGATGCGAGGCACCGAAAGATCAAACGCCCGCACCACTTGCACATTCTTCAACTTGTAACCCAGCATCGTCAGGGTGCTTTCAATTCCTTCATGCACATTAATCTCCTGCATCGGGGATTGATCCATGTGCGTGTAGGATTTTATGGCTTTGACCAGTTCGGCGATGCGCCCCGTGCTTTGATCCACCAGTTCGAGCAACGAATGCAAGGTTAAGCGTGAATCCAGCCAATTCAAGGCGGCCGCACGGCTGTTCGACTCGAGGCTTTGTGTGAGATTCGCCAGCCAGGCGCGATCCAATCCCGCGCCCACAAAGCTCGAGGCAAGTTTCCAGGCTTCGGGAATGTCATGCTCGTCGAGGCACTGAGTCAGGGCTTCCTCGCGGTCGCTTCGCGTCAGGGAATCAAGCGGGGACGCCTCCTTCAGGCGGCGGGTGGCGTCTTGTTCAGCCGCCAGCAAAGGCTCCCAATCCTCGGGTTTGAGCAGCTTGGCAAGCTGGCAAATTTGCGACTGAAAGGTGCCGATGGTTTGATGGAGCTGGGCCGCGGCCCGCCTCGCGGCCGCCGCGGGATTATTCAGCTCATGCGCCAGGCCGGCCGCCATGGTGCCCAAAGAAACCAATTTCTGACGCTGGGACGAATAGCCCTCGAGATTGCGCAGCCGGTTCGCGGCCGTTCGAAAGAGCTCTTTGGCGACCGACTGGCAGGTGCTGAGCATCCGCCAGAAATTCGCCTCGTTCAGGCGAAACAAGCGCGCGGGCTTCGAGACGCGGACCAGCGCATGCCACGGAGCATCCAACAACAACGGAATCTCGCCCATGTACATCCCGGGTTTATTGATAGCGAGCAGCACCTCTTGGCCGTCATAGTGCCGGGAGATGCGAATCTCGCCTTCCAAATTCACAAAGAAAAACTCCGCTGGCGCATTGGCTTCAACCAGGGTTGTTCCCGGAGCCACTTCAATAACTTCGCCGCATCGAATGCAGTCGAGCTGGTCGTCCTTCAGCCCGGAGAACAGCGGTGTTTTCCGAATGTTCTCCACCAGGCTTGGGTCCATATTCATAATGTGCTGAGATATTCGTGCACCAATTTTACCGCCATGGCACCCTCCCCGACTCCCGAAGTAACTCCTTTGGCCGAGCGATGACGCACGTCGCCCGCCACAAAGATTCCCGGAACACTCGTTTCGAGGTAAAAAGGATCGCGATCCACCGCCCAACCCTGCGGCCGTCGTGATTCGCGCTGGAGCAAATGCTGCCCTGAAATGACGTATCCTTGCGCGTCCCGCTCGACCACACCCGCGAGCCACTCCGTTCGCGGAACCGCGCCCGCATAGATCAACAGAGCGCTCGCCGGCACCGTTTGACTACCGCCTGATTTTTTATCTTGGATTACCAGTTCCTCGCACCGTTCCGAGCCGCGGACTTCGACCACTTGCGAGTTTGGTCTAACCATGATGTTCTTGGTCGCCTGGATCTGGTCCTCTAAGTACTGCGACATCGTCGCCGAAAGCGATTCACCACGCACCACCATGGTTACCTGCCGGGCAAATCCCGAGAAATACATCGCCGCCTGGCCCGCGGAATTGGCGCCGCCCACGATGTAGACGTCGCCATCGCGATGCGAGAACGCCTCGCTCATGGGCGCATAGTAGTGAACGCCCGCCCCTTGCAACCGCTCGAGTCCGGCCACTTCGAGTTTGCGGTAAGCGATGCCCGTGGCGACCAGCAAGGCGCGAGTAATCACTTCACTGTCATCGGCCAATCGCAGAACGCTGGACGGCCCTTCGATTCTCACCCCCACCACTTCCTGTGGGGCCAGGATCTCCACTCCAAACCGCCGGGCCTGGGCCACCGCTCGCCGCGCCAAATCCCCCCCGCTCAAGCCGGTCGGAAACCCGAGATAATTCTCGATCCGTGAACTCCGGCCCGCCTGTCCACCCGGCGCCTCGCGCTCGATGAGCAGCGTGCGCAGTCCGTCGGCCGCTCCATAGACGGCGGCCGCCAATCCGGCGGGACCGGCGCCCACCACGACCAAGTCGTAAAGAGGCTGTTCCGCGCGCGTTTTGAGCCCAAGCCTCGACGCAACTGTGGCGGCCGTCGGACTGGCCAGGAACGAGCCGTCGCGAAACACCACCAAGGGCAATGACGAGCATTCCGTTTTACTGCTGGCCACCAGTTGCCTGGCCTTTTCCTCTTTTTCAATGTCCAGCCATTGATATGGAATGAAATTGCGCCCCAGAAAATCACGGATCTCCGTCGAGGCCGGCGACCAGCGATGGCCCACCACACGAATTCCGTCGAAAACCGGGTGATAAGAAGCCTGCCAGTCGTCCAACAAGTCGTCCACAATGCCGTACAACCGCTCTTCCGGCGGATCCCAAGGCTTCATTAGGTAATGATCGATTTTGACGCTGTTGATGGCACGGATGGCCGCATCCGTGTCGGCGTACGCCGTTAAGAGCGCCCGTTTGGCGTCCGGATAGATTTCCAGCGTCTTTTCCAGAAACTCAACGCCGGACATTCGCGGCATGCGTTGGTCCACGAGAAAAAGGGCGACTGGTTCGTTGCGCAATTTTAGCTGTTCGACCGCTGCCAGGGCGGAGGGTCCCGAATCGGCGGCCATGACGCGATAACGGTTGCCATACTGGCGGCGTAAATCACGCTCGACGGCCCGCAACACATCCGGGTCGTCGTCAACAGTCCAGATTACGGGCTTTGGCATAAATCATCCTGTCGTTAGCACGTCCAGTAAGCAGAAAGCCCAATCTTGCCCATCGTCCTCGAGCTTGCAACCCGGAGCCTGCGTCCGGGTGTGGTTAAATCTGTCGGTCATTCTGTGTTGAGCGGCAGAAAAGCGGCAGAGGGCTGGCGCACTCCAAACTTCGGTTCTCGAGGCCCGCGCCCGTGTCGCGCTTGCGTTTTGGACTGCGGCAGCCCTCTGCCGCCATTTTCGGCTTCCAGCCAAGACCGACACTTCTAAGCGCACCCCCTGCGTCCATTAGGCCGGTCGTCGCTGGAGGCGGGCTTCAGCCAGATCAATATCGCGCTGGATGCGATGGAGTGCCTGATCACTGATGGCTTCGTCGTTGCGCAATTGCAGGACGGTCTCGCGCTCAGTCCGGAGCGCCTCGCGAGCTAATTCTTCAAAGTCCGGCGAAAATAATCTGCTGACGCTTTCTTCCGGCGCGCCCTGGCCGCGCAATTGGCGAATGCGGTCCAGGTATTCTGACCGAAGGCGTTCGGCAATTTCGGGCCGGGACCGATTAGCCGAGTGCAGGCTTTCCAGTCGAGCCAACGCGGCTTCATTAGCCTTTAAGCGCGCCAACCGCTCCTCTTTGTCGGTCACCCGATCGTCCACCACTCCCAACCAGGCAATCAGGGGCGAAAGCGTGAGTCCTTGCAGGACAAGCGTTCCGAAAATCACGCAGAATGTCAGCAACAGGATCAGATTGCGCCCGGGGAACGGCTCGCCGTTGGGCAGAACCAAAGGAATGGCAAGCGCGCCCGCGAGTGAATCGGCTCCGCGCATGCCCGTCCAGGCGAGCAAAGCGGTGTGTTGCCAGGGAATATGTTCTTCCTGTTGAAAAAACCGGCTGAGCAGGCATGTGAAATAACTGGCGCCGAACATCCACACAAACCGAACCAGGACAATGGTCGATACTGCCAGGATTGCCAGCCTCGCCATTCGAATCGAAGAACTCGCAGGAAGGGCATGGATCACCTGGGGCAGTTCGAGGCCGATCAACATAAAGAGGACTCCATTCAGGACGAACACAACCATTTCCCAAACCGGCACCGCCTGCAACCGCATCCGGCCGCTCAAAATCCGCGGCGCCTGCCAGCCGTAATAGAGGCCGGCGACCACCACCGCGAGGATGCCGGAAACGTGGGCCCTTTCACCGCCGAAATACGCCACGTACGGAGTCAAAAGGGAAAACATGGTTTGAACGGAAGGATCATCCAGGCGTTTTTGGACTTGGGTCGCCAGCCAGCCAACTGCCAGCCCGACACCGATCCCGCCAATCGCGACAACAAAGAACTGCCCTGTCGCCTGACCCAAAGAAAAATTTCCGGTCATGACCGCCGCCACCGCGAATCGGAACGAAATGAAAGAGGTGGCGTCGTTGACCAGGCTTTCCCCTTCGAGGATCACGACGATTCTGCGCGGCACACGCAGATTGCGAGTTATCGCCAGCGCCGCCACGGCATCAGGCGGCGATATGATGGCGCCGAACACGAAACCAACTGCCAGCGGCAAACCTGCCCAATAATGAAACAAATAGCCAACGGTCGACATCGTCAGCAGAACCAAACCAATTGCCAGGAAGAGAATGGGGCGAAGGTTGCTCCGGAAATCTCTCCAGGACGTGAACACCGCAGCCGGGTAGAGCAAAGGAGGAAGAAACAAACTAAAGACCAGTTGAGGATCGAGGTGGATCGCTGGAATACCCGGGATCAGCGCGAGGATCACACCGCCGATGGTCAGCAGGATCGGGTACGGAATCCGAATCTTTCGTGCCAAGATCGCCAACACACCGATGGCGATCAGGCAAATCAGGATGAATTCGGCGTTGCCTAGCATAAGTCGCTTCGGGCTTTGCTCGATCTGAAGCGAGCAATTCTTGAACGGTGTCGGAGCGGATAATCGTTTGCGCATCCCACCGGTGCAAATGGAAAGTGGAAAGAAAAGGCTCGAACCCGAGGTCTGCGCGGGGATCGGCGCAACCGGCGAATGACTGCACTGGATTAACCGGCTGGGCTGAGCTCGATAAAACCTCAAGAAACTTATTGACTCTTAGTCAGAACATGAGATGATTCCAGCCATGAGCGTCATTCAGGTGCGCAAAGAACGGGAACGGGCGGCTCGCGAAGAGCTGATCCTGGATCACGCTCAGCGCCTGCTCCTGAAGGACGGTTTTCAGAATTTCAACCTGGACGAATTGGCCGAGGCGGTCGAGTACTCGAAAGGGACGCTCTACCTCCATTTCAAAACCAAAGAAGATATTGCGCTGGCAGTAATAACACGCGCCCAGAAAGAACGCGCGGATTTCTTTGAACGCGCCGCCGGGTTCAAGGGCCGCACCCGCGAGCGAGTCCAAGCCATTGGTTTTGCCTGCTGTCATTTCGCCAAGGTGTACCCGGACTACTACAATGTAGAAATGATGCTGAAATCGCTTTCCTTTTGGGAGAAGGCCGATGAGACGCGACAGCATCAATACGCCATGCAGGGGGGACGCTGTTTTCGGACCATCCACCAGTTGGCGACCGACGGCTTCCGCGACGGCGATCTGCCTAAAGGCAGGATGCCGGCCGAACGGATCGTCTTCGCTATCGCCTCCACTGCTATCGGCAGCCATATCATGAGCCGAAACACTCAGGCCCTGCTCCTGGCTGGTATCGATGACCCGTTAGAGGTCCTTTGTGATAATGTTAACCTACTGCTCGACGGCTTGGGCTGGAAGCCGTTGTCGAGCGAGGCCGACCTTGAGGCCGTGAATCATCGCATCAAGAAAGAGATTTTCCCCGAAGCAACCTGGCTCAAGTAAGAGGCATTTTTTTCGTTCGGAGCTGACTTTTAGTCAGAGATTTACTGAAAGATATGAATTTCATCGCGCTGAAAATGTTGACGGGTGACCGAGCAAAATATCTCGCGCTTATCTTCGCCATCGCTTTCTCTACTTTCCTCCTCGAAAACCAGACCTCCATTTTCGCCGGCATCCTGCGCCGCACCGGCAGCCAAATCCGCGACGTCACCGAGGCCGCCATCTGGGTCATGGACCGCGATACCGAATACTTCGAGCAAACCAAAGCTCTCAAGGATACCGACCTCAACCGTGTTCGAGGCGTTGACGGCGTGCAATGGGCCGTGAGGCTCTTCAAAGGCAGCCCGGTGGCCCGCACGCTCGCGGGCAAGTTCGCCACGACGTTTTGCCTCGGGGTGGATGACGCCACGCTGACAGGCGCTCCGCGCAAGATGTTACTCGGCTCCTGGGAACGGCTGTGGGAGCCGGACTCGGTGGTGATCGACAAGGCCGGCTATATCCTGCTCTTCCCGGACGAACCGTTGCAACTGGGACGCACGCTTGAATTGAACGATCACAAAGTAAGCATCGTTGGCATCTCGGACGCCTCGGCGCCCTTTGTCAGTTGGCCAGTGCTCCACACCCGGTACAGCCTGGCGGTGAAATTCCTGGGGCGGGAGCGGACGGAGCTTTCGTATGTGCTGGTGCAGCCTCGGCCCGGGGTTGATACAAAAACGCTCTGTGCTCGCATCGCGCATCAAACCGGTTTGCGCGCGCGCACCAGCGGGCAGTTCCAATGGGATTGCATCCAGTATTACCTCAAGAACACAGGTATTCCCGTAAACTTCGGCATCACGATCGCCATCGCCCTCATTGTGGGCGCGGTGGTCGCCGGCCAAACCTTTTACCTGTTCACCATCGAAAATCTGAGACAGTTCGGGGCGCTCAAAGCCATCGGTGTCACCAACTGGCGGCTGGTGGGCATGGTGCTGTTACAGGCCGCCGCCGTGGGTCTCATCGGGTTCTCAATTGGGACTGGCATGGGCGCCGAGTTTTTCAATTTCTTCGGCCAAAAGCTGGCCACACGCGGAATCATTCTAATGTGGCAAAGCGTGGCCTTAACAGGCGCCTGCATCGCATTTGTCGTCGTCCTGGCAAGCGTTTTAAGTCTGCGCCGGGTATTGGTGCTCGAACCTGCGATTGTTTTCCGCAGCTGATTATGAACCAAAGCAACCACTCACGGGCGGTCGCCTGCCATCAAGTGCGCAAGAGCTTCGGCCAGGCCGATGCGGCCGTCGAAGTTCTTCGCGGCGTGGATTTCGAAGCCGTCCAAGGGAAACTCACGTTCCTGGTCGGACCCAGCGGTTGCGGTAAAACTACGCTGATCTCAGTCATCGCCGGCCTGCTCGATCGCACGGGAGGCAAAGTGGAATTGTTCGGGCAGGACACCGAAGCGCTTGCGCCGCGCGAACGCGTGTTGTTCCGCCGTAGAAACCTCGGATTCGTTTACCAGCAATTCAATTTGCTGCCGGCACTGACGGCGGCGGAAAACGCCGCGGTGCCGTTATTGGCGGCCGGCGTGGCGCGTCGCCAGGCGGTGGACCGTGCCAGAGAGCTATTGGTCAAGCTCGGCTTGGAGCATCGGTTGGACACACTGCCCGAAAAGCTTTCCGGCGGCCAACAGCAGCGGGTGACTTTGGCCAGGGCATTGGTCCACCAACCACGCCTGATTATTTGCGACGAACCGACCGCAGCCCTGGACCACGCCACCGGCGAGGCCGTCATGGACCTCCTGGCACAAAACGCGGTTCATCCGGAGCGCGCGGTCATTGTCGTAACCCACGACAACCGTGTCTTTCATTACGCGGATGCCATCGGCCACATGGACGACGGGCGGATAGTGAAAGTGGAATCGAGAGGTTCCCGTGAGGCACTGTTCAAAAAGGAAGCAAACGCCTTCGCATAGCGAAACCAAAGCAATTTATGAAAAAAGTCATTCTTCCATTAATCGCGCTCGCCGCCTTGAGCTTCGGCATTGTGTCGGTCGTCCGCTCTCAACCCAGGAGCCAAGCCAACCTTCCCCCTTCGCCACCACCGGTTTCGCCTTACGCTCACGCCGTGGCCGCCGAAGGGCTGGTTGAAGCCAGCAGCGAAAACATTTCCATCGGCACGCCGTTGTCTGAGGTGGTGGCTGAGGTGCCTGTTGTTGTGGGTCAGGTCGTGAAATGCGGCGAGCCGCTCTTCAAGCTCGATGTGCGCCAACTCCAGGCTGACCTCGCTGCCCGCCGCGCCGACCTCTTGGTAGCTCAGAGGCAAGTCAAAGTGGATGCCACTTTAGTCGAGGATGCCCAACAGCAACTCGATTTCGCCGACACGCTCTCGGACAAACGAGCCATCAGCTCCGAGGAATTGTCCAAGCGCCGCTTTGCCAGCGGGACGGCCAAAGCCCGGCTCGAAGCGGCCAGGGCCCAGGTCGCAGCCGCGGAAGCCCAGGTCAAGAGCGTGGAAACACAAATCGAACGCAGCGTCGTCCGGAGTCCCATTGATGGAGAGGTGCTGCAGGTAAAGATCCACGTCGGCGAGTATGCTCCGGCCAGCGTAACCGCCACCCCACTTGTGCTTCTCGGACGGCTCAAACCGCTCAATATCCGGGTAGACGTTGATGAACACGAGGCGTGGCGAGTGAGCCCGTCCGCTAAAGCTGTCGCCACGGTGCGCGGCAACGCCGAGTTGAAAACTCCGGTAGGCTTCGTGCGCTTCGAGCCTTTCGTTCTGCCGAAAAAATCGCTCACCGGCGACAGCACCGAACGCGTGGACACGCGGGTTCTACAGGTCATTTATCGCGTGGACAACGATGCGCTGCCGCTGTTCGTGGGCCAGCAAATGGACGTGTTTATCGAGGCGCCCGCCATTCAGGCAATGGCGGCCCGGTAGCCAAGCCAAATCCGAAATCCAAAACAAATTTGAATTTGAAAACAGTAAATCTCAAAAAGCAAATGGCCGGGTCCGTTCGAGGCTTTGGAGTTTGGATTTCAAAGCCGAGCGGCGCACTTACATTCGGTTGCGTAGCAGCTTGGACAATGACGGCATTGCTTAGCGGCTGCGCAGTGGGTGAGAACTATGACTCACCACAAGTTTCAGTGCCTGCGGCCTATCCTCAAACGCCTAGCGCCTTATCCAACGGAACCCCGCAGGACCTGTCCCAATGGTGGCTGGTTTTCCACGACCCACAGCTCGATAGCCTGATCAAGCAAGCGACGCAGGCAAACTTCGATCTGCGTCTGGCTCAGGCCCGGGTGCGCGAGGCCCGCGCGCAGGCGGGCGTGGCTCGCTCAACTCTGTGGCCCACGGCAAACACAACTGGCGAATATTCGCGACAACGCTTGAGTGAGCATAGTCCTAATGGTCTGCTGGCTCGCGGGGCGCACCAAGCGCTCGAACAGAACCTGTTTGATGCCGGCTTCGATGCGAACTGGGAGCTGGATATCTTCGGCGGCAACCGGCGGGGTCTTGAGGCGGCGCAGGCCGAGCTCGGGGCGGTTGAGGAAGCAAGGCGAGGAGTCCTGATTACGGTCATCAGCGATGTTGGCCTCAATTATCTCGACCTGCGCGGCCTGCAGAAGCAACTGGCCGTGGCACAGGATAATTTGCGCCTGCAGGAACAAACGCTGGCGCTCACCCAGGACCGATTCCGAGCCGGCCTGGCCAATGAATTGGATACCGCTCGCGCCGAGGCGCAGGCGGCCAACACCCGGTCCCAAATCCCGCTGCTCGAGGAGGACATTCAGCGCTCGATTCATCGGCTTGGCATCTTAATCGGCAAACAACCGGCTGAACTCGAAGCTCAGCTCGCCGCCTCTGCCCCCATCCCGCCCGCCACACCAGGCATCCCTATTGGACTCCCTTCGGACCTGCTCCGGCGCCGGCCCGACATCCGCCAGGCGGAACGGGAAGTGGCCGCCGCCACCGCCCGCATTGGCGTAGCGACGGCGGATTTATTCCCCCGCTTTTTTCTCACCGGCGCCGCCGGTTTGCAGAGTCTGAATGCCAGCGACTTTTTCACCGCCGGCAGCCGGTTCTGGTCCATCGGGCCGAGCATGCAGTGGCCCATCTTTACCGCCGGCCGCATTCGCCAGAATATTAAGGTGCAGAACGCGCGCCAGGAGCAATCCCTGATTCGCTACGAACAAACGGTGCTGACCTCACTGGAGGAGGTCGAGAACGCACTGGTGGCTTGCGGAAAGGAAGAGGAACACCATCTGGCTCTCGTCCAATCGGAGGCGGCCAATCGCCGGGCGGTTGAACTGGCCGGAGAACGCTATCGCAGCGGCCTGGTGGACTTCCTGAATGTCCTGGAAACCCAACGCTCCCTGCTCGACGCGCAGGATCAGCTGGCCCGCAGTGAACGAACGACCGATCAAAATCTCATACGGCTCTATAAAGCCCTAGGTGGAGGCTGGGAGACTGAAACGCGACTGGCCGAACTCAGACCCTAAATCACGGACAGACATTTATGAAAACTGCCAATACCGGAGAATCTGGAACCTGTTATAAAGCTGGTTCGGAAGTCCCATACACAATTTGGTGCAGTAGAAGCACCCTTAACCGCTCGATGACAGGCCAACACTTTTATAACCACAACCGGGAGGACTTATGCTCATGATACTCGTAACGACAGTGCTAGCCGTGCTCTACGGGCTCGCCTGGCACAACCAACCCGCCAACGAGCGCCGCTCGGAAGAACGCATCAAACGTTAAGTGCGCCCTGGGAACGTGCGAAATTCGTATTTCTCAGGATTGGGGGGTGTTTAGAACCTCGAGAGCGCGCACGGTGGCGGCGCCGCGCGTTTCGACCCCGAGCTTCTCGAATATTTCCTGGACATGCTTTTTGACGGTTGACTCAGTGATGCCAAGGATAGTGGCGATGTCTGCGTTGGTCTTGCCTTGGGCGAGCCAGAGCAACGCCTCGGTGGCGCGCGGTGTAAGGCCGAGGCTGAGCAACGGTTTGGCGGAGGAGAAATCCGGTTTAAATTCGCGCTTGAGCTGCTGTTCGGAGCGGCGCAATCGCGTTTCGATCGCCTGGACCAATTCATGGTTACCCACCGGTTTGGTGAGGTAATCGTCGGCGCCAAGATTCATGCCGCTGCGAAGATCATCTTTCTCGCCTTTAGCGGTCAAAAAAATGAATGGGATTAGTGCCAGCTTCGGCTCGGCCTGGAGCGCGCGCAAAACCCCGAAGCCGTCCAGTTCAGGCATCATGACGTCGCACAGAATCAGGTTGGGAGGTTCGCGTCTGGCCATTTCCACTCCCACGCGTCCGTTTTCCGCGGCCACGGGTGTATAGCCCTTGTACCGGAGCAGGGCGACGATATTGCGGCGCATTTCCGGTTCGTCTTCGATGATCAGGATTTTTTTCATGGGTACCTCAGAAAGCGGGGAGGCTCACGGTGACGGTGGTGCCTTTGGAAAGGGCGCTTTGGATCTGCACCCGGCCCCGATGAAGTTCCACGCAGCGCTTTACCAGCACCAGGCCCAGGCCAGTGCCCGACCGGCTGCCGACATTGGCGCCGCGGTGAAATGCCGTGAACAACCGGGTCTGGTCTGGCTCGGAAATCCCGATGCCGGTGTCTCGAATGGCACACACCGCGTCCGGGCCGTCTCGACGGACGCTAAATTGGATCGACGCTCCGTCTTCGGAATATTTCACCGCATTGCTCAGCAGGTTGGTGAAAATGTGGCTCAGCAATTGTTCGTCGGCATGGGCCGCGGGCAACCCGGGGGCGACGGAGATTTCGATGGGACACCGGCGCTGGGTCGCGGAGAGAACTTCATCGACCACCCAGTGGCAAAAGCCCGCGAGATTGACTGGCGAGGGGCGAAATTCCAGCTTGCCGGCATCGAGCCGGCTCAGCACGAGGATGTCCTCCATCATTCCACCCATCCGGCGCGTGTTGCGGCTGATGGATTCTAATTGTTCGTTGCGCTCGTTCGGGCCCATTTCGCGGTAAAAATCGCGCAGCAATTCGCTCGAAGACTGGATGATGCTCAGCGGAGTGCGAAACTCATGCGAAACCATGGAAACAAAATTACTTTTGAGCTGGCTCAGCTCCCTTTCGCGCGCCAACGCCTTGAGAATTTCCACCTCCGCATTTTTGCGCTGCGAAATGTCCAGGACCAGGGAGAGCACGTGCGGTTTGTGGTCCAGGGTGATCGTTTCGGCTGAAACAAGGACGGTGGACAACTGTCCGCGGCGATTGCGCCACCGGCATTCCTTTTGCCGGATCGAGCCGATACTTCTCAAATCCCGCCACACGGCTTCGCGCTCGGCGACGCTGTCCCAGATGCCCAACTCGAGAGAAGTTCGGCCCAAAACTTCCTGGCGCGGATAACCCAGCCAATTCAAGAGCGCGTCGTTGGCCAGGACATACGCTTCGTCGCTCACGCGGAACATGCTGATAAAAACCGGGCTGGCCTGAAACGCGGCGCTGAACCGTGCTTCGCTTTCCGCCAGCGCAGTCTGGGCGCGTTTGCGTTCGATGCCCAGCGCGATCGAGTCTGCTACTGATCCAATCGCCTTGAGCACATCGTCGGCCAGCGGACGGCGGGCGAACATGGCCAGCACGCCTAGCACGCGATCTTCCAGCAGCAACGGATAGCCGGCGAAGGAAACCATACCCTCTCGCGCCGCCCATTGCGGATCGCTTACTCGGAGATCGGAGGAGACGCTATTCGTGAGATGAGGCTTCTTTTCCTGGGCAATCAGACCAATTTTATACTGGCCCAAGCGCACCCGGCTGTGCGGTCCATCCAGGTGCGTGTAAGAGCCGGCGCTGGCCTCGAGTTCAAGCGTTTGCGTGGCATCATTGAGCAGCCAGACTCGGGTGAACGCGACGTCCAGGTGCCGTACCACCAGTTCGGCGCATTGTTGGAGCATAGCCCGAATTTCGGCGCCCGCATTTAACGTCACGGCGACCTCGGCATTCAAAGTGGAAATTCGCACGCGCTCATTGAGGGACTCCTCGGCGCGCCGGCGTTGCTCGATTTCCCGCTGCAGCTCCCGGTTTGCTTCGCGCAGGGCCTGCTCGGCTTGCTTGCGCTCCGTTATGTCGGTGATGAAGGCTTGAATGACCTGTCGTCCGCTCCACTGGATTCGCGTGAGGGCGACTTCCAGCGGAATGCAGTCGCCATTCGGGGCGGAGGCGACCCACTCGAAACGGGCGCTCCCCTGAGTCAGGCACTCTTCGACATACCGGCGCGCCGCGGTGGCGGAGGTTTGTCCATCGGGCTGCAATGGTGGCGCCATCTCGCTTGGGTGCTTACCCAATACTTCGCCTGGAACATTCCGTCGCAGGATCCGCACGGCGGCAGGATTGACCTCCAGAAGCCCATTTTCATCATGCAGCACTACGCCCTGGCTCGAGCCCTCGAACAACGCGCGAAATTTCGCTTCCGACTCGCGCAAGGCCTGTTCCGCGCGCTTGCGCTCGGTGTTATCGATGATGCTGGCGCGAATCAGATTCTGCCCCTCTGCCGGCAGCCGCAACAACCGGACTTCGGTGGGAGTCAGCCGGCCATTAGGCTGCTGATGCATCCATTCGAATACTGGCATCCCTCCCGCCGATGCTTCCTCCAACTTCTCGCGAGCCAATTCGGCGGAGCGCCGGCCGCAGGGTTGGAATTCAGGGCTGACGCCGGCGGGCGTCAGCTCAGTCAGCTTTTCCATCGGCACACCATAAAGATCACAGGCATGTTGATTCCCAAACAGGAACCGTCCGCTGTGCCCATCAAAAACGACAATCGCCTCCGGCGCGTGCTCGACCAGGGCCCGCAACCGCGCTTCGCTGGTGCTCAGAGCGGCCGTACGTTCAATGACGCGGCGTTCCAGGGCTTGCGTCATCTCACGCAGCTCGCGTTCCGCCTTTTTGCGCTCGCTGATGTCTCGCGAAATAACCACATGGATGCTCTTGCCGCCGATGAGCACGGCAGTCGAAGTTACCTCGACCGGAACCTCCCGGCCGTCCAGGCGGCGAATTGTCCATTCAAAGTGATGGGCCTTCTCCTGGTTGACGATCGCGATAATCTCCGCAGTCTTGGCGCTGGAAAATGTTCCGTCCGGTTGAACCGGCGGTGAAATGTCTTCGGGCCGGGCGGGAAGCATTTGCTGTTTGTTTTCAGCGCCCATGAGTCTGACGGCCGCCTGGTTGCAATCCACCAGCAACCCGGACTGCGGGTCATACAGCCAAATGGCATCCGCACTCCGTTCGAAGAGGCTCTCAAACACCCTTTGACTATGCTTGAGCAACGATTCGGCCGCACTGGTCCTTCCGTCCCATTTACCACTCGCGGGTTCCAGCTTACTCATAGAGAGACGCAGCGGTGCCTGGCAGGAAACAAACGGGGCGCGCCCGGCCGGAGCGGGCGGGAAGAGCGCGCAAAAAATGGCCCGGTTTACTCAAGGGACTGCGGGTATCTAATCGTTATAATAAGCCATTATGAATTATTCGGCAATCGGGAGAAAGCTCCCGCGTCGAAATTCCAGGAGCGAGGCGGTTGTCCAGCGGTCCCGTTGTGGGAACAAAGTCGACATTGGTCGCTCCCACTTCGGACTCATGACTCCAAAAAACAGAACTATGCTTGAACCAAGACCGAAGTGCAAAAAACGGACCGCGGCATGGGCGCCAAATTCAGCCGTGAAAAGCATCCTTCAATTCGTTGCGGCGCTGGTCTGGACCGGTTGCATCATCGCTGCTCCGGCTCAAGAGGCAGCCATTCCCGATCCGGGCCTGAACGCCGCGATCCGCGATGCGTTGCAAAAGCCCACCGGGCCCCTGACCGACCAGGACCTGTTGAGCCTCACAACCTTGAACGCCCGCAACCGGAATGTCGAAACTGTGCAAGGCCTGGAAGCGGCTCGCAATCTGGTTTCGCTCGATTTGGAGATCAACCGCCTCACCAACTTTTTCCTTCCGCCCGAGTTCACGAACTTGTTGGTGCTTAACCTCAGCGGCAATCCGCTCGCCAATTTGAGCCTGCCCAGCGGCCTGACGAACCTCACCTCGCTCACGATCGAGTCGGCCGCGCTCACCAACCTGGCTCTACCCACCGGACTCATGTCGTTGACCAACCTTGATCTCGAAGGCAATGATCTCAGCAGTTTGGAGCAACTTTCAAACCTAACGAGCCTGGTTGCTCTCGACCTCGGCTTCAATTTGTTGACCGACTTCTCCGTTCCAGCCGGTCTTACCAATCTAAGCACGTTCTATTTCGCGGGTAATCCGCTGACCAACGTCACCTTGCCTCCTGACTTGGCCGGCATGTCCGAGCTTAACTTGTCACAGAACTTACTCAGCACCTTGATCCTGCCGACCGGAATGACAAACCTCAGCGAACTCGATCTCGCCTTCAATCAGCTCACGAACTTAACCCTCCCAGATGATTTAACGAGCTTGGTTGAGCTTGACCTCGATTTCAATAGCTTGGCGGCGCTGAGTTTTCCCCCAAACCTGAGCAGTCTGGGGGCTCTGCATCTGCGCGGCAATCAATTCGCCAACTTCAACTTGCCCGAGGGATTGACCGGTTTGACTTACCTCGACGTTAGCGAAAACCCACTCAGCAGTCTCACCCTGCCGGGGACTTTAAATCGCCTGTCCGCATTGCGCGTAGCCGGAAATACGAACCTGACCAGCCTGAGCTTGCCTTACGGTTTGACCAATTTAACAGGGCTATTCCTGGCCGGGAATCAACTGACCAACCTGGTGTTGCCTCCCGACCTCGGTCGGTTGGAATGGCTCGATATTGGGGGAAATCAGTTGACCACCCTGAGCTTGCCTTCGGGATTGACAAATTTGGCCAACTTTTACGTCGTCGGCAATCTATTGACCAATATCACGCTTCCGGCGGACATGACCCAGATTAGTCAGTTTGGCTATCTCGGCAATCCGCTTACGACTGTGATTATGTCCGAGCTGAACGCGACGAATTTGGCCGCCGATGTTGCTTTCTTGAGTAATGAAGGGGTCTCGGTTTTCACCTATCCTTTGACGATTCAACTCGTCCGGCCGCGGCCGCTCATCGGGGCATTTCAATTCGGAATCACCGGGCCGCCCGGCGTTTACAGCGTCTTTGCCTCAGCCGATCTCCTGAGCTGGAGCCAAGTCGGTATTGCCAGCAACACGGTAGGCGCCATCTCCTTTGTGGATACAAACTCGCACCTTTTCCCTTCAAGGTTTTATCGAGCCTCACCGCAATAGCCGCCCATGAACATGGCGTTCATTCCGCCAAACACTTTTACGCTGGGTACTCCCACTAATGAAATAAGCCACCAGGCCGATGCAGGTCCGCAGACGACGGTGATCCTGAGCAGCGGTACCCGGGCGGAGCAATAACGGATCCGCAAGGGCCGGGCTCAAACCCGCAAGGTGTGAAGGTCATCCGCGGCGGGGGTTGGGACAGGGGGGAGGCCGATTGCCGTTCAGGGCGTCGCCTGACGGATGGCGTTAGCCCTTTCATCACCGATATTATTATCGGCTTTCGGGTAGTGTTGGCCAGGGAACCCCAATGAGCCTGTCGCGATCTATGCGGCGATGCTCTGGTCACAAACACTGGGGCGAAAGTGCTATCCACGTTGCCGATTTGGCATGGAACCGGCACACTGCGAATTCGTCCTACACCTGCATGAATGAACAAACCAAGTTCCATCCTTATCCCGTTCGAGCAAAAGCCAACGCGAACGCTTCAAGACCCAAGCGGCAGCGACCGCCATCATCCGATACCACGCCGGCTCGCCAGTTTTTGATCTGTCTCGGATGGCTGCGCCTTTTCCAAGCAATTGCTTTCGAAACCCGCACGTTGCCCGGACGGGGGGCCACCGGCGAAACCTAAATCCGCTCCGCGCCGATTTTTGCCGCCTGGCGGTTCATTTGTCGACCGGGTTTCGGTTGGCATCCGACCTAGCGGCTTCCGGACGTGGTCTGTTTAAGAATGAAAGGCTGGAACAAGCCGTAGGCTACGGTCGAGTAGTTCGTGCCCGGTGGCGGTCCCGGGTCTGGCCCGATCTGAAAGCGCTTCGGCCAGGCCGCGCCGAGGACCGGATTGCCGTGATGCGGACCCAGAGTATTTTTCAAAGTGCCAATGACAGTAACTTCGACCTTGTTCTGCCCACGCTTGATCCATTTGGTCACCTCGCATTGCCAGGGTGGCGCGTCGATATAGCCCGCAAGCGTTCCATTGACCGAGACTTTTGCCACGCTCCCGTACCATTGGGGCAAAACGACGGCAAACCCGCCAGCGCGGCTGTTCACGACAAAGCGTTCTTCGTACGAAACTCCGGCGCCGTAAAAGGGATGGCCTTGGGAGTTCCAACCCTGCTGGGGCTTTGCCGGCCCACATGCGCCGAGGCTTAAGGAATGATCAGGGCGGATAACAAAACCATGATCCGCGGGTTGGAGCGTGAAACTGCCCAACACATAGGCTGGTTCGAGCTCATGAAACATGGTGAATGGGGCCGCCTTGATCGTCACGATGTTCTCGCCGACGCAGGCCGCAGCGGCAATGGGAATTCGGCCAAAGGCTTTATCCAGCCACCAGTTACCGGCGTTGGTCACCAGGTGATCGTTGCAAGTGATGGCGTAGAGGTCCGGGCGCTCGATGACAATCGCCAGGTTCGTTGGAACCTGGCCTTGGACGGTAAACTTGTAACTCGCCTCGAAGCCGCTGTTGGCAGGAAACTTTTGAGAGATCAGTTCGTTCCCAAACTGCACGGCGCTGTCCCAAGGATTATTATCGAATCCATGTTTCTGCCAAACAAACTGGTTGGCGTGGTAAAAATAGCAATTCGTTTTGGTTTCTCCCCCGGCCGTGACATCCACGTAATCCAGGAGTAGAACGTTCTCCGTGATCCGGTGAATTGCCGGCGTTTGCTCGGGTTCAATCATCGTAACGACCACCTCTTTGGCCGGCACGGGCTGGAGGGATTTCTTGGAGAGAAACAGCAGCAGGCTCCCGGATGGTTCGAGGTTGAAGGCAGCCATCACCCCCCGTTGCGTTTTCTCAAATGGGTAAGGCTCAATAGCGCCCGTGTAAGGATTCCACCGCTCCACGCCCATAAGCTCAGATTCGAGTACACCCACCGAAGCCGATTCCAGGCTCGTGTTAACCAGAAAAAGCAACTGGCCATCCTGCAACTGGCGCCGTTGGTGAAACAGAATCCCTTTATCGTTGGGCTGGCGCCGAATGGCAAAACCTTGGGTGGGGAGCATCTGAGCGACACAGTCCAGGGCCACCGACTTCCAAAAACTCGAGGCGGACAACGAAGCGCCCCGCTCAGACACCTCCCCGTTAATTCTGGTCGGGGCGGGTCCACAACTAAGCACTGTGCCACCGGAGGCCAAAAACTCCTGGAGAAGGTTTGCCGTTTTGGCATTCATGGTTTCCATGAAAGGCGGGACGATCACTGTCCGGTAAGTGCGGCGGCCCACCCTGAAACCCGCGGAGCCCACCGAGGCGTGGCGGCTCAAAACATCCTCCGAGCCGAGATCATACTCGACCTGGCCGGCCTCGAGTGCCCTCACCAAATCGAAAAAGGCTTTCCCCAGTTCCTTGAGTCGTGGCTCGTCGCCTTGATACATCCAGGCTGTCGTGGTCGGTTCCAGGAGCAAGACCTGGTTCATCTGCTCTCCTTGGGAGAGGGCGGCCGATAGCCGTCCCAGGTACTGCGCCGAGATGTGATACGCCTCCCACCAGGGTTCGTGGTAAGAGAAAGATTGTGGATGGTCGCGTTTGCGAGCGCCGCGGATGGTCACATAGGAAAGATGCTGATTGATGGTATTGACGCCCAGCACCTCGAGCCAATCGCCGATTCGCTTCATGTCCTCGAATCGCAAATCCCAGCCACCAGCGCCGTAGGTTTCGCACAGCGTTCGTTTCATTCCGAGTTGATTGGCGATGCTGGAGAGCTCCTTAACCATGCGGACGTTGCCGAACTGGCTGTCAACTCGCTCTTCGTACTGGTTCATCAGGCAATCGATGGCCGGCGTTTGATGCCAGGCATACATCGCCATGTTGTCCGGTACCGCAGTGCATTTAGGCCAGTCGTGGTCCCAGTAATGGCCGGTCCACTGCAAGCCGTAGCGTGCGCAATAATCGTGGTAAGGCTTGGACCAGTGCTCGATGAATTGATCGTTGAGGAGTTGGAAATAGCAATAGCGAATCCGCCGCCAGTCTCCGATCGGCCGATTCAGGCTCGGCAAGTGATCGAGCAGGCTATCCCCCCAGCGTTGTTGGAATTCACGGGCAAGAACCTCGCTCCAGGGCCAATACTCGGCGGGGCGAATGTTCGGCTCGTCCGTGAACACCCCTGGAATCCGGCGGCCAAACTCGCCTCCGATTTCACGACGATAAGGTTCCAGGGCCAGTTCGAGGAATTTTTCCGTCACTCCCGGTGAAAGCAGGTTTACGTAAGATCGGTTTCCATGCCAAGCGGCGTTGGTGGAGCGCAATTCCGAGATCACAAGATAATTGGTGTCCGGAAGTTGTTTGCCAGCCTCGACCTGGGCCGTTACGTCCTCGGCGGTGTTCGTTCCGAGTTGATAAACTCCCAGAAGATTACTCGCCCACCGCGGGGCCTGATTGGTTTGCGCAAAGGCCAAGCCCCGGCCCCGGGATTCGGGCATGGTCTCGGGCACCTGACCGCCGGCAAATCCAGACGGATATGAATTCTCATCGTAGATCCAGACGTTCATGTCGAGGCGCGCCGCTTCTTTCAAGGCAACTTTCCACAAGCGAAACCAATCCGCGGATAGATAGGGCGTCATTAGCCCGGGGCGCGGGTGCACCCAGACCTGTTTTATCCTTTGTCCCGCGAGGTCGCGCAGGGTTTCACGTATCTCTTGTTCGGTCAGCAGGTCATTCCAGACCCACAACGGGCCGGTACTGTATTCACGAGGGGGGTTCTTGAATAACCGTTTCACCCGCGCGGATTCATCGCCGCACACTGTGCCAGTGCCGACCAGTATTCCGAGAGGTAAAAGACATAAGGCCAGCCAAACCGTGCGGCAATTTCGACGCGGAATCCGGCTGTTATCTTTCGCCTCTCTCGTTCCGATTGCTTTCATCCGTTGCGCTTTATTGGTTTGGCCGCCGTCTGTGGCAACCTCGCCACGGAACCGGGTAATACCCGGTCGAAAGCAGAAAAGCTCACCATCGACTGGCAAAGTCTTTCCCTGTTTTGCAGCGTCCGGTGAGTTGTCGTTCCGGTTGGAAACCTAAGCGGGCAAGCCTGGGCTGCACCTGGAAGGCAATCACCTCTCCTCTTCGAATCATTTTTCTGTTTGATGCTTCAGGCAAAAAAAAGGGGCGCTCTTGACAAACGCAGCAAAGCAATGCGCTTGTGTGCGAAACTTCGCGTTTCCCGCGCCTCGCTCAATCCGTTGCCAAGGCGCACAATCCTGCTACAGTCCCGGCCACGTTATGGAACTGCGTCACCTGCGCTACTTCGTCGCGGTGGCGGAGAATCTCAGCTTCACCAAGGCCGCTGCGAAATTGCATTTGGCTCAACCCTCACTCACGCGCCAGATCCATAATCTCGAGGAGGAAATCGGCGTTCGGCTGCTGAACCGGTCCCAGAGCCAGGTGGCCCTGACACAGGAAGGCCGGGCGTTCCTGCTGGATGCCCGGCGCATCCTGGGGTTGGCGAGCGAGAGCATTCTCGCGGTCCAACGGCTGAGCCGCGGAGAAACCGGCCAATTGAATATTGCCTATCTGCCGAACTTCGATTTCGAGTTGCTGCCGGAGAGTTTAAAGGCGTTCCGCCAGGCTTTTCCCCACATTGCCCTGAACCTCTTCGATATGAACCCGGCTGAGCAATTCCGGGCCCTCGAAGCCCGCAAGATCGATCTGGGCTTTGTGGGTTCACCTCCTCCGCCAATGGCTGCCGGGTTGCATTGGGAAAGCATCGCCCGGCATCGGACGGTGGTGGTGGTCCCAGAGAAACACCGCTTGGCGCGCAAGCGCCAAATCTCGCTGGCGGAATTGGAAAGCATGTTTTTTGTGGCGATGTCCGAGAAGACGCATCCGGGCTTTCGGGAGTGGCTGAACCGCATCTGCCAACAAGCTGGCTTTACGCCCCGAGTTCTCCAGGAAGCCGAAGTGGAAGCCACCCTTATCACCTTCGTCGCTGAGGGCTTGGGCGTAACCCTGGGGCGCGAGCACCTCAAGCGACAGGCCCGCCACGGAGTGGCTTTTCGGCCATTGAGCCCGCCGGTCATCAGCGACTACTGCATTGCCTGGAACCGCGGCAATGACTCGCGCGCCTTGCACCAGTACATTGAGATTGTGAAGGGGTTTGCTGACTGACCTCGGAGGGAAGGTTTTGGGGCATAGCCGCGAGCTATCGGATCTATAGCATTAAAGCATTAGCGTTCGCGACCTTTTCGTCGTAAGGTACTGGTCTGGATACGTACCAGCGCATACCCCTTCGAGGGCGACTTCCCGAATGGACAGTGCCGCAGGACCCCATCCAGTTCAAGTTAACCTTCGCATGCACGCACCGAATGTTGAAAATATTGTCGTCGATGGGCCCAGGCAGAAAATGGTTCAGGCTCCCAGATGAACGACACCGCTGCGAGCTGGTTTAGAAGGCCGAACTCAATGCACATACCGAAACGGAACCCGCGACAGGAATATCAGTTGAAGCAGCGAGAAGAGATTAACGGATCTCCCTCGATGGCGCAGAAGTTCCCCTCTCTGAAGTCTCTGAAAGTGACGTTGGAGTATTACGACGCTTTGGGGGTCACGAAAAACGGGGAGTTAAAATGCAAAATGAATGTGGAGCATGCGAAATCGGCGCTGTGGTTTGCCTGCCCGGGCGTCGAATGCGCGAGAGGTGATTTTGATTTGAGCGAAGCGCTGGCCCAGGCGGTCGGCGAACGGCGCAAAGTGGCCACCGGCGAACTCCGGTGCCAGGGAACACGCAAACGAGGCGACCGCGAAAAAGTCCCCTGCCACACGCTATTGCGTTACCGGCTCGAGCTGAATTATGACTGAGGTGAAGCTGAGAAAAGGCGAACCGGTGGAGAAAGCCATCCGCCGGCTCAAGAAGAAACTCGACCGCGAGCAGACCCTGCTCCAAGTGCGCCTGCATCGGCGCTTTGAAAAACCGAGTGCCAAGAAACGGCGAAAGGAAAAAGCGGCTCGTTTTTCAGCGATGTTGAAGGCCCGCTACGCCGAGGATTGAGCCGAGGCTCCCGTCGGCGTCGGCTGGGCTTCAATCGTGAGAACTCTGGCGCAGGCTGGTCTCGAGTTTCCGGCGCCGTTCTTCTCTTTCGGCGCCATCAGCCTCTCGCGGCACGTGAATCGGCTCGTCAAGAATCAGTTCGCAGTGCGAGAAGGGAAAAGGGATTTGAAACCGATCCCAGCTTTTGAGGCAGAGTTTGCGGCGGGTATTGCAGGTTACCGGGATAATGGGCAAGCCGGTGAGTTGCGCCAGCGCGATGACGCCGTTCTGCACAGTATAGCGTGGTCCTCGCGGTCCATCCGGAGTGATGGCCAAATCATATCCTCGTCGAGCGTGGCTAGTGAGTTCCAACAAAGCCTGCGGACCGCGCCGACTGCTGGAACCGCGTACTTGTTCGACTCCAAATCGTCCCAAAACCGCGGCGAGTAGCGCACCGTCCTTGCTGGCGCTAACCAAGGCAGCCAGCTTGCGGGGATGGCGCCGATGGACCAGCATGGAAATAGCCAGGCGATTGTGCCAAAGGCAAAAGATCACCGGTTGATTGGGGGGCGCGTTGGTTAACCCGGAAAAGTCACGCCAATGGCAGCGCAGGGACGAGGTGACAAGCTTCTCCACGAAAAAAACTGCCCAGGCGATGAATCGCTGCGCGCGCCTGGGTGTGTGAGGAAGAATCACTGTTTTGGGCAGTGCAGCCAGGCTGGGACTGGCGATGGGCTTCGCGAATGGCCGAGTGGCCGGCGCTTTTCCAGCCATGCCCAGCTTTTGCCTCGAGCTCAACGACATCGCCCGGTCAATAACCGTCCCGGCGACCGCCCCCGTAGCCACCTCGCCCCCCGCCACCCGAGCGTTCCTCGCGTGGACGAGCAACATTCACGTTTAAAGCGCGCCCACCTAAATCTTTGCCGTTCAGGGCATCGATTGCTTTTTGGGCTTCTTCAGCCGAACTCATAGTAACGAAAGCAAAACCGCGCGGCCGGCCCGTCGTCCGGTCAGTAACGAGGTTGGTCTCCATGACGGTGCCGTGGGCGGCGAACGCATCTTGCAGGTCATTTTCAGTAACCTTGAAGTCGAGATTGCCGACGAATAACTTCGTGCTCATACATTTAGACTGTTCCGGACAGTTCTACGCTCGCCATAATGTTCCCGTCGGTCGGGTCTCAAATCCACGTTGAACGGAGTTCAAGCAAGATTTCCATGTCATGGAAGTGGAAAACGTATCAAGAGATGGGCTGACTGTGACCGGTTTCGCGGCAATAGCAAGCCGCGAATCAGGATTTCGAGCGGTGAGGGAGCGTAACTTCCCATTTCTCCAAATCCGAACCTCGAAATCCGAAGGTCGAACCCGAACTCCGAATCAAGAAAACCGCCCTCGCCAGAGACGCAAAAAGTGGAGAGGGCTTACTGCGGTTTCGCTCGAATTTTTTTCCGCCTTTCTGCGGCCTCGCTCGGCAAAGGCCGAAGCCCGAATCTAAGGTTGATGCGGCTCCGGGCGCTTTTTCGACCTCGAGATTTTGCCCTTCGATTCGGGTTTCGGCCTTCGAATTTCGGATTTCAACCCTGCTCCTGGGCAACCGGGCGTGCCTGAGTTGCGGCCGCGGCAGCCGGCGTCGTAGCGCGAGGGTTTTTGGCCCGCTTATCCCGGTGGAGCGGAGTCAGGACTACATTGAGGTCGCGGTCGCCGAGCATTTTGGGAGGCGAATCAGCATGGCCGTATAAGGCGATGTCGCTGACGAATTTATTTACCACCTGAAATCCAACTTCCTTATGGGCCTTTTGACGCCCCTTGAATCGCAGCTTAATCCGCACTTTGAGATCGTCGCACAGGAACTGGATGGCGTGATCGCGTTTGACCGCCAGATCATGCGGGTCAATGGCGGGAGAGAGCTGGAGCTCCTTCATGCGGCTGGCAGATTGAGGAGCCCGGGACTCCTTGCTGCGCTTGGATTCCTCGTAAAGAAACTTGCCGTAGTTGACGATCCGGCAAATGGGCGGCATTGCGTTCGGGACCGTCTCGACGAGATCCAGCTGCTTGGTTTGAGCCAATCGAAGTGCGTCATTGAGGGACATCACCCCGAGCTGTTGTTTGGTTTCGTCCAGGACCCGGACCTCGCGCGCCCGGATCTTGCCGTTGCGCCGGTGCAGCGGTTCTTTGGGATGAAATGAACGGGAGCCAAAAGGGCGACTCAGAGAGCCCCCTTGTTTAGTAGAACATCCGCGCGCGACCCGAGGGCGCGAAACGAAGAGCAATTAACAATTAACACATCTGAAGTCTCGCACAGCCAGGCCGCCGAGCAAGCGGAATATCTGATAAGGGCTGTTTTGAAGTTCGCGCTTGCTATTGCGCCATCAAGGTGCATTCTAGCTGCGTCTGACAGATAGCTTGTAGCTTCCAGCACATGGTAAATCCTCAGGTGAACTTCGTTCAGTGATGATTTGAAACCCGAAGATCGGGAACAGTATGGGAATAACAGGGTAAGACTAAGGACACTGAAAACATCACATGAACACCAAATTATTCGTGGGAAACCTCTCGTTTAATACCACCGAAAATGACCTGCAGGACGCCTTCGCGGCGCACGGCACGGTCACCGAGGCCAATCTCATGATGGATCGCGCGACCGGCCGCCCACGCGGCTTCGCTTTCATCACCATGAGTTCGCCGGAAGAGGCGCAAAATGCCATCAACGCGCTCAATGGCGCCGATCTCGGTGGCCGCAATCTCACCGTCAATGAAGCGCGTCCCCGCGAAGAGCGGACCGGAGGTGGTTTTGGCGGCGGCCGCGAGCGCGGCGCCCAAGCGGGCTACGGCCGGCGGAACTAAGCAATCCTTTTTGATCGCGGGCGCGGGGCCGATGGCCTCGCGCCTTTTTTGCGATCGATAGTCATTCGGTGCGCGGCTTTATTCGATATCCCACTGAGCACCCTCGGCGTCGCAGTCGCGATCGCCGATTTCCAGGTAAGACCTTGCCTCGCGCAGGGCTTGTTCGTACGTCACGGCCTCGAGACGCGTGTTCTGCTTCTGGCCACGACCATTCTCGTATTCCAGGCGAAAGAGACCGCCCGCTTCGTCCAGGATTCTGGCAATCTTCATCGAAATGCTTTGTTGCTTCGCGGTGGCTCTTTTCAGAACTGTTCCCGGGCATCGGGTTTCAAATCATCAAGGAACATATTCCCGAGAGGATTTACCGGTCTTGAAAATACCGTCCGATTCTTACGAACTATAGCACAACCCCCTGCCCTCCCCAGGTTTTTCTCGGCATCCATTCTTGGGCAATTTGCCGACGGAGGATTGTTGGCTGGCGAGCCGAATCAGACAATGGATGAAGATATCAAGGTTCTTTGTGGTGTATTCGATTTAGAAATGTTGTATTCCTTCAGAGCGTGTTTTAAAAATGCCGACTTGGGCGTGGGCGTATAGGGTTCGGAGTCCCGGCTTTAGGCGGCCCGGCGCCAAAACCGCCTGAAGGCGGGACTCCAAACGAATTCTAAAACACGCTCTCAGAGGTTTTCGCGCAGAGGCCTCTTTTGCATGATAAATCAGATCGGACCGGAAACTGACGATACTGAGTTGGTGCAGCGAGCGAAGGCGGGTGACTTGGATGCCTTCGAATCACTGGCCAACCGCTACGAGCAGCGTGTTTACTCCCTGGGCTTGAGGATGCTTCGCCAGGAACAGGACGCCCAGGATGTCACCCAGCAGACGTTTTTGAGTGCTCTGGAAAGCCTGCCTCGATTCCGCGGCGAGGCCAAGTTTTCCACCTGGCTGCTGCGCATTGCCACTCACGCGGCTCTCAAGATCATCCGAAAACGCAACGGGTTGGACACCGTCTCGCTCGAAGAGGCAACTCAAGCACCAAACGATTCGGAGCCCGTCCCGCACCCGGAATATATTGCCGATTGGCGGCAATCTCCCGAGGAACTGGTGCAACAGAACGAGGTCAAGCGGCTGTTGGACGAAGCTCTGGGTCAGTTGGACGAGAAACACCGGTTGGTCTTTCTATTGCGAGACGTGGAGGGTCTTTCCATAAAGGAAACCGCGGAGGCCTTGGGTTTGAGCGAAGCCAACACCAAAGTGCGACTACTGCGCGCGCGTCTACAACTCCGGGAGCGGTTAACTCGCACTCTGGGAGATCCCGCCCGGCGCGTGGTCCGCGCACACGACCATGCTCATGGAGAGGCGCAACCGGATGGCCGAGACTTTTTGTCGTAACTTTTTTATCGGAGAAGGCTCAATTTAAGAGCATCGAGAAGCCATGAAGTGCGAAGAACTGTTAAAGTATTTGAACGAATACGTAGATGGCACGGTGGATCCTGCTGTGTGCGAGGAGTTCGAGAAACATATGGCGGGGTGCAATCCCTGCAAGGTGGTTGTGGATAATATCCGCAAGACCATCACACTTTATAAAGAAGGCCAGGCTTATGAATTACCGGCCGAGTTCCGCCAGCGCTTGCACAGTGCGCTTCGCCAACGATGGAAGGATACGCACACGGGAACTTAACGGCCAACCTCTGTTTTTCAACGCACTGTAAGACTGGACGGTAAGACTTCCGAGACAGCCCTTTAGTTGAGCAGCGCTTGTTTCTTTCGGTGATAAGAATGGAGCCGGTTCTGTAGAGGTTCTCAAACCACCTCTTCACACGGCGCGGCAGAATGCGTCAGCCACCGACCCGCCTGGATAATCCAAAGGCAAGCGTAGTCAGAAGGACAGTTTTGAAATCGCTGTAACTTCTTCGCACTTCGCGGCCCGGTTCTAATTGTGAAAGTAAACGCAGAACATTGCTGACGTCTTTATGGAAATGATTATTCGCAGGTTTGCCGGTTCCTTCATCCTCATCAGCCTCCTGCTATAACCCGGATACCCAATTAGCCCGACAACGCCTCGCGGCCGCCCAGGCCGGACTGGAGCAAGCCAATGCGGCCTTCTGGCCGCGCCTGCAGTTCCAGTCCAGTTACACGAGCACCGACAATCCAATGCAGGCCTTTGGAAGCATCCTCAATCAACGCGCTTACAACTACAACTCGCCACCGAATTTCAATGATTTGCCGTCCGTGGACAACTTTAACGCGAGGGGCCTTGTGACGGTTCCGCTTTATGCCGGCGGGAAAAGCAAGGCTGGTCGCGAAGCCGCGAAAGCCAACACGGAAGCTTCCCGCCAGGAAGCCGCCGCGATCCGGAACGCCCTCGGGTTCGAAGTATCGCGTGCGTTTTACAGCGTGCTCAAGACGCGGGAATTCATCCGAGCGGCCGAAGCGGCGGTCAACTCCTTCGAAGGCGGGCAACCGGTGGAGGTCAAGTGATGTCCGGCGCCCTGCCCGACCGTCCGACCGCGGAAATCGGCTTCGCCGGACGAATTGCCCGCGCCTTCATCGATTCAAAACTGACACCACTGGTCGTCATTACGTCGATTCTTCTGGGCGCGGCCGCGGTGATCATGCTCCCGCGGGAAGAAGAGCCTCAAATCAAGGTCCCCATGATCGATGTGCTGGTCTCGATGCCGGGGTTCAGCGCCAAAGAGGTTGAGGAGCGCGCGACCCGGCCGATGGAGAAGTTGCTCTGGGAAATTCCCGGCGTCGAATATATTTACTCCACGTCAACCTACGTCATCGGCGATGTGGCAGGTGTGGTCGAGAGTCCAGTTTATGCGATTCTAAAGATGAATCACGCCCTCCGTGCGCACGACACGCGTGAATTTGGCGGCACTGGGGCTAAGCTTAAAATCTATAACGCTGTCCAACCCTTTACCGAAGACCGACCGGCGATGAAATGGGACGGAGAATGGCACATCACCATCGAGGTTTTCCGCGACCTCGGCACAGCCTTTGCCGCGGTTTGCGTGCTGATTTTCATTCTCATGGTGGGTTGGTTCCGGTCGTTTATTACTCCCCTGGTAGTAATGGCGGCTATTCCGTTCTCATTGGTGGGCATCCTCCCAGCGCACGGCATTATGGGCGCATTTTTCACCGCGACCTCGATGATTGGCTTCATGGCTGGCGCCGGCATCGTGGTGCGCAATTCGATCATCCTCGTAGACTTCATCGAACAACGCCTGGCAAAAGGTCTGCCGCTCGCCCAAGCCGTTGTGGATGCCGGCGCAGTGCGATTCCGGCCCATGTTACTGACAGCCCTGGCAGTAATCGTTGGCGCGAGCGTCATTCTGGCGGACCCGATCTTTCAAGGTTTGGCCATTTCCCTGATGGCGGGCGAGATTGCCTCGCTATTAATCAGCCGCATGGCGGTGCCGGTACTTTATTTCATGGCATACCACCGCGCGGCGGAGGCTGCGAACGCGCCAGAGCCTGAGTTGGCGCAGACGGTGGAAGCCAATCGATGATTTGGCTGGCAATCCGTTGAGCAAACGCAGAACAAGTTCGAAGAAGCTGAGGAAGAACGGCCCAGTCACTTCCCATGATCCACGGATAGCTAAAGTAGCGGTTTCGGCCGTCCGTTCTGAGTCTTTCACGAACTCAGATGAATCGAACATTCAATTCCATTCACTATTCCGGCGATTGCGCTACCGCCGAACATTAAAATCAGATTAACGCAACATTAAAATCAGAACATTCGAAGCGGTGCTGCGTCTATATAAGAAATGCGAGGCACAACTTCTGAGAACGCAAGTGCGCAAGAAATCCAACAATAAACAATTCCTCTGCCCGGAGTGCGGTTCGGACGAGCCTGAACCCGTTAGTCTCGGCCATGCTTCAAAAATGCACAGCGGAACGCCGCGGCGATATGCTTGTGCGCGCTGCGGCTTGTACATTCCCGCGCACTTGGGTGAGCGCTGGGGTGGCGTTTCTGTTGCGGAGGCCCGAAATGAATGGCGACAGGTCTATCGCCCCGAAATGGCGAAGGAGACGGTCAGCGCAAACGTATGAGTCAGAGCATTAAAATCAAATACTTGAGAACTGAGCGGTTCACCCTCCAGATTCGCGTGCGGCCTGCGGGCAGCAAAGCCAAATCAGGTATCCCCACCCGGCTCGACTCATTCCGGCGCGGCGTGGCCAACCCGACTGCGTCGGTCCTCCAGCAAATCGCATGCGGGCGTGTTTGTCACAGGCCCTTCTTACTTCGATGTGACAACCGCTCATGAGTCAAAAACTGGTACAAAACAGGTGGCGACGGAACTCTTTTTCCGGGTCGAGTCCAAGTCGACCTGACGACCGCGAGGGTCGCAAATGGAGCAAACCAGCATGAAGACGTTTCCGGAAGCATTTTGTCCTCTCTGTTCGCAGCTTCATGTGCAGGAGCGCCTCCACTCACATATCACCGAGGAGCACCCGCGCGTGCGGGAGGCCACGATCAAGGTAATCCAGGCTTATCACAAAGGCTGGGCAGCCGAGCACGGCGCCTGCGAACCATGTTGGAAATCTTTTCGGGACGCCGGCCGCATTTTAATTGTTTTAAAGCAAACCCGGCCACAGCCCCCAATACACCATTAGGCTTTATTCGATTCTGATTTCACGAATTCCATCAACCAAAGTCTCGCCTCAGTCCGTATTCGGCCAGGAACATGGCCAAGCCGGTTAATTTCTATTGCCATGCACCACATGCCCAGTCTGTTGAGATCGATTTTAGGAGGGAATTGAGGCTGATTTTTAATGTTGGATTAATCTTCCTTTAATGATCAAGTGTCATGGTTCTAAAGTATTGGCCACTGGTATCATGCTCCCTTCGAACGTGCCAGGCGTTCGAACTGGCATGCTCACCAGCGTATCAAAACGAAAAACCAATTCCGAATCCGAATTAAATCTATGAGCTCATCCGGAGACCGGTCGACCTCAGAGGCCATCAACGCTTTAGCGCACTCTGCGGCCCTAAATTACTCCTTTCTGGTTGTTGCGGGCGCGATCATGGCACTCGCTATCTTGAGTGGCTGTGCATCGCCTCCTATGGGCGGCTCCTCCGACCCCTACCAGTACAATACTGCTACTGGCTACCCTGCCGTCGGGAGTGAGCTCTGGCACTAATACGGCGTTTCGATTTCGGCTACTTTCGGCCTTCGGATTTCGAACCTCGGATTTACTAAGATCTCGGCATCCATTCGCGGGCAATTTGGGTGGTAGGCACTCGCGCCTTCAATGTGTGAAGCAAACTGCACATGCCGGACTCGGCCCGCGACAGAAAGACGAAGCCGGGCGAAAGAAATTTGTTTTTGACCAGTATCCTGGCCAACTCCGCCAGTCGGTCCATGAACCGCGCTTCGCCGATATCGAGCGCTTTGGCACCGGCATCGAGCGGATGGAATTCATCGTAGAACCGGCGGATTTCATTCATGCACCGGCGGACGCGCGGCTCGTGCGGCGAAATCTTGGGGCCGAAGATGACGCTGATAATCTCCGCAAACATTTTCGGATTGTGCGCCCAGTCCCGCGACCAGAATTGCGCGTAACAACGCACCACCTCCGGCGCCAAGTACTTCACACAACCAAAATCCACCAGGCCGATGGTGCCGTCGCTATTGAGCAGGTAGTTGCCCGGATGCGGATCGGCATGTAGGGCTTTGACCCGGAACAGCTGATAAAAGAATAGTCGCGTCAGGCCCACACCCAGCTGGTCGCGCAGTTCCCGTGGCGGGTTGGTTTTCAGGAAATCCGGCAAGCGCAAGCCGGGAACCCGGGACATTGTCAGAACGCGGTCGCAGCTCAGCTCGGGATAAACTCGCGGCACGCGCACAAAATGCAACGGCGCGAGGGCTTTGCGGAAATGCCGCAAGTTGCGCGCCTCCCTGAGATAGTCGGTCTCTTCGAGGATGCCCCGCTGCACTTCGGCGATAACCGATTCTTGCAGATGACCGGATAGGCGGGCGGCAAACCCGGCCGCTCGCAGTGCCTGAAAATCCCCTTCGATGGCTTCCGCCATGGCTGGATACTGGATTTTGACCACAACTTCTTCCCCGCCTTTGGTCACCGCCGAGTGCACCTGGCCCAGCGAGGCGGCGGCAAAAGGCTCGGTTTCAAACGACCGGAACAGTTCTTCCGGACAATGGCCCATAGCGCTTCGGAATTGGGCGCGCATGAGCGCCTGGTGCATGGGCGGGGCGTGCATTTGCAAGGCGGAGAGTTCCTCGACGGTTGCGGCGTCCAGAAAATGAGTTTGCATGCTCAAGGCCTGGCCCAGCTTCATGATCGGTCCACGGAGGCTTTGCAGTTCCTCGCGCACCCGCCGCGCCTGTTTGCGGCGGTGGTCCTGGCGTAGTTGGCCGGCAGCCGCCGGGCCGGTCAGGCGCTTTTGCAATTGGTAGCTCAGATAGCCTCCCGCCAGGCCAGCTCCGAGCCGCATCAGCCGCGCCGCGCGATGCACTGAATTCTTGGCTACCATTCCCAGCTCCCTTTCTGCAATACCTGAGTTCCGAAGCTCAGCGCCCGGTCCAGCAAGGCAAGAGTCTTTTGCTTTCCTCGCGACCCGTCCTGGAGCCAATGCGCGACGATGCCTAAATAGAACAATCCGACCGCATAAGCACCCAGGTCGCCTACGCGCGGAATTTCTCCTTTCTCTTCGGCTTCGGCCAAAATCTGGCGGATGAACCGAAGATATTTCAGCCGCAGTTCCTGGGAATCGAAACTCAGCGGACTCAGCCGCGAAGCGGGCAGCAATGACCGACAGAACACGGCGCCGATGAAACCCTGGTACGGTTCGAGATATTCGAGCTGGCGATGAATGACCGCAAAGAGTTTTTCGGGCAAGGCAGCCTTGGCCAGGCGCGCGTCGCCGGCGAACCACCGCATCAAGTTATCGGTCTCCTTTTGAAAAAAGTAGAGCGCGAGATCCTCTTTGGTTTTGAAATAATTGAAGAGCGTCCCTTCCGCGATGCCGGCGCGCTTGGAAATGGCCTTGGTGGTTGTCCCTTCGAGGCCTTTCAGGCGGAAGAGTTCGAGCGCGGCCTCCAGAATCCGCTCTTTGGTCCGTTCTTTATTCCTTTGCCGCCGCCCAGGTGGGCGCCTGGGATCCTGCTTTTTTCCGCGGCGCGGTCCGGGAGAGGATTTATCGCTCATAATGAGTGCACTCATATTTGCTTGTGACTGCCCGGCTGTCAAATGAAATATGAGTGCGCTCATATTTTTCCGAGGCGGTGGCCTCACTTTTCACAAGAAGGGAATTTTCTCCTCACCATGGCCTCCGCGCCAGAGAGTGCCTCTAAACCGTGTCCATCAGTGTTCATCCGTGTTTCATCCCCGTCTTAGTTGGCAGTGCCTCTGTTGAAGCGGTCGATTCGAGCTCTCGCCTCCTCTGGCTTGTCCGCCGAGTGTCTCATAATGGGAAACAGTTGCCGCAGGTTGACGCCAAGGGATCGATGAAACGAAAAAATCGGCGGTCTGGGGCCGCGACTAACCGCCAGAACAATAGCAGATTACCCATCCCGCGGCGTAGAATTGCCAACCTTGCATCTGGCCTGAGCTTTGGTCTGTTTCCTGCTTCGAGCAAGTTGATATGCAAGGTTTTGGACAGACGGAGTGTCGCGCCGATACGTGGCGGATGGCGATGCAGCTCAGGTTCTTGCCTAGCTTGAGATGAGTATGCCCGCTCGCCCGAATGCACCCATGGCGGCCCAACCGAACCAGGTCTCCACTGTGACACCGGTTGACCTGAACGGGCCCGATGGCCAGACCTCTGAGCGCAAACGCATCTTACTGGTCGAAGGTGACGGATTTACACGTCTGGTACTGTTGCTGCGGCTGCGCCTGGCCGGTTTCGTGGTGGATTTCACCTCGAATGGAATTCTGGGGTTGGGCAAGCTTCGCCATTGCCGCCCGGACATCCTGCTGGTCGAACTGAAGCTTTGCGGGTTATCCGGCTTGGAACTGATCAAGGCCGCGCGCGCTGAGGCGAGCTTTGGCGACCGGCCCATTTACGTTTTTACCCACGCCGAACGAATGAACCGCGGCACCCGCAAGGAAGTGGGCACGCTGGCGACGGAGGTCCTGGACAAGGGTTCCATTACGCGCGAAGACCTGGTCCAGATTTTCACCAGCAAATTCCTCCCGCGTGAAGTTGCCGCCGGCCAAGCCGCTGGGGAGATGCCGAAGGATTCAGCCATCACGGAAGTCGTGCTGCCGGGCGCAATCGAAGAACTCGTCGCCGGAGTTCGCGAGCAAGCCGAGGTGCTGGTCAACGATTCGGGGGATCGGGTAGCCAGCGCTGGCGAGTTGCTCAGCCGCGTTTCTTCGCTGGCGAGCTGCGCCAATGCCGCGGGACTGGCGAACCTGGCGCGGCAAGCCCGGGCACTCGAGGGATTTGTCAGCCAGCTCTGCAATCATCCCCAGAGCTACACCGATTCGCGGTTGGAAACCATCACAGTCGCGGTGGAGGTCATGACCAAAATGGCTTCCGAGACGCCCCGCAAAGGACAAGGCCCGACCAAGTTCACTTCGGTCTTTGTGGACGAATCTCCCTACTCGAACCGCGCCATGGAAGAGGCCCTGCTCACCGCCGGCTTCGCCCCGGTCTGCTTTGAGGATCCGGGCCGAGCCCGGCAGTATCTGGTGGCACACCGGACACACCTGGTGATTGCCAACGTCGCTTTGCCCGAGGCGCATGGCCTGTCGGCGGCGGACATTCGCCAGATTCCAGCGCAGGTGGCCACACCGGTTCTATTCGCTCCTGACCGCACGGCGTTGCCCTCTTCCAGCGAAGAATTGCCCACCAGCGCGCCGCGCATGGATAAGTCTCCCCTGTTGCTGGCCGAACTGGTCCTGCGGGCCTTGAATGAGGTGCAAACCTTCGGCAAAGCCAAGCCGAAGCGCGCTCCGAATACTCCGGCCAAAGCAGTCCCACAGCTCCCGAAAGTCGAGGACGGTTTTAATTTATTCGCCAGGGCCAATCCAGTGCCAGAAGCAGCTTCGGTGTGTTCACCCATTCAAAGCGTGGCCGCACCGGTGAACCCGGGCAATCAACAGCACCTGCGCTTCAATGATCTGTTCGCTGCCGCGGGCATTCCCAGTGAACCCATTTCGCGAGCTGAGCCCGAGCAGGTGCAAACTGACGGGGAAGTGCCGATGGAGGCCAGGCTGCCCGAGGAATCGCCTGATTTACTACAAGCCGATGAGCACGCGCTCGAGGCCGTTCCGCTCGCGAACCTGCTGCCGGAAGCGGAGCCGCCGCCACAACCAGCGCCAAACCCCGATGAGCTGGCGTCGAGCACCTGGCTGGCCACACCGGCGGGTGACCCGGCGGGTGCTGCTTCGTCCGACAACAGCGTAGCCGAATTTGCATCCGCCGAACCCGCAGCGCTTACCCAACCGGTCGAACCGACGGTCAACGATGGTGAAAACATGAATACTCAACTTCTAGGATTGGCAGAACAAAGAGCTCAGGCCCGGTGCGCTGAACTCGAGCAGGAAGTGGCCGCGCTTCGGCAGGCTCTCGAAGGGCTCAATGGCGGCTTCGTGGAACCGCAACCGAACGATGCCGGAGCCAGCGCCCAGCTTCTGGAGGAGCTCGAGCAACGTCTGGGCCAACAGACGGCCGAACTGGAACAGCAAAAGGAACAGCAGAAGCGCCTCGAAGAGGAACTGCGCCAGCAGATCGAAGCCAAAGAAGCAGCCAGCAAGCAAATTGAGGCGGCCCGGCAGCAGGCAGAAGCACGCTGCATCGAGTTGGAGCAGGCATTGGCCAAACTGCGTCAGGCGCAAGAGATTTCCGCCAAAGCGGCCACGGAGGGCGATCAAGCCGGCATCGGGTCGGCCAAAACAAAGGATAACGGCGCAGCGACTGGCGAGACCTGGGCGGGCCTGCCGCCCGGCGAACTGGAACAACAGGTTCGGCAAGGCGTCGCTGCTCTGGCGCGCGCGACGGCTGAACTGGCCAAAGAACGCGGAGAACGCCAGCGCGCGCAACAGTTAGCCGCCGATCTTAACGGCCGATTGCAGACTTTGCATCAGGATTTCAGTCGCACGCTCCAGGTTCAAGGCGAGCATCTTTCCCGGATCACCGCTCTGGAACAAGAGCACGACCAGACTAAGCAGGCTTTGGAAAAGTGCGCGGCGGACCTTGAACAGCATCAAGCCGAGCGGGGCGACACCGAGGAACAACTGCACAAGGCCAAAGAGGCGAATGCTCAACTAAGCAAAGACGTTGCCTTTTTCGAGGAAGCAAACAAGAGGTCCGATGCGGCCCGCCACGAATTACAAAATCGGCTCGAGGCCAGTTTGAATGCCAGCCGGGAAAACGAGGCGCGGCTTCAGCAGGAAAGCGCCGAACGCAAACGCCTTGGGGAGAGTTTGGACGAATCCCGCCGCGAATTGCAGGAACAGAGCCGCAAACATGAACTCCTCCAGCAAGAGCTCAAAACCGCCCAGGACGCGCTCCAGGACAGAGAGGCCAGGTTGCAGAAAGAAACGGCCGAGCGCCAGCGGTTGTCGGAGGCGATGGACGCGGCGCAACGTGGCTCGCGCTATAATCCCGACCGGGATCTGGAGTTCTCCAAGGTCCAGTCGGCGCTGGAAAGCGAACAAGTGGAACGCCAGCGCCAGGAGTCTCAATTGGCGCGCATCCGACAGAGTGCGGTGGATGCCTCGCACGCCGCGCGGGCCGTCCGCACGGGTCTGCGCCGGCAAATCCGAGAGCCAGTCGAAAATCTGGTGCACTCGACCCGCAGCCTGCTCGAATTGGAAATGGGCGAAGAACAAAAGAAATTGGCCGAAGCCGTCCTGCAGGATGTGTTGCTCGTCCAGACACGATTGCGGGAGCCTGGGCTGGCCCACCCTGATGCGGGTGAAAGCAATAGCCATCCGAACGCAACTGGCACATGAGCCAGAGCACTCCCAGCACCGAACTGACTCGCAAGTCAACGGTTGAGGCCGCGAGCCCCGCGCCCGCCAGCACGAACGGGCTTTCGCGTTTCCCTGGTCTCGAAGACGAATACGTGAAGGCGGAACTGCACAATGGCATCGTCGTCTTTGCCGATATCCGCGAGTTCACCTCGTACATGGACGCCAACTCCGATTACGCCATCAGTTTACTGGCCTGTTTTCGCCGTGTCCTTTCCCAATGCTTTTCGGGCAAGTCTCTTAAAGCCAATGCCAACGAGCGGTACACCACCTTTGCCAAGGAACTCGGTGACGGCGTCATGCTCGTTTGGATCGCGGAGCAGGGATCGATTACGGACATTTCGGTCGAAGAAATAACCGGGCTCGCGTTCGCTTCACAGGAGATTGTCAAAAAATTCTTTGACCTCTCGGCGGACTTCGCCCCGGACCGCTATCACGTCGGCATTGGAATTGCCATTGGCTCGTTTCAAAGGTTGCTCTATCGGGATAAGGCCAATCCCGCGCTTTTCCGGTACCGCGATTACACCGGTGGCACCATTAACCTGGCCGCGCGGTTGGAAAGCCTCTCGCGGCCCAATGGCGTGACGCTCTGCTTCAATGCCCTTCCGTTGAACAAGAAAAAGGAAATCATTTCCTGCATTGCCGCCCAGGATTTCAAAGAGGCGACCCACGACATCCGCGGTTTGGGAAAAACTCGGGTGCACCAGTGGAAGATCAATATCGATGAGCCGGCCCCCGGCGAGGCGAGCTTGGCCACGAAATCGGAATAACGTCGGAACACCTCCTCTCCCCGGACCTCTCCTGCCGCAGAGGCGCAAACGCTCAGTTCCCACTCCGCCAGGTCAGCGGGCACATTACGCAAACAGCTCGGGGATAGGTTTTCCGACGCCGTCCCGCGTGACGTAGAAGGGGCGGCGTTCAATGTCGTACGCTAGCTTGGGAGAAATACCGACGGCGTGGTAAATCGAGGCGTGCAGGTCCTCGATGATCACGCGCTGCTCGAGTGTTTTGCACGGCCGCTCATCCGAAGTGCGGCCGTGCAGGTATCCGCGTTTGATCCCGCCGCCAAACAGCAGCACGCAGCCCGCGTCGGTGAAATGCCGGTGCATACCGTAAAACTTCGTGTCCTCGATTTTATCAGGCACATCAACCTGGTTCTTCACGGCCTTATCCGGTTTGCCTTCGACCAGGGCGTCGCGGCTGAATTCGCTGGCCAGCACGATGAGCGTCCGGTTGAGCAACCCGCGTTCTTCCAGGTCCAGAATCAATTGGGCCACCGGCGCGTCGATTTGCTTTTTCATGGCGGCCGCCCGGCTATGGCCGTGTTCGTGAGTATCCCAATTCAGGAAGGGTATGTACTCGGTGGTGACTTCGATGTACCGAGCGCCCACTTCAGTCAATCGCCGCGCCAGCAGGCAACCTAAGCCGAATCGGCCGACCATCTGTTCTTCGTACTTGGCGCCCTCGCGGTCCTGTTTGGCATCGTAACGCTCGCCCGGCTTATAACCGGGAACATACCTCTGGACATTCTCGAGTGGTTCCTGGGCAAGGTCGAAAGCTTTGGCGGCGGGCGAACTAAGCAGCCGATAAGCATTATCCAGCGAGCGCACCAGAGAATCTTTCTGGAACTCACTGCCGTGCTCGCCAATGGGGCTGGCGGCGAGCAGTTTCCGGTAGAGCTTTTCGCGATTTTCGAACCGGCCAACCGTCATGCCGCCCGGAGGCCGCACGCTCTCCGCCGCCGATTCCGGGAACGGAATGTTAAAGGGCCCATACTCGCTGCCGAGGAAACCAGCGGTGGTGAACGCTTTCAGTTCCTCGCCTTCACCCACGTCATAGCGCTGGCCGATGTTGATGAAGGAAGGCACGGCCGGGTTTTTCGGACCAAGTGTGCGGGCAATGACTGCGCCAAGGTGCGGCGCGGCCACCGTTTGCGGCGGGGCATAGCCCGTGTGCCACTGGTACTGATGCCGCGAATGCAGGATGAATCCCAGGTCGCCGGCGGTATAAGACCGGATCAAGGTTCCGCGATCCATGACTTTGGCCAATTTCTCGAGACCTTCGGAGAACTTGATGTGATCGACGGTGGTATCGATGCTGGGAAAAGTGCTTAGAAAAGAGCTGGAGGCCATCCCTTTTTCGTAGGGCGTATGGCGCTTGGGATCGAACGTTTCCGTGTGCGCCATCCCGCCGCCCATCCACAAAACAATGACAGTGTCGGCCGTGGCGTTGCGCGGCTCGGCTTCGGCTTCGGCTGCTGCGACGGCACGGGGAAATCCGGCACCCAAGGCCGATAGCGTAGCGGCGCTGGCGGTTTTCAGGAAATCCCGACGATTCCAATTTGCGGTTCTGTGCATCGCTCAATTCAATAAATCAACTGAAACTCGGGCAACATAGTCATAGCCCAAAGAAGATCCTCGACGCCGTCTTTGCGTGGTGGCTGGCTGACCAACTCCAGCGCCAGCTCTTTTTCTGCGCCCGTTGGCTGGCGGCCAAAGGCGCGATGATAGAGCAGATTCACCAACTGCTGGCTCGTGAGGGGTTGATCGACAAATCGGAAGGCGGCCCGTTCCAGCAGGTTTGCCAGCGTCGCGCCATTGGTTAGCTCGACTGCCTGGAGCGTCGTGGCGCTCGTGGCGCGGCTGGTCACAACCTGTTCGCGATCCGGGCGCCCTAACGCCACCGCCAGCACATCCGCCGGCACCAGTCCGCAGCGCACTTCGCCCACGGTTGCGCCTGCGGAAAACGCCGCTTTGCTGTACCACACCTCGGTCAACTCTCCCACCGCATCGCGAAACTCTTCAGCCGTTAAGCGGCGGATTGCGGGACCGCGGAAAACATACTCCTTGGCTTGTCCATCGCCCAAATCAATCGCCGGGAGCTGGTACGCGTGGGAAGTCAGCATCACTTCAATCGTATGCTTCACGTTGAATTGGTTAGCCACCAGATCGTCGGCCAGCCAGTTGAGCAGGTCCGGGTTCCAGGCCGGTTGCTCCATGTCATCCAGGGGCTCGACCAGACCGCGCCCGAAAAACCGGGCCCAGAGCCGATTCACGATGGTGCGTGAGAGTCGGCCATCCTTCGGCCCGGTGATGATTTCGGCCAGGCGCTTGAGCCGTTCAGGACGTTTGGCGTCGGGATCGATTTCACCCAGTTCGGGGTAGAGAAAGCGCGCTTCGGCGGTCTTACCGGTGGGCTTATCGCATTGGAACAGCTCCATGCGGCTGCTGCTGTAAATACTGGCCAGGTCATAAGCATCGGAGAGGCGCCAGTCGTTGATGAAGCTGTCGTGGCAGGAAGCGCATTTAAGGTTCACCCCCATGAATACTTGCGAAATGTTCTGCGCCGCCTGCAAGGGCGGCGATTGGCTGGCATTGACAACTCCGCGCCAGACAATGCCTTTGGTAAAGCCTTCGCTTTCCGGGGTTGGGTCGATGAGTTGCCCCACGAACTTGTCGTAAGGCAGATTGGACGAAAGCGCCGCAAACAACCAATGTGTGATCGATTCGCGACCGCCATCAATGTAGCCCGTGCCTCGATAGTCATTTCGCAGCAGGTCATTCCAGAACGAGAGCCAGTGTTCGGCGTACCGTTGGTGGTCGGCCAACAGGCTGCGCACCAGCCGCCCGCGCGCGCCGGGATCTTCGTCGGTAACAAAAGCGCCGGGCCCATCGACCGGCGGCACTAATCCGATAATATCCAGGTAGGCACGCCGAGCGAATACCTGGTCCGAAACGACCGTCGGCGGGGTGAACCCGTGCTCGCGAAAGTATGGCTTGAGAATTTGATCGATGGGATTGACCCCGCTGTCGGTTGAAACCGACACCTTTGATTTTTCGGGGAGCAGGTTCAGCGGCGTCTTTCGCGCGAAAGTCACGTCTTTGTCCCAGGGCAACCGCTGGTCGATCCAGGCCCGCAGCAGCCCAACCTGCTGGGGCGTCAGGCGAGAGCCTTTCTGCGGCATCACATTGTCCGGATTGAGCCCCGAAACCAACTCGATCAGAAGGCTCTCCTGGCTGTGATTGAGAACTACGACCGTCCCGGAATCGCCGCCGCGAAGCACCGTCTCGCGAGTATCGAGCTGAAAGCCGCCCTTAGCACGGCCGCGCCCGTGACACCGCACACAACTGGCATCAAAAATAGGCTGGATGTCCCGGCTGAACACAATGCTGCCGGAGGCGGCGGGCGGGAGTGACTGGATCTGTTCCGGCGTCAGCTTTGCCTGGGTCATGGGGCAGACCGCCAGCAGCAAAGCGAGGCTAACCGCGCCGCGAAAATCTTTCATCAGACTACTCAGCGTAACTTCGCCTAATCAGGAGTGCAATACCAACTATGGCAGAGTGGAGGGACCACTACCGCGCAGGCCAGGGGGGAACGGAGTTGGTTTGCCCCGGCTTTAGATCTCCGACGTGGTCGAGCATCCGGCGATACTGCGGGTCAGTTGGTTTATACCTTAGCAACGCGTCGCCGAGGGTTCGGTTGGAATCGCGAGCCGTGAGCTGCATCACCAACGTGCCGTCATTTTCCATCCAGGCAATGCCGATGGAATCCGGCGGATTGCCCGTGGGGGTGGAAGGCTTGTGAGCACAACCAGAGAGAGAGCACAAAAGAATACAAATCAGAAATCCGAAAGCCGAAACCTGAGAGAAGGCCGAAATTCCAAATCTGAAATTCCAAATTGATGCTCCAGCGGGGGCGGAACAATCAGGCGGTCTTCCACCTGATAGAAAGAAACCGGAAATGAATGCTCGCATGGGTCGGGCGGTTCTCAGTCGAAGGGCGGCACGGCCTTTTCCTCGCCTGGTTTGAGGCCGCCGAGATGCTTGAGAATACTGGCGTACTTGGGGTCCTTGCTGGTGTAGGTCAGCATAGCATCCCCGAGATCACCTTTAGGGCTCTTGGCCCTCAGCAACAGCGTGATCGTGCCGTCCTCAGACATGGTGGCTACCCCGATATGACTCGGAGCTTCCGCTGGTTTGTTTGGTTTCGCTGTTTTTTTCGGTTTGCTCGCCATGGTACGTGTTCCTTCGAGCAGATTGCCGGCACGCGGCAAGATGCTTACTTGGGTTGACTATCCCAATACTTATATAGGTTAGGCCAATCTTTCTTCATTTTCGGATCTTTTCCGTAATAGCGCGCGGCGCTCTCGGCAAAGGTCTCCTCTAAGCCGGCGTCTCCGGGCTGCGTAAAATACGCACCCAGCTTTGGTAAATCTTTTTTCCGGGCCTCAATGAAGGCCTTGTCATTATGTTTGGGCGTGCCCTTGCCGCCCAGATCAAATCCATGCATCGACTCGTGCGCGGCCAGATCGAAGGCCCCGTGCCCCTGGCCGGTCGGGGGAACTTTTGGCCCGCCGGGGGTCCCGGCCCCTTGGGTTGCAATCACCACCTCGTTCTTGTCGCCCAGAAAAACTCCCGGAACTGAATCCCAAGTAGACCCCGCCGGCCAGCCTCGGGGCGTTACGCCTTTGAGATCAGCGCGGTAATCGGTGATCGAGTTGCGGCAGGCCACGACCTTGGTGCCATTCGCATTCATGGTCTTGAGGACCTTGGTCGGCAGGGCGGCCACCTCTTTGGCGACCGCTTTCTCATCGGCGGCGTCGCCTTTGCCGCCTTTGTGTGTAACCTCGGCCACCTCGACGGCCTTCTCTTTATCGACCCCGCTGTCGATGAGGGCTTGGGAGACGTCGCCAATCTCCCCGGCGCGTACTTTGCTCAAGCCCTTGGCCACCATGTCCATAGTCGTCTTGGTTTGTGAACAGGTAGAGAGCAAGGGTTGGAGCAACTGCAGGCCACCCTGGTAATCACCGCCGTCGCCTTTGGCCTTTGCGGCTGCCAGCTTGGTTTCGAGATCGGCAATTTCGGTCTTGAACTTGTCCTTTTGCGGATGACTTTTGAGCTCGGCGATCGCCTTTTCAACCGATGTTAAGGTGTCTTGATATTTCTTCTTGATCTTTCGCTTCTGCGGATCGCCCGAACTGCTGGAGCCGCCCGAACTGCTGGAGCCGCCCGAACTGCTGGAGCCGCCCGAACTGCTGGAGCCACCCGAACTGCTGGAGCCACCCGAACTGCTGGAGCCACCCGAACTGCTGGAGCCACCCGAACTGCT
>DASRFK010000094.1:0-17532 GCA_035651635.1 Verrucomicrobiia bacterium | reverse complement strand
GTTGTTCACCTCCGGCAGCTCTCCACCTCGTGTCGCCACGACGCAGTAGCCTTCGGTTACAGGCGGGTGAACGTTCCGCCTGACGGGGACTTGCACCCCGCAGTGTGCACGCCTTCACAGGCGCACGCGCGCGGGCATTCTTGCCCGCAGAAACGGCCGATTACCGCCTGACGCCAAACTTCCGTGCGCCAGGTTCAGTTCCGGGATCCCTGCGGACTGAAAGTCCGCGCGCCGGCAACGGTGGGGCACCCACACTATTGCGGAATCAATCCCTTTTGATTAGCGTAATTAAAGCTTAGGTCAACCAACCGTGGGTTTGCCGGCTTGGATCCGGAGTCAACAACATAAAAGGTGTGCAAATTATGGGTTGCTTTGCCCAAAAAAAGTGTTGGCGCAGCCCAGCCCCATTCTGCGATAGTTTCGCGCCTGAACTTTATGAAAAATAATAAACGTTCGTTTTTGATCCTGGTTTTTTTCGCCGCACTACTGAGTTCGACGGGACTCTATGCCAGTGAAGCGGACATCAACATCCCATCGCTCGAGGCGGTAAAGTTCAGCGGCCTGGGCGGGATCAGCGGCTCGACCTTGATGTATTTTGGCATCGTGATTTGCTTCATTGGCGCCGCGTTCGGCCTCGTGCAGTACAAACAAACCAAAGCTCTGCCCGTGCACGAGAGCATGGGCAATGTGTCCAACACCATCTGGGAGACCTGCAAAACCTACCTGTTCACACAAGGCAAATTCCTGGCCATCCTGTGGTGCTTGATCGCCGCCTGTATGATCTATTATTTCAAGGTTCTCCAAGCCAATTCGCTGAACCACGTCATCGTGATTCTGCTGGCGTCCATTCTGGGAATCTTAGGTTCCTACGGCGTTGCCTGGTTCGGCATTCGAATCAATACGACGGCCAATTCGCGAACCGCGTTCTCCGCCCTCAAAGGCAATCCGCTGGCCACGTTGGGCATTCCGCTGCGCTCGGGGATGAGCGTTGGCTTGCTCCTGGTGGCCGTGGAGCTGTTTTTCATGATTTGCATCCTGATGTTCTTGCCGCGCGAGTTGGTCGGTCCCTGCTTTATCGGCTTTGCCATTGGCGAATCGCTCGGCGCCAGCGTCCTGCGCATCTGCGGCGGTATCTTCACCAAAATCGCCGATATCGGATCGGACCTGATGAAGATCGTGTTCAAGCTGCCCGAAGACGACCCGAAAAACCCCGGCGTCATTGCTGACTGCACCGGGGACAACGCCGGTGACTCGGTGGGGCCGACAGCGGACGGTTTCGAAACTTACGGCGTCACCGGAGTGGCGCTGATTGCTTTCCTGGCTCTGGCATTGGCGGCCAGCCCAACCATCTGCGCGACCTTAATCATCTGGCTCTTTGTCATGCGCTCGTTGATGATCGTCACGTCTCTGATTTCGTATTTCGGAAACGAAGCCCTGAGCAAGGCGATGTTCGCGGGTAAGAAAGACTTCGATTTTGAAGCCCCGTTAACTCACCTGGTCTGGATTACCTCAGCCGTTTCGATTGCCATTACATTCATCGCCAGCAAGTTGTTGTTAGGCGATTTTCAGGATGCCAGCGGCACACCCCAACCGGCGCTCTGGTGGGTGCTCTCCACGATTATCAGTTGCGGAACGATCGCCGGCGCGGTGATTCCTGAGTTTACCAAGGTGTTCACCAGCACCAATTCCCGGCACGTCCGCGAAGTAACAAACTGTTCCAAACATGGCGGCGCCTCCTTGAACATTCTGTCGGGATTCGTGGCCGGTAACATGTCGGCGTTCTGGATGGGCTTGGTCATCATGCTCTTGATGTTCGCCTCCTATCATTTTTCGCAAAACCCCGCCCTGCTCTCGCTCATGCCCAAGGAGTTCCTGTTTGCCGCTCCGATCTTCGCCTTCGGCCTGGTGGCATTTGGCTTCCTCGGCATGGGTCCCGTTACGATTGCGGTGGACAGCTATGGCCCGGTAACGGACAACGCCCAGTCGGTTTATGAGCTGAGCCAGATTGAATCGCGCAAGAACATTGCCCAGGAGATCAAGAGCACGTTCGGTTTTAACCCGGACTTTGAAAATGCCAAATACCAGCTCGAGAAGGGCGACGGCGCCGGCAATACCTTCAAAGCCACCGCCAAACCGGTGCTAATCGGCACGGCCGTGGTCGGTGCGACCACAATGGTGTTCGGCATTATCATGCTTTTGCAGCGTATGTATGAGGCCCAGGTGGCCTCAGGAGTTGCCGGGCCGTTCAAGCCCGTCATCGATGCCCTGAGCATTGTTCAACCCGAGATCATTCTTGGCCTGATTATGGGCGGCGCGGTCATCTATTGGTTCACCGGGGCTTCCTGCCAGGCGGTCGTGACCGGCGCCTACCGCGCGGTCGTCTACATCAAAGAGCACATGAAACTCGATGCCACGACGGCGTCAGAAAAGGACAGCAAAGAGGTGGTCCGCATCTGCACCGTGTATGCTCAAAAGGGCATGTGGAACATCTTCATCGTCATCTTCTGTTTCGCCTTGGCTTTGCCCTTCTTCAACGCCTACTTCTTCATCGGATACCTCATTGGCATCGCCTTCTTCGGACTGTTCCAAGCCATCTTTATGGCCAATGCCGGTGGTGCTTGGGATAACGCCAAAAAGATCGTCGAAGTCGATTTGCGTCAGAAAGGCACCGAACTGCATGCCGCTACCGTAGTAGGCGATACTGTAGGTGATCCGTTCAAGGATACCTCCTCAGTCGCTTTGAATCCCGTGATTAAGTTTACCACCTTGTTCGGGTTGCTCGCCGTAGAAATCGCCGTCACGATGCGCGACCCTGGGCTCAAAACTGGCATCGGCGTATTCTTCTTCATCGTTGCGCTAATATTTGTTTACCGCTCCTTCTACGCCATGCGTATTCCCGAGGAAACCACCGGCGGGACCAAGGACACCCCCGCGCCGCGAGCCCACGAGGCCGAGCTGGTCGGTGTCAAACGCTAACGGTTGATTTCAGCTAACTCTCACACGCCCGACAGGTAGCCTGCCGGGCGTTTTCCTTATGATCAGGTCACGATAGCTGCGATGGCAACGACGTGGAAATGGTCGGTTCATTGAGGATTGAGCATCGAGCATTTGCCATTGCTCATTTAAGCGGCGATGGAAAATTGCAAATCCTCGATGCTCAATCATCAATAGTTATTGGCGGGTCATGGCTGCCCGTACCAATTTTAGCACCCCGTACTCGTACCGCCCGCCCAGCCCTTCGAAGACCGGCGCCAGCGCCACAGTACCAATCCGCTTGAATACCGCCTCGATTTCCGTCCGTTGCTGCGGGGACATAAAGCGCCCCATATCCACTTGCTCGCCGCAGGCTATCGCCTCGGCCAGATGTCCAAAGATTGTCCCGCTGGACAGACCGCGAGCCGTGGCGATCGTTTCCACAGAATCGCCCGCTCGGAATCGCCGCAGCGTATCGCAGGCCGAATCACCCAATGAAGCGGTTCGGGAACGCGGCTGCGGTTGAGAAAAGGAATCCGAAGCAAAAATCTGCCGCGGGTGGTTGGCTAAGTAAGAGGCAATTTCGGACAGGAAGACCTCGCCATAATCCGCCAGTCTTCGCTGGCCGACACCGCTGATGCGCGAGAACTCAGTCGGGCTGCCCGGATACTCCCTCGCCATCAGGCGCAAAGCCACATCGGAAAAGACGATATAAGGCGGCAAGCCCCGCTCATCGGCCAGGCGTTTGCGCAATTGCCGTAATTGTTCGAAGAGCGCTTCATCACAGGCAATTTCGCCCTTTTTGTGCATCCTCGTCTCCGGCGCGGCAACCGGCCGGGTCAAGTGTATCTGTTTGCGTTGCTTGAGCACCGACAAGCCCTCCGGAGTAAGCGCCACAACACTGAACTTGTCGGTAGCCTGACTCAAAAAGCCCCGGCGCACCAATTCGCGCCCGATCGCTTTCCACTCGGGTCGCGTGTGCTCAGCGCCAATACCGTAGGTGGAAAGCTTCTCGTGCTGCCACTTGCGCACATTCTCACTATCCGCCCCGGTGAGCACCTCGACAATTTGGTTCATGCCGAAATCGAATCCGCTTTGCTGCCGGACACGATAAACGCAAGAGAGAAACTTCTGCGCCGCGAGCGTTCCGTCATAGGTGTCGCGAGGCGAAAGGCAATTGTCGCACCCGCCGCATTCAGTTTCAGGAAACGTTTCTCCGAAATACGCCAGCAGTTCGGTGCGCCGGCAGAACGAGCTCTCGGCGTAATGGACCATCCGCTGCAGCTGGCTATGCGCGATCTGGCGTTCTTTCGGATCGGGTTTTTCGTCAATGAATCTGAGCTGTTTGACCACGTCGCCCGCGCTGAACAACAGCACGCATTCACTCGGGAGACCGTCGCGTCCAGCGCGGCCAGTCTCCTGATAGTACCCTTCAATATTTTTTGGGAGGTCGTAATGCACGACGAACCGAACGTTCGGCTTATTGATGCCCATTCCAAAAGCGATGGTGGCGCAAATCACCCGCACCTCATCTCGCAAAAACAATTCCTGGTGCCTGCTGCGCTCCTCCGGCGTCAAACCGGCATGATACGGCCGCGCCTTGATTCCGTCCCCGGCCAGGCGCTCGGCCACGTTTTCGGTCGTTTTTCGCGCCTGACAATACACGATGCCGCTGTCTCGTGGACGACCCCGAATGAATTCCAGCAACTGGTTGTAGGGCGCCTCCTTGGCAAAAACGCGGTACGTGAGGTTCGGCCGATTAAAGCTCGCTACGTAGCAGCCAGGATTATGCAGCTTCAGGTGCGCCACGATATCAGCCCGGACGCGCTCGGTGGCGGTGGCCGTCAGCGCCATCATTGGCACCTTGGGGAACAACTCGCGCAAGCTCGCGAGTTGCCGGTATTCGGGGCGAAAATCGTGACCCCATTCACTGATGCAATGCGCTTCGTCGATGGCCAGCAAGTTCACGTTCCAGCGCTGCAGATCGGCCAGAGAACCGGAGAGCATCAACCGTTCGGGCGCGACGTACAACAAACGGTACTCGCCCTGATGCAGTCCGCGCAAACGGGCCCGTGATTCGCCTGCCGGAAGTGACGAGTTCAGGAACGTCGCCGGCACACCGCTTGCCTGCAAGCCATCCACCTGATCTTTCATTAGCGCAATCAGGGGTGAAACCACGACCGTCAGGCCGGTACTGGCCATGGCCGGCAATTGGAAGCACAGCGATTTGCCTCCGCCGGTTGGCAACAGGGCAAAGGTATCCTTGCCCGCCAGCGCGTCACGGATGATCTCCTCCTGGAACGGCCGAAAAGAGGTAAAGCCAAAATATTGTTTCAACAACGCTAACAGTGGAGGTCCACTCTCTTGCACCGGCAGAGAATACTTCCAATGGCCGTCGCTGCGAAAGGAAAACAATCCCCTTCGGGCCATTCGTAGCGCATCCTTTCAAGTCTGCTATTCCGCCGACTTTTAGTTGGCTTCGGGACACGAGTGATGGACGCACCGAGTTTTTCGCGCGCTTCGCAGACTAAAAGTCAGACTGAAAGTCTGCGGTACGGCAGACTGGAAAGTCAGACTGAAAGTCCGCGCGCCGGCGCGCGGGCATTCTTGCCCGCAGAAACGACCGATTACCACCTGACGCCAAACTCTCCCGTGCGCCAGATTCAGTTCCGGGATCTCTGCGGACTGAAAGTCCGCGCTACGATGCCCGGTGAAACAAACTTGCGTTTCGGCCTCACTGCGTTTGAATGCCGCCATGAGCGGCCAAGCTCTTCTTTCCATTATCACAACCTTCGCACTCTGCTTCTGCGCGTTGTGCCAAGACAGTCTTTGGGCTGGCAGCACCCATTCGAAATGGCCCAGAGGGCCCTCGACCGATCCCTCGTTCTTCCCCATTGCGGTCTGGCTGCAAAACCCTGCCAACGCCCACAAGTACCGGGCCGCGGGATTCAATACGTACGTTGGACTCTGGCGCGGGCCGACGGAAGAACAGTTGACAGGATTAGCCAAAGCCGGCATGCGCCTGATCTGTGAGCAAAACCAAGCCGCTCTCCAGCACCTCGACGACCCCACCATTATCGCCTGGATGCATGGCGACGAACCCGATAATGCCCAGGAATTACCTAACCATTCCGGCTATGGCCCGCCGATTGCCCCTGAAAAAATCGTCGAATCCTATCAACGCCTGCGCTCGGCTGACCCCTCCCGCCCCGTGATGCTCAACCTCGGCCAGGGCGTGGCATGGGACCAATGGTACGGACGCGGTCCTCGTAGCAATCACCCGGAGGATTACCCTAAATACATTCAGGGCTGCGACATCGTCTCCTTTGATATTTACCCGGTGGTTCATGACAATCGGCAAGTGGCGGGGAAACTGGATCTTGTCGGCAAAGGCGTTGAGCGGCTGGTGCGCTGGACTGCCGGAACACCCAGGCTGGTCTGGAACTGCCTCGAATGCACTCACATTTCAAATCCCGACAAAAAACCCACGCCCCACGACATCCGGGCAGAAGCCTGGATGTCCCTGATTCATGGCTCGCGCGGACTGATCTATTTCGTGCACCAATTCAAACCCATCTTCCGCGAAGCCGCTTTGCTCGACGACCCCGTCACCCTCAAGGCAGTAACGGAACTCAATGGCGAGATCACACAACTGGCTCCAGTCTTGAATGAACCAACCATCTCAGAACGGGTACAAGCTGACGAAAAACAAGCATCGTCCGTAGACACGCTGCTCAAACGTCACAACCGGGACATGTACCTGTTCGCCGTCGAAATGACCGGCAACAATGACGAAACGGAATTCTCAGTCAACACTTCCGCTCCGGAAGGCACAATCGAGGTATTGGGCGAAAATCGCTCTCTCCCGCTCGATCGCGGCCGCTTCAAGGATTCTTTCAAACCCTGGGACGTCCACCTGTACAAGTTTCCAAATGGACCAGTTCGGAAACCTTAAACCGACGCTCACGCCCGGACGTATCCCACGTCACCCGCTCCCTTTCTGTTCGCCAATACCGCCAGCGTTCTTCGCGCCGACTGGCTCGGCCGCCCCGAAGCCACACGGTGTAGCGACTACATTGTTCGGGAAGCTCACGCGCACCGCGTTATACCGCATGACCGCATCATTGTAAGCCTGGCGTGCTGCTTCAATTCGCAGATCGCTCGAGGCGAGTTCTTCGCGTAGGTGGATCATCGCTTTGCTCGTCTGAAGGTCGGGGTACGCTTTGGCCAAATCGAACAACCTGCGCAGTGTCGCCGCGAGCGCGGCTTCCGCTCCCCCAAGATTCCTCATCGCTGCGGCGTCGCCCGGAGCATGAGCAGCCCGCAGGTTCGCGGCCGAAGCCGCGTTACGCGCCGCCAGAACCGCTTCGGGAGTGGCGCGGTCCTCACCCGTACAACCTTTGGCCGTCTCGACCAATTGCAGCAGCAGATCGTAGCGGCGCTTGAGTTCGGCACCGAGTTGCGTGTACGCGTGGATATAGGCTTTAGTCAGCATAGCCAACCGATTGTACGCGCTGATAAGCCACGTCAGCACAAAAAACACTGGCACCACCATCGCCACCAGCAGCATAATTAAGGCAGCCCCAGGGAACATAAACACTTATTCGACGTAACCTATTCCGCTTTACCTTTTATCCCAAGCCCGATACTGATCCATTCAAACCGGCCACGTATGGGTCACGGAAAACGCGCGTTCCCCAGCCAGCGGGAAATGAAACGCCGCCGCTTGTACGCCGATCTCCTGACGGCGATCATCGCCGGTCTAATCCTCTCTGGCTTTCTGGCCGCAGTCCTCTGGTATTTAGCACGGTTCCGAGTCTAAGAGCGGTTTTACAATTCGGTTTGGAGTCCCGTCGCTAGGCGACCCAAAACCGCCTGAAGGCGGGACTCCAAACCCCAGGTGCCCACCCCCAAGGCGAGGTTTTACAACATGCCCTAAGAGTGGGTTTTGAAATTGCTGCTGGCATCCTCACGGCTGGACGTGACGGCAAACCGAGCAACTAAACAAGTCGTTAATCTACGATTTCCAAACAGGCTCCGAGTAACTTCGCCAGCGGGCATCGGCCTTTTATTTCACAAAGCCCTGCACTTTAAGCCAGAAGATACAATCCTGGGTCCAGGGATGCCGATGCTCCGGGTCCCATTTGTTGCTCCCCAATCCCAGGCCATGGGGACCTTTCTGATAAATATGCAAGTCAAACGGAACTCCCGCTTTGCGCAAGGCCGCCGCAAATTGAAGGCTATTCTCAACCGGCACCGCGCCATCCTCCCAGGTATGCCACAGGAAAGTCGGCGGCGTTTCTTTGGTCACCTGCAGTTCGTTGGACAACTCGCGCACCAACTCAGGGGAAGGATTTTTCCCCAGCAAATTAGCCTTCGAACCCTGATGAGTAAACTCACCCATCGTAATCACCGCATAACACAAAATGCCCAGATTCGGCCGCGAGCTTTCCCGCTCGATTGGATCGGCGTCTCCGGGCTTGCCCGCGTCGAAATGGGTCAAGAGCGTCGAGGCCAAATGACCGCCGGCCGATGAGCCCATAATCCCGACTTGTTGCGGGTTAATATGCCATTCGGCCGCGCGCGCCCGCACGCTCCTGACAGCCCGCGCGGCATCCTGCAGCATGATCGGGTGGCGGTACCCGGCTGAACCGAGGCGGTACTTCAAAACAAAACCGGTGATCCCCTGCTCGTTCAGGAATCGCGCGTAATCGGCGCCTTCATGCGGCGCCAGCCCTCCGTAGCCGCCTCCGGGACAGATCACCATCGCTGCCCCGTTCGCCCTGGAAGGCTCAGGCAGATAGACTGTCAGTGTCGGAATGTCCTTGTCGCTTGTTCCCAGCGCGCCGGGCGCGCCGTTGGGCCACAACGCAAACGTCTGATTGGTCTGGGCCTGGGCGACCAGGCAACACACCGGCACAAGGAGCATCAAAAAAAAGCTTTTCATGGTCCGAGCAGCATAACTCTCCACCTCGAACCGGTCATGAGAAATTGTTTCCGAATCCTCGGTCGGGGCGCGGGCATTCTGGCCGCAGCAACGGCCGATCCCTACCAGATACGAGATCATTCTGCTCCTCAGCGCATCTTATGCGTCCCCATATTGCTCGCGCCCGCGCCTACCGCGTCGTCATGGGTGCTCGCGGTCGGGGCTTGGCGAGATGCTCCCCATCGGTCTGGTGCCTTTTACCGAGCCGGTGGTTGCGCGATAAAGCGCACGTATACACCGGACTGTCCAACCGGCTCGAAGGCTTGCCCGACTTTAGTTCCTCTACCAGGTCCGCAACGCTCCCCAACACTCGCGTCGGTTGATAAACATAGTCCGCCACCTGATCGACCGAAGTCGAACCACTTAATACCAGGTAGGCCTGGAGCCCCGCTTCCACCGCTCCACGAATGTCCGTTTCCATGGTGTCGCCGATTACGACAATCTGATCAGGCATTCCTCCAACCATCTCCGCCAGCTTGCGCCGGGCGCGATGGAACATGTAACCGTTCGGTTTCCCCAGGTAATACGCGCGACGCCCGGTGCTCGCTTCGAGAAACGCCGCCGTTGAGCCCGCTCCAGGACGCGTGTCATTGGCCGACACCGGACACCAGTTATCCGGATTGGTCGCCAGCAACCGCGCGCCCTTTTCGATACATGAATGGGCTTTGGCCAACTTCTCCATCGACACCGCCCCTTCCCCCACGACCACATAACTGGGCTGGATGGCATCATTGGCGATCCGGCGCTCGTGCAGCGCCGTCAGCAATCCACCCTCGCCAATCACAAACACCGTGCAGACCGGATGTGTCTCGCTCAGGAAATCGGCCGTGTTCAGCGCCGATGTGTAAAAATGCCGTGGCGAAAAACCAGGCACACCCATATGCCCCAGGCGCACCGAGAGATCCTCCGGCGTAGGAGACGAATTGTTCGTCAGAAACACAAACGGCGCACCGCTCCCGACGAGTGCTTCCACAAAGTCTCTCGCGCCCGGGACCAAATGGTTTTCGCGGTAAATGACTCCGTCCATGTCGATCAAATATCCAATTTTCATATGTTACGACCTCGGGCTGGCCAAAAATAGGGAGATAAGACGCGACACGCCTGTCCCCTCCATTTGGGAAGCAAAAGATCGTCCAACCTTAGTAAGCAGGACCCTTGCCGAGCTGATTTCAGGCTGGAAAACGCTCGGGGCTCGCTGGGTGATGGCTTGACCGTATCCACCGTGCCTAAAAACAGCCAGAGGTTTGGAGTCCAGCCTTTAGGCAGCCTTTAGGCGTCCGGCGCCAAAACCCCCTGAAGGCGGGACTCCAAACCGAATGCTAAAACACCCTCTTAGAACTGAATAATCCCGCCGTTGACGCCTCCGGCAATTGCGACTACACCTTCTCGCCAATATGCCCGAGATCCCGACCGCCACCAGCATTGAATCTGTCCTGAACGAGCATCGGATTTTTGTCCCCAACAAGGACTTCGCCAAACGCGCACATATCAAATCGCTCGCTCAATACCGCAAGCTGTACCAGCAATCCGTCAGCTCCCCGGACAAATTCTGGGCCAAACAAGCCAAGGACGAATTGGTCTGGTTCAAGCCGTGGAAAAAGGTGCTCGACTGGAAGGAACCCTTCGCCAAATGGTTCGTCGGCGGACAGCTTAACGTCAGCTACAACTGCCTCGATCGACATCTGGAAACCACCACCGCTAACCAAGCAGCCCTCATTTGGGAAGGCGAACCCGCCGCGCCGGGCAAACCTGGCGAACAAAGAACTCTCACCTACAAGCAACTGCACCACGAAGTCTGTTCGTTCGCTAACGTGTTGAAAAAAATCGGCGCCCAACGCGGCGACCGTGTCCTGATTTACTTGCCCATGGTGCCCGAAGCTGCCGTGGCCATGCTCGCCTGCGCGAGGCTTGGCCTGGTCCACTCAGTCGTATTTGGAGGCTTCAGCGCCCAATCCGTTGCCGACCGCATCCAGGATTCCCAGGCCCGGTTTGTGATCACCGCCGATGGCGGATTTCGACGCGGAGCCGTAGTTGCCCTCAAGCACAATGTCGACGAAGCCCTGACGCTCAAAGATGCCCGAGATGAGTTGCTGGCCAAAACCATTGAAAAAGTCATTGTCCTGCGGCGTGCGGGCAACGATGTCCAAATGCAGCCCGGCCGCGACCTGTGGTGGCATGAAGAATTGGGTGGCGTCAATGCCCGGTGTCCCGCCGAAAAAATGGATAGCGAAGCCCCGCTATTCATCCTGTATACCAGCGGTTCGACCGGCAAACCCAAGGGCATCCTGCACACCACCGGGGGCTACCTGCTTTATGCCAAGATGACCACCAAGTACGTGTTCGACCTGCGCCCCGAAGACGTTTATTGGTGCACTGCGGATATCGGCTGGGTCACCGGCCACAGTTATGTGGTCTACGGACCGCTCGCCAATGGCGCCACCAGCCTTATGTATGAAGGCGCGCCGAATTTCCCCGAGCCAGACCGATTTTGGAGCATTGTCGAGAAATACGGGGTCACCGTCCTTTACACTGCGCCCACTGCCATCCGGGCGTTCATGAAGTGGGGTGTCGATTGGCCGCGCAAACACGACCTGCGCTCACTCCGTTTGCTGGGAACGGTAGGAGAACCCATTAACCCCGAAGCTTGGATCTGGTATCAGCAGGTCATTGGCGGCAAACTTTGTCCCATTGTCGATACGTGGTGGCAGACCGAAACTGGCGGGATCATGATCACTCCTTTGCCCGGCGCCACTCCAACCAAACCCGGCTCAGCTACCCTGCCCTTCTTTGGCATCGTGCCAGAAGTCGTCGACGACAATGGCAAACCCGTCCCGCGCAATTCAGGCGGCAAATTGGTGATCCGCAAGCCCTGGCCAGGAATGCTCCGCGGCCTTTGGCGCGACCCCGACCGCTATAAATCCGTCTACTGGGGCGAGCTCAAAGGCAGTTACTTCACTGGCGACGGCTGTCGTCAGGACCGCGACGGCTATTTCTGGATCGTCGGCCGCATCGACGACGTCCTCAACGTGGCCGGGCACCGCATCGGTACCGCCGAAGTTGAAAGCGCCCTGGTCAGTAACCAAAAAGTCGCCGAAGCTGCGGTGGTCGGCCGCCCGGACGCACTGAAAGGCCAGGCCCTCGTGGCCTTCGTCACGCTCAAGACCGGGGTGGAGGCCACACCGGAATTGCGTGAAGAACTTCGTCAACATGTCGCCAAAGAAATCGGCCCCGTCGCCAAGCCGGACGACATCCGCTTTGCTGAGGCGCTTCCGAAAACACGCTCCGGTAAGATCATGCGCCGCCTGCTCAAGCAAATCGCTGCCGGCACCGAAATCAAGGGCGACACCACCACCCTCGAAGACCTTAACGTCCTCGCCAAACTCACACACACCGACGAATAATATCCGCTCGAAAACCTGGCGCTACTTCGCGGCGGGCTTAACGATCGCCGTCAGATCGATTCTTCTGAAACGGGCGGTATCCAAACCGGCTGCCTCAAACATGAGCGCGTTAGTGGCCATGCCGCGCAGTTCAGCACTCACATCTCGCGTGGGCAAAATCAGAACGTGTGGGCTGGGTTTGGCCAGGAACGTTCCCGCTTGCTCGATGGTAAGCTGTTCCAGGTAATTGGTGACTCCCCGGCGAAACTCCCAAACGAGGCTTGGTTCATTGAAACCCACGGCGGCAAGTTCCATGTCCCTTGAACAGAAGGGACCGGCCTGCCGCCAGAGCGTTGCGGCGACAAAATAGGGCCGAGCGGCCCTGAATAGCAGCAAAGTAACGCCGGCAGACAATACGCACATTGAAATAACGCCTCGCCGTATCCATGGTGAATAGTCAGGTGTGCAGGTCATTCGCATGGCTAACCAAAGGCTAATCGCCGGGAAGGCTGGCAACGTATAGTGGGGCAGTTTCGTTCGGACCAACGTAAACACGGCGAAAACTACCGCCGCCTGCAACAGCAGATATGAGCCGAACAAATCCTGGCGCCGCCCATGCCACCAGGTGCTCACTGCGAAGGGTACCTTGAATGCCCAGGGAAAGAAACTCACGAAAAACGTGATCAGGTACAGCGGCAAGGTCACAATCCAACCCAGCCAACCCGGGCCGCCATGCCCTTCCATGATCCCAAAAGATCGGAACACGACGTGGTGGCCAATGCCAACGGTAAAGAACTGGCCGCGAGTTTCCAGCAAAGCGGGGACGCCCCAAACCCCAACTACGAACAGGGCGACAACCAGGCCGCAGACGGTCTTGAAGACAGGCAGTTGGAAGTCGCCTGGGTGAAACCAGCGCGCCAACATCAATCCGGCCAGAGGCAACCAGGCGACGGGCCCTTTCGCCAAAAACCCTAATCCGAGACTGAGATAGAACACCCAAAACCATTTGGGTTCCGGCTTTGGCTCTGGCCGCGTCATCTCCCAACCGCTCCAGAAAGCTACGGAGACGAAAAACACCATTGGCATGTCCGCCACCGCCAGTCGCCCATGAATCAAAAACTGAAGGCAAGTGCTTAGCATCAAGGCAGCATAAAGGCCGGCTCGTTCATTGCCCATCCGGCGTCCCCAGAACAAAAGCAGCACAGCGGTGGCGGTCGCGAATAACGCGGAAGGCAATCGCGCGGCAAAAGCGTTTTCACCGAGCAGGCGATAACAAGCCATTTGGCACCAATAAATCAGTGGCGGTTTATCGAAACGAAACTCAGCGTTGAACCACGGAGTCACCAGGTCGCCTCGTGCCAGCATTTCCCGCGAGGCTTCCGCGAAGCGCGGTTCGTCCCGATCCATCAGCGGCAGCACCCAATTTCCGCTCAGGAATAACGCCAGGCTCAGGACAAGAATGGTCCAAAAAGGACTTGCGGAAAGCCGTTGCGCCAGTGCCATGGGGCGACTGTAGAGAACTGGGGCCTTTGGGTCGAGTTTGAGCCGCACGGACTTCAGCGCGACGAATCGATGGCGATTCTCAGAAGGACCGGAGCGTAGTGCAGCGAAGTGCCGGGTTCTCCCGGGCATTCCCTTCGAAATGCGCTCGGGCGCCCGGAACGCCGCATTTATGCGGCAGCGGGGCGAGTGGTAGAGCGCGCACGATCTTCGTGGCCGCTGCCGCATAAATGCGGCGTTCCGGGGCAAAAACGAGTTGGTGCTCCCTGGGGTTTTTTAGATAACCGCCACAGGATTGTGACAGAAAACATCAATTTCGTGCTTCCACAGTTTACAGTTCGTAATAAAATGGCCTCGAATGCTCAAGGTGTTCACGTGCGCCTTTAGTACGTGCAAGACAGCCAAGTTGCAAACGACTTACCTGCCAAGGGCTTTTTATCCATTGAAGCGCTCACCTTGGCGCGTGGCTTTCTGGGTTGTGTTAAGTGTCCTGGTGCTTCTGATTGCCTTTGGGGCCGACGCGCCAGTGGGTCGTGTTGTGACAGTGGGCTCCTCGACGCTTCTGAGTCTTCTGGCCGGGTGTTTTAGCAAAGCTGGCGAAGGTTGGGTCGTAGCCCTTGCCGGCACAACGGCCTCGTTCTTTCTGTTTTGGCGACGGCGCTTTGAGGCAAGCCGTGCCGTTTTCCTGGTGGCAATGACGGGATTGCTTACCGGCGCGGCCGCCACAATCGTCCGCAGCCTCTTAGGCCGGACGCGGCCAAATTCCCACGAATTGCAGGGTTTCTATGGCATCTGGCATGATTCGCACTGCATTATTGGGAAGTATGAATTCGGCGCCTTCCCTTCCGGCCATGCGGCAACTGTCATTGGCTTGGCCACGGCCGCCTGGCTCATTGACCGCAGGCTTGGGGTGCTAACAACGGTCTATGCAGTCCTGGTAACCTGGGCACGCATCGCCATGGGATGCCATCATTTTTCCGACGCGGTCGCCTCCGCCATCCTGGGAATTTATGGCGCTCACTTGGTCCTCGCGCGATTGGGTCCGAGCGTTTACTGCTTTGGGGAGTATCTTCAGAACGCCTGGTTGGGGCGAAAAGGAACGCCGAGTCAAGTTCCCAACCACAAGCGAGATGAGCCACACGGCCAGTCAGGGGCTCTTTCGTAGGCCCCACGCGTCCTGAGCCGCAGAGCGGACCGCCACACGTCGGCTTGCGCGGGCCCTTTCGGATCAGGGACTGGCCGGTGAGACGCTGTCGCTCTCAGGTCTGTGAAGGTTCGCCAACCAGAGCAGAATGAGTAACACCATAAAAGTCGCCGACAGGACCGATGCCCGAACCAACCAGACAGCGGCTGCCGCGGCGCCAAGCCTGATGTGCAGACCCAGCCCACCCCACGGATCGATCAAAACGGCTCGTTTGAAGGTCAGCACCCGCCCTTGCTCCGGGATCGTGGCGTGCAGTGCGGCAGGGAGTGTCGTTGCGGCATCCTGCTGCTGGATTAACCGCTCGGCCAGTTTCATAAAGGCTGCATTTTCGTCGGAGCTGTTACGCTCGATGATGTCCTTGGCATCTTGCTGGGTATAGTTGGCGACTTTACGGTCTCTGAGTTCGCGCAGTTTGCCACCCAGCGCACCGGCATCTCCGCTGGAAACGGCCTGGCGTACATTCAGGGCGACCAGGGCTTCTTGCAGTTTGATGTTATGCAACTGCACCCGGGCGTCCTCGTTAAACGCGGCATCGTGGGTCGAAAGTCCGTACGCAGCCTGGAACGCCCTCCGGGCCTGCTGCGGATCCCCTTGGGCCAGGGCCGTGTTGGCGGCCGCGAGAAAGTTCTCGGCTTCTTTCGTTCGCTGCTGCTGTTGCTGGTTTTCGCTCTGTAAATAGCCCCCCAGGTCCAAGCCCGTGCTCAAAGGGACAGTTTCCTGCTGCTGCAACTGGAGCGAGCCGGACCATTTCCTCAATTCCCACTTCTCGCCAAAAGAGACGCGCCAGGTGATGTTTTCGAGCGGTAAATCGAATTGGGGGGCGAGCAGTTCGAGATCCGCCGCGCGCTGATTCGCCTGCCCGACTTTGCAGGTGTAGAACAATTCCACCGGAACCGTTTGGGTGGCCGACGGTGGCTGCTCGAGCGGGATCAGGATTTGATCTTTCTCGCGCCAGGGCCACACGCCGTTCTGGCTGACGAAGGCGAACCAGAACCGGGCGTTAGTCGGCAGAGTGAGGCGTAAAAGTCGTTTCGAGCCCGGCAACATTTCCAACTTCGCCTGAGTCAGCATCACCCCGTCATCCGAGACGACTGAGTTGAAACTGACACTGGTGATGCGTCCGGGAAGGAGTTGAGCGGCCGGAAACCGCTGCAGTTTAAGAGCCAACTCGAAATCGGGTTCGACCAGGCGATAAGAGAAATTGGCGGCATTGCCCTGCAGACCTTGTTGCAGCGCGCGTGGAATGCTCTGCCATTCGGCGCTCTGAAGCATTGCTGGAGCTGACTCGACCTGCAGTTGCAAGCGGCCGCTGGATTCGACGGTGACAAAGCCGCGTTGAAGATTCACCTCAGCGGCCTGGACGCCCCGCAGAACCCATTGTGTCGCGCTTGGCGGCACCGGCTGCTGATAGCTCAACTGGAGTAGAAAAGTGCCAATGAGCCGCCGCTGCAGTTTGACTTCCCAGAGTTGCAAACCGTTGGTCGTGCTTCCCGGTAGCGGCAGAAAGTCGGAAACCTGCTCGCCCTCGAACCGGACCGTCTCCGCGTTGGTTGGGACAAGCACACGCAAGCTTTTCAGACCGGTGTTTTCGATTTGATACTGCAGATTAGCGATGACTTTGACCTGCGCTTCGCCAACTCTGGCATGCTGGAGACTGTTGACCTGAATCCAGGCGTTTACTTGCTCCACGTTCAACGCCAGCCGGCGCGCATTCTGCAAAATACGGAAAGCCAGCACTCCTTTCTGCTTAATCCCGGACTTCTGTGGATCCAGCTGGGCCAATCCCTCCGAAGCACTCACCTGCAAGTGCAACCCCTGCTCGGGCACCAGCAGGATTGTGCCCGTCTGCTTGGTGGCCTCGCGAAACATCAATCGCGGCGCAACCCAATCGTTGGTCGATCGTACTCCCGGCCCAACCAGGCTGAGGGCGAACGTTTGCTGACCCTCGGTCTTGCCGCTCAGATGCAAGGTAATCACCTGGTTCGTGTCCGAGCGGGCTTGAGTCCAATGGCTCAAGGCCGGACCGCTGATCGATTCAACATCAAAGCCCGCCGGCAAAAGAAAGCTAAGTCGAAAGATGCCTGCTCGGCTGATCCCGGCAACCGTGTTGACCGCCAGAACCGTCCGGTCCTCACCCAGCGAAACCGTTTCCTGCGATTCGACGCGAACATCAGGCTCGACCGCGGAGGCGCGCAGCGAGAGTTGCGCCCCCGGGCGGCCATAACGAAACGCGCGTCGCAAAGCCAGCCCGGGAATGCCCGGCTTGAGCCGGGTCACCAGGTCCGCCGGGAAATCCTCAAGATTGATGGGTGAGAGGGAGTCCGAAGAAGCTGAATCAAGTTGCACCTCGCTTCCGGTGGCGACGCCGACCAGGCCGATCTCGTCGGATGCATTCTCGACATTGATGGTTCCCAGCGAATGTTCCAGCGGGAGCGGGCCGGTGGCGACTTGGGAGCGAATCAACAAGCTAAAGCCGCGCGCCTGGGTTG
>DASRFK010000093.1:0-55495 GCA_035651635.1 Verrucomicrobiia bacterium | reverse complement strand
GGGCTCCAGCTCGCTAAGCCAAAGCGTCATGCTGCCATCCGCCCTTTCCGTAATGGTGAAATCGACCGGACAATAAGTGCCGGGCCGATGATGCTGCGGCCAGTTGAACTCGATTCCGCCCGAAAGCCACGGACCGGCCAGCCCGACCAGCGCGGGTTTGATCACCCGGTTGTGATAGATGAAGGGGTAATCATTGGTTTTATCGTAGGCATACTGAATACGCCCTCCGAACGCCGGCATGACCATCAGCTTGAGATACTGATTTTCTAGAAAAACGACGCGGTGCTTCTCCTCAATCCGCTCGTCGCAGATTCTATCGATGACCGGATACGGGTAAACGCGGCCTGAACTGCCCTGGTAAACCCGCTTCTCCAGAAACATCGGGTTGCGGTTCGGCTCACCGACCAGGTAGGTCGGGATCACCACCTCCTCGGCCCAAATCCGCACGGTGGCATCGTTGCTCATGAATTTCCCGCCTAATGCCCGCCCGCCCCTTTCAAACCGAGCACCCCTTCTTCCTGACTCAGCTTAGACCAGGAAAAACCATAACACGCAATCAAGGCGAAACACACCAGGGGCATCCAGAAACTGAGGGACATGTTGTAGATATCCCCCAAATAGCCCATCAGCTTCGGCATGAGCGCGCCACCGGTGATGGACATCACAATGAACGCCGAGGCTTTCTTTTTTGACTGTGGCCCCAGACCGTGAATGCCCAGCGCAAAAATGGTTGGGAACATGACCGACATGAAAAAGAAACTCAGGAAGACCGCCGCCACCGAAATCCAGCCGAGCTTGAGAACCACAATCCCGCACATGGCCGCGTTAATTAGAGCGTAAGAGCCCAGAACCCGATGGGCCGGCGCTTTATTGATCACCGCCGAACCTACAAAGCGACCGAGACAAAACAGCGCAAAGCCCCCATAACCCAACAGCCGGGTCGCGCCTTTTTCGTTCACATAGTAAGCGCCGTCGCGCAGTACCGCATTGCCGTGGATTAACCAGCCATCCATCGTCGATTTCGCGATCGAAGGCATTTCTGAAATAACGTAGTTGATAAAAAAACTGAAGATTCCCGCCTGCGCCGCCACATAAAGGAATTGAGTCAGTGTCGCAGATGAGAAATGCGGATGCGCCCAGATGTTGTGATGGGTAATGTTCCTCGAGATGGGCAGCAGCCATGCTGCCGAGAGTACTACGGGCAAGACCGCGGCGATGGGCGCGATCCGTTTTGTCATTTCCGGGCCGACGCCGCAGGCCGGCAGAATCAGATTCAGGATCATATAAATCGCAAAACCCAGCACCGCGACATTTAACACCATCAAGATGAAGATCGCGGCGCGGTGGTACACTTTGCCCGCGTGCCCGGCGGACTCGTCGGCCACCTGTCCTTCATCGGTCCGGTAAACGTCTTCCGATTTGATGTCCGGCATATAGGCGAAGAAAAACAATGCTGCTAAAACTAAAACAATGATCCCCACCCCCATGTAGGGAATGTACAGTTGACCGTGCGCCACTTCGACCCCGCCTTCAGAATAGAAATACGCCCCTCCAATGATCGGCCCCAGAATCCACCCAATGCCGTTAAACGATTGGGCCAGGTTGATACGCGTGGGACCGCGTTCCTTCGGGCCGAGCAAGGTCGTATATGGATTTGCCACCGTTTCCAGCACCGTCAGCCCCATCGCTATGAGGCAAACACCAAACAAGAAAGCCCAAAACTGCGAGATGTGGGTTGCGGGGATGAACCAAAATCCGCCCACCGCAACCAGGAGCAACCCGGCAATAATTCCGCCTTTGTAGCCAATTCGCCGGGTTAGCAGCCCGGCCGGCAGAGCCATCAGCGTGTATCCCATATAATGGGCAAACTGCACCCAGGCCGATTGCGCCTTGGTCAGGTGCAGCTGGTCCTGGAAGTGTTTGTCCATCGTATCAATCATCCCGTTGCAGAAGCCCCAAAGCAAAAAGAGGGACGCTACCAGGAAAAACGTAATCCTCATGTCCTTGCCATCCGTCAGAACGAACAAACCTGGTTTGGCGGATCTGGAGCTGCTGGAAAGGGAATTCGGCTCAGCGGTCGATGGCATGTTCATAGGAGTGAATCGTATGATTTCGAGCCCTGCGTGGCAGGACCAAAAACTTAACCTGAAACCAAAATCATGTTCGCGTACTGAATGGTATCGCCAGTCCGGATCAGCCCGATGGCTATGGGAACGCGTTTTTTGAACTCAATATGCGGCTCATACTGGGTCGGGATGCCCTCAAGCGCGGCCGCGAATTTCGCGCGCGTTTCTGAACTGTTCTGCGCCCGGAATTCGTTCGCCATGAACGCCGCGGCGGCGTGGAACTGGCTTCGAATCGCTCCCAGCACTTGCAGCACTGTGGGCACACCATCCACCAGCGAGATGTCGACCGTCTCGATTTGCGGCCAGAAAGGGAACCCCCGATCGGCGATGACTAAGGCATTAGTGTGGCGAACCCGACCTATTAAGGAGAGTAGATTTGGGTTGAGAATGGTCGTGGTCAGCATAGGCATTCAACTGCCCACCAGCAGGATATAGCGGGGTTGGCTTTTAAAACCAAGGCAATATCGTGGTACAATTCTTGGTGAAGGGAGGCCAAGATTCGCGCAGCCTGGGTGGCATGACTCGTGCTATTTCAAAAACCGTGTAGTATCGCACTACACCTCCTGAGAAGGGCGGAGCACGGGATGTGGCCCGCCCTCCTTTCATAGTGGTTAGGTTGGGGGCGGCTCGAAGGTTCAACTCCGAGCCGCCTTTTTCTTGGGTTTACGACCCCAATGCCAATTTCAGCCCCGGCTATTATTCTTATACGGAGTTGTTATGATTTCCTTTATTCAGTTGCCCTACCGCAGCCGGGAGCACGGTGGTCCCCGAGAGTTTGGCCCCGTGGGTACGGCATTGATTCTTGCCCTGATTGTCTGTTTTCAGCTCGGCCTATTGGTTTGGGTCTTCATGCGAGACTGGCAAAGCTGAGAGTCCCTCGCTGATCAAGCTGTCAGATTATCAGGGCGCGGCCGGAGTGTCCTTGTGCCCAACGCGACACAACCTGCATTGATTGGAGTTTGACCAGGACTGTGCGCTAGCGCACATAAGGCGCGAGGGCTTCCTTCCAGATCGCGTAGCCTTTGGCATTCATGTGCAGGCGGTCGTCGCGGAAAATATCCGGTTTGGGCTGGCCGTCCGGGCCGAGCATGAGCGAAAACACATCCACGAAAATGGCGCCATGCTGCTGACAGTAATCCTGCGCCAGCGAATTGAATTTTCGCATGTTCTCGACGTTGGCCCAGCGACTGGGATTCGGCGCGGTTGCGATTAATACGACGCGGGCGTTTGGCAGGCGCTCATGGATGCTCCTGAACAAAGCCACAAAATCTCCAAAAACAATCTGCGGCGATTTTCCGTTCGCCAGATCGTTCGCGCCCGCGTACACGATCACTTCTCGCGGTTCGTACGGAAAGATAATGCGGTCGGCGAAATGTACCGAATCGGCCAGTTCGGAGCCGCCGAACCCGCGGTTGACGACCGGCAAACCTGGAAAATCGGTTTTCAAGCTGGACCAGAACCGAATGCTCGAACTGCCCACAAAAACAATGCACCCCTTTGGTGGCGGATTGGTCCGATCGCTGGCCTCAAAGGCGGCGATGTCTTTTTCCCACTTCCTCGAATCCCGCTGTGCGACTGAATTGGTCGGAACCTGCGCCAGCCCTGGACTAACGCAGACAACGAGAAAACCAAGCAGAACGAACCTCAACGCATTTCGACGCATATTTATAAATCTGAAGCCATTTTCCGGACCCAATCCTCACTCCTTCAACCTGTAACCTGCAACTTGTAACTCGTAGCCCGCAACTTGAACCTACATTCCTATTTCGCCGAGGCCTGCGGCAGCGGCACCTGGGTGGGCGTCATCAGGTACTTGATCAGATTGCACACCTGGTCTTCTTTCAGTCCTTGCAACAAACCTTCCGGCATCAGTGACAAACTGGTTTGGCGCATTTTGGCGATCTCGCCGCGGTCGACGGTCAACTTTTCCGTCGGCGTTTGCAAGGTAATCGTGCGCTCGCTCTTTCCCACGACCAATCCCGTGATGGAACGGTCATCCTTCAGCTCTACTTCCGATACGCGATAGTCCTCGGGCACGATGGCGCTGGGGTCGACGATATTCTCGAGCAGGTAATCGAGGTTGTTGCGGCCGCTGCCAGTCAGATCCGGGCCAATGGCAGCACCCTGGCCATAGAGCTTGTGGCAAACGGCGCAAACCTGGCTGAACACAGCTCTACCCGCGACAGCGTCCGCGGTTTTCAACCGGTCCGGGTTCAGCAGAGAGCGGTATGTATCCATGAGCTGGCGCTTCTCGGCGTTACTGGTTTGAACTTTACCCCAAAGCTCGGAGAGGCGTTTGTCCAGGCCTTCATTTTTCAGGTTCGTGATCGCGCGCGCGTGATAAGCGGTAATGGCGTTGCGGGGGATTCTACCGTCGGCCACCGCATCCAGGAGCACGGCTGCCGAGGAGGCGCGCGAGGCCATTGCACCCAGGACGGCCGGGCGGTCCTCGGGGCGAATGCCGGCCCAATGTTGCAACACGAGCGAAGGCATTTTGGGATCGTCCACCTGCAATAAGCCGCGGCAGGCTGTCCCAGCCACCACGGGGTCTTCCAACGCGCTGCGTAGCGTCGTGTCAAGATTACCCGCCCGGGCAGTAACAAGCTGTTCGAGGGCGTTGCGCCGTGCGTCGGGGTTGGAGGCTGGGTCGAGCGCGATTTGCCGCAATTCCTGCAAAGCGTGGATATCGCCGAACAGCACGCCCAACTGTTGCGCCAAGGCCGTCAAAGCTGGATTCTTCGCTTCGGCAACGCTCTCCCTTAATTTGTCCCAGGCCTGCGGCTTCGGTGCGTCGTGCCACCCTTGGAGGGCCGTGGCCAAACCGTGCAGAATATCCAATTGCGCGGCGGGCCCCGAGGTGAGCGCACTTTGTAATAGAGCTTCCACCCATTCCTCGTGTTTGCCCAACTCTTCACCGAGCCGGCGCGCCACAAATTCCCGCACGATTGGTATTCGGCTCTGTTTCGCCAGCCGAATTGCGTTGGTTGGATAATCCGTTACGAGTGGTTCGACACCGTACCAAAGCATCAGCGGGAGATTATGATCGTTCACATCCTCGCCGTGCCGCACCAACACGTCGCCCAGCGGCTCACGCAACTCGACCGGAATACGCTGCAAAGCCGAGGCCAGTTCCAGCCGCACGGCCGGCGAGGGATCTTCCACTGCCTGCTTGGTGAACAGCGGCACCAGTTCTTCCCAAGGCCCGCCGGCTTCCGCCAAAAACCGCACCGCCCAGCTGCGAATGTGAAAGTCGGGATTTTGGAGTTGCGCAGTCAGCCATGCTTGCGAGTCGGCCCCGATCGCATGAAGAGCAAAGAGCAGCCGGATTTTAGTGGACACGTTGGTGTTCTCATCAAAATCCTTCAGCAAGGCTGTTTTTGCCGAGGTCAGGTCGGTCCCAGCCGCGGCGCGTTCCTGCAAGACGCGTCGCGCATGCCGCGCGTACCATTCGTTAGGATTAAACTGCAGTTTCACCAACTCGGACTCAGAGGCTTTGAGGAGGCTATTGGTCAACAAGGATGCCGGCGATGGCATGGAGTTGGATCCTGGTTTGGCTCCCGCTCCTTCATAGGTCAGCTTGTAAATGCGCCCGCTCTCACGGTTCACGCCGTCGTGCCCGTGACATTCTCCCGTATCAGACCAGTCCAGCACGTAGACGCCGCCGTCCGGCCCATAGTCCAGGTCGACTCCCCGAAACCATGGGTCCTCGAATTTGACGAAATCCGGGTCATGCCGCCCGACCAGGCCGGACCCGTTCTGCTCGAGGCGATCCTCATTGATCCGACGGCCATGGAAATTCAGCGTGAACATTTTTCCCCGGCACTGCTCGGGCCAATTGTCCCCCAGGTAAATCATCAACCCGCTGTGGGCGTGCCCGCCGCCCAAGGCATCCGAGCCGGCCCCGGCATTTCGCGATTCCGTCCAACTCTTGCCGGTATCCCAGTGGTAATGGTCGGCGGCCTGTTCGATCAAACCATAGCGATGCGGCGCTAAATGTTCGCCAAACATCCTTTGGAAATAAGCGCCAGGGATTCCTTGCCAGAGATGCCCGATGACCGTGTTGATGAACATGAGGTTGCCATACTCATCCCAATCATGGCCCCACGGATTGGTTGTGCCGTTACAGACCACCTCGAAAACGTGGCGCGTGGGATGGTACCGCCAAATGCCGCAGTTCAGTTTCGTGCGCTCGCTCTCCGGTGTGCCAGGCTTTCCGACGTTGGACGTGGCTAGAATCCCGTGCCGCCCGTACAACCAGCCGTCGGGCCCCCACTTCAATCCATTCACGATATTATGTCGCACCACATCGGTGTCCCAACCATCCAGCAGGACTTGCGGCGGTCCGTCCGGTACGTCGTCGCCATTCCGATCCGGGATGAAGAGCAGGTTTGGTGCGCAGGTAGCGAACACTCCGCCAAATCCAACCGCAATGCTGGTCAGCCGTTGGCCTTGATCCCAAAAAACTGTGCGTTTATCAAAATGACCCGTCCCCCTGGAATCTTCGAAAATGACGATGCGGTCGCGCAGGTTCAGGTCGTAATTGGTTTTGAGGTCGGCGTACGTGTAACACTCGGCCACCCAGAGCCGTCCCCGATCGTCAAACGTCATGGCAATCGGTTGCCGCACATCCGGTTCACCGGCAAAAAGGGAGGCTTTGAATCCGGGCGGCAAAATCACGTGATTGGCCACTTGGGCAACCGGGATCGGAAAATCATTCGTCGCCTCCGCCGCCCTCAGTCTCACGCCCAAGACGAGGCTTAGCGGGACAGCGGCGGCAAGGAAAGCACGATGACGATTTAGAAAAAGCATTTTCAACTCACTGCATTGTAAGAAGGGAGACGCTGGGGTCAAGATTGGCGCCCATTCTTCAACGTCTTCCACCAGTCGATGCAAATCAGCCCCTTATCAGTGTTCATCTGGGTCCATCCATGGTTGACCTGGCGCATTTGCGTATTTCGCAGGCGCCTCACTTTGCGGTAGAGTTGCTCTTCCGTGTAATGGACGCCCGCATAGGCCAAATCAAAGAATTGCTGCCCAAGGCGATGCTGCCGGATTGGGTCCGGCTTGGCTCGCGCCTTGTCCGACTGCTGCGGGACCGCCATCACCCGGACGTCCATGAGCGCATCCTAACGCGCCTTCTGCAAGAGGCTGAAGCTTCGGCAGCTCTTCGTGAGCAACGGCAGTCAAGCCTGCCGCGAATCACCTATCCGCCCGCTTTACCCATCACGCCGCGCAAGGATGAAATCGTGCAGGCCATTCGACGCCACCAGGTGATCGTCATCGCCGGCGAAACCGGCTCCGGCAAAACCACGCAAATTCCCAAGATGTGCCTCGAAGCGGGCCTGGGGATCGAAGCCATGATTGGGTGCACGCAGCCCCGGCGCATCGCCGCGCTCTCGATCTCCCGGCGCCTCGCCGAAGAGCTCAACGTGAGCTGGGGCGATGAAGTGGGCTGTAAAATCCGCTTCGACGATCGCTCCAGTCCAAATACCTATATCAAGCTCATGACCGACGGCATCCTGCTCGCCGAAACCCAGGGCGACCCGTTACTGTCCGAATACAACGCCATCATCATCGACGAGGCCCATGAACGCAGCCTGAACATTGATTTTTTGCTCGGCTACCTCAAAGGCCTCCTGGCAAAACGGCCGGAACTGAAACTGATCATCACCTCAGCCACGATTGACACACAGGCATTTTCCCAAGCGTTCTCCGCTGCGCCAATTCTCGAGGTTTCCGGGCGGCTTTACCCGGTTGAAGTCGTGTACACCCCGCTGGATGTCTCGACAGAGGAAGCGGGGGACCTCACTTATATCGACGCGGCGGTGCGCGCGGCTGAAGGGATCGCCATGGAACCCGGCGATGGTGATGCGCTGATCTTCATGCCTGGCGAGCGCGATATTCGAGAAACCCGCGACTTGCTCCAAACCCGCCTGGGCGATTCAGTCGAGATCGTCCCGCTCTTTGGCCGATTGAGCGCGGGCGACCAGCAACGGGTATTCGCGCCGGCTGCCCGGCGCAAAATCGTGATTGCCACGAACATTGCCGAGACGTCCTTGACGATTCCTGGTATTCGTTACGTGATCGACTCGGGCCTTGCTCGCATCAGCCGATATAACCCGCGGACCCGGACCCGGCGGCTACCGATCGAGCCCATCGCCCAGAGCAGCGCCAACCAGCGCAAAGGCCGCAGCGGCCGCGTTCAGAATGGCGTTTGTATCCGGCTCTTTTCCGAAGAGGATTTTTCGGCGAGGCCCCCGTTCACCCAGCCGGAGATTCAGCGGGCTAACCTGGCCGAAGTCATTCTCCGGATGAAAGCCTTTCGCCTGGGAGAAATTGAGACTTTCCCATTCATCAATCCGCCAGCGCCCGCGGCAATCGATGCCGGCTACCGCTTGCTGCAGGAACTTGGCGCCCTCGACGAAAACCGTTCCCTGATTGGGTTGGGCCGTGACCTGGCGCGCCTCCCCATTGATCCCACGCTCGGCCGCATGCTCTTGCAGGCCCACCACGAGCACGCGACCAAAGAACTGCTCATCATTGCCGCCGGCCTGAGCATTCAGGACCCCCGCGAACGGCCGCTCGATCACAAGGACGCCGCCAGCGCCGCGCACAAGCGTTTCGCCGATCCCCGCTCCGACTTCCTGGCTTTGCTCAATATTTGGAATGCCGTCCACGATCAGTGGGAGACGCTCCGAACTCAGAACCAGCGGCGCAAATTCTGCAAGGCGCATTTCCTATCTTATCTTCGGATGCGTGAGTGGCAGGATTTGCACGCACAACTCCAGGACGCCCTCCAGGACCTCGGCACTCTACGCATCAATGAAAGCAACGCCGCGTATGAGGCGATTCACCGCGCGATTCTGGCCGGCCTGCTCGGGCATGTGGCCATCCGGTCGGAACGCAATCTCTACCGTGGGCCGGGCAATCGCCAGTTGAACGTGTTTCCCGGCTCGGTCCTCTTCGAGCGAGCGGTGCCTCAGAAGCGAGGCAAACACGCGATCCGGCCGGCCTCCGAAAAGCCCAAAACCAGTCAGCCCGAATGGATCGTCGCGGGTGAAGTGGTTGAAACGTCGCAGTTATTCGCACGCACCCTGGCGGGGATCGAGCCGAGTTGGATCATCGAGCTGGCCCCGCATTTGTGCAAAACAACTGTCGATAACCCTTTTTGGAATCCGGCGGCGGGCCAGGTTCTGGCGGTCGAGAGGACCTTTCTATACGGCCTGGAAGTCCGCGAACGCAAGGTGGCCTTTGGCAACATTGACCCGAAACGAGCGACGGACATTTTCATTCGCGGCGCTTTGGTGGAAGAGAATCTCCGGCCCGAGCCACAGCCTGCGCCGCGAGAGCTCGATGACAAAAAGCTCTCTTCGAGTCAATTGCTCGCGGAAGCTCGGGCGGACGTCGCCCGTATTCCCTCAGCTTACAGCTTTATCGAGCATAACCGCCAGGTCCGGCATAAGATCGAGACCTGGCAAACGCGGATGCGGCGGCACGATCTCGTGGATTTAGATGAAGCGCTGTTTGGGTTTTATGCGCGACACCTTGAGGCCGTCTCCTCTTTTCATGAACTCAATCGCTGGCTCGCCGAGCACGACGGCGGCCGGACTCTATGCGCGACGGAGACCGACCTGATTGGCGACTTGGACCTGACCTACGACGCGGAAGCGTTCCCTGACCATGTTCGGTTGGGTGGACAAGCGGTGCCGCTGGCCTACAGCTATAGTCCGGGCGAAGAACACGACGGTGTAACCATCAAGCTGAATATCAGCCTGGCGCAGGATTTATCTGCCGCCAGCGTCGAATGGGTGGTGCCCGGCTTTCGTGAGGCCACCATCGCCGAACTCCTCCGTTCTTTGCCCAAAGCCATCCGCCGTGAGCTGATGCCCTTCCCGCCAAAGGTTGCCGAGATCGCTCGTGAGCTGCAGCCACGCGGGCACTCGCTCAAAGAGGAACTGGCTCACTTCATTCACAAAAAATATGGCGTCGAGATTCCCGCCACAGCCTGGCCGGCAGAGCCGCTGCCGGCGCATTTGCGGCCCCGCGTTGAAGTCATCGGGCGTGATCAGAAAACAGTCGCCACTGGCCGCGACTTGGCTCAGCTACGCCAGCAACTGGTCCAGGCCAAACCCGAAGCAGCCAAAGAATCGCCTGAATGGGAGCGCCTGACGCAGCGCTGGGAACGGTTTGGCCTTACGAGCTGGAGCATTGGGGACGTTCCGGAACGGGTGACCGCAGGTGCCGAACCCGAACTTGTCGAAGCATGGCCCAGCCTCACCCTCGAAGAAGGGCAGCTCCATCTGCGGCTCTTTCGGTCTCGTGATGCCGCGCGAAGGGCCAGCCTGGCTGGCGTCCGGCACCTCGTCGCATTAGCAATCCAAAAGGATTTAGCTTGGTTACAAAAGGATCTCCGGGCTCTGACACAACTTGGGCCACTGCTGACAGGCTTTTGCACCATCGACGAACTGCAAGCCGGAGCCTTTGCCAATCTCAAAGCGCATCTGCTCCCGTCCGAACCATTCCCGAGATTAGCGGAGCATCAATTCTCCGCCGCCGTCGCTTCGGCTCGCGAGCGGCTGCCGGGACTGGCCGCCCAAATGAGCGACTCGCTTGAGGCAATCCTCCAGGCCAGGATCGAGATCCTCCGCCGGGTCTCTGCTCGCGCCGCTCACGCTCCGCGAACGCTTTCGAGCCTTCAGGACCTCGGGCAGCGAGCCGCGGCTCCGCCCGTTTCCCTCATCGAGAAGGAACTGGGCGCGTTGCTGCCAAAAGACTTTCTCGCGAAAGTCCCGTTTGAGCGATTACGTGATTTTTTGCGCTATCTCAAAGCGTTGCGAGTTCGCGCCGAACGGGCAGCGCTCAATCCCGCAAAAGACCAGGAACGTGCCCGCTCGGTGGCGCCTTACCTCGCGGCACTGAAAGAGCTCTCCTCAGGCAAGCCCAAATCAGACTCCGCCCGGGCCGTTCTCGAAGAGCTTCGCTGGATGATTGAAGAATTCAAAGTCTCAGTCTTTGCACAGGAAGTCGGCACGGCTTTTCCGGTTTCCCCCAAACGCCTCGATGAGCAATTGCGAAAAGCTCGAGCGGCCGCGTAAATGTACGATTCTATGAGATTCATCATGCGTATTCATCGCCCGGTCACAAATTTTTCCCGCTGCCGTTCCGTCCTTTGCCTGGTTGCCGGCTCGCTGGCCTTGATTGCAGCTCAGGCGACAGACCAGCCAGCCGCAAGTTCAAACGCTCCGCCCTACGAATTTCGTGCCGCTCACGATCCGGATGGGATCGGTAAGTTCTACCTGGGCCGCGAAATCGCTCAAGTGATGGGACATCAAGGAGCCGATTGGCTCGAGCGTCCGGAACGTGAGGCGGAGGAACACACCGACGAACTGCTCGAACAACTCCAGCTCAAGCCTGGAGACGTCGTGGCGGATATCGGCGCGGGAACCGGCTATCTTAGTCGGCGGCTGGCTAAGAAGGTTACACCCGGCGGCAAGGTGCTGGCGGTAGATATTCAGCCGGAAATGTTGAGCTTTTTGACCAACCGAATGGCGGTCCTGGGCGTGACCAACGTTGTCCCGATCCTTGGCACGGTCTCTGACCCGCATCTCTCAGCCCGATCGGTCGACTTGGTCATTATGGTCGATGTTTATCACGAATTTGAGTTTCCCTATGAAATGATATCCGGTATCTGCCGCGCGTTGAAACCAAATGGACGGGTAGCATTCGTTGAGTTCCGAGGCGAGGATCCGCAAGTCCCAATTAAGCCACTCCACAAGATGACCGAAGCTCAGGTGCGAAAGGAAATGTCCGCTTTGCCTTTGCGCTGGGTCCGCACCATTGAGACGCTCCCCCGCCAGCATTTGATTTTATTTTCCGTGAAACCTCAGCCCTAGCTTTGCCCGATCCAGTCCGTGGATCTATGCGGATTGAAAATTCGCCTGCGAGTTTTGTCCTTTCGCGGCTGGGCAGCCGTTGGCATCTTCGAACCCAGTGGGCATTACACCACAACAATTCAATCAAATGCAGCAGCGACTGAAGTTACCGCGCCGCATAGCCGCACCGGCCTTTGAAAGCCCGGCTTCCCCCCGGTTGAGTGCCCAGACCGTAATTCTTGGCTTGGACCCGTCGCTACGCGGCACTGGGTTTGGCGTGATTCGATTAGCCAAACCCAACCCAAACACACTGGCGCACGGGACCATTTCCTGCCCGGCGGCTTGGGAACGTTCGCGTTGCCTGGTCAAAATCGTCCAAACATTACGAGACGTGCTGAAGAAGCATCAGCCCGAAATCTGTGTGGTCGAAGGCTTGTTTTATGCCCAAAACCTGCAGACGGCGCTGATTATGGGCGAGGCGCGGGGCGCCGCGCTGGCGACTGTTGCGGAGGCGGGACTGGAAATTTACGAACTGGCACCGCGCAAGGTAAAACAAGCCGTCGTCGGGTACGGTGCCGCGCAAAAGCTGGCGGTGGCCAAAATGATCCAACGAATATTGCGCTTGGCCGAACTGCCGGAGCCCGACGCGGCTGACGCCCTGGCCCTGGCCGTCGCTCATGCGCAAGAACAAGGCCGCTACTCGCTGACGGCGCCAAAACGGGTATGATCTCTTTCCTGCATGGCAAACTCGTCGATTCGCTGCCAACCCACGCCACAGTCGAGGTCAATGGCGTCGGTTACGACGTGCTCATCCCTCTGTCCTCCTACGACAAACTGCCTCAGGCCGGACAGGAACTGAAGTTGCTGACTCATTTGGTCATCCGCGAAGATGCCCATACCCTCTACGGATTTGCCACCACCGCCGAGCGCGATCTTTTTCGGCTGCTAATCAACAATGTCAGCGGGATTGGTCCCAAAATCGCCCTCAACGTCCTCAGTGGGATTAGCGTCATGGCCTTTCGCGGCGCGGTGGCTAATGGCGACGTCAAAGCGCTGGCGCAAATCACCGGCGTTGGAAAGAAAACCGCCGAGCGAATCGTCGTCGAGCTCAAGGATAAGATTGGCGCGGCCGGTGCCTGGGAAGCCGCCAGCGAAGCGCGGGCATTGTCGCCTGGTGATCAAAAGGCGAGCGACGCCGTGCTGGCCTTAATGGCGCTCGGTTTCAAGCAGATCGAGGCGCACGAATCCGTGCGCAAGGCCCAGGAAACTCTGGGCGCACAAGCCACGGTCGAAGAGCTGGTTCGGGCCTGCTTGAAAAAGGCCGCGTGAGGAGCGGGAGATGACCCTCCAAATGAGCTTCCAACCGGAGAGTTCAGCCTCAACTCCACACCGAGCCGGCAACGGCGGAGTCGTCGTGCCTCACCGGCCGAGGTGGTACCAATGGATTGCCGCCTGGCTGGTGGTCGCCCTGATCCGGCTGGTCAGCGCCACCTTGCGCTATCGCTGGCACGATGATTCCGCTTTCTTCAACAAGGGCGCAGACTCCGCCGCTATTTTTGCTATTTGGCACAACCGCTTGGGACTCTCGATGCCGGCCTATTACGGCTATGTGCGGAAATTCAGCCACACCGCTGGCATGGCCGCCCTGGTCAGCGCCAGCAAAGATGGCGGATTTTTAGCCGCGATTCTCGAATGTTTCAAAGTTCAGCCCGTGCGCGGCTCCAGCAGCCGCCGTGGTCCGCAAGCCCTGCTCGAACTAACCACCTGGGCCGAGCGCGGATTTGACCTCGCCATCACTCCCGACGGACCGCGTGGGCCTTGTTATCGTGTCCAGGAGGGGGTGATGTCTCTGGCGCAAGTCACCGGCCTGCCCATCATTCCGTTCTCCTGCTTTTTGCGCTGGAAACTGCGCGTCCGCAGTTGGGATCGGTTCCAAATCCCGCTGCCGTTTTCTTACTGTGAGATGAAATTGGGAAAACCCGTCCGGGTTCCACGCGAAGCGACCGACGCACAACGCGAGGCATTGCGCCAGGAATTGGAGAACACACTCCGTTCTTTGTCCCGGGACTGAGCCAACTCCGGCACGATGATTGCCCGCGTTACGCTCGAACTCGCGCTGCGCAAGGAATTTGATTACCTGGTCCCTTCGGAATTGCTGGGACAGGTGGAGGTTGGCACGAGAGTCCAGGTCCCGCTCGGGGCGCGAAAAGTATATGGCTGTGTGACGGCCCTGGCCGAAGAATCGGCGCAGACGCGGCTCAAACCAATCTGCCGCGTCATCGGCGCCCAATCGCTGGTCACAGCCAAAGTTCTCAGGCTGGCGCGCTGGATGGGGGAGTACTATTGCTGCGCGCCCGAGATCGCGCTCAAATCGGTGTTGCCCGAGGCTGTGCGCCAGGAACAGGCCGGGTGGCGGGAACGGCTCGTCGTCCGGGCCCTGCCGTTCACCGGAGCCTTGCCTAAACTTCCCAAACGCCAGCAGGAAATCTGGAACATTATCGAGGAACGCCGTGAACTGCCGCTGACGGAGCTGCTGGAATTGGCCGAGACAACGGCTTCGACGGTGCGGCGCCTGGAAGATCGGGGGTTGGTGGCAATCTCACCGGAAATTTCCGAGCGCGATCCTTACGCGCGGGAACATATCTTGCCCACGCAGCCCCTGCTTGTGAACGAGGCGCAGGCGCGAGCTTTGGCGGCCATCGTTAGTGCAATTGACGCCCCCCCAAAGTCGATGTCATCCACGCCACGGGGGAATGGCCACCAGGCCGAAGCGGCTGCCACGGCTCGCACGTTTCTTCTCTACGGCGTCACCGGCAGCGGCAAGACCGAAGTCTATCTTCAGGCCATTGCCCATGCTTTGGAACACGGCCAGGGCGCGATCGTGCTGGTCCCGGAGATTTCACTTACGCCTCAAACCGTCGAACGTTTTAAGGCGCGGTTCAGCTCGGGCCGGCACCAAACGCTGGTGGCCGTCTTGCACAGCCATCTCTCCAGTGGCGAACGTCATGATGAATGGCATAAAATCCGTCAGGGCCGGGCGCGCATTGCCATCGGCGCGCGTTCGGCGATTTTCGCCCCAATCGATCCGCTGGGGTTAATCATTGTCGACGAGGAACACGAGCACACCTATAAACAGGAAGAGGCCCCACGCTATCACGCCCGGGACGTCGCCATTATGCGCGGCCAAATGGAAGGCGCGGTGGTCGTGCTTGGGTCAGCGACACCTTCCCTGGAAAGCTACTTCAACTGCTCCAAAGGCAAATACAAGCTGCTCGAATTGCCGGAACGGGCCGATGACAAAAAAATGCCGCTGGTTCGCGTGGTGGACATGCGCCAAACCATTCGACGCGGAAAGATCATCCCCATCTTCTCGCCGCAACTGCACGACGGCATTGCCTCCCGGCTGGAAAAAGGCGAGCAGGTTATCCTCTTTCTCAATCGCAGGGGGTATTCCAGCTCTCTCCAATGTCCGCGCTGCGGGTATGTCGCTGGTTGCCCCAATTGCAGCTTGGCGCTGACCTACCATCGTCACGAACAGCGGCTCTGCTGCCATATTTGCGGTCACCACGCGCCGGTTCCCACCGTTTGTCCCAACGACAGTTGCCAAAACCCTGAGATTCGCTATGCCGGGTTAGGCACGCAAAAGGTTGAAGAGACTTTAGGTAAACTCTTTCCCAACGCGCGCACGACGCGCATGGATGCCGACGCGCTCAAGCGTAAAGAAGATTACCGGCGGATTCTTGGAGATTTCCGCGCCGGCAAGATTGATATCTTGCTCGGCACGCAGATGATCGCCAAAGGATTGCATTTTCCCAACGTGACCCTGGTGGGGATTATTTATGCCGACCTGGCGTTGCATCAACCCGACTTCCGGGCGAGCGAACGGACTTTCCAACTCCTGACCCAAGTCTCCGGCCGGGCTGGGCGCGGCGATGTCGAAGGGGAGGTGTTTGTGCAAGCATTCACTCCGTTTCATCCTGCCATTCAATTTGCCCGGCGCCATGACTTTGCCGGCTTTTACGAACAGGAACTCGAATTTCGTCAGCAGCTTAAGTATCCGCCGTTCAGCCGCGCCGCGTTGCTCACGCTCAAAGGCCGTAGCGAAGAAAAGGTGAGATTCTCCTCCGAGCATATTCGTCGCGAGGTGGACAAGGCGACGGCCGGGTTCAAGGACCTGGTCGTGGCCGGCCCAGCCCCGGCGCCCCTGCTCCGTGCCGAGACCTTTTACCGCTATCAACTGATGCTCCGCACGCCCCGCATGACCGCCTTAAGCCGCAAACTTGCAGAATTAATTCAGGCCCAGGCGTTGCCCGAGGATGTCACGCTGAGCGTTGATATCGATCCGGTGGATTTATCGTAATTGCCGCGGCGTCCTCACCGCGCTTAAGCACCTACGCAAGCAACTCCCGCCGCGGCCAGGTGCAGCGCCGTGTCCCCGAGATAAATCCAGTGCTGGACTTTTCCTGTGTAAGGACCCGCAAAAATGAAGCAACCTTGAGTCGTCATCTTAACAACTGGTCCCCCACTGTTTTGTGCTCGAAATCCGAAATAAGGCCGAAATCCCGAAGCTGCGTCCATTTCATACGCAACCTCTTGGCTGAATGTGGACAACGCCTATTCCGACTTGTGGACAGTGGATTTGAAGAAGGGTCGCTGCGAGGTCATGGTTAACCACATCGTAAGGATTTGCGAGGGATAGAGCTTCGATAAACCTGAAAGTGTTCACAGGCGCCAAACCAGGCTTGCCCGATGCTATGGCCTGTTTTGTGCGCATCCTGGCATTAGGTATCATCATTTGTTTTGGAGCTACAACCGGCTTCCAATTATCGGCAGCCCAAGTAAAACTGGCATGGGATCCGAGCACCGACCCTCTCGTAGTGGGGTATAATATGTACTACGGCGTGACCAGCCAAACCTATACGAACATGGTTCCGGCGGGAGCAAACACCTCGATTACAATCAGCAATTTGGCACCTGGGACCTCGTATTACTTCGCCGCGACGGCCATCGATGCCGCCGGCTTGGAGAGCGCGTACTCGACCGAAATTGTTTATCACCCAGCAGCAAGTCCGTGCCAGGTGGTTTTGACAAATCTGAATCAGGTTTATGACGGCACGGCGAAGCCGGTTTCGGCCGTTACCACACCCAATGGGATACAGGTCAGCTTAACCTACAACAATTCGCCGTGGCCTCCCACCAATGCCGGGTCTTATCAGGTCATTGCGACCGTAACCGACACAAACTACTCCGGCGGTGCCACCAATGGCCTGATCATTTCCAAGGGGGTGGCTTCGATCCAGTTAGGAAACCTGGCCCAGGTGTATAACGGCTCGGCTCGCCAGGCTTCGGCCACAACCACCCCAGCAAGCCTGGCATTGACGCTCCTTTACAACGGCTCGGGGGTTGCACCGACCAACGTCGGCTCGTACCAAGTCAGCGCGTTTATCAATGATCCAAATTACGCAGGCGGCGCGACCAATGTGCTTACCATTGCCAAAGCTGCGGCCAGCATCCAGCTCGGGAATTTAAGTCAGAGCTTTGATGGCTTGGCCAAGACGGTCTCGGTCCAGACCTCGCCTACAGGTCTCGCCGCTACTGTCCTTTACAATAATTCGCCTTTGGCTCCCACCAATGCGGGGCTCTATCAGGTGATTGCGACCGTAACCGATACAAACTACTCCGGCGCTGCCACGAATACCCTGACCATTTCCAAGGCCACAGCTTCGGTTCAGCTTGGGAACCTGGCCCAGGTATGCAACGGATCGGCCTGCCAGGTTTCGGCAACAACGGCCCCCGCAGGCCTGGCGTTGACGATCCTATACAACGGCTCGGTAGTTGCCCCAACGAATGTAGGCTCGTACCAAGTCAGCGCTTTTGTCACCGATCCAAATTACACCGGCGGCGCGACCAATGTGCTTACCATTGCCAAAGCTGCGGCCAGCATCCAGCTCGGGAATTTAAGTCAGAGCTTTGATGGCTTGGCCAAGACGGTCTCGGTCCAGACCTCGCCTGCGGGTCTCGCCGCCACCGTCGTTTACAATAATTCGCCTTTGGCTCCCACTAATGCAGGGCTCTATCAGGTGATTGCGACCGTAACGGATCCAAACTACTGGGGCAGTTCGACCGATATCCTCACTGTGGCAAAGGCCGCGGCATCGGTGCAGCTGAATAACCTAAATCAGGTATACGACGGCTACGGCAAGACGGCCGCGGTGGTGACCCTGCCGGCTGGGTTGGGGGCGCAGACGTTGTACAACGGTGTGGCAGCCAGTCCCACCAACGCCGGCCAATACCAGGTCACCACCACAATTCAGGACATAAACTATTTGGGGGGCGCCACCAACACCTTGACGATTGCCAAGGCGGCCGGAGTGTTGCAACTCGCGGGTTTAACTCAAACCTACGATGGAACCAGCAAACCCATCTCGGTGACCACCCTGCCCGCTGGGCTCGCGGCAAGTGTGCTGTATGGCGCGGTGAGCACAGCACCAACCAACGCAGGTTCCTACACGATCACGGTCACCATCGCCGACGCCAATTACAGCGGCAGCGCAACAAATCAGCTGGTGATTTCCCCGGCGGCAGGTTTGATTCAGGTAAGCCTGCTCAACCAGGTTTACGACGGCAAGCCCAAGTCGATCACCATCAGCACGGTGCCTTCGGGGCTTAGGGTAACCAATGCTTATGCGGGCAGTGCCTTGCCTCCCACCAACGCTGGAACATATTCGGTGGTTTCGCGCATCACGGATTCGAACTACGTCGGCAGCGCGATAAATACTCTAAATATTTCGCAGGCTTTGGCCAAGGTGCAGCTGGGCAATCTTACTCAGACCTGTGACGGCACACCAAAAACCATCACGGTGCGCACGACGCCCTCGGGATTGTCAGTCCTGCTGACCTACAATGGGCAAACCCTGGCACCCACAAATCCTGGCAACTACACCGTCGTCGCTACCATAACAAACCAGAATTACTTTGGGGGAACCACGAACACACTGATCATGGCTAAAGGCAAAACCAAACCGATCACCAGCGCCGGAACATTCTTACCCGCCGCGCCGCTGATCAAAAATAAGACGGTTGCTCCGGAGGGCACCCTCGTGCTTAGCTGGAGTTCATCAACCAACGTGGTCCGGCTGTGGCAAAGCACGGATCTGGTGATGTGGTCAACGTTGACAGACGTAAGCTCGAACAGTTCTCTAACCATCCCTTCTACAGCTGGCGCGAGGTTTTTCAAAGCGACAGCTTACCAAACCAACGGCTGGGTCGATGTGCCGCTGTTGATCCAAGGACGGTAAGTGCGGGTTGCGAGCCCGGAGCCGTGTTCTGCTCGCCGCGGGAGTCGATTCCGCCGACGACGCGATTTACGGTTGCAGGGCGCCTTCTAAAGCGTGTGTTTGGAGATGGTAACCTTCGAGACGGGCGGACCACCGCGGCGCCTTATGCCGGTGCATGTTTAGAACACGAAAACAGGCTCTATGTGTCCAGATTCAGAACAGCATGGAGCGCCTTTGGGCTTAACGAATCAATTGGCGCGCCCCTTCTCGGGGACGATCACTCCGGCGGGTATGGGGCGGGCGGCCCGAGGCGAGGATTGCACGGAACATTCGAGTTCGGCTGCGCCTTGTGGAATGCTTTATGCATAAGATTCTTCGCGCGGCGCCGGTCGGCTATGAAGATTGTACTTGTCGATGATCACGAGATCGTATTGGAGGGACTCAAGTTGGTGCTACGGGCCAGGCCGAACACTGAGGTCGTCGGGGAAGCCACGGATGCGGCGCAGGCATTGACGTGCATTAGAGCCGCGAAACCCGACGTGGTGATGCTCGACATGGAATTGCCGCAATCTAATGGAGTCCTGCTCACGCGACAGATTCTGCAGGCCAGCCCGGACATCCGGATAATCATCTTTTCAGCTCACGTCGATCCACAATTGGTCAGCGAAGCAGTCCAGGAGGGGGTAAGCGGCTATCTGACCAAAGTGCACCGGAACGGAGAAATTGGTGTCGCCTTGGACGCGGTTGAAAAAGGTCAGCTCTATCTTTGCGCGGAAGCGGCAACCGCGCTGGCGCAGGACTATCGCAAAATGGCGGAAGGTAAAGAGGCTCGGTTAAGTGAGAGAGAAGTCATCGTGCTGCGAACGTTGGCGGAGGGACGGTCGACAAAGGAAATGGCGGCCGACCTCAAGGTCAGTGTCAAAACGGTCGAAACTCATCGGTCCCGCATCATGCAAAAGCTCAATATTCATACCGTCGCGGGTTTGACGAAATACGCGGTGCGGCACGGCCTGAGTTCCCTCTGAAGATGGCGAATCTGCGCGCTTTAACACGCGCCAGCGTCTTGGAGTGCGGCCGCTTTGCGCGGCTTTGGGAACCGAACGATGCGTGACCCGCGAAAAATCTGAATCGATTCGAACCTGCCTGGCCGTAAAAGCTCCGCACCCAGAATCTCGGAATCCGTTCGCTTCCGATTTCGTTTTCCCCGTCTGCGGTCGCCCCGAATCTGGGGAGGTTCATGAAGAGCTCTGATCAATTTTGGCGGGGCTATTCGGAACAACGGAGTACGCGGCCCGCAAGGTAGGAACGCCGCGCTGGTTGAATTCGAGTTCGAAATCGGTCCGCATCGCGGCTAAGTCCGCGGGCGTTTCGGTTTTCCGGAACAAATCACTCGCCGAAAAGACCCGGACCATTTGCTCGAAGTAATCGGCATCATCCGTTCGCAGGTAGACTGCGCCAACCGGTTCGAGCGCCTGGTGCGCCAACGCGACAAATTGCTCATTAATCAGGCGATGGCGGCGATGCTTTCGTTTAGGCCACGGATCGGGAAAGTACACGTGTAACGCCGCGGCTGAGTGAGCCGGCAGCAAATAATTCAGGAAATAAGCCGATTCAATCCGCACCACCCGTAAATTGCTGAGGCCCGCCTGCCGGCCTTTCTTATCGATCTTCCGCAAACGTCCCAACAAGCGCTCGATTCCGATGAAATTGCGCTCCGGATGCGCCGCCGCGTACTGAACCAGAAATGAGCCGTCCCCACTGCCGAGCTCAATTTCCAACGGCTGAAGGCGAGCAAAAAGTTTTGCGGGCTCGATTCGGTCAAGGATCGACTCGAGCGGATAAACCAGTCCGTGGCTGGCATCAATCGCAGGAGACGCAGTTTGCACGAGTGGAAAAAGTGGTCACGGCGGTGAGATTAGAACTGATTTAGGCGAGTCGCACGAAACGGTCCAAAACAGGAGAAGCGTGTTCTTCGCACCGGCATCCCGACCTTCTGGCCTTCGTCATTCGCACGCCATCCTAACAGACCGCGGAGATCCCGGGCAATCCTGCAACTTTAGGTATCGACGCACAAACCAGCGCGCTCAGGCTGTGAAATGCGGTGAAGAGGTTCGCCCTTCGGTATTGGCAAACCCCGGGCTCGCTTCGGAAATCACTTTGGCAAATCCTTCGGACCTTTAGAGGGCTGCAGACAAATCCCGCTCTTCACAATGCCGCCGCCAGAGCTCGGCCCGCTCAAGGAGTCGAAGGCCGGCCAGGTAGGTTTGGTCCAGTTGGGGAATGCCTGTGGCCGGCTGGCCGGGAACAATTCTCTGGGCGAAGACGTCGGCGGCATGCACGGCGGCCAGAGGTTGGAACTCTTTGCGAACTGACAAGGAGGGTTGGTGATGGAGAGCAACCGCCTCGACGATTGGAGCCGGAAGATCCCAGATTGCCAACAAGCTTGCGCCGACCTCGGCGTGGCTGGCTCCGAGGAGCTGGGTTTCAGCCTGGTACAAGGGAAGTCCTTGCTCTTTGGCCAGCAAGAGCGCTTGTCCAAAAGGCACCGGCAGGTTCGCCGCGAATAAAACTTTGCCGAGATCATGCAGCAGACCGGCCGCGTAGGCTTGCTCGGCCACGTCCGAGGGTTGTTCTTCGAACGAAGCTATTTGGCGGGCAAACTCTCCGACCCGCACCGAATGGAACCAGAGTTCGTCGATCGAGAACCCGGTTCGCGGCAGGCGATCGAATTCCGAGAACGTGTGCGCCATGAGCACCAGCGTGCGGGTCGCCTCGAGACCGAGGTACGCCACCGCCTCCCCCGGTTCGTTGACCTGAAGGTGTAGTCCGAAGACGGCTGAGTTGGCTAACTGTAGCACTTTTGCCGTCGTCGGGGGATCCTGTCGGATGATCTGCCCAATGGTTTCAACCGAAGCCGTCGGTGAATCCATCTCCATGGTGATGCGAAAATAGACATTGGGTGGACTGGGCACCCAGCGCAACCGCCCCAGAAGCTGCTGCACGTTTTTACCGGGAAACCATGAATTGCAGGTGAGGCCCTGCTCCAGTGCGTGAATCAGAGTGGCCATATCACACGGCTTGAGCAAATGATGATGAGCTTTGCCGATGCACTTCACCGTATTCTGGAGATCGGCCTGTTCGGAGACGAGAATGCGAAGCGCTTGCGGTTGGCGCTGGAGGATGGCGTCCAGCAAGTCGACCCCGCTCATGTCAAATAATTGGACATCCGCCACCACGGCATCAAAGCGGGCTTCTGCGGCGCAGGCCAGGGCTTCCGGCGCGTTTTGGGCGAACTTCGCCGTCCACTGGCTGGAAAAGTTGGTCGAAGCCTTACGAATCTCTTGCCAGAGCGGCTGGTCCTCACCGACAAAAAGCACATGTCTCATAGGTTCCTGAAAACTGAGTTCAACAGTACAGTTTGTACATGCACTTTGGATGCCAGATGCCGTGGCTTTCAACGTGACAAACCCCCGCGACAGCCGCAGGCTGCCTATCGAGAACTCAATCATTATGAAATTGCCATCCCGACGCCAATTTTTGAAAAACACCGGCATGAGCCTGGCCGTGCCTTGTCTCCTCCCGGCTTCCGTTTTCGGCGCCGACGCCCCAAGTAATCGCACCACCATTGGCTTCATCGGCACGGGTGACCATGGCACGACTTGGAATTTGCAAAAATATCTTCAACTCAAAGCTGCCAAGGTGTTGGTCGTGTGCGACGTCGACGGCTACCGGATGCGGCGGGCAAAAGCCATGGTCGACGCGGAGTACGACAACGAGGATTGCAAAACCACCAAAGATTTTCGCGAGGTCCTGTCTCGCCCGGACATTGACGCGGTGATGATCTCAACTCCTGATCACTGGCACACCTTGATCAGTGTGATGGCCGCTCGCGCGGGCAAGGATGTCCAGTGCGAAAAGCCGACCCTGACGATCGGGGAAGGCAAGATTCTGATTGAGACCATGCGCACACACGCCCGTGTTTTTCAGACCAGCACCGAAGATCGCTCGCTGCCCATGTATCACCGCCTGGCCGAGTTGGTTCGCAATGGCCGGATTGGCAAGCTGCAGAAAATCGAGGTCATCCTTCCCAAACAACCCGAGGGTCCCGGAGATCCCACACCGCAGCCGGTACCGCCGGACTTGGATTGGGAAATGTGGCTCGGGCCGGCGCCGTACGCCCCTTACACCAAAGACCGCGTGCACTTCAATTTCAGATGGATTTGGGACTATTCGGGCGGAATCATCTGCGATTGGGGCGCGCATCTGTTCGACACGGCGCAATGGGCCAATAACACCGAGCGCACCGGACCAATCGAGGTGGAAGGCACCGGCACTTTTTGGGAAGGCGGCCTGTACAATACTGTTAAAGAGTACAGTGTGACCTACCGTTATAAGAATGGCGTGGAAATGAGCTGCACGCCAGGCAACCCGAGCATTAAATTCATCGGCTCAGACGGCTGGGTGGGCAATCGCGGCTGGCGCGGGAAAGTCGAAGCGAGTTCCGATACGATTCTGAATTCCGTCATTGGGCCCGAAGAAACTCACCTCTATACCAATCCGGAGGGTGAACACGACGATTTTCTCAAGTGCGTCAAAAGCCGCAAGGATCCTTATTTCCCTGTGGATATTGGGCACCGCGTTTCCACAGTGTGTCATCTGGCCAACATCGCCCTTAAGCTGGGTCGCAAGTTGAAATGGGATCCGGAGGCTGAACGCTTCATCAAGGATGAACAGGCTGACGCGATGCTCACCCGCCCGATGCGCAGTCCCTGGAAACTGGCCTAGGGGCTATGCAAACGGAACCAGCGCAGGGAACTCGAGTCTGGAACGGCCACGTAAATCTGACCGTTGCTGCGGACCTGGGTCTGCGAAACTGTTGCCCAATTTGTAGCTGGAAGCGAAGTGCTAGCCTGCAGTGTGTAATTGAGCCCGGTATCGACCCAGGAAACCACGGCCTCATTGCCGGTGTGATTGACGGATAAAGCCGGCAACGGGCCGGCGGCAAGCACCGATTGGATCTGGAGGCGATAAGTGGCGACGTCGGCGACATAGGTCTTGTCACCATACACGGAGGTACCGCCCGGTTGATTGACCTGGGTGCCCTGCGCATCGAGCACGCCTGCCAATTGCCAGGAAACGCCGGCTTTGACGAAAGCGCCACCCCCGGAATCTCCGGGCGCGACCTGCGCCTCGTCCGAAGTTTGCGCCGTCAGCCCAACCGTGCCTGGGGCGGTGAAATCCGTTGAGAATGCCGTGAGGTTCCCATAACCGATATTGACTGTGGTGGTACCGCCCAAATCCACCTTATTGTTGCCCCAACTCTTGGCACCCGAGCCCGACCAATAGAAACCGGTGTAGACGCCCACGTTGGTCTGGCCGGAACCAGCCAGTAGCCCGAAACCCACCAGGTCGACCGGCGTGAAAGCTGTCGGGGTGTTGGTCACCAGGGGCAGGCTCGGCAGGGGGGGATTAGAATTTAAGTGAAATAGAATAAGGTCGGTCGTTGTCCCGTCGTTGTTGGTCAGGCGCAGGCTCTTGCCATCAGGTGGAAAGGGACTTCCGGCCAGGACGATCGTTCCCACACCGACGTGGCTCGCGGTGAGCACCCAGCCCCCTCCGATGTACACGCCGCTGGCGCCGCCTCCAATCTGACCGACGTTGGCCCACGGCGAGCCGTCTGGAGGCGCATTGGTATTGCTAAAGGAATTGGCATCAACGACGGCGGAGGCCCCAAAGGGCGCGAGGCAAGAAAGGACCAAGCCAATCGCCCACAACGACAGGTGCGCCAGACAGGACAATTTGCAACGGAACAGCATCTCAAAATTGCTACTGAGCTAAATCAGCTCAAATCATGCCAGGTGCGCGCAGCGGGCGCCCGGCACGTGACTTGGACGAGGAACCCGTCGACGCCAGTACGTCCGCCAAATACTCGTATTCGGCAAAGGAATTATACAGGTGGGCGGAAATCCTGAAGTAACGGATTTCCGGCTCGCCCCAGCGGAAGAAGGGCACCTCGATTCCAAGTTTATCGTATAACCAGGCCTGGTCAGGATCGATTTTGTCCGTTTTAGCCCGGCCTTGAAACGTTTTTGGCAAAGGCAGAGTGGCCATGGACCCGATGCAATTGGCAGGACAGGGCGGGTCGATTTTCAGCTTTTGACAGAGCAGGGTTCGGGCGCGTAGCGCGAGCAGGTGGTTGGCATTCCGGATCGCGGACCAGCCGCCCGGTAACAAGCGTTCCATCCACTCAATGGTGAGGCCGGCGCAGAACCAGGCTGTCGGGTCGAATGTTCCGGCCCAGTCGAACCGATCCTGATACGGCGTAAATCCGGGACGCGGCGTATTGTTCCCGTGGCTGATAACGGCCGGCTGCAACTGGAGTTGTTTGTCCTGGCGCGCCCATAGGAAAGCGCAACCTTTGGGCGTGCACACCCATTTGTGCAAGTTCGCCACATAGTACGCCGGGGCGAGCTGAGCGAGGTTCAGGTCCAACATCCCGGCCGCGTGCGCGCCATCCACGAGGGTATCAATGCCGCGCTGTTCCAGTTCCCGAACGATATGGGCGACTGGAAAAACAATGCCAGTGGTGCTGGTGACGTGGTCAATAAAGGCGAGGCGAGTTCGCTTGGTAACCGCGGCCAGAATGGCTTCGACGATCTGACCGGACTCCCGAAACGGAAACGGAACGTGGGCCGTCACCAGCCGGGCCCCGGTCCTCCGAGCGGTTTCCTCCAACACATTGCGGCACGCATTATAGTCGTGATCGGTGGTGAGGATTTCGTCCTGAGCCTCAAATTGGATCGAGCGCAACACGGCATTCACGCCACTGGTGGCGTTGGTGACGAACACCAGGTCCCGCGGCTCGGCCTGAACAAAACGGGCGACTACAGCGCGCGCGGCCTCGAGCCGTTCATCGTACCGGCGCCATAGGAATTGCACCGGCTCGGCCTCCATTTGCCGGCGAAGGTTCGCCTGGAGCGCCAGGATGGCACTCGGACAGGCGCCGAAGGAGCCGTGATTCAAGAACACTGAACCAGGCTTAAGACGCCATTGATTTCGAAACTTGGACGGCGCCGGGCGAAACCTGCGGATCAACTTCACCCGGGCATACTAAGGATGTTTCGGAAAAAGAAAATATCGGGTTTAAACGGCAATTCACTTTTCGAGACTCAACTTTCCTGTAAGGATTGATTGATTTCCACGATAGCTATTATTGGAATGGCCAAAGTAACTGCTGCCCCAGAGTTGGAAGAACTGGCGCCCACCCGGCTCAGTTTGCTCGAGCGCTTGCGCGATCTCGATGATCACCGCTCGTGGCAGGAGTTCTTCGACACTTATTGGAAACTCATTTATCTGGCCGCCGTCAAGAATGGCTTGTCCAACGCGGACGCTGAAGACGTGGTCCAGGAGACCATCATTGGCATTGCGCGAAAGATGGAAGATTTTGTTTATCAGCCCGAGGTCTGCTCTTTCAAAGGTTGGCTGATGCATGTCACCCGCCGGCGGATCATCGATCATCTGCGCAAAGGACATCCGAAGAAATATGCTTTTGTGCCGTTTTCAAGCGATACCGAGGTGGCCGCCGAAGACAACCCGCCGGCCATGGACCCGGCTGCCGAAAAAGCTTTCGAGGATCTTTGGGACCAGGAGTGGAAGAGCAATCTGCTCGAGGCCGCCATGGAACGGGTCAAGCGCAAGATAGCGCCGGAACATTATCAGATTTTTTATCTCCATAGCGTCAAAGGAATGCCGGCTCGCGATGTGGGGAAACTGCTCGGGGCCAGTGTGCCGAAGGTGTACGTCGTCCGGCACCGGGTGGCGCGCCTGATTAAGGGCGAGGTTCGCAGCCTGGAACGGAAAGGGATAAAACAATAGGCGTTGCTCAGCGGCGCCCCCTTCCTCACGTCCTCCGCCTCCCTCCAGCAAGCTTGCCGGCGCGTGCGGAGCTGGATAGCGTGTGGACCACGAATTCATCATGAGTACGCACTCATCCGCCCTTTCCCCAGGCATTTCGCGTCGTGAACTGCTGCGCAGAACTATTGGGGCCGCGGCTGGAATAAGCGTGGCCGGCAGTTTGGGGGCGCTAACCGGATCCGGAGCCGGTCGGTTCAAGATCGGCGCGTGTGACTGGTCGATTGGCAAAATGGACGATCCGACGGCGTTTAAATTAGCCAGGGAGATTGGACTGGATGGCGTGCAGGTCAGCCTGGGAACTGCGGCGAACAACATGCATCTGCGCCGGCCCGAGGTGCAGGAAGAATTCAAGACTGCCGCCAAAGGAGCGGGAGTGGCGATTGCTTCGCTGGCCATCGGTGAGCTGAACAACATCCCTTACAAAAAGGATCCGCGCACGATCCCGTGGGTCGAAGATTGCGTCGAGGTTTGCCAGGCGCTCGGCGTTCGAGTCGTGCTGCTGGCCTTTTTCGGAAATGACGACTTGCGGGAAGACCAGACCGGGGTGGACGAGGTTGTGCGCCGGCTGAAGCTGGTGGCGCCCAAGGCGGAGAAAGCCGGCGTGTCGCTGGGCATCGAAAGCTGGCTCAGCGCGGAGCAACACCTGCAGATTCTGGATCGGGTGGGGTCGAACGCCGTGAGGGTCTATTATGACTTGTGCAACTCCACTGATCGCGGCTACGACATTGACAAAGAAATTCGCCAGTTGGGAAAACGCATTTGTGAATTCCATGCCAAAGAGAACGGGGCGTTGTTGGGTCAGGGCAAGATTGATTTCAAACGCGTCCGCGCGGCAATGGATGACATCGATTACTCCGGGTGGATCCAAATAGAAGGTGCAGTTCCGCCTGGCAAACCCATTCTCGAAAGCTATCAGGCCAATTGCCGGTTCCTGCGCGGCATCTTCGCTGCTTGAGACGGGCGCTCGGCCCACTCCGGCGACGCGATCCGGCGGTGGTCGCGCTCCGGATTACTTGGTCTGAGCGAATAGCATCATCACTCGCGGCCCGCGGTCGGTCATGAACTGAAAGCGCTCTTCCTCCGCGCCGCGAGGGACGGCCAGGCCGTCACAGGTCTTGTCATAGGCGGGTTTGCCATCCACCAGGAGCATGTAATGGTGAGTACGATTGCCCTGAAGATGGTGAAGGGTCACGTGCCAGGCGTCGAGAACCCCGTCCCGGATCAACGGCACTTTCTGCCAGTGCGTGAAGGAACCGACCACCTCGACCGTCTGCGGATCATGGGTTTGTCCGTCCGGCAAGCGCCAACGGAAGACCTTTGAAAAGGTCTGCCGGCGCTCAGACGTCTCGCCCTGAGGAGCTGGATTGGGGCGCGGTTCAGGCACGAGCGGAGACCCTTTGGTAGCAGGTCTTCGTCCAAAAAAACTTCCAATGCGGTCGATCATAACAAAACGGCGCGTAATCTAGGTAGCAGCCGCGCGGAACTCAAGCTCTCAAGTTGAGAATTTTTACGGACAGCAGCCCTCTCTCCATCCGAAACTCGAAAGCCGACCTGCTGCGGCGGCGCAACAGCGCGCCGAGAGGCCGAAAGAAATCCGAAGGCCGAAGCCCGAATCTAAAGGTTGCCGTTGCATCCGGTCTTTTTTCGATGTTCGGATTTCGGCCTTCTCTCGGGTTTCGGATTTCGGCCTTCGGATTTCAACCGCAACACCTGGGAAACTATGTTGTTAGGATAAGCCCTCCGAACGCGCTCCTAGTCGGCGAGCAGAAATTGCAGATCCTCCAGCGTCAGGCTCTGCGCGAATTTCTCTTCGCCAAACACGTCTTCGGCCAGCGCGCTTTTATGTTTCTGGAGTTCGCGGATTTTTTCTTCGATGCTGTTTTTGATCAGCAAACGGTAGGCGATGACTTTGCGGGTCTGACCAATCCGGTGAGTGCGATCAATCGCCTGATTTTCCACCGCCGGATTCCACCAAGGATCGAACAGAATGACATAGCTGGCCGCCGTCAGGTTGAGCCCGAAGCCGCCGGCCTTAAGGGAAATCAAAAAGATGGCCGGGCCGGGGGACTCTTGAAATTGGCGCACCAGTTCTCCGCGATTTTCGGTGTGGCCGGCGAGATAAAACACCGGCCATTCGCGCCGCTCGAGCTCCGGTCGGAGCAGGTCGAGCATTTGCACGAACTGCGAAAAGACCAGCACCTTTTGGCCCTCTTCCATCAACGGCTCGAGTTGTTCGAGCAGCGACTCAGTCTTGGCGCTGGCGGCGGCAGAGTCGGGTTGGAGCAGGCGCGGATGGCAGCAAATCTGGCGCAAGCGCAAGAGCGAGGTGAGAAAATGAAATTGCTGCTGCGCGAGTTCCTTTTGGGTTTTGATCCGGAGGAGCAACTGCTGCGCCGCCTTGAGTTCGGCATGATAAAGGGTCTTTTGCTCGCCCTCGATCTCGCAAAACAAATCTTCCTCGATCCGGTCGGGGAGATCCTGGGCGACCTGGGATTTGGTGCGCCGTAACAGGAACGGGCGGACGCGCGCAGAGAGCCGGCGCCGAGCGAGCGGGTCGCCTTTGGCATCGTAAAGCCGGGCGAACTGGGTGCGGCTGCCCAGCACCCCTGGCATGGCGAAAGACATGAGGCTCCATAAGTCGAGCAGGCGATTCTCAATGGGGGTGCCGGAAAGAACCAGACGAAAGCCGGCCCGCAGGGCGCGGGCAACCTGGGCGGTCTGGGAATTGGGATTCTTGATATACTGTCCTTCATCAAGGATGACGGCCAGCCATTTCACCGAGATCAAGCTTTCACCCAGCGAGCGCAGTTGGCTGTAGTTCAAGACGTGTAAATCAGCCGCGTCCAGCTTCTGCGGCAGCTCCGCCAGTTCGCCCGCGGCCCAAACTTTGACCCGCACGCCGGCAGCGAACCGGGCAGCTTCTGCCTTCCAGTTATCCATCACACTTTTCGGGCAAACCACCAGCGAGGGCGTCAGTTGGCTACCCGAGGATGTAATTCCAGCCGTCTCCGGCGGGTTTTGGCGCAGCCAACTCAGCCAGGCCAATGCCTGCAACGTTTTCCCCAAACCCATATCGTCGGCCAGGATCCCGCCGAAGCGGTTGGCGGCGAGGTAAGCCAGGAAGTGGAACCCTTCGAGCTGGTACGGTCGTAATTGGGCCGTGACTCCGGCAGGAAGCGGGGGTGCGACGCGCGCCTTGATCTCGCCCGCGCGCCGCTGGATTTGTTCCACTTGCTCAGCGGGAAGAAATTTCCTGGCCGCCTCGTCCGCCAACTGCAGGGCATGCAGCCTCTGCGGCTCAGCCGAAAGCTCGCGCGGGCTCAACCCGAGCCGGGCCAGGCGTTCATTTTCCTCATCGCCGAGGTCGTACTGGAGCCGCCGCCAGCCTTTCCCACGCAGCCGTACGAAGCCGCCTTTGGCGTTCAGCAGCAACTTTATTTCTTCCGCCGTCAGCGTGGTATCGTCCACATCCAGCACCACCTGCAAGTCAAACCAGTCAATTTCGGTTTCGGTGACTTCAAGCTTCACGCGCCCGGCGATGTCTCCCGACATCAATGAGGCCAATTCGCCCTGCAAATTAACCGTGATGTGCGGCGGCACACTTTTAACCCAGGCGACAAAGGTGTCGGCAAAGCGTTTGCTCAAGCGCATGGCCAGGTCCGGGCCATACTGCGCCGGTTTTAGATTTAATGGCTCCAGGATCGAAGGCACTTGCGCCAATGCCACCGGGTCATAGACCGTGATCGTGCCGGCGTTCTTGCCTTTGCTCCCGGCTTTGCCTCTTTTTTCGGCCCACGAGAAACCCGTCCAGGTCTGCTGTCGTCCGTCCTGGGCTTCGGCCAGAACCTGGATGACACACTCCTCGACTTCGCTGCCGGGATGGGTGGGACGCAACGCGCAGTTGATGGTGATTTGCCAGGGGATTTTGCGAACCCGTTCGCGCAACGTCGCGGGAAGTTCGACCCCGAGCGATTCCAGGAAGCCGACGCCGTCGGGCGATTCAACGGCAGGCGCTGGAATGCGGTTCTCAGCTGCCGGATCCAACACTTCCTCAATATGCGTCGGGCCAGTGAAAATGCCGGTTCTCGTCAAATATAGCGCCGGTCGGCCCGGCAGGACGCAAAAGACCTCGGGCGGCGAACTTCCATCGTTTTGAACCAGCCGAAACCGATAATCATCAGACTGGCCTTCGGCGGGGGAGACCTCCCAGCGCAACGGTTCGGCGAATCTTCGCAGCGGATTCCCCGTGCCATCCACAATCCGGCTCTCCAGGACGCGAGTTCGCAAGATCTTGCTGAGAACCGAGATCATCTCCTCGTCCAGCGCCTCCAAGTCGATCCTTCTGCCGTACGCCATGTGCGGCTCGAGCAATTGCCAAAGCAGCCCCGCCTCGGTGGTGAGATTGAGCATGCCCTGGTCGTCCTCATTTTCAAGTTGGCGGAATTGTTGTTGTTTCAGTGGCTCAAAGTCGGTTTGGCCCGGGCGCCGCCACTGTAGCCGCGCCACACCGTCTTCAATCGCCAAACGCAAATCGATTTCGCCGGGGGCGATCGCTGCCGGGTTACTCAAGCTGAGCGTTCCGAAGGTTCTCTTCCACTTTTCGACCTCATCGGCCCGGCGCCACCGCTCGAGGCGCTCGGTAATCAGGCTCAGGTCGGTTACTGGTTGCATGAACTCGGGGACCTCGACTTTATTCTCGCGCAGGAAGTTGGCCAGGTACAGCCAGAACTCGTGCTCGCTTTTAGGGAAGGCCGGCCACAGCTTGGGGATGGTCCAGGCATAACTTCCAATGGAAAACCCAAGCCTTTGGAGATCCCAAAACGAAATCTGGTGGGTCTGGCCCGCACGGAGATACACTTCATGCAACTGATTCAGAAAACGCAGTTCCGGTTTCGTCAGGACGCGTCCGGCCGACGCCCTGACGTGGTCGCGGAAATCTTGAACTGGCAACGGTTCCGCCTTGGCTCGCAAATTGGCCAGCGCCACGGGTGAAGCGGCTTGTCCGGTGCTGAGCTGTCGCACGGCGGCGGTCCGATGCTCCGCCAGCAGCGCCGTCATTGCGGCAAAAACGTGCACACAACCGGATCCTGCCGGACAGGAGCACCTGCCTGACCAGGCTTCATCCGGCGCCTGTGTAAGCGCGACTTCGTTTTTCCAGGCGGCGTCCCGCACGACCGCGGCATAGGCGCTGCCCGGCGTGATGACCGTGAGGTCCTCGACGGAGCCCTCGTGAAAGCGGTTGTGCCCGCGTTGGCGGATCTCCGGCGGGAAACGGCGCAGAAACTCCTGGGCGGCCGCTGGGTCAAGCAACTGGAAGCCATCATCCACTAGGACTGAATTTACAGAGGCGAATTTGAACTACAAGCAGAACGCAAACTCTGTTAAATAGGGACCCGAATCCGAGCCTCGCTGGACCACCGGCAAAATCCTTATGCGGCACCAAAGACCCTTTGAACCTATAATCTTTAAGCGTTAACAAGGCGACGTGCTTACGCTCGGCCGTGGTGGGCTCATCCTTGAGCTTACGAGCGGCTAAGAGTTCGGGCGTGAGGGAAAGCGCTAAGGCGGGTGTTCCCGGTTTTCGCTTTTCCGATTTCCGCTTTCTCGCTTTCTCGCTTTCTCCCTTTCCGCTTTTCCATTAGCGGCGGTTTCAGATTCGTTTCCCAACCGCCTTTGAATTGTCACATTCGATTCCTAGGTTGAGCGGGTTCAAACTGTGCCGCGCATTGGCCCTGTGCAGATCTGAGGATTTGTGTCCGCATGCTGTGGTGTTGAACGCGAAGACTTACGCGCGTGAAACCGAAGCAATTATTCGAGCCGCATTTAGTGCTCAACGAAATCAGCCTGCTGCCCGGGAGCGAGCTGACATTGCAAGCCCAGGGCTGGTGCGTTTTGTATGTCAAGAGCGGCGTGGGTTACTGGCTGCACCCGCGCAGCACCTACGAGTTATTGCCCGGCTCGGTGCTTGTATCTGCGGAGCGGGCACGGGGCCAACTCCGGGCCAGCCAACTCACCACACTCAGCCTCATGTTTTTCCGGATCGAACCCGAACGGCTGGCGGGCCTGGTGACTTGGGGCGAGCAGCAATTCTTCGAACGTCTGGCGGCACAGGAACGTTTCGTCACACGCCTGTTTTCCGAAGTGAGTCCCCCCGCGCTGAAGTTTCGAGCCCTGTGCGAGAAGGATCAGGCCCAGGCCCTGCCCGCGCGCATTGCCATGCTGCAGTTGTTCGTCGAACTGTTCACCGACGAATGGCGGACGCAGGGCAGCGTCCAACCGGCGGTGCTCGACGCGAAAAGCCGCCTGGTCAAGCTTTTGAGTGTGACCCGCCCGGCCGAACTGCTGAATCTAAGCTTTGCCGACCTGGTGCGCGAAATGCGTTGCACTCCCCGGCACCTCAGCCGCCTCTTTCACGAAGTCGTCGGGATGTCGTTCCGCGAAAAGCAAGCCCAGGTGCGCCTGGCTCGCGCCCAGGAATTGCTGGCCACGACTGAGACGAAAATTGTCGAGGTGGCCTTGGAAAGCGGTTATCCCTCGGCCTGTTTGTTCAATTTGATGTTTAAAAAGCGCTTCGGAATGACTCCGGCAAAATGGCGGGATTACAGCCGCAGAGCCAGAACGCAGCACCCGCTCACCTTGCTCAAAGCATGAGGCTCTCGACGGACCGGGATGGGGACAGCTCGTCACTGGAGCAGGCCGGGCTGAGTTTAGAAGGCGCGGGGACGAGACGTCCCCGCCCGGTTCACGATCTCGAGGCATGTGCCAAAGCAAACGAAGTTTTGAGAGTGCGCCGCAGGCACTTTTGGGGGCTTCTACGGCGATCAAAGCGGCGCGCAGCGCCGCACTCCATGACGCTGGGGCGCGAGTTCGTGCGCGACTGGCCTGACGGTACCCGGCGCCTGTTCTTGCTCGTCACCGCCGCCCTGTGCCTAACCCAAGCGGCACTTCAGGCCAGCACCGACCAGTTTCCTTCGGCCCAGGAGGTGCTCGACGGCCGAGCGTTTCAAAACCCAAGAGAGCGCGAGATTTTTTTTCTCCAGCAGATTCGGCAAAAATATGCCCAGCACTGGCCGGCTTTGCTCACGGCCAACATTTCCGCCGCGGATTACGAAGCAGCTCCCGATAAGCTGCTGCGCTTCGTTGAGGAGTTAGCGGCGGTAACTGCCGGAACCGATGATCCCATCGCGATTACCAATCTGGCCGCGATTATTTGCTCTCCGGTCTTCTATGCCAACACCAACGCATATCGACCTGAAATTCTGCGCGCGGCCGCCAGAGCCATGGTCGAGCTGGGAGCTAAAGGCAGGAAAGCCCTGGCCGACGCATTCAGCGAGGAGCATTACCGGACCGACCCTGTGACTCTGGAGTTATTGGCCGGCGTGATTGGCGCTTCGGGAATTTCCGACACCGATCTGAACGCCGCCCTGGCCGCCGCAGCCTTTACGTTGACTGCCACCAATGGCGGCTCCTACCCAAATTGTACCACTGAGACCACTCGGGTTCTTGCCCAGTCGCCTGACGGAATCGCCAGGGTCGCGCAGCATTTGAAGTCGACCGACGTGTTCAAAGATCCCGGCCGGTTCCAAGCGGTCGTCGACGGAATTGTTGCCGCGCGCGCGTCAGGACTCCGTCTCAATCTCTTCAACCTCTCGGATAAAGTTGCCTCGAAGCTCAGAGAACTCGATGCCCACCGAGGTCCCTATTACGACGATCTGGCCGAGTTGCAAACAAGGCTTATAAGCGCTTTAGCCACGCTCGGACAAGCGCCCGAGAAATGATGGCCGAATCGCTTTGAATTCGCGTTACCTCGCGTCCATTCGCGGTTGATTTTTTTGGGATTCCCGGTTGATCAGGGGTTAGCATCATTTTTCCTAAATATTGGACCCTTCGCAAGCGTCTGTTGATTATGACAATGGAAAATGCCCCAACCAAAACACCCCGCCGGCCCCGCGCGTTTGCTTGTGCAATCCTGCTCTGCACCGTGTCCGCACTGATGCCGAGCTGCACCTCCCGCTACGCCGGACAGCTAGATCGCGAGGCAGGCCAAGCTTCGGTGAAGTCCCCGGACGGAACGATCCAGATGGTGTTGCATGGGAACGGTCCGCTCAACTATTCGATTTCTGTAGACGGGAAACCGCTGCTTACAGATTCGCGGTTGGGCCTGAGATTTCGCGATGGCTCTGAAATAGGGGCCAATTCGCGGCTCGTGAAAGTCGAGCGGAATAGTTCCGATTCGACGTGGGAAAACCCATTCGGCAAACGCCGGGTCGTGAGCGATCGGCACAACGAGCTGCGGGCTTCGTTTGTGGAATCATCCGGCCGGCCATTTCAAATTGCGGTGCGAGCCTTCGACGACGGTGTAGGTTTCCGTTACGTCCTGCCCAAACTGAGCTCCGCGCAGAGTCAGGATTTTGTCCTCGAAGCGGACCAAACCCAATTCGCGTTTCCCGGAAATTACACGTGTTACGCCGGCATCAACGAGAATACCGGCACCACCAACAACCCCATTGGGTACATTGGGTCGCAGGAATCCGAATACAAGCCGACGAGCCTATCGGATTTGCCGACCGACCAGGTGCGGATGGTGCCCTTGCTGGTGAAAGCGCCCGCGGCATGGGTGGCCATTACCGAGAGCGATCTCAATGACTGGGCCGGCATGTGGGTGAACCGCGCTGCCGGCTCCGGAAACGCCGATCCCGTTACCCTGGCTGCTCGGCTGGCCCCACGCCCGGACGGACAGGGGCTGGTCAAATCGGCCTTTCCGCGCCAGAGTCCCTGGCGCACGTTCCTGATCGCGCGCCAGCCGGCTAAACTGATCGAAAGCGACCTGGTGCTGAACCTGGCCAGGCCATGTGTGCTGCACGAAACCTCGTGGATAAAACCAGGAATCGCCTCCTGGGATTGGTGGTCGCAGATGACGCGGCCCAGCACCGCGACCTTCAAAGAAAACATCGAATTTTCCAGTGAGATGGGCTGGGCCTACACTCTGCTGGATGCCGGCTGGGCCAAGGGAGACGATATTCTTCACACCAGCAGCGCCGTCGATATGCCGGAGTTGCTCAGGGTTGGGAGAGAAAAGAATGTGCGACTGTGGTTGTGGGCGCATTGGACGTCGATGGACCGCGAGGACACTTATCTCAAGGCATTCCCGCTATACGAGCAGTGGGGCGTTGCCGGTGTAAAAATCGATTTCATGAATCGCGACGATCAAGAGATGGTCAATTGGTATGAAAAAATCGTCAAAGCCGCCGCTCGGCATCATCTAATGGTCAACTATCACGGCGCGTTTAAACCCACCGGCATGAATCGCACTTACCCCAACCAGATCACCCGTGAAGGAGTTCTCGGCAACGAATACAATCGCTGGAGCGCTCGGGTGACGCCCGAGCACAAAACCACCCTGCCCTTCACCCGGCTGGCGGTCGGCCCGGCCGATTTTACCCCCGGCGGTTTCATCAATAAACAGCTTGATCAGTTCAAGTTCAATGTGCGTCCGACGGAAGTGCAAGGTACGCGGTGCGCCGAATTGGCGTTGTTCGTGTGCCTTGAAAGCCCGATAATTCACGCGGCCGATAATCCGAGCCATTATCGCGGCCAGCCAGGAATTGAGTTTCTAAAAATCCTCCCCACCGTGTGGGATGACACCCGCGCGCTCGATGGTGCCGTGGGCGAACATGTGGTTATCGCGCGGCGCCATGGCAACCGCTGGTTCCTGGGCGCGCTGACCGATCGCAATCGTCGCGATATCCCGGTGAGACTCGATTTCCTGCAAAAGGGCTCATGGAAACTCCAGCTCTGGAAAGACGCACCGGACAGCGATACGGAAGGCGAGCACCTGGTGACAGAAGAACGCGTGGTGACCCCCGCCGACACGCTGAATCTGCACCTCGCGCGAGCCGGCGGCGCGGTGGCGTGTTTTGAGCCGACGGGATCTTACGAATTTAGGCGCTAAACCGCAGAAGAAAGCATGGGAACTCAATAAGAACAGCAATCAACAACGATCCTTTGGGGCAAGCCTTGGTTTATCGCACGGAATTTAAAGGGTTTGAAAATCAGGTGCGGTGCCCGATCCGATTCTGCGTCCGCTTACAAACCTCGCCATTGCGGACTGCTACCATAGGCGTCGAGTTCGGTAGAAGGTCGGCGCTCCAGGCGGTGGGGTGTTGGTGAAGAAGGTATAGCCTCGTGCTCCCGCAAAGTTGGTTTCCAGGGCTTGCCAATGGATGGGTGGGGTGAGCGAAGTGGCGCGCTCAAGCGCATAGGGCGAGGTCAAGTGGCCGCCGACAATGAGCCGCAGGCTTCCTCCGGTCAGAGGCTGCGCTATCATCTGGTTGGTGGCGGGAAGACACCCGGTCAGACTGACATTGACCGTTCCGGTTGCGGTGCCCCCGTTTGCGTTGGTGAGGATGTAAGTGAACTGGTCGCCCGGCGGCTGGTAGCCGCCCCAATAAGTAACCGTTTGGTTGGCCAGTTGCACGATTGTTCCCAGGCTGCTGGGTGACTGAACCGCTTTGATGCCCAGCGCCGCCCCTTGGGGATCGCTGTCGTTGGCCAGGAGCGTCGCGGTGGAGATCGTGAGCGCCAGGCCGAGAGGCACTTCAATCGTATCGGGCCCGGCGACCGGTGGTGGTTTGGTGATTACGGTCAACCGTGCGAGGCTGCTGGTGATGGCACCGCTGCTATTACTGACGATCACACTGTAATTTCCCGTATCGCTGGTTTGCAAGTTTGTCAAAGTGAGGACGTTTGAGTTGGCCCCCGAGATTTTGGCTCCGTTGCTCAGGTTACTCGCGTCTTTGAGCCATTGGTAGGAGAGCGGCGCTGTACCGGTCGCGCCCACTTGGAATGCGACGACTGCTCCCACTTCGTTGGTTTGGCTTTGTGGCTGGCTAGTGATGATCGGTGCCGTGGGCGGGAGCACGGTGGTACCCAGGCTGTACACGACGCCGCTGTACTTAGAGCCTCCCCCGGAGCACGTGCCGTAAAGGAGGTTTCCGGAGACCGTAACCCCTGCGTACAGCCTGGAGCCTTCGGAGCCGCTAAATGCTTTGAGCAACGTGTACCCGCTCCCGTCGGTGTTCATTTTAAATACGGCCCCTACTCCCAAGAAGCCGCCGCCCCCAACCAGGGTTGTTCCGTACAGGGTTCCACCAACGAGATTTAACGTGCTGTAAGGGTTTGCGCCGTTGGTGTAATCGAAGACGCGCAGGACCGTGTATGCACTGCCGTCCAGCCCGATTTTGAACAATGTACCCACGCCCAGGCCTCCATCACTGTTGGCGCCGTACAGCGTGTTACTCCCCAACACCAACCCGGCGTAAGGGTGGTTCCCACCAGCGTAGCTGAGGGTTTTTAGCACAGTGTAGCCGGTGCCGTCAGTTTTGACTTTGAAAATGCTGCCATTTAGGCTGCCGTTGTAGGTGGTGCCATATAGAACCCCATTCGCCAGCGCCATTTCCCCAGCAGGGTTGACCCCGTCCAGGTTAAAGTGATGGAGCACGCTGTAGCCGGTCCCGTCCAGGTTGATTTTGAAGACCGTCCCGTTATCCCAGGTTCCACCGTTGTAGGTCGTCCCGTAGAGGGTGGTGCCGGAGGGCGTCAGTCCCGCTTCGGGCCCCATCCCGTCTGTCCCGTTGAAGCTCTTGAGCACCGCATAGCCGGTCCCGTCCAGGTTGATTTTGAACACGGTTCCTTTGCCGGCGCTGCCCCCGGTTCGACTCGTGCCGTACAACGTGGTGCCCACGAGAGTCAGCCGGGCCATCGGTGCAGCCGCCCCCGGCGGGCCCAGGTGTTTGAGCACCGCGAAGTTCGCGCCGTTTGTTTCGACTTTAAAGATGGTCCCCAGGTTATTGCTCCCACCAAAGCAGGTGGTACCGTAGAGGGCCCCGGCCGCCAAGACCGGTTGACCATATGGGCTGTCCCCGTCTGCCAAGGTAAAGCTTTTGAGCTGTGTGAAGTTCTGGCCTTGCGCTGTTGCGCAGACCCACGCCGTGGCCAGCGCCCCCAAGAGTTGGTGGTTCATCCTGTCGCGCAACCTACAATAAGTTACGGACACTTCGCAATCATAAACTGATTACTATTCCTTCTGACTGTGCGAAATTTGGCGTCTTGCCGTCAGGAGAACCTTTGCAGTAATCCTCTGAAGTTCAGACCATGGCGGGTTCGGGTGTGAGTTTCCGTCGGCGCTCGGCAAGTTCGTCAGCCATCTGGATAGTCGCTCGTTTGTTCAATGGGTAAGTGAACAGCAAAACGGTACAAATGGCGAAGAGGATGCTCACGGCGACGCCGCTGTTGAAGCGATACCCAGCGACAGCCTTAGGCGCCGAAGGGAGTGCGGTTTCATATGCAAAGAAGCCTTGCATGATCCAAAGGAACGATGCGGAACCAAGCGCCAGGCCGGACTTCAGCGCGAATCCGATCGTAGCGAACACCATCCCGGTAAAGCGACGGCCGAGCTTCCATTCAGAATAATCCGCCACGTCCGCAAAAATTGCCCAGGTCAGCGGTATCGTCGGAGCATACACCACCGAGATGAAGGCGGTTAGCCACACCATGCCCCACACGTTCGTCGGCGACAAAAGATAGAACGCCAAAGTGCCAATCGCCGCCAAGCCAAAGCCGCCGGCCGATACCGCCTTTTTCCCGAACCTTCGCGCGAGTGGCGGTGACAACAAAATGACGATCATGATCAAGCCCGTGCCGAGCATGTTGATAATGCTGTTGAACACGTCCGCCACATTGGAGTTTGAAGGATTGGCGCGGTCGCCATGGACAACGTAGCCGAGAGTTTCAAGAATTCCGCCGTGGGGCTGGGCGCCGGCGGGCGCCACCAGGCCGAAGCGTTGCACAAAATCAAACATTGCGGTCTTGTCCGCATAATGGTGGTAGTAATTGTAGAGCGCGCCTCCGCGAAATGAGAGAATGGCGAAATGCACCAGCGTCCAGAAAAACATGATCCGCCACGGGACGTTTTTGAGGAGGTCGAGGAAATCCTGTTTTGGCGATGACTTCTCGGTCCTGGCCGGCTGCACGCGTTCGCGAGTCGTGGCGAACGTAATCAGGAATAACACGAGACAAAGAACGGCCCAGATGGTCATCGTCATCCGCCAGCCGTACTGCCGGTCATGACCGACGGCGAATTTGGCCACCAGCGGCAGGGTGAATCCGCCGACGATGAACTGCGCCGCATTGACGGCGATGAAACGAAAGGAATTGAGTTTCGCGCGTTCGTTGATGTCACCCGTCATGACGCCGCCCAGCGCCGCGTAGGGCATGTTGTTCATGGAGTAGATCGACATGAGCAACGTATTCGTGATCACGGCATAGGTGACCATTGCGGCCATGCTCCAGCCCTTGGGCGTTGTGTAGGCCAGGACCATGATGATGGCCCAAGGCACGGCCGTGAACAGAATCCAGGGTCGGAATTTTCCCCAACGCGTGTTGGTGCGATCGGCGAGAATGCCGACGATTGGATCGGCGACGGCATCCCATAATCGTGGCCATAACAGAATGGCCGCTGCCGCGCTGGCGGTGAGCCCAAAGGTATCGGTGTAAAAATTGAGCTGGAACAGCACCATCGTCATGAACACGAAGTTCGCCGCGGCGTCCGCGCTGCTGTATCCGGCCTTCTCTAAGAATGAGAGCTTCTGATCGTTATCGCTCATGGAAGATTTAATATTGTTTGGTCACCGTCAGAACCACCTTCTGCAAGTCAGCGTCGCGAGAGGAATTCCCGACCATGATTTCGAAATCGCCTGGTTCAACTCCATATTTCATGTTCAGGTCGTAGAACGCCAAGGATTCCGCGGTAATATCCAGCGCCACGGTCTTTGTTTCACCGGGCTGGAGCCAGACTTTTTTAAAACCCTTCAACTCCTTTATGGGTCGGGTGACCGCGCTGACGCAGTCGCGGACGTACATTTGCACGACTTCCGAGCCGGCGCGTTTCCCGGTATTGGTCACGTCCACCAGGAGGCGCGTCGAACCGTCACGAGCGATCTTCTTCTTTGCCAGCCGAACATTTTTCAGCTGGAACGCGGTGTAACCGAGCCCGAAACCGAACGAGAACAGCGGCGAAACATCGTCCCAGAGGTAACCGCGTCGCGCCGACGGTTTATGGTTATAGAAAACCGGCAAATGTCCGACCGAACGCGGTATGGAGATGGGGAGCTTGCCGCCCGGATTCACGTCGCCAAACAACACATCCGCCACGGCCCGTCCGCATTCCTGGCCGAGATACCAGCATTCGAAAATAACCGGCACGTGCTTCGCCACCTTATTAATCGACAGAGGACGGCCGTTGAACAGAAACACAATCACCGGCCTGCCGGTGGCCAGCATCGCCTCCACGAGTTCGTCCTGACGGCCGACCAGGTCCAGGCTCGTGCGATCGCCCATGTGCTTGAGTCCCCACGCTTCGCGCGAAGTCTGCTCGTTGCCTCCGATCGCCAGCACGACCACATCCGCCTGTTTCGCCACCTCTGAGGCTTCGGCGATGCGCCTGCGGTCCTCGGCCGGGTCGCTGGGAATTACCTCATCCTGCTGCCAGGAGCCTGCCTCGGTGATTTTGCAACCCTCCGCGTAAAGCACCTTGATCTGATCGCCAACGCGGGCTTTGATGCCTTCGAGCACAGTGACATTGTGCTTGGGCAATCCGCTGTAACCTCCCAATAACATGCGGTGGGCGTTCGGGCCAATCACGGCGATTGATTTTAGCTTTGCCGCATCGAGGGGGGCGAGGTTGTTCTCATTCTTGAGCAGCGTGATGGCTTCACGAGCGGCCTGGAGCGCCAACTCGCGGTGTGCTTCGCAGCCGACTATCCGGGCTGCCTCGTCCGGATCCACGTAAGGATCGTCAAACAGCCCCATCTGGAACTTCCAATACAGCATCGGGGCGACCAGATCGTCGAGCTGCTTTTCCTTGAGCATGCCCTTGCGAACGAGTTCGGCCAGGTGCTGATAGCAATCCGGCTCCGGCAGCTCAATGTTCACCCCCGCCTCAACCGCCAGCCGGCACGCCTCCTTTTTATCCTTGGCCACGAAATGCCCGTGTGTGTCGGGACGATACCCCAATTCCCAGATGGCATAGTAATCCGAAACCACAAATCCACTGAAGCCCCATTCTTTCCGCAATACCTCGCGTAAGAGCCACGTATTGGCGTGAGACGGCACGCCGTCAATCTCGTTGTAGGAGGCCATGACGCTGATGGCTCCGGCTTCGCGGAGCACGTTGCGGAATGGGTGCAGGAATGTCTCCCGCAGCACGCGTTCTGAAATGTTGGCCGGCGCACAGTTCTGGCCCGACTCCGGCTGTCCATGCGCGGCGAAGTGCTTCAGCGTCGCCATGACGCGTTTCTTGTCCTTGAAGGTGGTGTCGCCCTGGAATCCAAGCACGGCTGCGATTCCCAACCGGGTATTCAGGTAGGGATCCTCGCCATAGGTCTCCTCGACGCGGCCCCAGCGCGGGTCACGTGCAACGTCCACCACCGGCGTAAGCGCCTGATGGGTGCCGCGCACGCGTGCCTCGTACGCGGTCATAGTGAAAAGCTGCTCGACCAGCTCCGGATTGAACGTGGCGCCCAGCGCAATGGGCTGGGGAAAACTCGTGGCATCCCGAGCCGCCTGGCCATGCAGGCATTCCTCGTGGAAGACAACCGGGATGCCCAGACGCGAGTTTTCGAGGAAGAACTGCTGAATCGCGTTAGTCAGTTCGGCCGTGCCGCGGGCAGTCTGACCCTTCCACGGTTCACCGGGCGGGGCCCCGGCATCGCTGGGGCGGCCCACCTGGCCGAGGCCGAGCCCTTTCTTGAAAGCGGCCTTGGCCTTGGCTGGATCGAAGTTGCCTTCGGCGTCCACCAGCTTTTGTGCCTTTTGTTGCCACACGCACATCATTTGGGCGGCCTTTTCCTCGAGCGTCATACGCGCCAGCAGGTCTTTGACGCGGCGGACAACAGGAAGCCCAGGCTTCCTGTAAAGCGGGACGGCCGGGTCTGCTCGCTCGGATTTTCGGACGGTCATTTTCGGCATACTATGAGCACTCGGAGGAAGACACGATTACACCGTAGAGGGCGTCAAGTCGTTTTGAATTTCAGAACCGAGATGGAATAGGCTGGAAATTCGCGGGTGAAATTGTCGCTCAAACCGTTCACCTTCTCCGTATGAGGAATCACTTTGTTCGGCTCGCCAATTGAGTTCGTGTCGCTCGGGCTGCTGGCGGTCAAAGACACTAGTTCGCCCTGGGGTTCGATCTTCGAAGCGCCGCTAATTTGAATATTAATTCGCACTGTTGTTCCGCCTTCATTGACGACTTTCAGATAAGTGATCCCATTCCGGCTGCTCCGGGTGGCATCAAAAAACACCTCCCGGATCTGCCGCGCGGGAGGAAGGGTGCCGCCGCGATTCGCCCGCCCTTGCCATTCGCGCGTCGGGATGTTTTGCGAGTCGGTTGCCAGAATTTGATCGCCATGAAGGGTACTGAACATCTTTTGCGCGTAATAGGCGGGCGAGCCATAGCTGGTCAGCGCATCATAGCCAATTAAATCCGAGCTCCACTGCATCGAGCGGCCCTGGCCGTTGGTCTGACTGACATTGACGAAAAGCGGGGCGTAGCAGGAGATCCGCACGATGTCAGAATTGCGCTCCATGCCGGTCATCCAGGCGGCGTCGCCGAGTGCCCCGGCCATGCTGGGAGTGGGCGAACCCACGCGGGTAGCCCATTCGCCGCAAAAAATCTTCGTCTTGTTCGTGCGAGAATATTTGTCGTAATCGAGAGCGTGCGCCTGCATGTCTTCCTGCGAACGATAATAATGCTCGTCCACCAAATCCGGCACGCGGCTGCGCACGACCTGGGCCGGATGTTCATAGCCCATGGTCGAAATGACTTGCAGGTTGGGATACTTCGCCCTGATCGCGTCATAGAACTGCGCGAAACGTCCCTCGTAACTGCCGCTGCGGTCGAACCAATCTTCGTTTCCGACCTCGACATAAGTCAACGGGAACGGTTTGGGGTGTCCGTCCTTGGCGCGTTGGGCGCCCCATTTCGTCTTTCTGTCGCCCAGGACATACTCGATTTCCTCCAACGCCTCCTGCACAAACGGCTCCAGTTTCGGGCCGGGTTCAACATGCTCGCCGCGGAGCGAATACCCGGCATACACCGCCAGCACCGGCTCCATGCGCAAGTCCTCGCACCATCCCAAAAACTCCAGCAGCCCGAACCCGTCGGTAGACCAATAACCCCACGGACTGAGGTGGCCTGGGCGTTGCGAAACATCGCCGATCGTTTCCTTCCAATTGAAACGTTCGGCGATGGTATTGCCTTCAAGGTAATTGCCACCGGGGAAGCGCAAGAATTTCGGCTGCATGTCCGCCAGCATTTGCATGATGTCGGGACGGGTGCCGTTCGGTCGATTGTGGAAAGTCGGTTGAAAAAGCGAAACGTTTTGAAGCCATAACGTGCCGGGCTTGCTGGTTTTGATGACGAACCGGTTTTCTTTCGAGGGCTGAACGTTCCCGGTTTTCAGCGTGGTTTCGTACCTTTTCCAGCTGCCGGAGATTTTGGAAATAATCGCGCTGGCAAACATTATTTTGCCGTCGGTGCTTTCCAGGGAAAGAGTCAGGGGGCCGGAGAACTCCTGGCCCCGCGCGTAAAACGAAGCACGGTATTTCGTGTTCGGGCGAACGGGGATTCCCCAGAAGCCTTCATTGGCGATACCCGCCGGCGAAAGGCTCGACGCCTTGCTCGCGTCCACCTTTAAACTGAGATTCAGCGCGGAATTGAGCGGTTGGTTCGTGTCCAGCGCGAGCATTGTCTGGCCGATGGCATTCCAGAAAAGCGGACTCCGGGCATTGGCTTTGAATGTGCGATTGCGAATCAACTCGCCGTAAATTCCACCTTCGTACGAAAAATTGATTTCCTCGGTCATCAGCCCATAGAGCATGGGGCTGACGGCACCGGTGATTTTGCGCGCATTAATTTGGAGAACGATAGGCCCGGCGGCAGCGGTGTCGGTTTGCGCAACTACCGTCGAGGATGGGGAGGTGGCCGTGCTGGCTTGGGAAGCCGGTGCTGCCGCAACGGTTGAGCCAATAGTTTGCGGGATGATTTCAATCGCGTTGATTTGGGGGTTCTCCGCGTTGGGAACGAAGGTGATTTTGATGACGCCCTCGGTGGCTTCGACATTGACTGTTTCCACGTATGCACGCAAAGGCCCGCCGGCCTTGGCCCACAGGTCGAAGTCCTTGAACTCGTGTCCCTGGACATTGAACGAAAACACACGCTGACCGGGACCAGTAATGCCGTCGAAGGTTTCGCAAAAGTGCAGTTTCACCGCGTACTTCCCGTTGGGCACCGGCCATGAAAACGAACTCATGCTGTAGCGTTCTGCCCGGTAAAGCTCCGGACTTTTCGTGTTGGCAATCTGAAGGTCAGGTCTTTCTATGGTTTCACCGCCCTGGAAGCCCTGGTCGGCCAACCAGACATTGCCGTCAGCATCTTTGACCGGCTCGGACTTTCCGGCTTTGATTCGCACGGTTTTGACGGCGTTCACGGATAAGGCTGGCGCCTGCGCTGCTTCGCGTTTGGCCACAGCCTCGGTCGAGGCGAAGTTGCCGACCTGACGGGTGAACTTGATCTCGTCGCCGGAAATTTTGCCGGTATAGGTAATGCGCAGGTCATTTCCTTGGATATTGAGCGGTTCAACAAAGGAAACGCTGTCGCCTTCAATTTTGCCTTCCTTCAGCTCGGATTCACGTTTCGTGTCGTTCACCTCGGCCGTGGCGTGTCCTGTGATTTTTGCGCCCTCCTGTTGGAGCGCGAAGGTATACTTCTGCAGGCCGCGCTGCGTGTCGAATTGGGCTTTCCAAATCCCGGTGACGTCGGCTGCACACAGCGAACTCACGGAGAGAGCAAGGGTTATAAGAATGGTCCGGGTTTTCATGTTCATTGGATTCGCAGGGTTGGACCAGCTCGGAATGAAGTTCAATCGATGCATTAATCCTGAAACAGTAATGGAGCGAATTCGTAGAAACTGCGCCGCCAGGACTGCCATTCGTGAGCGGTTTGCGGAGAGAGGTAATAATGGCTGTTTACTCCAGCTTCTTTGAGCGCTTCGCTGTTTGCCTTAGGGTCGCCTCCGAACAGTCCGCGGCCGGCCCCGCTCTTACGGTTGGGATCAACTTCCCGGCTGCCGTAGCTGACGAACACAAGTTTCACTTTCTGCTTAAAGGCGGCCATATCGGTGATGTTCGTCACCGCAATGCTGCCACCGCTGAAGACGCCGATCTGGGAGAACTTATCGAGGTTGGCCAGAGTGATCGCGCGAGTCTGCATGCCACCCATGGAGAGCCCGGCCATAGCCCGATGCGGTTGGTCACCGAGGGTTCGATAGGTGCTATCGATGTAAGGGATGAGATCGTCAATCAGGACCCGCTCAAAGGCGCGAAAATTGAAGCCCCCGCGCCCGCCAGGCGTCGGCATGCTGTTCGTCGTTGCACCCGGAGCCATGGCACCAGGAGTTCCGCCTGGCCGAGAACCACCCATCCCGCCTCCATTTTCCATGACGATGATGAAGGGCTTGGCTTTGCCTTCGGCGATGAGGTTATCCAGGATCAGATTGGCATGGCCCTGGTTGCCCCAACCGCTTTCATTTTCGCCCATGCCGTGCTGCAGATAGAGAACCGGGAAGCGCCGCGTAGTGTCCTGATCATAAGCCGGCGGCGTGTAGACGAAACAATGGCGGTTCGAGTTGCTGGTTTTGGAGAAGTACAGGACCTCCCGTAGTTGGCCATGGGGCACATTCTTGAGAGCGTAAAAGTCCTGATCTTTGGCCGGGACTTCGATGCCGCTGCCCCAGCGGCCGGCCCCGTAAAAAAACAGGCTGCCCGGATCCGGAACCTGGGCGCCATCGACAATGATTTGGTAGTAGTGGAAGCCTTCGTCCTGAGGATTAGAGAAGCCGATCCAGGCGCCGTCCTCACCTTTGGTCAGGGGGTATTTTACGGCGCCTATATCAAGCATGACGCTCTGAGCCTGGGGCGCAACCACGCGGGCTCGAACACGGCCTTCCGAGTTGACTTGGGGATACTGTTTGCCCGGCTGATTGGATGTCGCGGGCGTCCAATCGTTCGCCGGTTCGTTGGTTTGCGCTACACAGAGCTGGGACCAGGCCAGCAAAAGGGCAAGAAGTGAGAGCTTTGTTTTCATGGAGGGATGGGTTGAATGGTTGTTTTGAAGGCCTCGGTAATGCAAGCCTCTATTTACTTCCGCAAGGCCATGGATTTTGGACATCACTTGTTATCACGTCATCGCGGCTCTTCAACACTCACGCTCAGTGTTGTCAGTGGCTTGTCATCCGGGTCAAGAAATCGGCCGCAAAAATCGGTGGCACCACCGCCGTTAATGACGGCGCAGCGCACGACGTTTGATCCCTTTTTAAGCGTGAGACGCTTGGAAACGCCGTCGTCGATAACGGTCTGGCGGTCGCCGTAAATGCCAATGACTTCCTGACCGTTGACCCACCAGACGGAAGCTGCATTGGAGCCGACTGCCAGGCGCACGCCGTGCATCTCCTCTGGGGAAGTGACGATCGTGACGGTCCAAAAAAGGACGTCGGATGTTGGCTTGTGCAAGGCCCGGGCGAAATGAAACAGGTTGACGTTATAATTCGTCGTTTCCACGGCGTGCCAGGTGAGATTCGTGTTGCCGAGCGTGACACTGTCACCGTCTCGAGGAATAACGGTGAGCTGATTGGGGAAGTATTCGGTCCTGACGGCCGCCTGAACTGCGCTGTCGGTAAGTCCATTGACATGAATAGGCTCAAGAATCAGCCAGCGCTGAAGGAACCCATCCGGGGGCAATTTCAACGCGGTTGAGCTGGGGTGCGTGAGAGTGGGTCCGAAGCTTTGAGCGGGCGCGGCTGAAGCGGAGGCGAAGGCGAGCAGAATCGTGGCGGCCATGACAGGCAATCGCGGCGTGAAGGTGCCGCGCGTAATCATGCGGAGCTTCTCCAGGTTGGTTGATTCTAACACTCGGATCGTGGCGGGGTCGCGGTTCACGGAATCTTGAGCAACCAACGCTGTTTCTGGCTCGCAGGTTCGAATTTCGACAGGGTCGCGTAGCTACTGCCCACTGCCGAAAGAGCCAAGGCCTGGTTTGAGCCGGGCACCGATTTGGGCATAATGCGCCACGTACCGTCGACAAGTTGATCGAGACGCCAAATTTGTTCGGGCCCGCCGGTGAAAGCGGGCAGGGCCACCAGTTCACCCTCCGCGGTCGCGGTCAGGACTCGGTCCGTGCCGGCGATGACGATCTTGAAATAGGGCGAGCCGAGGTACCCGCCGGCGTTGGTGACCACCGTGAGGGCCCACTTCTGTTGGGCCTGGCACAGGTAATTGGCCAGGCGGAGTTCAATGTTGCCGCTTGGCCAATTCGTCGAGACTTGCGCGACGTCCTGAGGCGGAATCACGCCGCCCTGACCGGCGAACAGTCCTCGTCCGCCACCGCCGAGTCCGCGTGGGCCCCGAAGCCCGCTGGCATTGGTTCCACCAGGACCGCCGAGGCCGGAAAATCCCGCGCCACTTCCCCTCGGGCGCCTGCCGCCGACCGGCACCCCTTCAACGGCAAGCTCGAGCGACGTGCCGGTGCGCAGAGATTCGATTTCATAAGTGCCTTCCTTGAGGTTCTCGCCCGCCACGGGCCAACCGTCTTTCCAGAGCAGCGGCCGGATGTCCAGGACGCTGGCACCGCCCTTGTCCAGGTCGGCTTCGTAATGACAGGAAAACTTCTGAAGGCCATCGCCCAGGTCGAGCAAGCCGAAATGTCCAGGGCCAACAACGCGCCCGCCTGAACCGACGAATAATTTGCCGCCGCCTTGAAGCATCTCAACGCCCATATTGTCGATAAAGGGACCGAAGACACTTTGAGCGCGGCCGACGCGGATGTTGTAACCGGAATCGGAACCGCGGCAGCAACTGCCATGGGTGGCCAGAAGGTAGTACCAGCCGTCGTGAAACATCATGGTTGAAGCCTCGCAATTGATGGCGATATCCACCGGTTGATCGTTCGGATTAGCGCGCTTGCCCGTGCGGGGATCGAGTTCAACCAATCGAATAAATCCGAAATACGATCCGTACGTGAGCCATAATTTGCCATTAGTTGGATCAAGAAACACTCCCGGATCGATCGCGTTGCAGTCCTCGGTGCCGTCTGACGAAGCGACCACGCCGCCTTCTTCCCATTTATAGTCGGGAGAATCGGGATCCAGGCTCACGTTCCAGATCATATTGATGTCCGCCCTTGGCTGCGCGCCGACGTTCCTGGCAACGTACAGGTAATAGCGGTTAGCAATATGAATGAGGTCAGGCGCAAGTCCGGTGCGGGAGGGCATAACTCCGCGTCGCCAGGTCCAACCATCGTCGGACACCAAGGCACCGCCACCCGTTCCGTAGGCGTACCATTTGCCGTCGCATTGGATGAGTGTGGAGGGGTCGTGGATCCCAATCTGGCCATCGAGGGCCAATCCGGGCGAAGCGAGCAGGAGAGCCGTTACCAGGACCAGCAGGAGTTTCATGGCTACGGGCTAGTGGGTGCCGGCATTCTTAAAACCCGGCAGGGAAAGCATTGTCTCGGCGTATCGTTTTCCCAGCTCCCGGTAACCTGCCGCAGTAAAATGGAGATGGTCCGGGCGGCTCGCGCAACCCTTCGAGGAAACGACGTGCGCGGTCGGAATTGTCTTTGGCAACTCATCGATAATCGTATTCATGCTGGCGCACGCGCCTTTTTGATCCGCACTGACGACTTCACCCGCGAGCAGGGGAACTTCTTCGGCTTTAAGATTCAGGTCGTGGAGCAGGTCGTCGTAGATGTCTTTAACTTTATTCGGCCATTCTTTGTCATTGGTGTTTGATTCTCCCTGGTGCAACAGAATGCCTTTAACTACCCCATCCTTCTGAGCCAACTTCGCCACCTCCACGAGATATTGATAAGGGTTTCCGCTGTACATCTTGATGATATTGGTCATCCAGGCTGGCGCAGTGGCAGCGTAGGTCTGAAACTTGTTTTTGCTGAACAGTTCAATTTTGCACCCCGCTACGGACACATTGACGATGCCCACTTTAATACTTGGCGGAAGATTGGAAACCATTGTCCGGCCGAAATAATCGGCCGGACAAAGACCGCTCGAAGGCCGGCACAAAGGCGGGATTGCAGGATACCAATTGCCCTTCTTTCGCTCCAGGTTGGGGAAATCCACTGCTGCCAAAAGCTGGAAACGATCGTCTACGGCTGTCTTGTCCTCTGGTTGAATTCCTGGAAAGCCTTCCATGTTTGACTGTCCGAAACAGAGGAAAATGTAAAAATTCGAATCTTGTGAGAAAGCGCTCGAAGTCAGGGTGAGAAATGCTGCCAATAAGAACAACCTCATTTTCATAACAATTAAGTTGTTGGAATCGTGAGCGGCGTGGCTCCCCGCTCTCTGGTCTTCAGCCGCGAAGGGTTGGCGAACATGCGCGAAAATTTCCAAGTCAGGGCTTCCGTAATTCGGAATCCAATTGCTATTTTGGCGGTGCGTCGGAGGCAATGCGAATGACCGCGTCAAAGGCCGGCTTGGGCTGGTCGTCCCTGTCGAAGAGCAGAGGCCGGCCATTGGCTCGCCATGAGACCCCATCGTTGACACCCCAAAAGGTGACAACTTTCACCGATTTGTCGTGTTTGAGGAATGCTTTGAAGAGGCGTTCATAGGCGTCTGCCAATTTCCTGTTGGCGTCATCCACCAGGCCGCCCTGAGTGGTCGCGGCGTTGCCGGCGACGTCGGCCCCTGTATTACGCTGTCCACCCGTGGCGCTGTTGACGTCGAGTTCAGTAATGTGGATGGGCAGGCCAAGGGTCTCCAGTTCAGCCAGCGCCTCATCTTCCTGCTCGAAGCTCGGTGACGACACGCTGACGTGGGTTTGTGATCCAATGGCCATCACGGGAACGTGCTGTTCTTGCAAGGACTTGATCAACGTGATGAGTTTACGGCGCTTGGTTGGGTTCTCCAGCGAGTAATCGTTGTAGCGGAGGAGCGCGTCCGGATCGGCTTCATGAGCATATTCAAAGGCCTTGGCAATAAAGTCCGGGCCGATGATCTGCAGCCAGGGAGAGTTTCTGAGGATATTTGTGCCGCCGTCCGCAACAGCCTCGTTTACGACGTCCCAGGCCTTAATCTTGCCCTTGTACCGGCCAACCACCGTGTGAATGTGATCGCGCATCCTCTGGAGCAGCTCTTCCCGAGACGCGCGGGGTCCGCTAAAACCGCGACCGAAATCGCCACCAAATCGGCCCGAGCTCAATCTATTTGTCGTCGCCGTGTTTGTGGTGCCGGGGGAAGCCTGATTAGTGGTGTCTTCGGGCGGCATATTGGTTCCTTGAAACACCCATCTCGGCGTCTGGCCGTGCCAAACAAGTGTATGTCCGACGAGATACATATTGTTGCTTACGCCAAAATTCACATAAGCGTCAGCCGGTCCGAAATCATAACCGTCGGCGCCTTCACGGGGATGGATCAACGCCCATTTCAGGTCGTTCTCCGGGGAAATCTGGTTAAACTGGGCCTTCACGAGCGAAATATCCTTGGCGACCTGTTCGAGGCGCCGGTTGACGTTGTCGGCCCGGACTGCATTGCCAGTGGCGATGGTGCGGTTGATCGCCACGCCAACATAGAAATGATCTTTGTAGGCATCCTTGAGGGACGGTTCGCCGGAAGGGGCCGCGGCGCCAATGGCAAGCAGCGCCAGGGTGACCGGAAGGATTTGTGAGTTTTGGTTTAAATTATGAGCATTCATTTGAATGAGGAGCGGACGGTTGGGTCGATCACAAAATCATGTTCACAAAATCATGGGAGGAACGAGGTGGTCCATAATACAAAAGAGTCCATGATTCTGTGATCGGCTGCGGCTATTTGAAGATGCGCTGCGAGAACAGCCACAGGTTGTTTCTCCAGTGTGTTGCGTCGTGGCCATTGCCGTCCACGTGCCAGACATGCGGCACCTTCTTTTCCTTGAGATAAGCGTGAACGCCCTGGCTGATTCGGATTAATCCATCTTTGTTGCCGCTGGAGAGCCACAACAGTTTCAACAGCCGGGCTGCGGCCGCGGGATCGGGCACGAGTTGGTCGGGTGGTTTTGTATTCGGCGCTGACGAGAAACCTCCCACCCAGGCAAACGTGTCGAGATGAGCCAAACCGAAGTTTAGCGATTGGCCGCCGCCCATCGAGAGTCCCGCGAGGGCCCGATGTTCGCGATCGGCTTGCACCGAATACCGCGATTCGATGGCGGGAATCACATCGTCCAGCAGATCCCGTTCAAAAACCGCAAAGGCCGGCGCCGTCGCCATAGGGTTTGGCCCGGGGCGATCATCCTTTTGTGCGCGGCCATTCGGCATCACGATGATCATCGGAACCGCTTTGCCGTCGGCGATCAGGTTGTCGAGCAATACGTCCGGGGTCGCAAACCGCTCCCACTCGGTTTCATCTCCACCAATGCCGTGCAGGAGGTAAAGCACGGGGTATTTCTTGTCTTTAGAATAGCCGGGTGGAGTATAGACCTGCATCTTGCGCGCTGTCCCCACAGTTTTGGAATCGTACTCGATCATCTCCAATTTGCCGTGGGGAATATTATCGCGCTTCTTGTCGAAGCCGGCGGGCGGATCGTCGAAGGCCGGTTTGTCGTCCGGCTTGAGTTCAATCGGCCCCCCGAATGCGCCAGGGCCGCGCCGCGGCCGATCCCCCGCGGAGCCATTAGCCGCATTGGCTGCGCCAGGGCTGGGCCCTGCGGCTTCGACGCGCTTTGCCTTAAACTCTTCTTTGGCGAAGTCGCCCACTTCACGCGTGAACAGGATTTCATCTTTGCCCAGCTTGCCGGTGTAGTGAATGCGAATTTCGTTCCCCTGGAACGAAAACAGCTCCACGAAGCTCAGGGTCTCACCGTTGATGACGCCTTCTTTCAATTGCGCTTCACGCTTCTGACCATTGACCTCGGAAGCCGCTTTGCCAGTGAGCTGGTTGCCCTGGGTTTCAAAGGTGAATACGTACTTCTGCAGGCCAATTTGAGAATCGAATTCACCACCCCACTGGCCCGCGATGTCGGCCGCCCGGGCTGGGGTCAGGAGCCAAATCAAACCAACGAGGACAGTCATGCCTGGTTTTGTCATTAAGTGCCTTTCTTGAGAATTCTTTCGGATTATTGCATCCCTTGCGCTCGATTTCATCGCCTGTTCCAACAATACGTTTTTGACTTGGAAAGCTTGAGTTTGGACCGTGGCATTCCTGTCATAAGTCGGGCTTGCCTTTGGCATAGAGCTCGTGGACTTCCGCCTCGCTCAAAGCGCGGCTAAACAGCTCGAATTCATCGAGCGACCCGCTCAGATTTCGGATCAATGATGGAGCTAGGTCCGGGCCGGTTCGTGCATTCCAGTTGCCCAATTCGGCGGGGCCAACCCGAAAGGGAGGCCCTATTTTCAGCGCCTGCTGAGAGACTGGTAAACCGTTGACGTAGTGGACCACTCGCCTGGCTTTCCCATCGATAACCACCGCCACATGCTGCCACATTCCGAACTTAGCGAGCGAGAGCACCGGAGGACTGGCCAGAATCTGGAATTTCCCGTAGGCGGGGCCGAAAAGGGTCAGGCCCAACACGCCGTCATTGCGGATCAACCAATGTATCGTTCCGGGAGCCAATCCGTCGGACATGAAGAGTGAATTGAACTGGCGATCCAGTCCGTTGACGCAGACCCACGCGGACAGGGTCAAGGCGTCGAAGTCTCCAGGCACCACCAGACGCACGCGGTCATTGACACTTTGGAATTCCAGGGCCTGCTTCTCCCGCCACCGTCCCTCGGCACGCACGCAGCCGACCACCGTGGCTTCCTGCACGGAATGGTTTTTTTCAGCCGCATTAAGCAGCGTCCAGTCCGTGCTGCTGAGGTTCTCAAAATCCAAATGGACAACCAGGGATGGGTCCTGGTTAAGCTGGGCGCTCGCAAACTGCCATTGTTCATAGCGAAAGGCCTGTGAAGCCATGGACCGCTGCTCGAATTCGAAGAGCGGAGCGAAACCGGCTTCGCTGGCAACCATAATTTGCGGGGCAGCGCTTCCCTGCACCAGGGCGGCCTGTCCTTCGTTCAGGCATCGCTTCGCTGTCGTTTCTGGGAGCAGCTCTACTTTTCCCTTGAAGACGTGAACTTCAGTTCTGTCCTGGGTGGCATCGATCCCAAAGGCGGTCCCGAGATCTACCAAGTTGAAATGAGCTGTTCCTAAGCGAAAGCCCCGTGCCGCCGGTGGCACCTCAACGAGCAGTCGACCGTTCGGACAAATGGCTTCGTTGGGTGAAACGAGCCGCAATTCCACCGGCCCCTCAATCACGATACGTGCCCCGCTGTAGAAGACCACTTGCGCCAAACCTGATTCGAGTCGAACCCAGCCCGGCTCCAAGGCACTGCCGACCCGCAGCGGGCCGGTGGTTTGGTTCCAACGAGCATCCACGACCCGCGTTAGCATCGCCACGGCAGTGCTGGTCGCTCGGCTGACATGGGCGGGTCGCTTGAACCAAAAGTTCCAAATGCCCAGGGAGATAAACACGAGGCAAGCCGCAACCGCCAACACCCGCACCATTTTACTCCTCGTGGCCGGAACAGGCGGGTTCAGTGAGAGAATTTTGGGCCCTTCACCCATGCTGCTTTTGGGCAGGCGACAACCGCCAGCTGCATACGCCACCTGAGAAAACAGGTCCGGCTCAGACGCCAGGCGGGCGTGCAGCTCGACCCGCATCAGATACTCGTCGCGAGCGTTCGAGTTGCTTCGCAATAATGCGTTCAGGGCCTGCATCTGAGTTTCATTTGCGACGCCATGGCAAACCGCAGCGACAGCGTCGTCAAACTCGGTAGACGGGAACAAGAGCGTCATGACGCCTCCGGTTGTAGCTGGCTTTCGACGCACAGTTGGAGGGTGTGACGGATCCGTTGCAGCATCTTATAGGTTGCGGCCGAACTCCGGCCAGAGCGCTCCGCCAGCGTTTCGATAGCGGTGCGCTCGTAGTAATATCCTTCAACCAGCGAGCGCTGTCCTTCGGGCAGCTTTCCGAGGCAACCCTCGAGATGCCGTAGCCGCAGTTCAAACTCGGGCTGCAGCTCCTGCCGTCGCTGGACCAACTCCTCCGCCAGCCCGTGCGCCAGCAGGGTTTGCCAACGCTGCCGCCGCTCGATCCACTGATGGGCTTTGTTCAGGGCGAACCGGCAGGCCCAGGGCGTGAAAGGCTGCGCAGGATCATAGGCGTCAAA